>JANQOZ010000059.1 GCA_028285525.1 Lysobacterales bacterium
GCGGGCGGAGCTCGACCTGAGCGGCCGCGAGGTCGACATCAACCTGCTGGACTACTGGCTCGGGCGCGGTGCCGGACGCGGCAGCGCCGACAGCGCGCAGCGGTTCGGCGAGGCCCGCACCGACCTTGAGGCTGTCACGTTCACCACCTGCCCGACGGGCGTCAGCGACTGGCAGATCAGCGCGGACCGCATGTCGCTGGACCACGAGGCCGGCCGCGGGACGGCTCGCGCGCTGACCTTGCGCTTCAAGTCGGTGCCGCTGCTTTATCTCCCCTACGCGGCGTTTCCGCTGGACGACCGCCGCCAGTCGGGCTTTCTGCTGCCGGCGATCGGGGGTTCTAACGACGATGGGCTGGACGCCTCGATTCCCTACTACTTCAATCTGGCGCCGGAGCGCGACCTGACGCTGACGCCGCGGCTGATCACCGATCGGGGCCCGATGCTCATGGGTGAGTACCGCTACCTGGGGCAGCGGTCGCAGGGGGAGCTGGGGTTTGAGGTGCTGCCGGACGATGATCGAACCGGGCAGCGGCGCAGCTACAGCTGGCTGCAGCACGCCGGCCGCCTCGGCGACCGGTGGTCGCTTTTCGTCGATCTCAACCACGTCTCGGACGATCGATACTTCGAGGATCTGGGCAACAGCCTGGCGGCCAACTCGCGCAGCTTCCTGCGCTCCCTCGCGCAGCTCAGCACCGCCGGCCGCTACTGGAACGCCTCGCTGGCGGTTGACGACTACACCAGCGTGGACGATACGCTGGCCGCCACCGCCGAGCCCTATTCCCGGCTGCCGCGGCTCAACTATCAGCTCGACCTGCCGCTGGGCGCAACGCGACTGGAGGTGGATACCGAGCTGGTGGCCTTCGACCGGGATGTCGGTGACGAGGGTTGGCGGCTCGACCTGATGCCCCGCGTTTCGCGCACGTTTGCCGGCGCTGCGTGGATGCTCGAACCTACCTTAAGCGTTCGCCATACGCAGTATCGGCTGGACAGTAGGGCCGGGGATCTGGACGACTCGCCGTCCCGCACCACGCCGATTGCAGAGCTCGACGGCAGGCTGTTTCTGGAGCGCAGCGGCGGACGCTTCACCCAGACGCTGGAGCCGCGCTTTTACCTTCTGTACGTACCCTTCGAGGAACAGGGCGAAATTCCGACCTTCGATACCCGCGATCTAACCTTCAGTTTTGGGCAGCTTTTCAGGTATAACCGCTTTTCGGGCGCCGATCGCCAGGGTGACGCCAGCCAGCTGACCCTTGCGGTCACTACCCGGCTGCTGGACGGCGGCCGGGACGTGCTTGAGGCCAGCGTCGGTACCATCGTACATTTTCGCGATCGACGGGTTGGCTTGGCGGGTACTGCAACCGACGATCGGGACACCTCACCCCTGGTGGGTGAGCTGACCTGGCGGCCGAGCAACAACTGGCGGGTGGTGCTGGGGCTGCAGTACGAGCCCGAGCCGCTCGTCGGGAACGACCGGCTGCAGCAGCGGCAGCTCAGCGTCCGCTACCGCGGAGCCGAGGGCCGGCTGCTGAACTTTGCCTATCGGCAGCGGTCGCAGGTGGTAGACCAGGTAGACATCTCAGCCTGGTGGCCCCTCAACGACCGCTGGGCGGTGCTGGGGCGGGCCAACTACTCCTTCCAGGACGAGGCGTTGCTGGAAGGGCTGGCGGGCTTCGAATATCAGAGCTGCTGCTGGGCGACGCGCCTGATGCTGCGGCGTTTTGTGAGGACTTTGGACGGCGACTATCGGAACGCCCTATATTTCGAACTGGAACTCAAAGGCCTGGGCTCCCTGGGTCGCGGCACCGGCAGGGTGCTGGAACAAGCTATTGCAGGTTATCGCTATGACAATGAACCGACCGCTTTCTAACGCTTTGATATCGCTGCTCGCCGCCACCGGCCTGCTGGCCAGCCTCGGCGTCGGCGCTGAACCCCTGGAGCGCATCGTCGCTGTGGTCGAAGACGAGGTGATCGTTCGCACCGAGCTGGACCGCTCGGTCGCCAACGTGGTCAAACAGTTCAACGCTTCGGGTCAGCCCCTGCCGCCGCGCAGCACGCTGGAGCGGCAGATCCTGAGCCAGCTCGCGCTGATCAGGCTCAAGCTGCAGAACGCCCGGCAGACCGGCGTACGGGTCAGCGACCAGGAGGTGGACCAGGCGATTGCGCGGGTGGCCCAGCAGTCGGGCATCACCCAGGAACAGATGCGCCGGACCATCGTTGCCGACGGCTTGAGCTGGCAGCGGTTTCGCGAGGACATGCGCGACGAGCTGATCACCCAGCAGCTGGAGCGCCGCGTCTCCAACAGCCGGGTCAACATCACGGAAGGTGAGATCGATCTGTTCCTGGAGAATCAGGACGGACCGGAGGGTGAGTTCCGCCTGTCGCACATCCTGATCGGCCTGCCGGAGGGGGCATCCCCGACCCAGGTTCAGGAGGCGCGCGACAAGGCCGACACGCTGCACGGTGAGCTCGGGGAAGGCGCCGATTTCTCGACGCTCGCGATCACCCACAGCGACGGGCCGCAAGCCCTGCAGGGCGGCGACCTGGGCTGGCGTCCGGCGAACCAGGTTCCGACCATGCTGGCTCAGGAGCTTGGGGCGATGCAGAAGGGTGATTACACCCGGCCGATCCGCGATGCCTCAGGGTTCCACCTGTTCAGGGTTGCGGACTATCGCGCTCAGACCATGAACATGGTGACCGAGATCAAGGCCCGGCACATCATGGTTGAAACTTCGGAGCTGGTGACCCAGGAGGAGGCGCTGGATACCATCACCGACATCCACGAGCGGGTGACGGGCGGTGCCGACTTCTCGGAGCTGGCCCGGCAGTATTCGGACGACACCAGCTCCGCCAACCTCGGCGGCGACATGGGGTGGTTTGTACCTGGCACCTTCGGTGACCGGGTCCAGGGCGTGCTCGACTCGCTGGCCGACGGTGAAATCAGCCAGCCGTTTCAGTCGGTCGCCGGCTGGCACATTCTCCAGAAAGAGGGCGTCCGGGAGCAGGATCGAACGGTCGACATCCAGCGGGGTCAGGCCCGGGAGGCGCTGCGGCGCCTGAAGGCTGAGGAAGAGTTCCGCCTGTGGGAGCGCGAGCTCCGCGACGAAGCCTACATCGAATACCGCATTTAGGCGGATAACGTGAAACCCATAGCGGTCACCGTCGGTGACCCGGCCGGCATCGGGCCCGAACTGTGTGTGCGGTTGGCGGAAGGCAGCGTCGACCTGCCGCTCGTGTTTGTCGGCAGCGGCGCTGCGCTCCAGGAGGCCGCTGACAGTCTCGGCCGCCCCCTTCAGCTGACGCCCTACCAGGCGGGTCAAGCCGCCGCGCGGCAGCTGCTCGACGTTCCGACGGCGGCACCGGTCCAGCCGGGCACCCTCAACGCCCGCAACTCGCCTGCGGTGGTCGAAATGCTCGAGCGCGCTTTTGACGGCTGCGCCGCCGGCGAGTTTGCCGCGATGGTCACCTGCCCGGTGCACAAGGGGGTGATTAACGACGCGGGCATCGCGTTTACCGGCCACACCGAGTTTCTCGCCCAGCGTTCGAACACCCGACGGGTGGTGATGCTGCTCGCGGCGGGTGAGCTACGGGTGGCGCTCGCCACAACCCACCTGCCGCTGTCCCGGGTCTCCGAAGCAATCGACCGCTCGATGCTGAGCGAGACCCTGAAGATCATTGAACAAGGACTTAAACAGCGGTTCGGCATCGCCAAACCGGCCATCGCGGTTTGCGGCCTGAATCCCCACGCCGGCGAGGGCGGGCACCTGGGGAGCGAGGAGCGCGACATCATCACGCCGACCGTCGATTCGCTGCGCGCTGCGGGAATGCGCCTCACCGGACCGCTGCCAGCGGACACCGCCTTTACGCCACGGGTTCTCGAGCAGCACGACGTGGTGCTGGCGATGTATCACGACCAGGGGTTGCCGGTGCTGAAATATGTGGGCTTTGGGGGCGCGGTGAACGTGACTCTCGGCCTGCCGGTGGTGCGGACATCGGTGGATCACGGCACGGCGCTCGACATTGCCGGCCGGGGCATCGCGGATCCCGGAAGCCTCGAGGCCGCGCTCGCCACGGCCGTGACCATGGCGAGCTGATGCGGGCCCGGCGCCGCTTCGGCCAGAACTTCCTCCACGACCCGAACGTCATCGACAAGATCGTGGGCGCAATCGCCCCGGAGGCCGATCAGCAGCTGCTCGAGATCGGGCCCGGACACGGCGCCATCAGCCGGCCGATCATGGCCGCGGGCGCCCGGCTCACGGTGTTGGAAATCGATCGGGACCTCGTGGCCGAGCTATCGTCGGATCCGGCCTTTAGCGATGCCCGAATCGTTGAGGGTGACGCGCTGAACGTGCGCTTTGCGGAGCTCGGGCAGGGTCCCTACCGGGTGGTCGGAAACCTGCCTTACAACATATCGAGCCCGCTGCTGTTTCACTGCCTGGCCCAGCTCGACCAGATGCGGGATGCACATTTTCTACTTCAGCTCGAGGTGGTGCAGCGGATGGCCGCTGAGCCGGGCAGCCGGGTCTACGGTCGACTGAGCGTCATGTTGCAGTATCATTGCCGGGTGCGCAGTTTATTCACGGTGGCCCCCGGCGCGTTCGTGCCGGCGCCCAAGGTTCATTCCGCGTTGGTCCGGCTGACGCCCCACGACGAGCTGCCGGCGCGCGCGCGGAGCTACGAGGTGTTTTCCCGCATCGTCAGCAGCGCTTTTGCCCAGCGACGCAAGCAGCTGGGAAATTCGCTGCGGTCCCATCTTGCCGGCTCAGAGCTCCTGGCGATGGGTATCGACCCGACGCTGCGACCGGAGCAGCTGGCGCCCGAAGACTTTGTCACGATCGCCAATGCGGTAGCGCCATGAACGAAACCGACCTGAAGGTCAGCGCCAAGCCGCTTTATCTGGCAGACCAGTCGGACCCTGATGCCGAACGCTACGTCTTTTCCTATCAGATCGAAGTGGCCAACCAGAGCCATATGCGGGTGCAGCTGATGTCCCGCTACTGGCTGATCACCCACGGTTCCGGCCGGGTTGAGGAGGTGGTAGGTGAGGGCGTGGTCGGCCAGCAGCCGGTGATCGAGGCGGGCGGCGCCTTCCGCTACTCGAGCGGTGCGATCTTGGAGTCGCCGGTCGGGACGATGGAAGGTCACTATGTGCTGGTTGACGATGCGGGTCGGGAGTTCCAGCTGACGATCCCCCGGTTCCGGCTCTGTATGCCCGGCATCCTGCACTAACCGGTCGTCAAAAAAAGCCATCGATGGCTTTTTTACAGCGACTAATTCCCGTTTGAGGGCATCACGTTGACGTCGTTGCGGATTTCAACCCGTTCGAACTCGACGCCGTCCGCCGGTTTCTGATCGCTCACCACCCACTCCCCGCGCTCGTCTTTCCAGCGGTACAGGGCAACCTTCGACTTCGGCGCGATCGGCAGGCTTTCGGTCACCCAATCCGGCCGCTGCTGCGGCTGGTAGTACCAGAAGCCCGCCATCGCGACGCCGCCCAGGAGCAGCAGCAGCATGATGGGTTTGGCGACGCTGCGCCGGCGACGTCTCACGAGTCGCAGTGCTCCGCGACAAGGTCGCGCGCCTCGGTAAGCAGCTCCTCGCGTTCCTCATCGAGCAGGTAGGTTCGACTGCCGTCCTCCTCAACGCGGAAGACGCGCGGTCGTGGCTCGATCTGCGCGATCATGTTGCGGCCTTTCTGGCACTGAATTCGGCGGTTTTCTTCCTCGATGGCGCTGTTGTCAGGTTGGTCTGACTCGGCATAGAGCTCGCCCTGGGACGCGGAGGCGCTCGTGGAATCATTGCTGGGCGGGGCCGGCGGGGCTTTCCGCAGCTTGACACGCTCCGCCTGACTGCCCGGCGGTGGTGTTGAGGTGAAGTGGACCGTGCCGTTTTCGTCGGTCCACTTGTAAACGCGCTCTGCCGCCTGCGCCCCGAAACTGCTGCCCAAAGTCAGAGTCAGAGCCAGCGCGAGGGCTGGAGCAAGACCCACTAACCACCTGCGGTGGAATTTCCGGCCGATCTGTCGCGTTTTTGCGTTCATAGCGCGCACCTTTTGCTACCGATACCCGCATTATGCGCCTCAGTTTCCGGGTAAAAAAGCCTGCCCATCGGCGGTTTGCGGCCTTAAGTCAGCGAACGCTGCTAAAATAGCGGGTTCTGAGCGCTGCCGTGAATTCCCCAAGACAGTGAGCGACCCGCAAAGCCAGCCCGCCTCAGGCGGCCCAGACAACGGGGTGGGTAAACCCCACCGCGGCATCTATCTGCTGCCCAATCTCCTGACCACGGGCGCCCTGTTTGCCGGTTTCTACGCGATTGTGGCGGCCATGAACGGCCGGTTTGGCGACGCCTGCGAAGCGCTGATCATCGCTGCTGTGCTCGACGGCCTGGACGGCCGTATTGCGCGGCTCACCAATACGCAGTCGGAGTTTGGCGTGCAGTATGACAGCATGTCCGACCTGGTGTGCTTCGGGCTCGCGCCGGCGCTGCTGGTTTATCTGTGGTCGCTGGCGGCAATGGCCGAGTGGGGTGCACTCTGGGCTAAGGTGGGTTGGCTCGTCTCGTTCCTGTTTGCCGCCTGTGCCGCTCTGCGCCTGGCGCGCTTCAACGCGCAGGCGGGAGTGGCCGACAAGCGCTTCTTCCAGGGGATTGCATCCCCCGCGGCCGCTGCCCTGCTGGTCACCGGGGTCTGGATCTGTGAAAGCGAAGGTGTGACCGGCGCCGACCTGCAGGCGCCAACCCTGATTGTAACGCTCGCCGCCGCGCTGCTGATGGTGAGCAACGTGCGTTACTACAGCTTCAAGTCCTGGCCTGCAAGGGTCCCGTTTCTGTGGATCTTTGTGGTGGTGATAATGCTGGTGCTGCTGGCCCTGGATCCGCCGAAGCTTCTTTTCACCATGGCCTACCTCTATGCGGCCTCCGGCCCGGTGCTGACGCTGAAAGGCCGCTCCCGACGTAAACGACTTCGCCACATGATCCGGCAGCGACGCGAACGGGAGCGCGAGCAACCCGACGCTGGTGCCGAGGGGTCGGCAACTCCGCTGCAGGCCCGACGGCGCGATCGCGCCGCCAACGATGATTCGCTCGGCGCCGGGGATCGCGACGCGGCGGCCGGCGGTGACGGCCGTGAGTGAAGCGATCAGCCGGGCGCTGGACGAGGCGCCGGTGCGGGCGCTGTCCGATCTGGACCTGCTGGTAGAGCTGGGGCAGGAGTTCGCGCAGTCCATCGATATTGCTGCGACCCTCGACCGGGCCGTCGAGCGCATCTCGGGCTACATGAATGCCGAGGCCGCCTCAGTGTTTCTGGTGGACACGCAATCGGGCGATCTCGAATGCCGCGCCTGCGCCGGTCCCGTGGACGTCACGGGGCTGCGCATCAATATGGGTCAGGGCATCGTGGGTCGCGCGGCCAAGGAAAACATGTGCCAGCTGGTGCGGGACGTCAGCCAGGATCCGGACTTCGCCGGCAACGTCGACGCCAGAACCGGCTTTCGGACCCGCTCGATTCTGTGCACCCCGCTGCGGACGTCGGGCGGGGTCATCGGTGTGCTGCAGGTGCTCAACAAGCTCGACGGCGGCCTGTTCGGCGACCACGACCAGGAGACCCTGCGGGTGCTGGCCTCGCCGACCGCGCTGGCGATCAACAATGCCCGGCTGGCGTCGAATCTACTCGAGCAAAAGCGCATCAAAAAGGAGCTGTTTATGGCCCGCCGGCTGCAGCGCTCGCTGCTGCCGCGACGACGGCCGGCCCCTTTTCCGGTTCAGGGGATCAACCTCCCGGCGCGGGAGGTGTCCGGCGACTTCTTCGACTTTTTTGAGCTGCCGGACGGCCGCATCGGCTTTGCGGTGGGCGACGTCTCGGGCAAAGGCATGAACGCTGCGCTGCTGATGGTGCGCACGACCAGCCTGCTTCGCTGGATCGGCAAGGCCGGTCAGGCGCCGGGACAGTGGCTGGCGCAGGTCAACAACGAGCTGCTGTCCACGGTCAGCGACGGCATGTTCATCTGTGCTGCGGCGGGTTACCTCGATCCGAGTGAACGCACCCTGACCTGGTCAAACGCGGGCTTCCCGCCGCCGATCCTGCACACGGCTGACGGCGGCCAGCAGACCTTCCCTGCCGGTGCGCCGCCGCTCGCGATTATCCCGCAGTCGGGCTACGCCAATGAGCAGGTGTCGCTCGACGACGGAACCATGTTTTTCTACTCCGACGGCGTCACCGAGGCCCGCGGGGACGACGGCAATATGCTTGAAGAAGCCGGGCTCAAGG
The DNA here is from genome assembly GCA_028285525.1 of Lysobacterales bacterium. GTDB lineage: Bacteria > Pseudomonadota > Gammaproteobacteria > Xanthomonadales > SZUA-38 > JANQOZ01. Next base: position 8,261 of record JANQOZ010000059.1, read on the forward strand.
CGCTGATCGCGTCGCAGGCGCATGGTCCGGCCAAGTCTCGCCTGGGCAGGATCGTCGGCCAGCTTCGCCAGCGGCAGCTGAACGACGACACCACGCTGCTTGTGGTCGACGGCGGCGGCTGATCATGGATACGCTGCTCGATCTGACGTTTCATTCCTGCCCGACGCGCCTCAAGGACGTGCGCCGGGCGGTGGCGGAAGTTGCGGAGGGCTCAGGTTGCTCCGATTCGCAGGTTCACAAGCTCAAGCTGGTGATCGACGAAGCGGTCAGCAACATCATCCGCCACGGCTATGGGGGCCAGAAGGATGGCGAAATCCGCCTGCGCGTAACCCGCCAAAGGGACAAGCTGGCGTTCCACCTCCGGGACAACGCCCCGCCGGTCGACCCAGCTTGCATCAAACCCAGGGATTTGAGTGAATGTCGGCCGGGTGGGCTGGGGATCAATTTCATCGACTCCGTGATGGACGAATGGTCCTTCAGCTGTCCCACCGATGGGTCCGGCAACGTTTTGAAAATGACGAAAACCATTGAGCGAGAGCCGTCATGAACGGATGTGAAGCGAGGGAGCAGGGGGAGTATCTGATCGTAGCCGTCAGCGGTGAGGTGGACCTGTCCTGGTCGTCGGAAGTGCGCGGTGCAATCCTGGACGCGCTGGGCAAGAACAACGCCGTGCTGGTTGAGCTCGAGCAGGTGAGCTACATCGACAGTTCCGGCATTGCGGCGCTGGTCGAAGGCTATCAGACCGCCAAGTCCAAAGGCGCCAAGTTTGGCCTGGTGTCGATCAGCAGTGCGGTCAAGGCGGTGCTGGAGCTCGCCCGGCTGGATCAGGTGTTTCCCATCTACGCCGATGTACAGGCGGCCGGCTGAGACGACCCTCCGTGCTGGAAAAAGCCGCGAACGCCATGAGCCAAGGGGTGCTGAAAACGGTCAGCAACTTCGGGTACATGGGCGCACTGCTCGTCGAGAGCTTCTACTGGATATTGTTCGGTCGGCGCCGAGGCCAGCCGGTGAAGATGGCGCCGCTGGCCAGCCAGATGGTGGAAACCGGCGTGCAGGCCATCCCGATTGTGATGGTGCTGTCGTTTGCCATCGGCGTGAGCCTGGCGATCCAGACGATCTACGCTCTGAAAAATTTTGGCGCCGAATCACAGGTGATCCTGGCCATTGCGATCGGCGTGACTCGGGAGTTCGGGCCGCTGATCACCGGCATTCTGGTCGCCGGGCGGACCGCGTCTGCGCTAGCCGCCCGGATTGGGTCCATGGTGGTGTCGCAGGAGGTGGATGCGCTGCGGGTGATCGGGATCATGCCGGTTCGCTACCTGGTCGTGCCGCCGCTGGTGGCGCTGCTGATCATGGTGCCTACGCTGACCGTGCTTGCTGACGCGGCGGCCATCTTTGGTGGCGCCGTCTACAGTCTGCCCAATCTCGACGTGTCGCTGTGGGCTTACCTGGTGGCCAGCGTCGACTCGCTCACGGCCGGCGACGTGCTGCAGGGGCTGGCCAAGTCGCTCGTCTTTGGGGCGATTGTGGCGCTGGTGGGCGTCAGCTCTGGATTCAACGTCAAAGGCGGTGCCGAGGGCGTCGGCCGGGCGACCACGCAGTCGGTGGTGATGGCCATCAGCTGGATCGTCATCGCCGACATGATCTTTACCTTTTTCCTGAACCGATGAGCGATCAGGCGCCACCGGTCATCGAAGTCGAGGGCCTGGTCACCCACTATGGTCGCCGCAAGATCCTCGACGGCGTGGATCTAAAAATGTCGGCCGGAGAGATCCGCGTGATCATGGGCGGGAGCGGATCGGGCAAGAGCACGCTGCTCTGGCACCTGCTCGGCCTCTACAAGCCCACGGCCGGGACGATCAGACTGCTTGATCAGGACATCACCCAGATCAGCGCTCAGGAATTTCAGGCGCTGCGCAAAGAGCTGGGCGTGTCCTTTCAGGGTGGCGCGCTGTTCACCTCCATGTCGGTCGGCGAAAACGTTGCGCTGCCGCTGCGCGAGCATACGGAGCTGGATGAGAACACCATTCGGATCATGTCGCGCCTCAAGCTGGAGGTGGTGAACCTCGGCGGCTTTCAGGATCTGATGCCGTCTCAGCTGTCGGGCGGCATGATCAAGCGGGCGGCCCTGGCCCGGGCGATCGTGATGGACCCGAAGCTGCTGTTTTTTGACGAGCCGTCCGCGGGCCTGGACCCGGTGGTTGCCGCGGAGCTCGATGACCTCATCCTGCAGCTTCGCGACGCGATGCGCATGTCCATGGTGGTCGTCACTCACGAGCTGGACAGCGCGTTTAAAATCGCGGACAAGATCACCGTGCTGGATCAGGGAAAGGTACTCCTGACGGGCACGGTGGAAGAGGTCAAGAGCAGCAAGCTCGAGCGGGTGCAGGATCTGCTGAACCGCCGCCCGCGGGACGTCAAGGTGGATGCGGAGGAGTACCTGCGGCGCCTGACCGAAGAAGAGTATGTCTGACCTACTGAAGGGGCACGCCGGGCGCGGCGGGTGATGAAGATGATCACAGAAAACACCATTGGGGCCAAGCGAAGTTTGTGAAACGAGATAACGTCAATTATGTGCTGGCCGGAGCGGTTGTGCTGGCGGCCATGTCGCTGCTGTTTGTGGTGCTGTACCAGCTCACCGGCCGCAGCGGGGCCAGCGACAGCTACCACACGTTTTATCAGCAGGTAGCCGGTCTCCGCTACGGTACGCCGGTCTATTTTGAGGGCTATCGGATCGGTCAGATCGAGTCCATCACGCCGCAGCGCGACGGGGGACAAACGACCTTTCGGATCGACTTTACGGTGGAGGAGGGCTGGCCGATCCCGTCGGACAGCGTCGCCGCAATCGCCACCTCGGGTCTCCTGTCCGACGTGTTTATCGTGCTCAACCAGGGTGAATCGGATCAGCTGCTCAATCCTGACTCCGAGATTACCGGCCGCGAGGCGTCGGACATCTTTGGTTCGCTGAACGCGCTGGCCGACGACGTGTCCGACCTGACCGAGTCGCACGTAGAGCCCCTGCTTGAGCTTTTGGCAACCCGGGTCGACACCATCACGGCCAACCTGGAGTCGTCGACGCCTGAACTGGTGGACGACGTCAGCGAACTGCTGGCGCGCCTGAACGACTCGGCTGAATCGCTGAAGACCCTGATGGGCCAGGACAACCTGAACAACGTCAGCACGATTCTGAGCAACTTCAGTCAGACCTCCGCTGACGCTCAGCTGCTGGTTGGTGAGCTCGCCGAGGCCCGCAGCGAGCTCAAGCAGCTGATCGCGGATCTCGGGGCGATCGCCAGCGACAACCGCGAGGGAATCTCCGGCACCGTCACCGAGCTCGAAACCTCGGTGCTGCTCCTGTCTCAGCGCCTGGATTCCATCACGTTCAATCTGGACGAGGCGAGCCGAAATCTGAATGAGTTTGCGCGCGCGATTCGCCGCAGTCCAAACCGGCTGCTGTTTTCGCCGGAAGCCGACGATACGGGAGCAAGCCCACGGTGAGCAGAGTGATACGCATGACGCGACCGCTGCTGGCGATGGTGGTGTTTGTCGGGCTGGCCGGGTGCAGCTCGACCCCGGTGCCCGAGGACAGTTTCTATCGTCTCGGTAATCTGCCGGAGCCGACTTTGGTGTTTGATGCGCCGCCGATCGACGGACGGCTGATGATCGAGGTGCCTCGCGCCGCGGGGATTCGACGCCAGCGTGGCATCCTTTACAGCGAAGACGAAGATCACGTTGAGGTCCGGCGCTACTACTATCATTTCTGGGAGGAGCCGCCGCCGCAGCTGCTGCAGCGTCGGCTGATCGAGCGACTGCGGCTGGCCAACGCGGCCGTTTCCATCACCGAAGGATTGTCCAGTGACGTCAACTATCGGCTGCGGACCCGCATCCGTGAATTTGACCGGGTGGTCGATGCTGGCGTCGCCTCAGCGGTGATCGACGTCGACGTAATTCTGTTTACCGGTTTCTCCGAAGGGGAAGCCATTTTTCGAGGCAGCTATCGCGAGCAGGTGAACGCAGAATCCGACCTGATGGTCGATACCGCCTCCGCCTTTTCTCTGGCGCTCGATCAGGTCATCGATCGCTTTCTGGGTGAGCTCGAGGGTTCGCTCTGAAACTGTCTGCCCGTCAGCAGCAGTGCCTGACAGCGCTAGAGCTGCCTCGCTGGCAGCGACGCTCGCGCGACGTCAGCGCCTCGCCCCGCGCGGCGAGTGCGGGCGGCGAACCCAGGCTTCTGCAGCTGGCGACGGATCACCTCGCGACCGTTCTGCTCGACTGGGACCTCGACGATCCTTTCGACCTTGCTGCGGCTGAACCCGGTCCGCAGCTGCTCGGGAAAATCCTCGGCGCGACGGGGTTTTCGCACGACCGCTTTACGGTCTACCTGGTTGCGGAAGAGCCGCCGGAACTCGAGGGCCAGGTGCTGTGGTTCACCCAGCGTCCCCTCGCCCCGGCCGGTGGCGTGCTCCTGCTTCCGTCGGTGCCTGCGATGCTCGCAGACGCTGGTTTGAAGCGCGTCGCCTGGCAGCACCTGAAAGGCTGGATGGCCCGGCAGTCGTGAGTGCGGTCCTCGACGCGCCGGCCATGGAGATACGCCCCATGGTGGAGCGTGATATCGCTGCGGTGCTGCCGATCGAGTCTCAGGCCTATCCCTTTCCCTGGTCGCAGGGAATTTTCGAAGACTGTCTGCGCGTGGGCTATTCGTGCTGGGTGGCCGAGCAGGGTGGGGCTGTGATCGGCTATGGCATCCTGTCGGCCGGCGGCGGGGAGGCGCACGTGCTCAACCTCTGTATGGCGGAGGCGTACCGAGGACTCGGCTACGGGCTGGCGCTGTTGAATCGTTTGATTAACGTCGGGCGATGGCACCACTGCCGGACCATCTTTCTGGAGGTCCGACCCAGCAACACGCGCGCAGTCGACGTTTACGAGGAACGCGGATTTTCGGTGGTCGGGCGTCGCCCCAACTACTACCCGGCCGCGCAGGGCCGCGAGGACGCGCTGATCATGGCCATGAAGCTTTCCGGCCCGGCAAGTCCTCAGGGCACTAGAGGTCCCTGAGGCGCTCGATCTGCGCGTTCAGGTCCTGATGCTCTGACTCCGCCGCCGCGAGCTGATCGCGCGCTTTGGCGACCACGTCCGCCGGTGCGTTGGCGACAAACTTCTCGTTCGACAGCTTGCCGCTCAGGCGCTGGATCTCCTGACCCTTCCGCTCCAGCTCTTTGTTGAGCCGCGCCAGCTCCTCTTTGGGATCGATGATGCCGGCCAGCGGGACGTGCAGCTTGAGCTCGCCAGCGCTCGCGAAGGCTGAGGCCGGCGCCTGCTCTCCCGCGTCAAGCCAGCGGCAGTCGCCCAGTGAGCCCAGCGCCTGGAGCATCTCCGCGTGTTTTCCGAACAAGCTTCGGTCCTGATCGCTGCCGTCTTCCAGCAGCAGAGACAGAGATTTGCGGGGGGCGATGTTCATCTCGCCGCGGATTTGCCGCAGCCCCAGCAGCAGCTGCTGCAGCCAGGCGACCTCCTGCTCCGCCTCAGGGTGATCCCGGTCAGCGCTGACGTGGGGGAAGGCCTGGGTTGAGATGGTTGTGCCGGAGATCGAAAGCAATGGCGCGACCCGCTGCCAGATTTCTTCCGAAATAAACGGCATCAGCGGATGGATCAGCTTCAGCAGCTCTTCCAGCACGGAGAGCAGCGTGTAGCGAGTGTGCGCCGCGGACGGATGCGCGTCGGCCGTCAGAATCGGTTTGGTCAGCTCGAGATACCAGTCGCAGTATTCGTGCCAGATGAACTCGTAGATCGCGGCCGACGCGAGGTCGAAGCGATAGCGCTTCAGGTCCTGGTTGACCCGATCCGCGGCATGATTCAGGCGCGAGACGATCCACTGATCAAAGATCGTGGCCTGTTCCGGCTGTCGTTCGACCGTCTCGTTCTCCACGTTCATGAGAACGTAGCGAGCCGCGTTCCAGATCTTGTTGCAGAAGTTTCGGTAGCCCTCGATGCGACCGGTGTCGAATCGAATGTCCCGACCGTGGGTCGCCAAAGCCGCGAAGGTGAAGCGCAACGCGTCCGTTCCGTAGGCCTGGATCCCGTTGGGGAACTCCTTGCGCGTGGCCTTTTCGATCTTGGCCGCCATCTGCGGCTGCATCAGGCCGCTGGTGCGCTTTTCCAGCAGGGCGTCCAGGTCGATGCCGTCGATAAGATCCAGCGGATCCAGCACGTTGCCCTTGGACTTGGACATCTTCTGGCCCTGGTAGTCCCGGATAAGGCCAGTGATGTAGACCTCGCGGAACGGCACGTCGCCCATAAATTTCAGGCCGAACATGATCATCCGGGCGACCCAGAAAAAGATGATATCGAAGCCCGTGACCAGCACGTTGCCGGGATAAAACCGCTCGAGCCGGTCGGTCTGCTCCGGCCAGCCCAGCGTGGAAAACGGCCAGAGCCCGGAGGAGAACCAGGTGTCCAGGACATCTTCATCCTGCTTTAGCGGCCGATCGCCGAGGTCGTGAGCCTCCCGAACCTCCGCCTCGCTGCGTCCAACGTAGACGTGCCCGGCGTCGTCATACCAGGCCGGAATGCGGTGTCCCCACCAGAGCTGCCGGCTGATGCACCAGTCCTGAATATTGTTGAGCCACTCGTAGTAGGTTTTGTCCCAGTTGCTCGGAACAAAGCGCACGGCGCCGCTGCGGACGGCCTCGATCGCCGGATTGGTGATTGCGGTCAGTCCGCCCGGACGACCGTCAGCCTGCTGGTCGCGGGTCAGATCCACGTACCACTGGTCGGTGAGGTAGGGCTCCAGCACCGCGCCGGAACGGTCGCCGCGGGGCACCGTCAGCGTATGGTCCTCGGTCTTTTCGAGCAGGCCAGCAGCCTCGAGGTCGGCGACGATGCGCTGGCGGGCCTCCATCCGGTCCAGGCCCCGATAGGCTTCGGGCCCGTTGTCGTTGATCGCCGCCTCAGGGGTAAAAATATTGATCAGCGGGAGCTGATGACGCTGGCCCATCTGGTAGTCGTTAAAATCATGAGCGGGCGTGATCTTTACGCAACCGGTACCAAACGCCGGGTCAACGTAGCTGTCGGCAATGATGGGGATTGTTCGGTCGCTGAGCGGCAGCGCGATGTGTTTTCCGATCAGATGCTGGTAGCGCTCGTCGTCGGGGTGCACCGCCACGGCCGTGTCGCCCAGCATCGTTTCGGGGCGGGTCGTAGCGACGACCAGAAATTCCTGCTGGCCATCCGCATCGGCCAGCGGGTAGCGAAGGTGCCACAGATGCCCGCGCTCTTCTTCCGACACCACCTCGAGATCGGACAGGGCGGTGTGCAGTACCGGGTCCCAGTTGACCAGCCGCTTGCCCCGGTAGATGAGCCCCTGCTCGTAGAGCGATACAAACACCTCACGGACGGCCGCTGAGAGCCCTTCGTCCATCGTGAACCGCTCGTGTTCCCAGTCCACCGAGTCGCCCAGCCGACGCATCTGCCGCGTGATCTCGCCGCCCGAGTGCGCCTTCCAGTCCCAAACGGCTTCGGTAAACCGCTTGCGGCCCAGGTCGTGGCGGGTCTGGCCTTTGCTCTCGAGCTGTCGCTCGACCACCATCTGCGTGGCAATGCCGGCATGATCGGTGCCGCATTGCCACAGGGCGCTGTGGCCGGCCATGCGGTGGTAGCGGGTCAGCGCGTCCTGCAGCGTGTGCTGGAACGCGTGTCCCATGTGCAGGACTCCCGTGACGTTCGGGGGCGGCAGCATGATGCAATAGGGTTCGCCCTCGGCGGTCGGCGCAAACACGCCGAGCTCTTCCCAGCGCTCGTACCAGCGCTGTTCGATCGCCGCCGGCTGATAGCTTTTGTCCATCGCAGCTTGTCCAGGGGTGTCAGCCGGCGCGGTTGATCAGGAACTGGGTCAGCAGCGCAACGGGGCGACCGCTGGCGCCGTTCTTGGTGCCGCCGTCCCAGCCGCTGCCGGCGATGTCCAGGTGCGCCCAGTCAAAGGCCTTGGTAAACCGCGACAGAAAACAGCCCGCCGTGATTGCGCCTGCGCTCGGCCCCCCAATGTTCTGCATATCCGCATAGGGCGTATCGAGCTGCGGCTGGTAGTCGTCCCACAGCGGCAGACGCCACGCCCGATCATGCGTGTCTTCGCCGGCCTCCACCAGCTCGTTGGCCAGCTTGTCATGGGGCGTCATCAGGCCGCTGGCGTGTTTGCCCAGGGCGATGACGCAAGCGCCGGTCAGCGTGGCCACGTCGACCACGGCCTGAGGCTTATAACGCTCGGCGTAGGTGAGCGCGTCGCACAGAATGAGGCGACCCTCAGCGTCGGTGTTGAGCACTTCCACGGTCTGCCCCGACATGCTCGTGAGCACGTCACCGGGACGGTAGGACTTGCCGTCGGGCATGTTCTCGACCGCCGGCACCAGCGTCACCAGATTGATTTTCAGCTTGAGCGCCGCACAGGCGGCAAAAGCGCCGATCACGCTGGCGGCGCCGCACATGTCGTACTTCATCTCGTCCATGCCCTTGCCGGGCTTCAGCGAGATACCGCCGGTATCGAACGTGATGCCTTTGCCGACGAGCACCACCGGCGCCGCGCTCTTCGCAGCACCCTGATAGGTGAGCACCACAAGCTTGGGCGGGTGGGCGCTGCCCTGGGAAACCCCCAGCAGGCAGCCCATGCCGAGATTCTCCAACTCTTTGCGGCTCAGCACCCGCGACTTGCAGTTGGGCAGCTTCTCCGCCAGGGAACGACACTCCTGCGCGATGTAGCTGGGTGTGCAAATGTTTGGCGGCAGGTTCCCCAGCTCTCGAGCCCGTTCGATGCCGGAGGCCATGGCGGCGGCTTCGCGAAGCGGCTTGCGCAGCGTCTTGTCGCCGAGAAAGCTCACCCGGGAAACCGCTGAGCGCCGGGCGCTGCGGGCTTTGGTGGCGGTGTAGCGGTACGCGCCGAACGCACACGCAAGCGCACACAGGCGGGTACGCCAGGACGCCGTTTGTCCCGTGATGGTCAGCTCGGGCAGCGCGCAGACGACCGCGCGAACGTTTCGTCCGGCGAGGAACGCGATGGCGCCTGCGGTTGCCGCCTGCAGCGCGGAGGCGCCGAAGTCTTCCGCCTTGCCGCAGCCGACCACCAGCACCCGATCGGCCTTGACCCCTGGCACTTCCGTCCAGAGAAACGTCTTGCCAACCTGCGTCGCAATGTCGCCGCTCTTGAGCATCTTCAGCAGCCGGCCGCCGCTCGCCTTGTTGACCGCCGCGGCCGCTCCCCGGAGTCGAGCCTGTTCGTGCACACCGATAATCAGGCAGGGTGTCGCAACTTCGATCGCTGACTGCTCAACTACGGAAAATTTCATTGGATAAACGTCTCACATGATTTGGGCGCTGGTGGCGCCATGGACACGGCCGGGCGCGGAGTGGTCATGGATCAACCATGAACGGACCATGGACCAGCCATGGACAAAGACGCTTGCCGAAACGATAACGGGCTCGACACTGCCGTCGCGCCCGTTGCTAAAATGACCCGGTATTTTAAAGGAATTTGGTCCGCGGTAAACCCATGCGCATCGCCGACAGATACCTGCTGAGGACGGTTGGCTTAACCTGGCTCGGCGTCCTAGCTGTGCTGCTTTGCGTCACCGTCGGGCTGGCTGTCGGCGACACGCTGGCCGACGTGGCGATGGGGCGGGTGCCGTCGAACCTGCTCATGACGCAGCTCATGCTGAAGAGCCTGGAGGGGCTGACGGTCCTGCTGCCGCTGTCGCTGTTTCTCGGCATCATCCTGGGGTTTGGCCGACTGTATCGTGACCAGGAACTCACGGTGCTGGCGGCGTGCGGCATGGGCCAGCGGAGCCTTTTCCGGCCGCTGGCCTGGCTGCTGGTCCCGATGCTGGTGATGATCACGATCCTGTCTCTCTGGATTGCCCCCTGGGCCCTGCGTACGTCAAAAACGCTGATCGCTAGAGCCGCGAGCGACATGTCGGTGGCAGGGCTGCAGGCCGGCCGATTCCACGAGTTTGCCAGCGGCGGCAGCGTCGTCTACGTCGGCTCCCTCGAACCCGATGGATCATTTCGCAACGCGTTCATTCATATCGAGCGCAACGGGCGAAAAGACATCGTCACCGCCGACAGCGGTTATCAGTATCAGGATGCCAGCGGCGCCCGGTATCTCGCACTCAAAGACGGCGAGCGCAGCGAGGGCACACCGGGCGGCGGCGATTATCGCTGGATGAAGTTTGTTCGCAACGACCTGCGGCTGCCCGACCCCGGGGAAGATCAGGTGATCACCAAGTTTGGCGCGCTGCCCCTCGCGGAGGTGCTGGCTGGACAAACCCCCTACCATCACGCTGAGTTTCACTGGCGCATCGCACCGGTCTTCGCCATGGTGGTGCTGACATTGCTGGCGGTGCCGCTGTCGCGTACCAACCCCCGGCGCGGATACTTCGGCAACATGGTCCTCGCCATCATGATCTACGTCACCTACGCCAATCTGCTGGCGATCGGCACCTCCTGGCTGGAGGATGACCCGAGCTGGCGGTCGGCAGGGCTGTGGTGGATTCATCTCGGCGGCGTCGCGCTCGCCCTGTGGCTGCTGCGAAATCGCCACCAGCGCCGCAGGGCTTCGACGCCGCCGCCAGCGCTGGGTGCGGCCGCCTCATGATCGGCGCGATCGCGGATCGACACATCGGCCGCACCGCAATCGCCGGCATGGGCCTGGCCCTGGCGGTGCTGGTCTCGCTCGACGCGGTCTTTACGCTGATCGCTGAGCTCGGCGATGTCGGCCGCGGTACGTATACCGCCGGCAATGCGGTCCAGTTCACGCTGCTGGTGATCCCTCAACATGCCGCCAACCTCTTCCCGACGGCTGCGGTGGTGGGTGCGCTGCTCGGCGTCGGCGGAATGGCGGCCAGCGGCGAGATCGTCGCTTACCGGACCGTGGGCCTGTCGCGGCTGCGGATTGCGCTGGCGGTCGTGCTGGCCGCGGCCGTTCTGATGCTGCCGATGCTGCTGGTGTCCGAAGTGGTCGGGCCAGCGGGGGATCGGCTGGCCAAGGCGATGCGTCTCAGGGCCACAACCGAAGGCGTGGCGCTCTCCAGCGATGCCGGGCTCTGGGTGAGGGACGGTAACCGGGTGATTCATGCGCGCCGGCCGCTGGTGGCCAACGCCGATCCAACCGAACCGGTGGTGCTGGCGGACATCGACGCATTTGAATTCGAGGAGGGGCGGTTGAGGCAGGCGACGTCCGCCAGCAGCGCTCGCTTCGTGGACGGCAGCTGGACGCTGGCGGAGCTGCGTCGCAGCCGGCTGGCCGACGGGCGCGTCAGCACCGAACAGCCCGCTGAGGAGACCTGGGAGTCGCTGATCAGCCCGAATCAGATCCGCGCGGCAATCACCCGGCCCAAAGACCTGCCGATCCACGAGCTGCGTCCTTACGTGAGCTATCTGGAGCAGAACGCCCTCAACGCCAGGCCCTACCAGGCCGCGCTCTGGGCGCGGCTCGCCTATCCGCTGTCGACGCTGGTTATCGTGTTCGCGGCGACGCCGTTTCTGTTCTCGGGTGTGCGCGCGGGGACGCTCGGCGGGCGGCTGTTTGTCGGCATGCTCCTCGGGATCGGCTTCTATTTATTGAATCGATGGTCGGGAAGTCTGGCCCAGGTTTACGACATTTCTCCGGTGCTGGCGGCGCTGCTGCCCAGCGGCTTGTTCACCCTCGTGACGGTCTGGGCGTTGCGCCGGGGCAATTGACTTGCGCGCTAGCCCTTGGGGCGGGGCGTCTTGCGGATGATGACCTTGACCGCACGGGTCGAGCTCGCAATGTCGTGCCAGGTGCCTTTCCCGCCGAGCTGCCAGAACAGGCCCAGACCCGCGACGCCCCAGGACAGCAGCGCCATCCAGAAACGTATCTGACACTGGACCATGGTTGGCAGCGCGCCGTCGTGCCGGCGGATCTGCATCCGCCAGGGGCGCATACCCAGGGTGTGGCCTCCTCGCCACCAGCTAAAGCAGAAGTATGCATTGATCAGCGCGAGCAGATAGAGCTGAAACGCCAGTGATCCGGCGGTCACGGCGTCGCCGCTGCTGAGCATCGCCCAGGGGGCTGTCGCAACAAACAGCAGGCCGATAATCGCGAGCAGGTCATAGAGATTCGCGAGCAGGAGATGCCACCACGGTGCGTACTCGGGCACCAGCCCCGCATCCTCGGCGGTGCTGTTCTCCGGGCCGGGAACGGTTCCGGTCTGCGCTTTAGCGTTCATGCCGCAAGCTTACTGCAGCGCGCCGTGAAGAGACTGTTTTGGGCGCGTTTTGGGAGGGTATCGACGGCGGGTCTGCCGTTTGCCTGGCGGCTGACCCCCTGCATGTCTTCTCAGGGCCAGGAGTCGCCGCCGGGGCCGCAGAGGTGGCGGCGAGGCTTGTCAGCCGTGGGTAAAGGCTGCTAACTTTCCGGGCTTGGGCCCTACGAAAATGCCGGTACAAGGCGTTGTAGGAGTAGGTCTCCGGCCGGCCTGGCATGGGCACGCGGCGGGACGACCTTACCGCCCGGGGGGCACAACCCGGCTTCGTTTGCTTTTACACAGACAGGCGCTAAGCTGTTCGCCCTCTAACGACTGGGACAACCGGCGTTCTTGTGCCACGAATTTCTCCCGAGGGGTTCGAAAGACACCGGTTGCGACTTTTTAAGCCGACTAAGTTGGGACAAAACAATATGCCAATCCGACCATTTCGCGCTGTGGACTGGGCCGCCGTGGCGCTCATCGTGAGCTTAACCACCGGCAGCAGCCTGGCTGACGTGCTGGACTCATCGGTGCAAACCGAGCAGCAAACCAATCAGGAAACCCGCCAATCGCAGGATCGAATCAACAATCTCGCTTCGGAAACCGAAGATCTCATCGCTGAGTATCGGCGGGTCCTGCGGGAAACTGAATCGCTCCGCGTCTACAACGACCAGCTGCAGCGGGTCGTGAACAACCAGATGAGCGAAATCGATGCGGTCAATCGGCAGCTTGAGCAGCTTGAGAGCACCAACCGGGGTGTTGTCCCGCTGCTGATCGAAATGATCGATACGCTGGAGCAGATCGTCGAGGCTGACGTGCCGTTCCAGCTAGAGCAGCGTCGGAACATCGTCCTGGACCTTCAGGACACCATCTATCGCGCGGACGTCACGACGTCCGAAAAATATCGACGCGTGATGGACGCCTACCAGCGCGAGATCGATCTCGGCCGAAATGTTTTCTCCTACCAGGGTAAGCTTCCGGAAACCGATCGGACCGTGAATTTCCTGGTGGTCGGCCGCACGCTGCTGATCTATCAGTCGCTAGACGGTGAACAGGTGGGCTGGTGGAATCCCAACAGCCGCAACTGGGAGGAGCTCGACGGTAGCTACGTCACCCCGATCAATAACGCGGTGCGCATGGCCAACAACCAGGAGGCCTTCAACCTGGTCAAGCTGCCGGTTCCGGCCGCTGGGGGTGCAAAGTGATGATCCGCAACATGTCTCGACGACTCAACGCGCTGCTGATAGCCGGCGCTACCACGCTGCTGCTGGCCGCACCGGCCGGCGCTCAGACGCTGGACCAGCTGCTGGAAGAAACCAAGGCGGCGGCGACTCGCCAGACCGCGGAGAACAAGCAGCGTGAAACCACGTTTCTTGCCAACCGCAATCAGCAGCGTCAGCTGCTATCGCAGGCCCGCGCGGCGCTGCAGGCTGAGGAAGCCAAGTCCGATCGGCTGAAAAACGCGTTTGACGAGAACGAACAAACGCTGGCTGAGCTCGAGACCGTCCTCAACGAGCGGATGGGTAACCTCGGCGAGATGTTTGGCGTGGTTCGACAGGTGTCGAACGACTTCAAGGGCAAGGTCGAAGGTTCGATCGTCAGTGCTCAGCTCCCGGGTCGCGAAGAATTCCTGGGCACGCTTGCCCAGCGTAAAGAGCTGCCGAACATTCCAGAGCTCCAGCAGCTTTGGTATGAAGTGCAGCGTGAGCTGACCGAGCAGGGCAAGGTGACCAAGTTCACGGCCGACATCCTGCGGCCGAACGGCGAGGTCGATCGCGCCCAGGAAGTCACGCGAATCGGCGTTTTCAACGCTATCTCCGGCGGCAAGTTCCTGCAGTGGCAGGAGCCGTCCACGGACCACAAGCAGGGCATCCTGGCCGAGCTGGAACGCCAGCCGCCGGGCCGCTTCCTGGGTCTGGTCGGCGGCTTTGAAAACGCCGCTGCCGGCACGGCGGAGCCGATGGCCGTCGACTTCACGCGCGGCGTGATCCTGTCGCTGGTGGTTCAAACCAAAACCTGGGCCGAGCGTCTGGGTATCGGCGACGGCGTGCTCTCCGAGATGGGTGACGCCGGCCTGATCGGCTACGTGATTATGGCGATCGGTCTACTTGGCCTCGCGGTGGCGGCCTTCCGCGGCATCCTGCTGTTCACCAAAGGTATGGCGATCAACAGCCAGCTGAAGAAGTCTGCGCCCGACAGCGGTAACGCGCTGGGCCGCGTCCTGGCCGTCTACGCGGAAAACCCCGATGCTGACGTTGAAACGTTAGAGCTGAAACTGGACGAGGCAATTCTGCGGGAGACCGGACCTTTGGAGTCGGGCTTGAGCTTCATCAAAATGCTGTACGTGATCGCACCGCTGCTGGGTCTGCTCGGTACGGTGGTCGGTATGATCGGCACCTTCCAGGCGATCACCCTGTTCGGTACCGGCGATCCGAAGATGATGGCGGGAGGCATCTCTCAGGCCCTGATCACCACCGTGCTGGGTCTCTGCGTCGCCATTCCGCTGACGTTCCTGCACAGCCTGCTGCAGAGCCGCTCGCGTGCTCTGATTCAGATTCTCGAAGAGCAGAGCGCCGGTATCGTCGCTCGCATTGCGGAGAAGCAGGATGGCGTGGCTGTCTGAACTATCGACCAGCCTGGCCGAGTTCATTGAGCTCGGCGGCGGGGTTTTGTGGGCCATCATGGCGGTGCTGCTGCTGATGTGGACTTTTATTTTGGAGCGCATGTGGTACTTCAAAATGGTGCATCCCCGCCGGATGCGGCAGGTCATCAGCGCATGGGATGCCCGGGTTGACACCAACTCGTGGCATGCCCGGCAGATTCGCCAGGCGATGATTTCGGAAGTGAGCAACGACATGGGTCGCAACATTCTGCTGGTGAAAACGTTGATTGCGCTGTGTCCGCTGCTCGGGCTGCTCGGCACGGTGACCGGCATGCTGAACGTTTTCGACATCATGGCCATCACCGGCACCGGCAACGCCCGCGCGATGGCGTCCGGCGTGTCGAAGGCCACGGTGCCGACCATGGCTGGCATGGTTGCCGCCCTGTCCGGGGTCTACTTTGGTACCCGCTTCGAGTACTGGCACAAAACCGAAACCCATAAATTAGGGGACCTGATGCAGCGCCACTAAGCGCTGCCGGGCCCAAACCGAACGAGGATGACCTGATGCGACGTCGACACGGCCAGGAAGACGATACCGAAATCAACATCACCCCCATGCTGGACATCGTGTTCATCATGCTGATCTTTTTCATCGTGACCACCTCCTTCGTCAAGGAGTCGGGGATCGACGTGAGCCGCCCGACCGCCAATACCGCGGAAAAGAAGACGAAGGGCAGCATCATGATCGCGATCAGCGAAAATGGTGAAGTCTGGATGAACAAACGGCGGGTTGAGGTGCGGGCCGTCCGCGCCAACGTGGAGAAAGCCCACGCCGAAAACCCCGAGGGCAGCGTGGTGATCATCGCTGACGACAAGTCCGCTACCGGTATCCTGGTATCGGTGATGGATCAGGTGAAGCTGGCTGGGGTGAACGCCATTTCGGTAGCGGCAGAAAAACCCGGGAGGTAATCATGGTAGCGATGCAGGACAACGTGCGGACCGGAATCTGTATGCTGCTGGCGGTAGCGGTTACGGTCTCCCTGTTTCTCTTCATGCAGTACCTGATCTCGGGCGGTCCGGGGCTGGGTGACAAGGGGGAATCACCACCGGGCATCCGTTTCGGGCCGATCGATCTCGATGAGGATCTGAACGTCAAGAACCGGGAAGTGCCCAAGAAGCCGCCGCCGCCCAAAGACCCGCCGCCGCCGCCGAAGATGAACGTGCAGAACATGGATCGGGTCGTCACGCCGATGCCCAACATGAACATGCCGAAGCTCGACGTGCCGGTCAGCGGCAGTGGCCCGTTTCTTGGCGCGTTCGGAGCCGGAGACGCCAACTCGGAGGGTGATATTATTCCCCTCGTGCGCATCCAGCCGCAGTACCCGCGGCGCGCCGCAATCGCCAAAATCGAAGGCTACGTCACCGTGGAATTCACGATCACTGAATCCGGCACGGTGACCGACCCGTCGGTGGTGGATTCCAAGCCGCCGCGCGTATTTGATCGCGAAGCGATCCGGGCGATTCTCAAATGGAAGTTCAAGCCGCGGGTGATCGATGGTCAGGCGGTTGCCAGGCGCGCAACCCAGACGCTCGAATTCAAGCTCGCAGACACCTGATAACCCGCCGGCTGGTGTGACCTCACGCCGCCGGTGCAGTCTCAAGTGGAGATCAGAATGACCAGAAACACACGCATTTTCACCGCCGCCCTGATCCTGGGCCTGGCGCTACCTCTCTCTCCGGCCTTTGCACAGGAAGAGACGTCCACCCGTGAGCCGCCAGCCGCTGTGTGGAAAAACGAGCGTAACTTCAATGCGGTGCAGAAAGCCTGGGAGATGGTCGCTAATGAAGAGTACGCTGAAGCGAAGCTCGAGTTCGCGGAGCTGGTCGAGAAGATCAAGGATCCTTACGAGCGATCGCAAGCGATGTTCGGACTCGCACAGGCGCAGATGGCGACCGACGACTTCGACAGCGCCCTGTCGCTGTATGAGCAGATCGTTGAGATGGACGTGCTGCCAAACCAGCCGCACTTCGACGCCATGTTCCAGATCGCGCAGCTCTACTACATGCGCGAGCGCTATGATGACGCACTCCGCTGGATCGACAAATGGCAGGAAGAGTCCGGTCAGGTCAAGGTGGAGGCGTACGAGCTGCGGGCTTCGGTCTATGCGCAGCGTGACGATTTCGCCAATTCGCTGAAGAACATCGACATCGCGATCGGAATGTCGGACAACCCGAAGGAAACGTGGTATCAGCTCAAGCTGGCGATGCACTATGAGCTGAAGCAGTTTCCCGAATCTCGAGAGACGCTGGAGATCCTGGTGCGCGGCTGGCCTGATAAGAAACAATACTGGACTCAGCTTTCCTCGATCAACGTAACGCTCAAGAACGACAAAGAGGCGCTGGCCATCCTGGCGCTCGCCCATCGACGCGGCATGTTAGAGACGGAACAGGACCTGATTCAGCTCTTCAGCCTCTACGGCTATCTGGAGCTGCCGGTGAAAGCCGCTGAGACGCTGTCCGAGGGCATCGAAGCCGGCATCATCGAGCCGACTCAGAAGTACTGGGAGCAGCTGGGCAACGCCTGGTATGCCTCCCAGGAGCTCGATAAGGCGGTGGAGGCGCTGGCGAATGCCGCGGAGCTCTCGCTCGACGGCAAGCTCGACATGCAGGTGGCCCATATCCTCGTCGATAAGGAAGACTGGGGTGAGGCCAAAAAGTCGCTCACCGCGGCCATCGACAAAGGCGGGCTTACCGAAACGCAGATGGGCAATATGTATGTACTCCTGGGGATGGCGGAGCTGAATACCGAAAACACTGGTGCCGCCCGAACCGCCTTCCAGACCGCCCGCAAGTATGAAAAGACGCGGCAGAGCGCGCAGCAGTGGTTGAATCATCTGGACGAGCTTTCGAAGCGCTCGGGCCCCTGACCGATCTCGATCAGGGCCGCCGATCTCTGGCAGGCCTGGATCCTATCTTTCAGACAGCGATGAGCGATCATCGCTGTCTTTTTTTTATGCGCTTCTCACCCGAAGGAGTCGGCATTTGAGCACCGAGCCCGCGACCGATCCGCTGATCGAGCAATTTGTCGACCAGCTGTGGGCGCGGGACGGAGCGGCGGAGAACACGCTCACCGCTTACCGCTTCGATCTGAGTGGCCTGGCGCTCTGGCTCGGCGCGCATGACCGGACCCTGCTGAGCGCGGAGCGAAGCGATCTGCTGGAGTATCTCGGCCGGCGTGCTCAGCTCGGCTTCAGCCTGGCCTCCAATGCCCGCCTGCTGTCGTGCCTGCGGGTGTTCTACCGCTTTCTGCTCGACAGCGGTCGGCGCAGCGATAATCCCAGCGAACGTATCGAGGCCCCGAAGCTCAGGCGTCCTCTGCCCGGCGCCATCTCCGAGGCGCAGGTGGAGCGCCTGCTGGCGGCCCCCGACGTCTCAACCCCGCTGGGTCTGCGCGATCGCGCGATGATCGAACTGCTTTATGCCACGGGACTGCGCGTGTCCGAACTGGTCACGCTGAGAGCGTCGGAGGTCAGCACCCGGCAGGGCGCGGTGAGGGTGCTGGGCAAAGGCAGCAAGGAGCGCCTCGTGCCGATCGGCGAAGCGGCGCTCTATTGGCTGACCCGGTATCTCGAATCATCGCGGCCGGACCTGCTCGGCGACCGACACTGTGAGCACGTGTTTGTCACGCGCCGCGGCTCCGGCATGACCCGGCAGGCGTTCTGGCATCTGCTTCGCCGGCACGCTCAGCAGGCGGGCATCGAGGACCACCTCTCTCCGCACACGCTGCGGCATTCCTTTGCTACTCACCTGCTCAACCACGGCGCTGACCTCCGGGTCATCCAGCTGCTGCTCGGTCACGGCGATCTGTCTACCACGCAGATCTACACCCACGTGGCGACCGACCACCTGTCCGAACTGCATCAAAAGCACCACCCTCGAGGGTAGCGCGGAGTTCCTGGCAGCACTTTCCCGCCGCATATCGGGTGAACGGCGCCGTGCACCAAGCAAAATGGTAAGGTAGCGGAATTTTTCGGGGCCCTGAGGGTCCCATGACCGACGATCAACCTAGTGAACACCATGAACCGAAAGATTGTGCTGCTGGTCATCGCCAGCCTCTTTTCCACGGCTGCGCTGGCGCAGAATAATGGATCGGCCGGCGAAGCCGCCGTGCGCGCGGCCATGCAGCGCCTGGTCCCCGACGTCCAGATCGATTCCATTAAGCAGGCGCCATTTGCCGGCTTTATGGAGGTTCTCCTGGGCGCCCAGCTGGTTTATGTCTCCAACGACGGGAAATATCTGATCGACGGGCAGCTGATCGAGATGGCCACCCGGAAAAACCTTTCGGAGGCGAGCAAAGGGGCGGTGCGCAGCACCCGACTGCAAAAGGTCACGGACGGCGAGCGGAT
This sequence comes from Lysobacterales bacterium, assembly GCA_028285525.1. GTDB lineage: Bacteria > Pseudomonadota > Gammaproteobacteria > Xanthomonadales > SZUA-38 > JANQOZ01. Next base: position 27,517 of record JANQOZ010000059.1, read on the forward strand.
CCGTTTTGCCGCTGAGGGACAGAAGAAGCACCGGATCACGGTGTTCACCGACATTGACTGCGGCTACTGCCGCCGGCTGCACGACCAGATCGCTGAGTACAACCAGCTCGGTATTGAGGTCGACTACCTCTTTTTCCCGCGCGCCGGCCTCGGCTCCCATTCCTTCGACAAAGCGGTCTCGGTGTGGTGCGCCCCCGACCAGAACGCCGCGATGACGCTCGCCAAGTCCGGCGAGGAGCCTGTGGCGGCGCAGTGTGACAACCCGATTGAGAGCCACTACAACCTGGGTCGGGAGCTGGGCGTCACCGGGACGCCGGCGCTGGTCACCGACAGCGGTACGCTGATCCCGGGCTATGTGCCGCCGGCCGACCTGATTGTCCGCCTGCAGCAGCTGGCCGCCCCCTGACGAGCGCACTGCACTCGAAACCCTGATCTGCGCGCGTCAGCCTTCGGCTGGCGCGCGATCTCACAGTGCCTGAAACCCGATGCTCCGGCTGGCCTGACAGCGGTCTGGCTCGCCCGGGGCTGCCGGATTGCAGTATCATCGGGCCTGCTCCGGTTTCGGGTTTTCCTCACCAGATGATTGGCCGCACGATTGGCGTAAAAATCTCGGGTCCGACCTGCTTAAGTGATGGTCAGAGCGCCGGACCACCGAAGTCCCTGAGGTTCTGACGCGATGCTGCTGCGCTGCTTATCCGGAGCCCCGTATCTCTCGGTGTTCCGGCTGGAGAAAATCAACCGACAGCTGTCCGCACGGGCTGCCGCCCGAGGCGGCGGCGCCGTGCCTGAGCTCACGGAGGCGCGGGAGGTTTTCCTCGCCGCGACAACCCGATCCGCTGCCGGCAAGGTGAGTGACGCCCATTGGGTCGAGCTGTCCTCCCTACTTGGTGCCCGCGACGAAATTTCCCTCGAATCCCAGGATCACAGCATGATTTTTGTGCTGCCGCGGGAGGGGACAATCAGCCCCTGGTCGAGCAAGGCCACGGATATTGTCCGAGGCTGCGGCCTCGGCTGGGTCAGCCGGATCGAGCGCGGCGTTCGCTACCAGTTTGCCGCGCCCGTGCGCGAACCGCTCGAGTCGCTGGCGCTCCACGATCGCATGACCTCGCAGGTTCTGGCGGATCTGACCGGCGTTCGATCCCTGTTCGAACAGGGCAAGCCGCAGCCGGTCGGCCGGGTGGCGGTCTGGCGGCTGGGGCAGGAGGCGCTGGTCAGCGCCAATCGGTCTCTGGGGCTGGCTCTGGCGGAAGACGAGATCGACTACCTGACGGCCGCCTACGGCGAGCTGGGCCGGGACCCTACCGACGCCGAGCTGATGATGTTCGCACAGGCCAACTCCGAGCACTGCCGGCACAAGATCTTCAACGCTGACTGGCGCGTTGACGCGGTGACGGCGGAGCGCTCGCTGTTCGGCATGATCCGGAATACCTACGAATCGTTCGACAACGGCGTGCTCAGCGCCTACAGCGACAATGCGGCGGTGGTTGAGGGAAATACCGCTGAACGCTGGATGATCGACCCCAGAACGCGGCGCTACGTGAGCCGGCGCGAGCCGAATCACTTTATGATCAAGGTCGAAACCCACAACCACCCGACGGGTATCTCGCCCTATCCGGGGGCGGCCACGGGCTCGGGTGGCGAGATCCGCGATGAGGCGGCGACCGGACGCGGTGGCAAACCCAAGGCGGGACTGACCGGCTTTTCGGTCGCCAACCTGCATCTGCCGGATCACCCACGACCCTGGGAAGAGGACGCTGCCCGCCCGTCCCATATGGCCAGCGCTCTGGAGATCATGCTGGAGGGGCCGATCGGCGCGGCGAGCTTCAATAACGAGTTTGGGCGCCCTGCGCTCTGTGGTTACTTTCGATCTTTCGAGGCGCGGCTGGGCGACATCGCCTACGGCTACCACAAGCCGATCATGCTCGCTGGCGGCATGGGCAGCATCGGCCCGCACGCCGTGCTGAAAAAACCGCTCAAGCCGGGTCATCACGTGCTGGTGCTGGGCGGCCCGGCGCTGCTGATCGGTCTGGGCGGCGGCGCTGCCTCGTCGATGAGCAGCGGGAGCTCGGACTCGGAGCTGGACTACGCGTCGGTGCAGCGGGATAACCCGGAGATGCAGCGGCGGTGCCAGGAGGTGATCGACCGGTGCTGGGCGCTCGGCGAGGACAATCCGATCGAGTCGATTCATGACGTCGGCGCCGGCGGCCTGTCCAACGCCATCCCGGAGCTGCTGAATGACGCCGAGCGCGGGGGCGTGCTGGAGCTGCGTCGGATCCCGCTGGGAGATTCCGGCCTTTCACCGATGCAGATCTGGAGCAACGAGGCGCAGGAGCGGTACGTGCTCGGCGTTGCCGAGTCGGGGCTGGCGTTGTTTATGGCGTTCTGCGAGCGGGAGCGCTGCCCGGTCGCCAATCTCGGTCGGGCCACCGGCGAGCGTCACCTGCGCCTGAACGACGAGCTGCTGAACGAGCCGGCGGTTGACCTGCCGATGTCGGTGTTGTTCGGCAAGCCGCCGCGGATGGGCCGCGACGTCCGACGGGCGCCGCTGCCTGTCAGCCAACTGAAGCTGACCGGCGTCAAGCTCGAGCGCGCGCTGCTGCGCGTGCTGCGTATACCCTCCGTGGCCAGCAAACGGTTTCTGATCACGATCGGTGACCGCACGGTCGGGGGGCTGGTAAGCCGGGACCAGATGATCGGGCCATGGCAGGTGCCCGTGGCGGATTCCGCGCTGACGCTGGCGGACTTTCACGGGCACGCCGGAGAAGCGATGGCGGTGGGCGAGAGGACGCCGCTGGCCCTGCTGGATGCACCCGCGGCGGCGCGGATGGCGGTGGCGGAAGTGGTCACCAACCTGGCCGGCAGCGGCATCGGTCGGCTGTCCCGGATCAAGCTGTCGGCCAACTGGATGGCGGCCGCCGGCGCTTCCGGTGAGGACGCGCGCCTGTTTGACGCGGTGAAGGCGGTGGGTATGGAATTCTGCCCCAGGCTCTCGCTGACGATACCGGTCGGCAAAGACTCGCTCTCGATGCAGACCGTCTGGAACGACGAGTCGGGGCGCGAGCAGCGGCGCCGGGCCCCGCTGTCGCTCGTGGTCAGCGGCTTTGCGCCGGTGGCCGACGTGCGTCGTGCCTTGACGCCGCAGCTCAAGGTCGACGCGCAGCATCCACTGCTGCTGGTGGAGGTGTCTGCAGGCGCCCGGCGGCTGGGGGGAAGCGCGCTCGCGCAGGCCTACGGGACCGTCGGCGCGGAGGCGCCCGACGTGCAGCCCGAACCGCTGGGGATCTTTTTTGAGCTGATCACGTCGCTGAATGCTCAGCGGCTCCTGCTCGCCTATCACGACCGATCGGACGGCGGCGCCGTCACCTGCGCACTGGAAATGGCGTTTGCGTCACGCTGCGGGCTCGATATCGAGGTACCGGAGAGTGAAGCCGCGCTGCCGTGGCTGTTCAATGAGGAGGCCGGCGCGGTGATCCAGGTTCGCGCTGACAACGTGGATCATGTGACACAGGCGTTTCATCGCCGCGGACTCACCTGCCAGCTGCTGGCGCGCCCGCGCGGTGACGGTCAGCTGCTCGTCAGGCAGCAGGGGCGCCCGCTGTTGTCGAGCACGCGTAGCGGGCTGCAGCGCGTATGGGAGGAGACCAGCCACGCCGTCGCCCGGCTCCGGGACAATCCCGCCTGCGTAGACGAGGAGCGCGAAGCTATCGCGCAGAATTACCCCGGACTCAACCCCCATCTCAGCTTCGATCTGGACGACCTGTCGGAGCAGGTCAGGCGGTCGCTGGTGCTGGAACGAAAACCCCGGGTGGCGATCCTGCGCGAACAGGGGGTGAACGGTCATGCGGAGATGGCGGCGGCGTTTCACTTCGCCGGCTTTACCCCGGTGGACGTGCATATGACCGACCTCATTGATGGTCGTGTCAGGCTCGAGCAGTTCAGCGGGCTTGCGGCGTGTGGCGGCTTCTCCTATGGCGACGTGCTGGGGGCTGGCCAGGGTTGGGCCAAGGCGATCCTGCACCGCGCGGATCTGCGCGCCCAGTTTGCTGATTTTTTTCGCAATCCCGATCGTTTTGTCCTCGGCGTCTGCAACGGCTGCCAGATGCTGTCCGCGCTGCGCGAACTGATCCCGGGCAGCGAGGGCTGGCCGACGTTCGTCAGGAACCGGTCCGAGCAGTTCGAGGCGCGACTGAGCCTGGTCGAAGTGACCGACTCGCCGTCGGTGCTGCTGCAGGGCATGCAGGGTTCGCGCCTCCCTGTGGTCGTGTCTCACGGCGAGGGTCGCAGCCGCTTTGAAACGGATGCCGGCGTTGGCCAGCTGGGCCGGCGCCTGGCTCTTCGGTACGTCAAATCCGACGGCCGGGCCGCCAGGCGCTACCCGGAGAACCCGAACGGAAGTCCGGGCGGCGTCACCGGGCTGTGCAACGCCGACGGGCGCGTCACTCTGATGATGCCTCACCCCGAACGCGTATTCCGCACCGTGCAGCACTCCTGGGCGCCGAACGACTGGCCGGAATACGGCCCCTGGATGAGGATGTTTTTGAATGCCAGGGCGTGGTTGAAATGAGCGAGCAGGAGACGGGAACGATCACCCTGAAGGGCTTTCTGCTGCGGGCCTTGCTGTGGCTGCCGCTCGCTTTTTTCTTCTGGGTGCTCTGGCGCCAGCTGTTTGTGGTTCCCGTGACGGTGCTGGTGGACCTGCTGCTGACCGGTATCTGGCCAGAACAGTTTTACAACGTTGTGCAGAACGGTCATGAGCTGGAGGCAGAGGTGCTGATGGCCATACCGGAAGAGCAGATGCAGCAGGGCCAGGGGCAGCCTGTTGTGGTCGTTCCGGTCAACCCGCTGATCTATGGCTACGGCCTGCCGCTGTTTGCCGGGTTGGTGATCTGTACACCGTTGAGCCACCTGAAGCGAACGCTGCAGATCCTGGTGGGTTGGCTGGTGATCGCGCTGGTGCAGTCCTGGGGCAGCATCTGGGAGACCTTCAAAACGCTACACTTCCAGCTCGGCGCTGAAGGGGCGGCCGTGATGGCCGAGGTGGGGATCGGGCCGTCGCCGACCGCGCTGGCCTACCAGTTCGGATACCTGATTATCCCCAGCGTGGTGCCGGTGGTTCTCTGGCTGCTGCTCAATCGAGCCTACATCGAATCCCTGGTGCCGCAGCTCGGCGGCCTGGGCGGCCGGGGGCGCGTGTAGCCTCGGCGGGAACCTTCTGGGTTCGAACCGACCCCCGCTGCGAGCGTGAAAAGGGATCGCGGATCGATTCGTGACGAACTCGAGACCGGCATAGCTGTCAGAATATTTCGACAATGCCGATAAGAACAGGCGCTCAGGGACCACGGGGCGCCAACGGGACATAGTGATCATGGCAGACACAGCACGGGACGAAGCCGGCACCGCTGATGAGGTGTTGCCGGAACAGCTCAGCGAATTCGATCAGGAACTCTGCTCGGCGTTGGTGGACGCCGGTCGCCTGCGCGACGCCGATGTCGTCAAAGCCCAGCGGCTCGCAGCCGAAAGCAACGACAACTTTGTCGGCCTGCTGGTGCGGCTCGGACTGGTGTCGGAACGAGACGTGGCGGAGACCACCGCCAGCCTGCTCGACCTCAAGCTGATCAACAGCAAAGACTTTCCCGAAGTGCCTCCCGCGGTGGATCTGCCAATGCGGTTCATGCGGGAGCGCCACGTCGTGCCGCTGGCCGAGCAGGGGGACACCGTGCTGCTGGCGATGGCCAATCCGCGCGACGACTACGCCGTGCGCGCCGTCGGTATGGCGCTGAACCGTCAAATCCAGCCGGCGGTCGGCATCAGTTCAGAGATCGACGACGTGATCGAGCGCTATTTTGGCGGCGGGCGCAGCGCCATGGGGCAGATTGTCGAGAATCTCACTGACGAAGTCGCGGCGGGCGAAGATGACGTTGAGCATCTTCGCGATCTGGCCTCCGAAGCACCGGTGATCCGCCTGGTGAACCTGATCATGCAGCGTGCCGTTGAGTCGCGCGCGTCGGATATCCACATCGAGCCGTTCGAAAACCGTCTGAAGGTGCGTTATCGCATCGACGGCGTGCTGCAGGAGGTGGAGGCGCCGCCCTCGAGCTCCACGGCGGCGGTGATCAGCCGGGTCAAGATCATGGCCAAGCTGAACATCGCCGAGCGGCGCCTGCCTCAGGACGGTCGGATCATGCTGCGGGTGCAGGGTAAGGAGCTTGATCTTCGCGTGTCGACGGTGCCGACGGCCCACGGCGAAAGCGTGGTGATGCGAATCCTGGACCGCGAGAGCGTGGTGTTCAGCTTCGACAAGCTCGGCTTCCGTGAACCGGTGCTGAGCCAGTTCAACGAGGTGCTGGATCTGCCCCACGGCATCATTCTGGTCACCGGTCCGACCGGTAGCGGTAAGACGACAACGCTCTACACGGCGCTGTCTCAGATCAATACGCCGGAGCGCAAGATCATCACCGTCGAAGATCCGGTGGAATACCAGCTCGAGGGCGTCAATCAGATTCAGGCCAAGCAGAGTATCGGGCTCGACTTTGCCGCGGCGCTGCGGTCGATCGTCCGGCAGGACCCGGACGTGATCATGATCGGTGAGATGCGGGATCTGGAAACCGCCAAGATTGCGATCCAGTCGGCGCTGACCGGTCACCTGGTGCTGTCGACCATTCACACCAACGACGCGCCGGGCGGGGTGACCCGCCTGCTCGACATGGGTGTCGATGACTACCTGCTGACCTCGACCGTCACGGGCATTCTGGCCCAGCGGCTGGTGCGGCGGCTGGACCCGGAATCCCGGGAGCCCTACGAGGCGCTGCCCGAGGTGGTCGAAGAACTCGAGCTGGCCCGGTATACCGACCAGAACCCGATCCAGCTCTATCGGGCCATGCCGTCGGACAACTCCCCGACGGGCTACGTGGGGCGAAGCTCCATCCTGGAATTCCTGCGGATGACCGATCCGCTTAGGCGTCTGGTCATGCAGCATGCTGACGCGTCCAAGATCATGGATCTGGCCCGTGAAGAGGGCATGCGGACGATGTACGAAGACGGCCTGGCCAAGTGTGTCGCCGGGCTGACGACGGTTGAGGAAGTGCTGCGGGTTACGCAGGAGACCTGATGCCAACCTTTCGCTACAAGGCGGTGTCTCCCAGCGGCGAAACGCTGTCGGGGCAGATGGAGGCGGCCAGCAGCGTCGAGGTGATCGCCAAGCTGCAGGAAGCCGGCAACATCCCGATCAACGCTCAGGAGGCCGGCCAGGGTGTCGGCTTCGGTCTGGGTGACCTGCTCGGTGGCGGCAGCCGGGTCAAGGCCGCTGAGATCGGGCGCCTGACGCAGCAGCTGGCGACGCTGCTCGGCGCCGGCCTGCCGCTCGATCGCGCCCTGCAGATCCTGGAGGAACTGGGCGAGAGTGAACCGCTGAAGAAGCTGATCAAGGCGATTCGGGATCAGGTCCGCGGCGGCTCACCGCTGTCCGATGCGCTGGAGCAGCAGCACGGCGTGTTTTCCCGTCTCTACATCAATATGGTGCGTGGCGGCGAGACCGGCGGCACGCTGGACACAACCCTGGCCCGGCTGGCCGAATATCTCGATCGGTCCAAGGCGCTCAAAGACAGCATCGTCTCGGCCCTGATCTACCCGGCGCTGCTGCTGATTCTGGCCATCGGTTCGCTGCTCGTGCTGCTGGCGTACGTCGTACCGCAGTTCACGCCGATCTTCGAGGATCTGGGCGAAGACCTGCCCGGCATCACCACCATGGTGCTGTTTGTCGGGCGCGTGATCCAGGATTACTGGTGGGCGCTGATCGGCGGTGCGCTGGCGCTCGCGGTATACGTGCAACGCCAGCTCGGGCAGGCCGAAAGCCGCCGCTACTGGGATCAGCAGTTTCTCAAGCTCAAGGGGGTCGGCGGGCTGATCCGTAAAGTGGAAATGGCCCGGCTGTCCCGCACGGTCGGCACGCTGCTGACCAACGGGGTGCCGCTGCTCAACGCGCTGTCGATCGGGCGGGCGGTGCTCGGCAACGCGGTGCTGGCCGACGCGGTGGACGTGGCCAGCAAAGAAGTCAAAACCGGCGGCGCCATGGCCCACGCGCTGGCGGGTACCGGCGAATTCCCGCGCCTGGCGCTGCAGATGATCAGCGTTGGGGAGGAAACGGGCCGGCTCGACGAGATGCTGGTCGACGTCGCCGATGCCTATGATCTGGAAGTCAAAACCGCCGTGGAGCGAATGATGGCGCTGCTGGTGCCGCTGCTGACCATGGCGCTTGCCGTACTCATCGCCGTGATCATCATCGCGGTCATGCTGCCCATATTGCAGGTCACTGACCTGGTCTGAAGAAAGCCAAAGAGAGGTTGTGATGAAAAAACTAAAATCCCCCGTTAGCCGACGGCAAAGCGGTTTCAGTCTGCTGGAGCTGCTGGTGGTGCTGGTCATCCTGGGTCTGCTGGCGAGCCTGGTGCTGCCCAACGTCTGGGGGCGCCTGACCGGCGCGAAGTTCAAGGCCGCCAAAGCGCAGATTACCGTGATTCAGCAGAATATCGACGCCTTTGCGCTCGACGTGGGCCGGCTGCCCGACTCGCTTTCAGAGCTGGTGGAAAAACCCGGCAGCGCTGAATTCTGGAGCGGCCCTTACGTTGCTTCCAGCGTGCTCAAGGATCCCTGGGGCAACGACTGGGTCTACCGCAAGCCCGGCGAGAAAGGCGCCTATGACCTGATCACGTACGGCGAGGACGGCTCACCGGGCGGTGAGGGTACCTCCGGCGATCTGAGCAACTGGGACTGACTTGAAACCCCGGCACCACAAGATGGCGGCAGGCCGTCGGCAGCAGGCCGGCGGGTTTTCCCTCGTCGAGCTGCTGGTGGTGCTGGTGCTGGTGGGGCTGCTCGCAAGCCTGGTGGGCGGATCGGTGTTCCGAAACCTGGACGGGGTCAAGACCCGGCAGGCCGGCAAGGACCTGGTCAGCGCGCTGCGGTACACGCGGGGTCAGGCCATCGTCACCCGGGAAGAGCAGACCCTGGCGGTGAACGTTGAGAAGCGCACCTTCAAGTCGCCAGAGAAAGACGCGGTGGTATTACCGGACGGCGTGGACGTCACGCTCAAGACGGCGTCTTTTGACCTGGAAGGTGAAGTTGGCCGGGTGCGGTTTTTCCCCGACGGCAGCTCAACCGGGGCGCAGATCACGCTCACCGCCGGCAGCCGCAGCTGGCTGATCAGCGTGGGCTGGCTGACGGGGGAGATCGAGCTCACCGAAGGGGCGGCCAGCTGATGAGATCGTTTCCCGACCGCCGCCAGCGGGGCTTTACGCTGCTCGAGGTTCTTGCGGCTTTTGTGGTGTTCGCGCTGCTCTTCACCACCACGCTTCAAATCATGTCCGCCTCGATGCGCAACGTGACGCGGTCCGCCGACTACTCGCAGGCCGCGCTGTGGGCGCAGACCCGTATGGATTCGGTGGGGATCGACCCGGCGATCGAGGAGGGCTTCTGGGATGGCGAGTTCGACGATAACTTCAGCTGGACGCTGGAGATTCAGCCCTACCAGGTGCTCGATGAGCTGTCGGCCTCGCTGGAGGAGTCACCGGTGGATCTGTATTACGTCGAGCTGACGGTCATCTGGGGTGAAAACGATGAGCGCCGGGCCGTCTTCAAAACCCTTCGCTCGGCCACGCCGGTGCGCGGCCAATGAGCTCACGAGCCCTCGGGCGAGCGCCCGGCGCGAAGCAGTCCGGCTTCACGCTGATCGAGCTGCTCATGGCGATCACGCTGATGGCGATGGTGATGACCCTGGCTTACCAGGGCCTGCGCGCCGGCACGAGGGCCGTCAGCAGCGGTGAGGATCTCGTCGACCGCACGAACCGGCTGCGGATCGTCCAGCAGTTTGTCCGCAACCAGGTCAGCCGCATGCTGCCGCTGGCGCTGGAAAGCGAAGAGGACGACGAGGACACGCTGGGTGTTGTCCTGTTTGAGGGCAACGACGACACCATGCGTTTCGTGGCGCCCATGCCCGGCTATCTCAGCCGCGGCGGGCCCCACGAGCAGGTCCTTGCGCTGCGCCGCGGACCCGAGGGGCTGGAGCTGCTGTTCGCCTTCCGCCTTCTGGGCAGTTTCGAGGACGGCGACGCGCTCGAGGACGGCGAAACGCCGCCGACGGTGCTGCTCGAAGGTATCGATCGGGGCCGCTTTGAGTACCTGACGGTGGATGACGAGGGTGAACCCACCGAGTGGCTCGACGAGTGGGAGGACGGTTCGTCCACCCCGCTGCTGGTCAGGCTCGACTTCGAGATGACTGACGGCAGTCGGCTCGTCTGGCCGACGATGGAGATCGCGCCGCTGCTGGATGGCACGGCGGTGCGCAGCAACCGGGGTAACGTGATCCCCAACCAGCCGAGCCGGGTGCAGGATCCGGATCGGCCGATCCGCAGGACGACCGACCTGTGATCCGGCAACGTGGCCTGGCGCTGGTTATCGTGATGTGGCTCAGCCTGCTGCTCACCATTCTGATCGGCAGCTTCGCGATTGTCGCCCGGACCGAGAACCTACAGGCGCGACACCTGTTCGACACCACGCGGGCCTGGTATGCCGCCGAAGCGGGACTTCACCGGGCGGTCTTTGAGCTCCGCAACCCTGATCTTGAATCGCGCTGGTTCGCGGACGGGCGCACCTACACGGTGGAATTTGAAGGTGCCACCGTCGAGATTTCAGTCACCGATGAAACCGGCAAGATCGATCTGAACGTCGCTGACGAGCTGCTGCTGACGTCTCTGTTTGAGTCGGCGGGGGTCAGTCCGGAGGAGAGCCCCTTGCTGGTGGACGCGGTGCTGGACTGGCGCGATCCGGATAACCTCGTCCGCCTCAACGGAGCGGAGGACGACGACTATGAGGCTGCCGACTATCCCTACGGCGCCAAGGACGGTCCGTTTTCGTCGGTTACCGAGCTGCAGCAGGTGATGGGATTCAACTACGAGCTTTACACCCTGCTGGAGCCGGCGATCACCGTATTCACCGGGCGCGCCAGGCCGGACCCCGCCTTTGCGCCGCAAGAGGTGCTGATGACGATCGACGGGATGACCGAAGAACTGGCGACCGAGTTTATCGAGCAGCGGGAACAGATCGAGGATTTCGGGGTCCCACTGCCCATACTGCCAGACGGCACCGAGGCTGTGGCTCGCGCCGGTAGCTATACCTACAGCATTCGGGTAAAAGCCACCCTGGAAAATGAAGCCTGGGCGGAGCTCGAGGCGACCATCCGACCCGGCGGCGCGATCCAGGGTCGGCCCTTCCGAATCGTTCGCTGGAAGGACTCCTGATGAACACCTCGAGGCAGAAGCGTCGAGGATGGCAAATGAGAACTGACGAAACCCGCTGACGGAATGTTTGCGAAGCTACTACAAAATTTGCGCAGCCAGTCCTGGTATCGACAGCTTGTCGGCTTCCTGACCTGGTGGAAAACACAGCTTGTCGACAGCCTGCCGCCGCGGCTGCGTGAGCTGTTTGCCGGCGGCTCAACCCGACTCCTGGCGAGGATGGCCGGCGGCGAGGTGCTGCTGTGGCGCGACGGTGATGCCGGGGGCGACGAAGAGTCCCGGGCGCTCGGAACATTCCGCCTTGAGGACGACAACGACGCGGCGCGCCAGACGGTGCAGGCGGCGCTCGCGCAGTTCGAAGGCGAAATCCCGCAGACCTTTTTTCTGGTCAATGAATCGGAGGTGCTGATTCACCGCATCAACGTGCCCGCGGCGGCGGAGGAAAACCTGCGTCAGGTCCTGACCTACGAAATGGACAAAAACACGCCGTTCACCGCCGATCAGGTGTGTTTCGACTACCGGATTGTCGAGCGACAGGGAGCGCTCCTGCGGGTCGAGCTCGTGGCGGTGCCCAAACCGCTGCTGGAGCGCATTCACAAAGGGCTGTCCGAGCGGGGGATCGCGCTGCACGGTGTCGACGTGGGGCGCCAGCGGGAAGGCGGAGTCCTGGCGCTCATGGACGTCAATCTTCTTGACGCCTCCCTGCGGGCCAGCGTCAATCGGCGTCAGCTGAAGATCAACCTGGGTCTGGCGGCACTGTTCGTGCTGCTCCTCTATGGGCTGATGTGGCAGTCCCTGGCGGCTAAACAGCAGGCCATCGAAGCTTTCCAGGTCCGGACCAACGACGCGCGGGTGGCCGCGCAGCAGGTAGCGGAGCTGCGTTCGGAGCTGTCTGAGGCCCGCGAGGCCGCCTCTTTTCTCAGCGAGCGTAAGGCCAGCAACCCGGTGGTGATGAACGTGCTTCAGTCGGTGACGCGAGCCATGCCGGACGACGTCTGGATTCAGCGCATGCAGGTGACTCAGGGCAAGGTCCAGCTCACCGGGCAGGCCACGGAGGCGTCAGCACTGATCAGCCTGCTGGGTGAAGCACCCTGCCTGAAAGACCCGGCCCCGAAAGGGGCGTTTACGCCGGACGCGAAGTCCGGCAAAGAGCGCTTCACCATCGAAGTATTTGTGGACTGCAACGGACAGGAAAATGGCGCAGCTGCTGCCGGATGAAAATCGCCAGAAGCCGCTGGCGTGGATGCTCCTCGTGGTGACGCTGATCCTGGTTTACTGGGTCGGGTTCCGCTGGTACTTCGACCGACAGGGCGAGCTGAACACGCAAATCGAGCAGCTTCAGAGTTCGCAGGCACGCTTCCAGGGCCTGCTCGACCAGGGCCCCGCGCTGGAGCGGGAGCTGGCCGAGGTGCGGGAACTTCAGAATGAAGCCGATTTTTTTCTCCAGCAGAAAAATACCTCGCTGGGTTCAGCGGAGCTGACCAATCGTCTGAAGGAAATGATCCGAACCCACGCCAGCGAAAAAGACTGCCAGGTAATCTCCAACCAGAACATGCGCGTGCGGGACAAGGAGCGATTCGAGCGCGTCACCAACAAGGTTCGTCTGCGCTGCGAAGTGGAAGACCTCAGCAACATTTTTTATCACCTGGAAAACGGCACACCTTATGTTTTCCTGGACAACGTGAGCGTTTACCGCCAGATTACGCGCCGCCGGCAGGGGCGAGAAACCGTTCAGCAGCAGATTCTGGACGTGCGCTTTGATCTCTCCGGATATCTCAGAACAGCACCCTGACACGACCATGAAACCGGACAAAGCCATATTCCTCGCGCTGCTCGGCGGCTGTGCGTTGCTGGCGGCCGCGATCGTCAGCGTGGTGCTGGGCGTGGGGCAGGGGATTCGCCCGGCGCCGGCCATGAGCGCAGCGCAGGTGGCCGCGGGTGCCGACGGCGACAAAGGCGAATTTCAGCTACCGGCGTTTGATACCTATGCGGAGGTGATCAACCGTCCGCTCTTCAACGAAGACCGCCGGCCCATGGTCAGCACGGACGAAACTGAAGATCCCGACAATCAGACCCAGACTCCCGAGGAGCCGAAAGTTGAACTGAACGTGGCCGTGACCGGCATTATCATCACGCCCGAAACGCAGCTCGCCATGGTGACCAACAACGTGACCAAAGAGATGCTGCGGATGAAGGTGGGCATGGCGCTCGACGGCGAGCAGTCGGGCTGGATCCTGACCGGCATCAAGCCGCGGCGGCTGGTGTTCAACGGCGGCAGTCAGGGTACGGCGGAGGTCAAGCTCGAGACCTTCACCCAGGCGTTGAAGGGCGGCGCTCCGCCGCCGCCGCGGCGCAACGTGGTCACGCCAAACAAACCCAAAACGGAAGAGGGCGCGCCGCCGGCGAGCAGCAGGAACCAGGCCGACTCCGACTCCGATCGGGCGGCGCGGGCTGAAGAGATCCGTCGCCGGGTGGCGGAACGGCGGGCTCAGCTCAGGGAAGAAGCCGAACGGAGACGGGCCGAGGCAGGAATGGAGGCAGAATCGGATGAAGACGATGATTAATACAAGAACACGAATAATCACGCCTCTGACGCCGCTGCTCGCCGCGATCACGCTGCTGGCCGGCTGTGCTTCGCAATCGCCGGCGCCCGTTGATGATGCTGGCCGACGCGACGCCGCGAGTCAGCCCCGGGCCGAGGCCCGGGCCGGCGACTCAGCCGAGATCACCCTGGGGGGTGACACGGACGAGACGCCGCCGGATCCGGGGACGGAGCGCGTTCAGCTGTTCGAGGGCACCGGCGAGTTTTTCGACAAGGAAGCAGCCGCCCGCCGAGCTGATGACCCGGGCGAAGACGGCGAGGTGGTGTTCAACTTCGAAGGCCAGCCGCTGCAGGAGGTGGTCAAGGCAATCCTGGGTGATCTGCTGTCCGAGAACTACGTGATCGCCCCGGGCGTCAGCGGTACGGTCACGTTCTCCACCGCCAAGCCGATCCGCCAGGAGCAGGCGCTGGCAGTGCTTGAAATGCTGCTGAGCTGGAACAACGCGGCGCTCGCCTATTTTGACGGTCGTTACAACGTCATGCCGCTGGCCAACGTTATCAAAGGCCAGCTTGTTCCCACGACGGCGCCGGCGGCCGGCCAGCGGGGCTACGAGGTGCGGGTCTTCCCGCTGGACTTTATCGCGCCGGCAGAAATGCAGAAGCTGCTCCAGCCCTATGCCCGCGACGCGGCGTTTGTCGCTGTGGACAACCCGCGAGGCCTGCTGGTACTGGCCGGCACCCGTCAGGAGCTGGCCAACTACCAGCGCACGATCGATATCTTCGACGTAGACTGGCTGGCCGGAATGTCGGTGGGTATTTATGCCATCCAGCGGGTGGAGGCGGCGACGGTGGTCACCGAGCTGGAAAGCGTCTTCGGCGAGGGGGCAGGCACGCCGCTGGCAGGCATGTTTCGGTTTCTGCCAATCGAGCGTCTCAACGCCATCGTTGTCATCACGCCCCAGGTGCAATATCTGGAGACGGCGTCCGAATGGATCGAACGTCTGGATCGCGGAGGCGCCGAGGGTGCCGGTACCCGACTCTACGTCTATAAGGTTAAGAACGTGAAGGCGACCGATCTGTCGGATACGCTGAACGACGTGTTCGGAGGCGGCGGATCAGCCTCATCGTCGCAGGGGCGCCGCGGCACGGCCGACCCCTTTGCCCCGGGCATCCAGACCGGCGAGATCACCTCGATCAACGACGCGCGCCGCGACCGCCAGCAGGCCGCGGGCGGTGCTGACCGGGCGCCCGGCAACAACGCGGGCGGCGCCCGCGATGGCGGCGTGGCGCTGGTCGACGGTGAGGAGATCCGGATTACGGCGGTGGAGGAGCAAAACTCCCTGCTGATCCGCGCCACGCCCGGCCAGTACGATGCCGTCCTCGGGGCGATCAAGCGGCTGGACACCGAGCCACTCCAGGTGCTGGTTGAGGTGAAGGTGTACGAGGTGGTGCTGACGGATAGTCTCAGCTACGGCGTTCAGTGGTTTTTCGAAAACAGTGTCGGCAACCCGCCCGCCACGGGAGATGGTGGACAGGCCAGCAAGGGGATTTTTTCGACTGGAACGGTCAGCCCGGACCGCGCTGGATCGGTGGGGTCGAGCGGGTTTACGTACAGCATCAACGCTGTGGACATCAGCGCCCTGATCAACTTGCTGGAGACCGAGACTTCGGTCAATGCGCTTGCCGCTCCCTCGATGTTGGTACTCAACAACCGGGAAGCGAACATCAATGTAGGTGCACAGATTCCGGTGAACTCGCCGGTGTTCAATACCGGGGCGGGAAACGACCTCGCAACCACGCGGGTCCAGTTTCGAGATACCGGTGTGACGATGAACGTCGTACCCAGGGTGAATCCTGGCGGACTGGTGTTCATGGAAATCCGACAAGAAGTGAGTACGCCGCAGGGTGAGAGTGACCCGAACGGCAACGTCGCCGTTGATCAGACCAGGCTCGATACGGAAATCGCCGTGCAGAGCGGGGACACAATTGTCCTCGGGGGATTGATAAGAACGACGGATCGTGGCGGAAACAGCGGCGTTCCAGGGCTGGCGAGGATCCCTCTCCTTGGGGGGCTGTTCGGGAATCAGAACAGGTCGCTCGAGTCACGCGAACTGCTGGTCGTCATCAAACCCACGGTTGTCGCCAATATGTCCGAAGCGCGACAGGTGAGCGAGGAATACCGCAAGTCGATGCGGGGCATCCAGGGGTTTGACATCGCCAGCGGCGTCGACAACTAAAAGAACCAACGACAACACGAAGGAACTGCCATGAGATTTTTCGCTTTAGTGGTGCTGGTGGCGCTCGCCGGCTGCGCCAGCACGCCGGAGGTGCCCCAAACGCTGGACGAGCGCATTCAGAACAAATGGGATCTGCTGGTCGCCGGCGACTACATCGCTGCCTATGAGTACTACTCGCCAGGTTATCGGAGTGTCACCAGCCTCGACCGCTTCCTGCAGGCGATGTCCAGCCGATCGATACCTTGGCTTGGAGCCCGCTTGCGGGATACCGGCCCCTGTGAGCCCGAGACCTGTTCGGCGAGAGTGGAGCTCGATTACCGGGTGATTCCTCGGGTCCCTGGTGGAAAGCCCTTCGAATCGACTAAAATCATCCATGAGAGCTGGATCAGGCAAAACAACCAGTGGTTCTACGTTCCGAAGCAGTGAGTTTTGCACGATCTTGGGGGAAGTTTTTGACCGATTTTTCGCCCGAATTCCCCCTGTGCTGGGGATTGCGTCACCCAGTTCTTTGTCGTACCATGGCGTCGCTCTTGCCTATAGTAAGCATAAATTTTGGCAAGTTTTGCCACTGAAATGAATTCAAAGTCGCCCTGTACTTTGTTTTAGGAGTGTTGTGATGAAGAGAAATACCTTAACCAATGCCGTGCTGGCTGGAATCGGCGGTGTCGCCGGTCTCGCTGGTATTGCTAATGCAGTTAACCTGAATCCCGACGGACTGGGTGAAGTTCTCATCTATCCGTATTACACCGTAAACGGTGGCAACGACACGCTGCTGTCTGTCGTTAACACCACCAACCAGGTCAAGGCCGTCAAAGTCCGGTTCGTTGATTCTAAGAACTCGCGAGAAGTTCTTGACTTCAACTTGTACCTGTCACCGTTCGACGTTTGGACCGGTGTTGTAACCGATCCCGATGGTGACGACTCCGGCGTCGCGGCTGTAGCCACGGCCGACCAGTCGTGCACGGTGCCATCATTCTTCAATCAGAACAGCGGAACGCTGGCGGGTGGAATTCCGTTCGTTAACTTCAAGACCATTCGTTTCGACGAAGGCACCGCTGGCTTCGTTGGCGACGATAACGACAACTCGCCAGAGCGTACTCGCGAGGGTCACTTCGAAGTTATCGAGATGGGAATCGTCGACGAAGACGAAGATACTGATGACACCGGTCTCGAGGCTGCAGCAATTCACGGCCCCGACGGAATTCCGGAAGATTGTGGCGCTCTGGTAAGCGCATGGATTCCGGGTGGTATCTGGACCACGACGGGTTCTCGGCTGCAGGACACCGACATGGATACGCCTAACGGCGGTCTGTTCGGCTCCGCGTCTATCATCAACGTGTTGAACGGTACGCAGGTTGGCTACACTGCTGACGCAATTGAGGCTTTCTACGATCCGACTCCGTCTCCGACTGACGATCCGGAAACCCTCCACGCGAATCCGGGTTCTGAAAACCCGACGCTCAACCAGGCTGACACGTCTCAGACCACCGCTGACCTGACCCGCGTTCGTTCTATCGTGTTCAACAACGGGCAGATCGTCGAGTCAAACTGGGATGCGAACCTGATCGCTGGTAACGCTGGCCCTGTCAATGCTGTCAGCGCCATCTACATGCACAACAACGTGTACAACGAGTACGCGATCGACTCAGTGCTGAACGGCGCAACCGAATGGGTCATGACGTTCCCAACCAAGCGTTTCTACGTCAACCAGGACCCGGCTCTCCCGCCTTTCACCGCCGTTTATGATGATTCTGATATCTTCGACGGCGCAGCGTGTGAGGAGATTGCAATCTCTTTCACCGATCGTGAAGAAGGCGACCCGGGTCAGGCGCCTGGCCAGGTGAACTTCTCGCCGTTCGATCCGTCTAGTCCGCTGGTGCCGGTCCTGTGCTACGAAGCTCAGGTTGTTACCTTCGGTCAGGATCTGACCTCTGGTCCTTCTGAGATCCTCGGATCTCCGAACGCACGCAACATCTCGACCGATACGGTCACCGGCGACACGTTCGAAAACGGTTGGGCAACCATCAACTTCACCAGCAACCAGCTGAACCGTGGTTTACACCAGTACAGCGACCTCGACGGTGATGTCTACTCTGGTCTGCCGGTAACCGGCTTCCAGATTACGGTGGTCCAAAACGGAACGCTGACCGACGCTTCTGGCAACTCTGTCCTGTCAAACTACGCAGGTTTGTTCAAGCATCGCGCCAGCCGCTCCATCGCTGGAAGTTAAGCGCAAAGTCCACTGGACCAAGCAGTAAGAACGAAAGGGGGCCACCGGCCCCCTTTTTTTTGGCGGAACCTTTAGGTGAAAAAGCTTGGTGGCTCGTCATCTAAGAGAAAGGCGGTAATCTTCTCCTAACAAGCGTTTTACCAAACGTTAATGGTACGCCTGCAATGCTACGTCCCTGATGCTAAGGCACAATACAATTACAATGACCAACTACTTAAACTCGACACCGCTTCTAGCCGCTTTAGTTTGCAGCTTTGCAATTGGCGTCATCACTGAAACCTCACATGCGCAGAGCGTCATCCTCAATGTGGCGGGTGAAGAGCCCTGCCCCATTCCGCTGCAAGCCAACAGTTCTGTAACGGTTGATGCCACATCAGGCAACCTCGCGGTCACCCTCGACGACATGGCGCTGCCCGACTGTTTTGGCAGCACGGCGGTGACGGCGCTCGACGTCTCGCTAACCATCGATCCGGTAACCATTGAAGGAAGTGAAACTGTCGACGTTAGCTGGAGCGTAGCAGGCTTTATCGACGATGTGACTACGTGCATCCCAACCGGCGGAACTCAGGAATGGCGAAATGCCGTAACTGGCTCTCCGTCTGGCGGAACGGGCACTTTTTCCCCGCCGTCGAGCACGACATTTACCATAGCCTGTGAGAACTCAGCCGATTCAGAGTCTGTTGCGGTCACAGTCAATGGCATGACTGGAGAGGGTGCAGATGGCTTTCCGGATCCACCTGTCGATTGTGGTCCGTTACCCGCCGGCCGTATGCTCCCTTTCAACACGCAGCGAGGCACAGCGATCAATCCGCCAAACGGTCAGCCCAAACGAAATTTTGAGGAAGCCTTTGGTGCTTACCCAGGCGTTCAGGAAGTCACGGTGAAAATCCCCCGAGGCGATTACGTTGCTCTGCCGTTTTTCGCTGACCTGCCAGAAGGCACCGTCTCCCGTCTCACTTGGGTCGGCGGCCCCGCAAACGGCAATGCTACTCAGGTAAGCATTAGTCGTTGCCCCGGCGACTTCAACGGTTTGGGCGGGATCGGATACAGCGATATCCGCTGTCTGGCCACTTCCGGATCGGAAGGTGGTGTCATCCTCTCAATCATTGGGAGTGGCAACGCGTGTCCATTGGTGGGTGGCGCTAACGAGGTCTATTACATGAACATTCGCCATACCGACTCCAATGGGGCCAATGCCTGCAATGATGGTTCAGTCTGTGACTTCCTAGGGATTCCTTAAACCCTGAGCGACCGCACGGTATCTTAAGAACCGATTGCGGCCCAGTGGAACTTTCCACTGGGCCGCTGTCGTATGCTTAGACAAAAAGAAAAGCACCACCATGCAACCCAAAGTATTTCTCATCATTGCGCTGATCTGCTCAAACGCCTTTTCTGCTGAGAAAAAAACTTACCCACTAAACACTGTTGTCGCGACACTCGGCCCCGCAATCATCACTCTGCAGGACGTGGACGCGATGGCTTTTCAGCTGCCCGACGACGTTCGGGCAGGCGTCTTCGACAGCCCAAAAAGAATCGGCGATTCGCTTGAGACCATGCTTGTAAGACGAGCAATCGTCACACCTGTACTCGAAGTACGGCCCGACTACCTGAACCTTGAAGATCTAATCAAAGACATACGCAGGAAAACACTGATTCGGGAAGCTCTGCGGGTGGCCGTCGAGCGCCAGCCCCTTCCAGATTTCGAAGCTCAAGCCCAGGCGTTATACGACGATAACCCGAGCCAGTTCTTGACCCCTGAGGCGGTATCAGTCAGACACGTCCTTGTCGGTGTCGAAAAACGCGATCAGGACGCGGCATTCAGTCTTGCGACCAGGCTGCGCGCTCAGTTGCTGGAAGGAAGCCTACGTTTCGATGACGCGGTAACCAGGTATTCTGACGACGAAGCAAAAAGTCAGAACCAGGGCCGCTATCCGAGGGTCTCGCGCGGTCAGATGGTGCCGCCTTTTGAAGACGCTGCTTTTTCCTTGGAAACACCGGGAGAAATCTCACACCCCGTTCACTCGGAGTTCGGCTATCACATTATTCTGCTGGAAGACCGCCACCCTCCCAAACAGGAACCACGCAATACTGTCGTCAGTCGTCTAGTCGAACAGTACTCTCAGGAGCACCGACGCACGAAAGTTACGGCTTATCTTCGCGAACTCGGGCCCGATGCAGAATCCAAGTTACTGGAAATGGCTGAAGAAGAGCAGGTTTTCAATTCCGAACGATTTACCGTCCAGACTCAACTGGCTTTAGAAGAGGAAGTGTTAAAAGCCTATCGGGAACACTACCTGAAGACTCACCTGACGGGAGAGTTTGATGTGCTCGCCAAGGAATATTACCTCACCCATAAGGAGGAGTTTCAAAGCCCCAAAGCGATCTCGGCCCTTCAAATCGAATTACCAAAAACTCAATCCGCGTTAGCGGATATGGCGGATGCCTTATGGATAAGGCACATGGCCAGCTCGCTTGTCGGGGCGCAAATCGTTTTGGCATTCACACCCGTAACGGCTCGAGCAGAGCAGGTGACCTACCTCGTTGGAGACCCGAATACCGCGCGCGCCACCAAAATTGCGTCTGGCCTCACCCGGCCCGGCGAATGCAGCGACATCGTGGATCAACCTGCCAACTTTGTCATCGTTTGCTTGATCCGCAAGCACCCAGCTATGACCAAACCTTTTCTCGAAGTAAGAAACCCTCTGGTCGCAAGGTTGCGGCGAAATCAGGAAAACTTGCTATGGCGGCTCCACCTCAATGAGTATCACCAGCTTCCATTCCATGCCGACCCGGAGGTCGTCGCCAGCCTGAGGACCCGCTACGCATTTGGCAATCATGGAGGCTAGCCGGGACTTCCAGGTTTTTCGGCTGCTGCTTACTCGAGATCTGAAAGAAACTTACGTAAACACGGCCCTGGGGTTCGTTTGGGCGCTCGTTCTGCCACTGGCGATTCTGGCGATCTACGCGTTTGTCTTCACGCGGGTTCTGCAGGTTCGGTTTCCAGACGCCATCGGCGCGGGTTTTGTCGCCTACCTCGCAATAGCCCTGTGGCCCTGGACGGCTTTTGCCGACGGGCTGATGCGGGCCACCAGTTCTCTGACCGACGCGGCCAGGCTGATCGGCAAGGTTCAGCTTCCTCTGCACGTGGTGGTGCTGAGCAAGCTGACAGCGGTGTTTCTGCTGACCATGCTGGGCTACGGCTTGGTACTGCTGGTCCTCTCGCTGACCGGTACGCCGGTCAGCCTGCCCGGCATCCCCGTTGCGCTCGTGCTGTTGGGGATGGTCTTTTTGCTGGCGGCTTCGCTGGGCCTGATTTTTTCGGTGACGCAGGTGTTTTTCCCCGATCTGCGGCACGCGCTGCCGGCTCTGATCATGCTCGGTTTCTTCCTGACGCCCATTTTGTACAGTGTAGACATGGTGCCGGACCGGTTTCGCGGGGTGTACCAGCTCAACCCGCTGGCCTACCTTTTTGAACGGCTCCGTGAAGTCCTGTTGACCGATGACTGGCAGCTCGTGATCGGTGACGGGCTGGTCGCCCTCGCTCTGCTCGCGCTGCTGGCGATTGCTGTCTCCTACTTCAATCGTCTGCGGCCTCGGGTTGAGGAATTTCTTTGATTTCCGTCAGCGGTATCCACAAGCAGTTCGCTGAACTCGATCGCGGTGGTTCCTGGCTGCGTGCGCTGGTCGGGCGATCGGCCGCACCGGGACTTGAGGTCCTCAAAGGAGTCTCCCTTGACGTGGGCCGGGGCGAGTCCGTGGCCATTCTTGGCGAGAACGGTGCCGGCAAGTCCACACTGCTCAAGGTGGTCGCCGGCCTGCTTTCCCCCGACGCAGGTGTGGTTAAGGTCGATGGCACCGTCGGCGCCATGCTGGAGCTGGGGGTTGGTTTTGATGAACACCTCAGCGGTCGGGACAACGCGCTTCAGGCGTGTCAGCTCGCCGGAATGACCCTGGCTCAGGCCCAGGACTCCCTGGCTAAGGTGGAGGCCTTCTCCGAGCTGGGCGAGGACCTGGCTCAACCCGTCTCGCATTACTCCTCCGGCATGGTGGTCCGGCTTGGCTTTGCGGTCATGACCGCCACGCAGCCCGACGTGATCATCAGCGACGAGGTCCTGGCGGTCGGTGACGAGTCTTTCCAGAAGAAATGCATCACCTGGGTGGAGTCCTATCTTGCCCAGGGTGGGACGCTGCTGCTCGTATCGCACAGCCTTTACCACGTTCAGCGACTGTGCAGCAGGGCGATCTGGCTGCATCAGGGACAGGTCAGGGCGAGCGGCGACGTGTTTGAAGTCAGCCAGGACTACCTCGCATACCACGAAAAGAAGCTGAGTCAGTCGATGCAAACGGTTGCCGGCGAGGCCCTTCGGCTGGAGAACTTCACCCTGGCGGTGCCGGACGGAGATTGCTGGACCGACGCTCAGCTCGTCGCCGAAACGCAGATCAAGGGGGGTAACGCCGAACATTCGCTTCGCTGGCAGCTGGGCCGATTGGACGGCGCCGTGATCGGCAGCGGCTCACTGCCGTGCCAAGACCATCTTCGCTGGGAAATCCAGCTGCCGGGGACCTGGCTCCCAGGAAATCTGCGCCTCGACGCGTGGCCCGTAGACGCGGACGGTGAGCGCTGTGGCAGGACGCAGCGGCGCATGGTGCGTATACCCGGCCGTGCCCGTGAGTTTGGCACGCTGCGTCTACCCCATCGCTGGCTTGGCCATGATTGACATCGTCGTTCCGGTGTTCAACGCGGCCCCGGACCTAGAGCGTTGTCTGGCGTCGCTGCTGCAGCATACGGACAGCGATCAGCGTTTGCTTCTGATCAACGACGCGTCGACGGACCCGGCGGTGGTGCCGCTGCTCGAGGGCTTCACCGGCCGGCGCCGCAACGCCCAGCTGCTGCATAACCCGACCAACCTCGGCTTTATCGGGACCTGCAACCTCGCGATGAGCGCGGGCACTCATGACGTGGTGCTGCTCAACAGCGACACTCAGGTGACGGCGGGATGGCTTGACGCGCTGGCGCGCTGCGCGGACAGCGATCCGCGAATCGCAACCGCCACGCCGTTTTCCAACAACGCTGAGATCTGCTCGCTGCCCGAGTTTTGCGTCAACAATCCGGTGCCCGAGAATCCGGCGCGGTGGGCGACTGCGGTCTCCGCCACCGCCAGCCGAACCTATCCGGAGCTGCCGACGGGTGTGGGCTTTTGCCTGTATATCCGCCGTCAGGCGCTCGACGAGCTTGGGCTGTTCGATCCGCGCTACGGCCGCGGCTACGGCGAAGAAAACGACTTCTGCCGCCGCGCCGCCGCCGCCGGCTGGCGCAACGTGTTGTGTGATGACGCCTACGTGGTCCACGCCGGCGGTAAGTCGTTTGGACCGCTCAACCTGAAACCCAACGGCGAGAATTTACAGGTGCTGCTGGAGCGCTATCCGGACTATGAGCGACTGGTCGCCGACTTTATTGCGCGCGACCCGATCAAGCCGATTCGCCGGTCGATCATGGCTAAGCTCGCCGAAACACTTTAACCTCACCCTGCGGCTTCCGGCAGCGGCCTGCGCATGGGCGAACACGCCCAGGCGGGGACCGAGTAGACAAGGCCAGGCGTCGCAGGACCTAACGACACAGTCGATCAGCACCATGAGTCAAACATCCAATCCGCCGGAGCTGCCTTTCTCGGGCGAACGATTCACCCCGGAGTGCGTCCGGGAGATGGCTTACGAGCACTGGCACCGCTATGCGCTCGCCGCGACGCTTGTCGACGGCAAGACGGTCCTGGATGCCGCCTGCGGCGAAGGTTACGGCAGCGCGCTGCTGGCAACCCGCGCGGTAGCGGTCGACGGTGTCGATTTAAGCGCGGAAGCGGTCGACCACGCGCGACGTCGTTACCGCGAGGCTAACCTGACCTTTCATAGCGCCAGCGTGACCGAGCTGCCGGCGGAAGACAGCCGCTACGACGCGATCATCTCCTTCGAAACGCTGGAGCATCTGAGCCAGCAGGCTGAAATGCTTCAGGAGTTTCGTCGGGTGTTACGCGACAGCGGTTTTCTCATGATCTCCTCGCCCGATAAGGCCACCTACAGCGACGCCACCGGCTACAACAACGAATTCCACGTCAAAGAACTCTATCGCGACGAGCTGCTCGCGCTGCTCAAAACCCAGTTCCCGGCAGTCCGGCTGCTGGGGCAGGCTATGGCCTTCCAGTCGCTGGTGTGGCCGGTTGAGGCCGCTGACGGTGCGGCTGAGGGCGGACTGCAGTCGCTCGTCATGAGCGAAGCAGGGCTGGAGGTGACGGTTGCGCCGCCGGTTCAGCCGCTGTACTTCATTGCCGTGTGTGCGGCCCGGGAGTCCGATTTGCCCGACCTGCCGGGCCTGTCCGATTTCTCCGATGCGGAACAGTCCGTCTACGCCCACTATCAACACGAGATCCGCAAGAACATGGCTGCCGGCAAACTGCTGGCCGAGCGTGACCAGGAAATCGAGCACCTGCGTCGCGAGCTTCAGGAACTGAAGGAGAGGCACCCCAACGATGGAGTTTAATCTGGACTTTGGTACAGCCGACCTGACGCCCCGGCGGGCGGAGGGGCCGCTGCTCGCCAGCGTCGACGGGCAGGCGGCGCGCCTGTCGGCCGAAGAGGTTGTGTTCCACGATCCCCACACCGGCGAGAATCACGTGATGACCCTCGATGTGCTGGCGGCGATGGACGCCAGCCGACGATTCCAGCCGCTCCAGCAGCACGTGGCGACCGTGGTTCAGCGTCTACCGGCGCTTGCGGGTAAAGAACATGCGGTAGAGAAGGTCTTTGAGTTTCTGCGGGGGCGCGGGCTGGTGGTTGAAGCCGGGCAGATGCTGGACCAACTGCAGGCGAGCACGCCCGAGTCGCTGGACGACCCTGCGGGACTGGTGATTCGCACCTGTGACCGGCCGGCTGAGCTGGCACGGTTGGCGGCATCGCTTGCGGAGCTGGAAAAAAGCACCGGCCGCGGACTTCGGTACATCGTCGTGGACGACTCACGTGAGGCCGGCACCGACAACCGGGTTGCGCTCAAGGCATTAACCGATCTTGGCCTGTCGGTCGATCACCTCGACCGTACCTGGCGTCAGCGATTGGCCGACTCGCTGCCGGAGCCGGCGCTGGCCCGCGAAATCCTGGGCGTCAACGAGTCGCAGGCGCTGACCTGCGGCGGTGCCTGGAACGCGGCGCTGCTGATCACCGCCGGCGAGCGGTTCCTGATGCTGGACGACGACTTTGTCATCGATCCCAGGCTGCCGGCCGGGGGCGGCGGACAGCGCTTAAGCGTACTTGAGGGTTCTCATGTCCCGATGCACTTCTCGGGACCTAACCTGGACGAGCTCGCTGCCGCACTCCCGGTTCCGGAACCGGGTTCCGAAGGCGCGGCGCTCGATCCGCTGGCTGAGCATCTGAGTGTATGCGGACAGCCGCCGGCGGTCCTGTTCGGTCAGGAGTTCGGTTTGGAGGTCTCGGCCGACACGCTGCGCGGCGCTACGTTCAGCCAGGTGGAAGGGCTGCTGCGCGGGCAGTCCATCAAGACCACCGCCGCGGGCGCCTGGGGCGACTGGCGAATGGATACCAATCTGTGGTTTTACCTCGCGCCGCCCGCGCATACGCAGGGTATGCGGGCCAGCGAGGCCAGCTACCGGGCGCTGTCCCACCAGCCCGTTATGGCTCACGGGTATCCGCACCCTCAGCTCACCCGCATGTCCAACTTTACGCCGCTCGCGTTCGATAACCGGGAGCTGATGCCCTGCACGGCAGCGACCGGCCGGGGTGAAGACTTCACCTTTGCCGCATGGCTGCGCTATCTGTATCCGGGTTCACTCTGTCTGCACTTCCCGACGCTCCTGCGCCACCAGCGGCCGGCTGGCGGCCGGGAAAGCCCGATTCCGGAGACCTTCGTGCCCTGGCTGTCGCGCTTCGCCGGCGAATATGCGCTTTCCCACATCGACCAGTGCAGCGCTGAGACGCCGGAGGATCGGCTCGCCACGCTGGTCGCTACGCTTCGGGACCTCGCCGCCGCCAGCGCTGACCGCCGCCAGCTGCTGCTCGGGCAGTTTCTGGCAATGATCCGGTCACAGATTGTAGAGCAGGCTCAAACTTCGCTGACCAGCCTTTCGCCGGCGCCGGAGTTCTGGGTCCGTGACGCCCGCGAATGGATTACGGAGAACGGCCGGAGCCTGACGCAGGCGGGCGCGCCGCGCCTGCGGGATTGGCCGCAGGACGCAACGGCTGATGACTGTGCCGAGCAGCTGGCGGCCGGCTTAACCCGGTACGCCGACCACCTGGCGCACTGGCCCACCCTTTGGCATCAATGCAGGGGCCAACGGGAATCGCTGGTCGGGTTGTAAGCGGGCGGCGCCTGCGCGCCGTGATCGTCAACTACGAGGCGGGCGCCTGGCTCAGGCGCAGTGTCGATGCGCTGCTGGCCTCCGCGGTAGACCTCGAGATCGTCGTCGTCGACAACGGCTCCACCGACGGCAGCCTAGACGCGCTGGACGAACTGCCGGTAGAGATCCGGCGCAATCGGAACAACCGTGGTTTTGGCGCGGCCTGCAATCAGGCGGTCGGCGACCTTGCGGACAGCGACCTGGTGGTGTTCGTGAACCCGGACTGCGCAGTCGAGCCCGACTGCCTGGGTCAGATGGCAAGTGTTTTTGACACATCACCCTCGGTGGGCATGGTGGGCGCCTGGGTGATGAACGATGACGGCAGCGTTCAGAAAGCGACGCTGCGGCAGCTGCCCACCGTCAAAAGTACGCTGAGCGGCCTGCTGCGACTGGGTCGTGAGCGTCGGGGTGTGTTGTCCACAGAGTCGGCGGAGGTGCCGGGTCATCGACCCGCGGAAGCCCTGTCCGGCGCGCTGCTGATGCTTTCAGCAGGCTGCTTCCGCTCGCTGGGTGGCTATGACGAGGCGTACTTTCTGCACTGTGAAGACCTCGACCTGATGCGCCGCGCGGCCGGGGCCGGCTGGGACCTGCACCTGTGTACCCGCGCTCGCGCGGTGCACGCCAAGGGCATCAGCCATCGGTCGGCGCCGCTGCGGGCTCAGGCCCACAAGCACGCTTCGTTTTGCCGGTACTTTTCGGCGGAACTCGGCCCGCTGACCGCTTTGGTCTGGTCGGCGCTGATCTGGTTCCACTTCCTGGTGCGTACCCCCGGGTGGTGGCTTGCGGGGCGCCGACGCTGATGGGCGGCCGCGTCCTGGTGGTCGGCGGCGGGAATCAGATTGCGGCTTTCCTCATTCCCGAGCTGCTGGCCGGCGGCCGACAGGTGCTGGTGCACTCGAAGCGGTCGGCGCCACCCTGGATCAAGCCTCATCCCCAGCTCACCTGGTCGAGCGGCGGGGACTTAGTCCGCGAACGCGTGGTCGACTGTGAGTCGATGGTTTACCTGGCGCCGCTCAATCAGTTTGAACCCCTGTGGCGCAAACTGACCGGTATCACCCGGGTGGTGGCCTTTTCCTCGACCAGCCGCATCGCCAAACAGGGGAGTTCGGATGCGGCGGAACGGGCGATGGCCGGGCTGCTGGCGGACGGTGAGACGGCCATGCAGAACATCACCGCCGAGACGGGAGCGGCACTCGCCGTGCTGCGGCCAACGCTGATCTACGGTGCCGGCATCGATCGCAATCTCACCCGGCTGGCGGGTTTCGTCAGACGCTGGCGGCTGATGCCCCTCCTCGGACGGGGCACCGGCCGGCGTCAGCCGGTGCACGCGGCGGATCTGGCGCGTGCTGCGCAGACGCTGATCGAGCGTCCCGAGCCGCTGGCGGGGAGCTTCGATCTTCCGGGCGGTTCGACGCTGAGCTATCGTTCGATGGTTGAACGGGTTTTTGAGTCACTCGAGCTCCGGCCGAGATTTGTGCCGCTCCCGCTGCTCGCTGCCCGTGCCGCGCTGCCTTTGCTGCGAATCAGCTCGCGCTGGCGGGACTTGAATCCGGCCATGTTGGACCGCATGAACCATGATCTAACGTATGACGCATCTCCCGCCGAGCGGGCATTTCACTATCAACCCCGGCCCTTCAGGCCGCAGCAGTCCACCTGGCTGCCGCTGAATGAGCGAAAAGGACACTGATGGCTCAGTACATCTACACTATGATCGGCGTCAGCAAGACGGTGCCGCCGAAGCGAAAAATCATCGAAGACATCTCGCTGTCGTTTTTTCCCGGCGCGAAGATCGGCGTGCTGGGTTTGAACGGCGCGGGCAAGTCCACCGTCCTGCGCATCATGGCCGGGGTCGACAAAGAGTTTGAGGGCGAGGCCCGGCCCCAGCCCGACATTCGGGTAGGCTACCTGGAGCAGGAGCCCGCGCTGGACGACAGCCTCGACGTGCGCGGCAACGTCGAGCAGGGTGTCGCGGACATCAAGGCACTCCTGGCCGAGTTCGACGAGGTCAGCGAGAAGTTTGCTGAACCGATGGACGACGACGCCATGAACGACCTGCTGGCAAAGCAGGCTTCGCTGCAGGACGCCATCGAAGCGGCCGACGGCTGGGAGCTGGACCGACGCCTGGAGATGGCCGCGCAGGCGCTTCACCTGCCGCCCTGGGACGCGGAGGTCTCGGTGCTGTCGGGCGGTGAACGACGTCGGGTGGCGCTGTGCCGCCTGCTCCTGTCCAGCCCCGACATGCTGCTGCTCGATGAACCCACCAACCACCTGGATGCCGACTCGGTCAGCTGGCTGGAGCGTTTTCTGGCTGAGTTCAAGGGAACGGTGGTGGCGATCACCCACGATCGCTATTTCCTCGACAACGTTGCGGAGTGGATCCTGGAGCTGGATCGCGGACGCGGCATTCCGTGGAAGGGCAACTACTCTTCCTGGCTCGAACAGAAGGAAACCCGGCTGGCGCAGGAAGAGAGCGGGCAAAAGGCCCGCGAGCGCGCGATCAAAGCGGAGCTGGAGTGGGTGCGAAGCAACCCGAAAGGCCGCCGGGCGAAGAGCAAGGCCCGCCTTGCGCGTTACGAAGAGCTCTGCTCGCAGGAGTTCCAGACCCGCAACGAGACGCGTGAGATCTATATTCCCCCGGGCGACCGGCTGGGCGACCAGGTAATCGAGCTGAGCGGGGTCAAAAAATCTTTTGGTGATCGCGCGCTGATCAAAGACATGAGCTTCAAGGTGCCACGCGGTGCCATCGTCGGCATTATCGGCCCCAACGGCGCCGGCAAGTCCACGCTGTTCCGGATGCTGGCGGGACAGGAGCAGCCCGACAGCGGGTCGATCGACATCGGCGCGAGCGTCAAGCTGGCGTACGTCGATCAAAGCCGGGATTCGCTGAACGGCGAAAACAGCGTGTGGCAGGAGATTTCGGACGGGCAGGACCTGATTCAGGTCGGACGCTACGAGACGCCGTCCCGGGCTTACGCCGGCCGCTTCAACTTCAAGGGATCTGACCAGCAGAAGCTGGTCAAAGTGCTGTCCGGCGGCGAGCGCAACCGGCTGCACCTGGCCAAGCTCTTGCGCAGCGGCGGCAATACACTGCTGCTCGACGAGCCGACCAACGATCTGGATGTGGAAACGCTGCGTGCGCTGGAAGAGGCGCTGCTGGCGTTTCCCGGCTGTGCGCTCGTCATCTCGCACGATCGCTGGTTCCTTGACCGGATCGCGACCCATATCCTGGCCTTCGAGGGTGACGGAAAGGTGGACTTCTTCGAAGGTAACTACAGCGAGTACGAACAGCATCAGGCTCCCGCTTGACGGCCGCGAAGCGCTACAATAAGGGGCTTTGCCGCCACCGCGGGGCAAACCAGATCTGAGCCCACTACGAGAGACATCACATGTTTGACCAGGGAATGACCATCGCCGGCTACGACGAAGAGCTGGCCCGCTGTATCGGTGCGGAGCAGCAGCGCCAGGAAGATCACGTGGAGCTGATTGCGTCTGAGAACTACGCCAGCCCCCGGGTGCTGGAGGCCCAGGGCTCGGTGCTGACCAACAAGTACGCTGAGGGTTATCCCGGACGCCGATACTACGGCGGCTGCGAACACGTGGACGTGGCGGAAAAGCTGGCGATCGAGCGGGCCAAAGCGCTGTTCGGCGCCGACTACGCCAACGTTCAGCCTCATTCGGGGTCGCAGGCTAACGCGGCGGTCTTCCTGGCGCTGATCAACCCCGGCGACACGATCCTGGGCATGAGCCTCGCCCACGGGGGGCATCTGACCCACGGCGCCAAGGTCAACTTCTCGGGCAAGCTGTTCAACGCGGTGCAGTATGGGCTCGACGAAGCAACGGGCCTGATCGATTACGAGGCCATGGCGTCGCTGGCGGCTGAACATCAGCCAAAGATGATCATCGGCGGTTTTTCGGCGTATTCCCAGGTCGCGGACTGGGCGCGGATGCGCGAGATTGCCGACAGCGTCGGCGCTCTGCTGGTCGTGGATATGGCGCACATTGCCGGGCTTGTCGCGGCGGGCGTCTACCCCTCGCCGGTGCCCTATGCTGACGTGGTGACCACCACCACCCACAAGACGCTGCGCGGCCCGCGCGGCGGACTGATCCTCGCTCGCAGCAACGAGGCGATCGAAAAGAAGCTGAATTCTCTGGTCTTTCCCGGTACGCAGGGTGGGCCGTTGATGCACGTGATCGCTGCCAAAGCGGTTGCCTTCAAGGAGGCGCTGGAGCCGGAGTTTGTGGCCTACCAGGAGCAGGTGATCAAGAACGCCAAGGCGCTGGCGGCGGTCATGATCGAGCGCGGCTATAACGTGATCTCTGGCGGCACCGAAAATCATCTCTTTCTGCTGGACCTGGGCGAGCGAGCGCTGACCGGCAAGGATGCTGAGGCCAGGCTGGGCGAGGCGCACATCACGGTCAACAAGAATGCGGTGCCTAACGATCCCCGGTCGCCGTTCGTCACCAGCGGCCTGCGGCTCGGCACGCCGGCGATCACCACGCGGGGCTACCTCGAGGAAGACACCCGGCAGCTCGGTCATCTGATCTGCGACGTGCTGGATGCACCCCAGGACGACGCGGTGCTGCAGCGCGTTCGCGAAGCGGTCACGGCGCAGTGTCGTCGACTGCCTGTTTACCGACCGGCGGCGAAGAGCGCCGCCGCCTGAACCACCGTGCACTGTCCGTTTTGCCAGGCCACCGACACCCGGGTGATCGACTCCCGGCTGAAGGGCGAAGGTTTTTCCGTGCGCCGGCGGCGGGAATGCATGGAGTGTGGCGCGCGCTTCAATACCTTTGAAACCCCGGAGCTGAAGCTACCCAACGTGATCAAAGGTGACGGAAGCCGTGAGGCTTTCGATCCTGACAAGCTGCGCGCGGGCATGATGCGGGCGCTCCAGAAACGACCGGTTCGGACCGATGAGGTTGAGGAAGCCATCTCGCGGATTCTCCGCGCCTTAAGGAATCTTGACGCTGACGAGGTGCCGACGCGCGCGGTCGGCGAGCACGTGATGCAGGAGCTGTCCCAGCTCGACCAGGTGGCCTTCGTCCGGTTTGCCTCCGTCTACCGCCGCTTTCAGGATGTCCAGGCGTTCCGCGAAGAGATCGAAAAGCTCGAGCGCTCGGCGCCCGGCGGTCTGGGCGCCCGCCAGCTGTCGCTGCTCGGCGCCGGGTCGTCGACGCAGGACGACCAGGAAAGTGGCAGGGAGCCGGCCCGTTCCGGGACGCGGAGCGCGCCGCAAGACGAGACCGGAACACGGGATTCATGAGTCAGCTGGACGCCACGCACATGGCCCGGGCGCTGACCCTGGCCAGGCGCGGACGGCTGACCTGTCACCCCAACCCGGCTGTCGGGTGTGTGCTGGCCCAGGCAGAAACCGTCGTCGGCGAAGGCTTTCATGCGCGCGCCGGGGAGGGGCACGCGGAGGTCATGGCGCTGAGAGCGGCCGGACCGAACGCGTCGGGCAGCACCGCCTACGTTACGCTGGAGCCCTGTGCGCATCATGGTCGAACGCCGCCCTGTGCGGACGCGCTGATCAAGGCGGGCGTGAAGCGCGTGGTTGCCGCGATGACCGACCCGGATTCGCGCGTCGCCGGGCAGGGGCTCGAGCGGCTGCGCGATGCGGGTATTGAGGTATCGTGCGGCCTGATGGAAACGGAAGCCCGGGCGCTGAACCCCGGCTTCCTGTCGCGAATCGAGCGAAACAGACCCTACGTGCGCGTAAAGCTGGCCGCTTCGATCGACGGCGCAACAGCCATGGCGGACGGGTTCAGTCAGTGGATCACCGGCGAGGCCGCGCGGGCTGACGGCCACCGCTGGCGGGCGCAGGCGGATGCCGTTATGACCGGCATCGGCACGGTCCTAGCTGACGACCCGTCGCTGAATCCACGCGTGCCGGGGCTGGAGCGACACAGCACGGCGGTGGTTCTCGACAGCCAGTGGCGGATGCCGCCCACCGCCAGACTCCTGACCAGCAACCAGCGGATCTTTTGGGTTGGCTGCGAAAATCAGCCGCGGCCTTTCTGGGCTGACGACGTGACGGGGCTAGAGGTACTGGAGGTGCCCGCCGTCGCCGGCCGTGTCGACCTTCACGCGGCGCTGACCCGTTTGGCGGAACATGACCTCGGTGAGCTTCAGGTTGAGGCCGGCTCGGTGTTGAGTGGCTCCCTGCTGTCGGCCGA
>JANQOZ010000087.1 GCA_028285525.1 Lysobacterales bacterium
CTTCGGGTGCCTGTCCGGGGATCACTTCTACGCGCATTTTGACGACGCCGCCGCGAAAGCCTCGCCGATTTTTGGCAAGCGCGTGGCGCACGGCTACTTTGTCATTTCCGCCGCGGCGGGCATGTTCGTGGATCCAGCCCCTGGTCCGGTACTGGCGAACTACGGGCTGGATAACCTGCGCTTCATCGAGCCGGTGGGCATAGGCGATACGATCCAGGTGAAGATCACCGTGAAGCAGAAGATCAAGAAGGAGCAGCGGGAGCCGGAAGATACGCCGCAGGGCGTCGTTCGCTGGGCGGTGGAGGTCACCAACCAGAACGATGATCCGGTCGCGCTTTACGACATCCTGACGCTCGTAGAACGCCAGCCTTAGCGGCCCGCCCTACCAGTGCGGGTCGGCGCAGATGCCCGTAACCTTCGCGGGCAGGTCGATCTCCAGGTAGAGGCTGTTGCGGAGCAGCGGCAGCACCCGGCCGGGCGCTGCCGCGAGGTGCTGTTTCCAGGGCGGCGAGCGGCCGTTAACAAAGTGCACGCAGCGCGCCGTTTCGAGGACAAAGTCGACCGACAGCAGCCGAAAGTATTCTCGCAGTTCCGACAGGGAGTACTCTTTCCAGTGAGGCCCATTGGTTGGAAACCCGATGATCTCCTGAACCCGCGCGCCGCCACCGCGTACCTTAAGCTGGCGCAGCGCACCGCGAACCAGCGAGCCAGCCGCGTAGTAGTTGGGTGTCGTCAGGATGACTCTTCCGCCGGGCTTGAGAACCCGGTAGATGGCGCGCCAAAAATCAACCGGGTTGAACGTCAGGTGCTCGAGCACCTCGCAGAACAACACAACATCGATCGAGTCGTCATCGAGTTCGTTCAGGCCGGTGGGCTCGGCGAGCTCAGCGTTTTCCAGCAGGTCGATACGGTGCCGCCCGGCGGTCGCCTGAACGCCAGGCTGGGACTGAATATTGGAACGGTCGAGCGCGGTGACGTGGTGGCCGTCGGCCGCATAGAGCACCGCCTGATGCAGCCAGTGTGCCCCGACATCCAGCACCGCCGCTGCTGGCCAGCGCCAGTTCTGCTGCGCGAGCTTATGGGTGGCCAGAAAACGCGGCGCATGTTCCTGCAGGTACGCGGTATCGGTGTTCCCTTCAAGGAGCGCCGCCAGCTGTGACGTCGCTTGCTCTCCCTGCTTCCCCATCGCTTTTTGCGTCCACCTGAATCTCGTCAACGTGGTGACGGTAGACCGTTACTTTAATCGCGCGGCGGCCTCGGTGTCCTGTAGGCGGCCCGTTGTTGATGGGGATGGGGCCCCGGCGCCGGGTGGCGCCGGACGTCAGTCGCGAGTCTGGCGATCCTCTCGCGCCGGGCGTACGGGCTGAGCCAGGTCGCCACGGAGCGTCCAGCCAACAAAGGCGCCCAGGAGCGCGGCGGCGAGTAATGAAGCGGAGATTTGTCCGGCTAGATACAACATCGTTAAGTCCTTATCAGCGTGGCTGCGTTCCCTGCAGCGTTTTCATCTTCGGCCAAAAGTTCGACCTGGGCTTTCACCTCGTCGATGGCGGGCATGCCGTCGAGCAAGGTGAGAATCTCAAAAACCGTCGGCGTTATGGCGCCGGGTGCGTGCGCGCGAATTTTCCCGCGCAGCGTGATGTCACGGCCGTCCACCGTCACAACCATATGCTTGACCGGGCCGATGACAGCGTCCGCCTGACGCATCACCTCGGCTTCGATCTCCGGCACGGTCTGCACCACGGTGGCCATATTGAGCGCCAAAAACGCAGCGGCGGCGGCGAGATAGCGAGTGACTGAATACATTCTGTTACCAAGCGAGTTATGCATGACACAATTCTTCCAGCCCCATGGTTTAGGCGCCATAGCCTGCGACATTCGTTGACGCGCCGGCCACATTTGTTTGCTTGTGTAACAGCCGCTCCTCGGACGGGAGGGGAACAGATTTTGCTCAGCCGCCGGTTGGCGGAGGCATTTTGTAAGAGCGTCGTGGTCGGAACGGTCGATCAGATAAGATAGGAGCACTGACGCCGCCAGGAAAAAGGACCCGTTGATGATCGTTCATCAGATCTGGACCGGCAACGCCTACCGGAACTTCAACTATCTTGTCGTCTGTCCCGACAGTGGCGAGGCGCTGGCGATCGACCCGCTCGACTACCGAAAGTGCCTGGCTGCGGCAAAGACCAACGGCTGGAATATCACCCAGATCCTCAATACGCACGAACACGGCGATCACATCGGCGGGAACGGTCCCGTTCAGGCGGCGACGGGTGCGAGCATCCTCGCGCACGTCAACGCAAAGGACCGCATACCCGATATGGATCGCGGGCTGTCGGCCGGCGATACGGTCCAGGTGGGGACGGTGACGCTGCGGGCGCTGGACACGCCGGGCCACACGATGAGCCACATCTGCCTGCTGTCAGACAGCGACCAGCCGGCGCTGTTTTGTGGCGATACGCTGTTCAATGCGGGCGCCGGCAACTGCCACAACGGAGGGCATCCAGAGGAGCTCTACCAGACTTTTGTCCAGCAGCTGGATCGGCTCCCGGACAACACGCTGATCTATCCCGGTCACGACTACATTAACAACAATCTGCAGTTCACCCTCGACCGGGAGCCTGATAACGATCGAGCCGCCAGGCTTCTGGGCCAGACTCAGGATCAGGATCCGGGGCAGCCGCTGATCACGACCCTAGCGCTCGAGCGTGAGGTCAACACCTTTTTTCGGCTGCGCAGCCCGAGCGTGATCGCCGGACTGCGGGAGAAGTTTTCCGACCTGCCTGAGAAGCCAGATCCCAAGAGCGTATTTCTGAAACTTCGGGAGCTGCGCAACAGCTGGTGATGCTGCTGCCAGCTCCCGTCGCCGGGTGACTTCAGGGGTAGTAATAGAGGTAGGTGTTGTTGGTTGGTGGCACAACCTCGTAGGTGCCCTGCAGGAATGCGACCAGGTCTATCAGCTGCTGGATCGTCATCACCTCGTTCAGCATCGTTGCTGCCATTGGCGACCCGCCGTCCTCCGGCATCTCGTCGCGGGCTGCGAACCGTGGGCTGATCCTGTGTGAAGGATTGATGACTGAGGTCACGAGTTCGCCATAGGTTTTGACGCGAGAGATTTCACCACCCAGCACCACCGGCTCGCCGCCCCCCACATAGGCAAGCTCGTCGTCGCCAAGAACCTGGTGACAGGCGGTGCAGCCGAGCGAGGCAAACGCCTGCCGGCCCATGTCCGAGTCACCGTCCGGCAGGCGGAAGCCAGCCGCCGATTCGGGTGAGGGGCCGCAGGCGCTGAGCAGCGCGCTGAGCGCCAGAACCGGCAGCAAAGCGCGTGCGCTGAGTCTTGGCCCAGCCACTTCAGTTAACCTCCTGCGGCCGGTTGACACGCAGGCCTGCAAGGCCTCGTCGGCCCAGGATATGGTCTAGTTCAGAGAACGGATTCCATCGCATCAGATCCATGGTTTGCCTCTCAATGAATTGATTTCAGTGGGAGAACATTTAACTTGCTGCTCGCTCGCGAGGGTATCGCCGCTTGTCCTGAAGTCTTTTTCGGGATTCCCGTAATCGCCTTACCGGCCCAGCGGGTGAGCAAGGCACAGGAAACTGCCCGGTACGCCGGTGGAGGATTGCCGGTTAGGATCCGTAGGGCGAAGCCGCCCGGTGCTTACCCGTCGAGTTCGCGAAGCTGTTTTTCGACGTCCGCCAGGTTGATTTCGGTGACGCGCAGGATCTCATCCAGCGTTTCCCGATTTTCCAGCTCCAGCGCCCGCTCCTGAGAGTCCGCGGAGAGGCCCCGTCGGTAGTCTTTTCGGATCGCGTCACACCGCTGCATCAGCTCGTCCCGGCGTTGCTTTAGCTGTTCCCGGGTGGCTGCCTGCGGGGGCTTGTTCATGGGACCACCACTACCGGACATTCGGCGTGGTTCGCGACCGAGCTGGCGACGCTGCCCATGAGCAGCCGGCGCAGGCGCGACGTGCCCCGGCGACCCACCACAACCATCAGAGCATTCAGCTTTTTGGCGGTTTTTGCCACCACCTGTGGCGGATTGCCGAAGACCACCTCCGAGCTTGCCGCAATGTCGGCCTTTTTGATGTCGGCCAGCACCGATGGAAACAGTGACTCGCGATCCTCGCGAACCTGCGCTTTGCGTTCCCGCGCCTGCGCAGCGGTTTCCTCCAGCGTGTAGTACTCAAACGGGGACCAGTCGATGACGTGCAGCAGATGCAGATCCGCATCGTGGCGCCTGGCCAGGATCTTGGCGAAATTCACTGCCTTCAGGCTCGCTTCGCTGCCATCGTAACCAACGATAATGACGGATTTCGCCACGCGCTTTGCCATCTGCTTTTCTCCGGTTTTTGGATCAAATCCACGGCGTCAGAGCCCGTGGAGCAACGTTGCTGAACAGGCGTCGTCCCGGGAACCCGTCCGGACGACGGCTTCGCTCAGCGTCCCTCAGCGTAGCAACGGCGCGGTTGCCTGGCAGTCCGTCCAGACCACTAGTCCCCTAAGGGTTTCCCCTGAATTTCTGTAACGGTGTAGATCGTAAAATTGCCGTTGTCGCAAGGCTCATACCAACCAACCTGAGAGACCCCACATGCCCCCGAACCAGGAGCTGTACCAGCAAAAGCTGTGTACACCAGCACAGGCCGTTCAATCGATTGGATCCAGCAGCGATATTGCGATGGGCATGGCTCTGGGTGAGCCTCCGGCGCTTTTGTCAGCGTTGGCGGAGCAAATCACCAGTCGGGAGCTTGAAGCTGTCCGGCTCTGGTACTTCCACTCCATGCCGGTCGCGGCAGAGACGGTGCTGCGATACGAGATGATGGGCCGGGTGATTCCGCACTGCATGTTCCTGGGCCGGACGGAGCGGGAGCTGGTCGCCCGAGGTGAAGCGGACGGCAGGAAGGTGGTGAACTTTGTGCCGGTCGCCTTCTCTGACGCGCCGCGCCTCCTCAGCCGGCACGTCGAGCTCGACGCGCTGCTGACCACCGTTTCACCGATGGACCGACACGGCTACTTCTCGTTTGGCGCCGGCAACGACTATGCCTCGACGGCTGCCCGCAGCGCCCGGCACACGGTGCTGGAGGTCAACCCGCAGATGCCGCGGGTATTTGGCGACTCCATGATCCACATCAGCGAGGTGGACGCGTTGGTCGAGAATGACGTGCCGCTGGCAGAAATGCCGGCGCGGGATGCCTCGCCCGATGAGCAGGCTGTCAGTGAGATTATCGCCGACATGGTCGCTGACGGGAGCTGCCTGCAGATGGGCATCGGCGCGCTGCCGCTGGCGGTGTGCAGCAAGCTCACGCGACACGTCGACCTCGGGATTCACACCGAGCTGCTGTCGCCGGGGCTGGTCGACTTGATCGACTGCGGCGCGGTCAGCAATCGTCGCAAAACGACCCATCCGGGGCGGACCGTTTTCACCTTCGCTCTCGGCAATCGACGGATGTATGACCTGATCGACGACAATCCCGGGATGAGCAGCCAGCCCGTCAACGTGGTCAACGATCCGCGCCATATCGCCAAGAACCGGAATGTGGTCTCGATCAACGCCACGCTTGAGATCGATCTGTTCGGTGCCTGTAATTCGGAGAGTCTTCGTGGACGTGAGTACAGCGGCTCCGGTGGGCAGCTGGATTTTGTCCGCGGCGCACGTGCATCCAAAGGGGGGCGTTCCATCATCGCCTGCTGCTCCACGGCCAAGGATGGCACCATCTCGCGCATTGTCCCGGAGCTCACCGGGCCGGTAACAACGCCGCGCAACGACGTCGACACCGTGGTGACCGAATATGGTGCGGTTGAGCTCATCGGGCTCAGCGGACGCCGGCGGGCCGAGGCGCTGATCAGCATCGCCCATCCTGACCACCGTTCGGAGCTGCGCGCCGCGGCGAAAAACCGATTCATGATCTAGGAAGGCATTTTCGCGGATTAGGCTATAGTGAAAAGGGCCGGTGACTTATGCCACCTGCTTCGGGGGATCAGTAACCATGTTTGGCGGGCTCAGGCCGGTCGGCGTGAGCCTGAATGTGGTGCAAATACGCTACAAGAACTGATGCCTGAGGCAAGAGGGGTCTGCCGGTGGTCAAAAATAAGCACTTTTTTGCGGCGCTGCTCGCGCTGCTCGTTTCTCATACCGCTCTGGGTCAGGTCGCTACCGACCAGGACGGGCAGTGGTTTCCTGGGGTTGTCTGGGTGGGCGATACGCCCCCCTTGACGACGGAAACAGCACAGCTTGGTCACTCGATCAGCCTGGACAGCGGCATCGCCCAGGGCAGCACCGTAACAGTGCGGGGACTCGATTTCCTGGAGCCCGGCGCGCTGAACATCGCCAATGAGCTGACGCTCGACGTGACCAATGGCGGCACCTGGATCGGCAGCTCGTTGACAATGGGTGCGAGCACCGCGCTCAATCTGCAGGGCACTTTCCTGCTGACCGACAATAACCAGAGCAGCCCACCGCGTCTGCACCAGGGCAGCGGCACCGGCCAGATCTTCCTCTTGCCCGGCGCCACGCTCGACGGCACCTTCGGCTCAGGAGTTCTTGGGTCGATTCATGCTCAGTTGAATTACCCCGGCACGATGTTTCAGTGGCAGGGAGGCTCATTGATTGATGGCCCGGTGGAAAACCTCGGGCAGCTCAATCTCGCCGGAACGAACCTGAAGTCTATCTCTGGCCGGCTGATCAACAGCGGTACATTGGTTCACGCGGGTAGCGGCGATCTGCGGCTGTTGGGCTTTGCCCTGCAAAACGGGCCCGGCGGGGTCTACAACTTCGTTGCAGACAGCAATATCGTCAACCAATCCGGCGCAATCCTCGTTAACCAGGGAATCCTGCGCAAGTCGGCAGGAGCGGGAACGTCAGATATCAGCGTGCCGGTGACCGGCGAGGCCGGGGGGCGGGTCGAGGTACAGACGGGCTCGCTGCAGTTCACCTCCAGCCTGACCTTCGACGATACGGTTTACGACGTTGCAGCCGGCGCCGAGCTGCTGTTCAGCAGCGGCAGCAGCCTGGTTCTGACCTCGGACAACTCGAACAACCCGGCGAAGGTCCACACGGGCAGCGGAGCTGGCCGGGTGAGGCTGCTGCCGGGCAGTACGCTCGATGGAACCAACGGCAGCGGCGTGTCGGGCGTCCGTGCCCAGCTCAACTTTCCCGGCGAGCTGCTGCAGTGGGAAGGCGGTACGCTCGTCGACGGCGCTATTGAGAACATCAATCGGCTGAACCTCAGCGGAACAGAAATCAAGCTGATCAGCGGTCAGCTGGTGAACAGCGGGCTGGTTGTACACGGTGATACCGGTCAGCTGAATCTGATCGGCAATGCCGTGGTGAACCAGGCCGGCGCGGTCTATGAATTGGTCTCTGACGCGGCACTCGTAAATCAGTCGAGCGGCACTTTCACCAACCGGGGCATCCTGAGGAAGGTCGGCGGCACAGGGGTGTCAACGATCGGCGTGGCGGTCAACGGGGACTCCGGGAATCGTATCGAGGTGCAAGCGGGCTCTTTGCAGTTCGATTCAACCTTAACCATGGACGATACCAGCTACGAGGTCGCGGCGAATGCCGAGTTGCTTTTCGGGAGCACCAGCACGCTGGTGTTGACCTCGGACAACTCTAGCAATCCACCCAAGACTCATACGGGCAGTGGCGATGGCCAGGTCCGATTCCTGCCTGGTAGCGTCCTGGACGGGACCTTTGGTTCAGGCGTCAGCGGCATCCGGGCGAGGCTGGACTTTCCTGACGAGATGCTGCAGTGGGAGGGCGG
Organism: Lysobacterales bacterium; assembly: GCA_028285525.1. Classification (GTDB taxonomy): domain Bacteria; phylum Pseudomonadota; class Gammaproteobacteria; order Xanthomonadales; family SZUA-38; genus JANQOZ01. The sequence goes on from JANQOZ010000087.1 coordinate 7,758, forward strand.
CTCGCTGGTCGATGGCGCCATTGAAAACATCGGTCAGCTCACGCTCGCCACCGCCGGCACAAAATCCATTTCGGGGCAGCTGGTCAACTCCAGCCTGATTGTGCACCGCGATGACGGATCGCTGAGTCTCATCGGCAACGGGCTGGTGAACGAAACGACGGGAATTTACGATCTGATTTCCGACGCCGATATCGTCAACTCATCCAGCGGCAGGATCACCAATCGCGGCATCCTCCGAAAATCTGGTGGTACTGACACCTCAAACGTTGGCGTGCGGGTGGACGGTGAGTCCGGTGGCCGGGTCGAAGTTCAAAGCGGTACGCTCCAGTTTGACTCGCTGGCGACCTTTGATGACACAACCTACGTGGTCGAACCCGACGCTGAGCTGGTCTTCGGCAACGGTGGCACGCTTCTCCTGACTTCAACCAACCAAAGCAACTCACCTCCCGTACATACCGGGAGCGGTGGAGGGACGGTGCGTCTGCTGCCAGGCAGCACGCTCGACGGCACCAATGGCAGCGGCGTGCTCGGCGTCCGGGCCCAGCTGGATTTTCCGGGAGCCATGCTGCAGTGGGAAGGCGGATCTCTGCTAGATGGTGCGATTGAGAACGTGAATCAGCTCAACCTCAGCGGTGCTGGCGCCAAAACCATCTCTGGACAGCTGGTGAATTCCAGCCTGATCGTACATAGCGATACGGGATCACTTAACCTGATTGGCAATGGGCTGGTGAACCAGGCGGGTGCGGTTTACGACCTGGTGTCCGACGCCAGTATCGTGAATTCGTCAGGTGGCTCCATCACAAACCGGGGCACGCTGCGCAAAGGCGGGGGTCTAGGGGTGTCGTCGATCAACGCATCGATCTTCGGTGACCCAGGCGGACGCGTTGAGGTTCAGGCCGGCACGCTGCAGCTCGATGGCCCAGCGCGGTTTGAGGATACCCTGTACTCGGTTTCCGCAGGCGCCGAGCTGGTGGTAACTAACAGGCTGACGCTGACCTTGGATAATTCGCTCAGCGCGCCGGCTCTGCATACAGGTTTCGGTACCGGACGTATCCGGCTGGTGCCTGGCAGCATCCTTGACGGGACCAATGGCAGCGGCGTTTTGGGGGTGAGGGCACGGCTCAACTTTGCTGGTGACCTGCTGCAGTGGGAGGGTGGAACCTTGGTTGATGGTGCCATCGAAAATATCGGTCAGCTCAATCTGAACACCAATGATCCGAAAGTGATTTCCGGGCAGCTTCGAAACCAGGGTCGGATTGTCCATGATGGGTCTGGGCCAGTGAACCTGTTTGGCAACGGTCTCGTCAACGCCGCCAGTGGCGTGTACGAAATCATCGCTGATGGCGGGATCGCCAACAGCTCGGGTGCGCTGATCACCAATCGCGGTGAGATGAGGAAGACACAGTCCGGCGGAGCGGCAGCCATATCGGCAACCCTGTCGAACGAAGGAGGACTGGTGGTCGCTGACGCCGGGACGCTGGATCTGACCGGGCCGGTGACTTTTACGGCCGGAGCGTTTCAGGTGCGCGACGGCGCGAGCATCACCTTTAGCCAGGCATTGAACGTGCCGGTTGACGGCATCATCGGCGGTACGGGCACCCTGGACTCAACGAGCTTCAACGTCGCAGGAACGATTGACCCGGGGCAAGATGTTGGCGTCCTGACAATCGCTGGAGACCTGGATTTGCAGGCTGGTTCCAGTGCCGTGATCGAGATCGATGGGCTCAGCAACCACGACGTGATCGACGTTTCTGGTGCCGTCACCACCAACGGCAGCTTTGACGTGCGGTTTGGGGGCGGGTTCGCGCCGGCGATGGGCGATCAGTTTGTGATCGTCACGAGTTCCGGCCTGTTCGGCTCGCTCGAGATTGCAGACTTTACATTTTCCGGGCTGAAGCCTGGCGCTGAGTTCAGCGTGACCGACGTTGGTGGTTCCATTGTTGTGGAAGCGCTCAGCGACGCTGAGCCGGGCGATACGCTAACCGAGGTGCCACCGCCGATACCTCTGCTGCCGGGAGACGCGTTCGGCAGCGTGGTTGACGTCGACGGCAACGTGCTGGTGGTGGGTTTGCCCGGCATGAACGGCGGTGAAGGGGCGATTGCGATCTACCTGATCGAGGGCGGTGAGGCGGTGCTGGACGCCATGGTGCCGGTGCCCGACGGCTTCAGCGCCAGTGGCTTTGGGTCAACGCTGGCGGTCAGCGGCGATACGATCGTGGTGGGTACCGACGGCGGTGAGCCGACCACCCAGAAGATTGCCGGCGCCCTGGCGGCCGCCATTTTTCAGCGGGCGGCCAACGGCGGTTTCGGCTTCAAAGAGCCGCTCACGGCGCCGTCGTCGACGGCCGGCGACCGCTTCGGTTCGGCCGTGGCAATCAGCGGCGACACCGTGGTGGTCGGCGCGCCGGAGGACGGCGAGGACGAAACCACCCCTTCGGGTGCTGCCTACGTGTTCAATCGCAGCAACCGCAGCGCAGGTTTTACCCGTACCAACAAGGTTAAGCCGACGAATCGGAACACGGCCGCCCGCTTTGGACAGGCGGTTGCGATTCGGGGACGTACCATGGCAGTTGGCGCCCCGCGCGCCAAGCCGAACGATCCGGGCACCACCTCGGGGTCGGCCAGCATCTTTGACGTGGTCCGCGGGGCGGCCACTCAAGTCGCCACCGCTACGGGCTCAAGCTCAGACGACGGCGCCGAGTTCGGCGCGTCGGTGGACGTGGGTGCTGACGGCACGGTGATCGTGGGCGCGCCGATGGAGAGCAGCGGGCCCAGCCGGATTGGCGCGGCCTATCTGTTCGGTCGCCAGGGTGAAGTGTTCCAGGAAACCGATCGCCTCCAGCCCGAAGAGCCTCAGCCCAACGGGGAGTTTGGTCGATCGGTTGCTATCGATCCCAGCGGCATTGTGGTGGGTGCGCCTAAGTCGGTGGCGGAGCTGATCGCCGCCGGTATCGTGCACCGCTACGACCGTCGAACGAAGCAGGAGGGCGGTACGCTGCGCGGCAAGACCGGGCAAACGGGCTTCGGGACATCCGTTTCCATTGCGGACGGCCGAATCGCCATCGGTTCTCCGAACACCGCTCAGTTTGCCGGTTCGGCGAGTCTTTTCCTGGATCAGGGAGGGGTTTTCCGCAGCGGCTTCGAGTAGTCGCGCAGCCCGCCCCTCGCGCGTTGCGCCCGAAGCCGGGTGTTGAGATGATCGGATGATTCGCAACCGGGGAGTCGATCCATGATTGCCAACACCAACGCTGTCCACCTCCGAACCCTCGTCGGCCTGCTGATCGGGACGCTGTTTCTGCTCTGCTGTAGCCTTGCCCTGGCGGAGCATCATGACGCCGCGAAGACCGCGCCGACAGGCTGTGATCTGCTCGCCGGCCACCCCTCCGACCCGGACAAGATCACCGACGGCGTGGAAACGGCGGTGGTGATGTCTCATCTGGACTCGGCAATAGCCGCATGCCGCCGCGACGCCGCGCTCTATCCTGACCAGCCGCGTCTCACCTATTACCTGGGGCGCTCGCTGTTTTACAGCGGCAACGCGGAGGAGGGTTACGCCACGGTCAAAGCGGCAGCGGATGCAGGTCACTCACAGGCTCAGTTTGTCGGCGGGTTACTCGCGCTGAGGGGTGCCGCAACCGGCACGCCTGATGCCTGCCTCGCGCTGGCGTACTGGGAAAAGGCCCGTGCACAGGGTCACTACGCCGCAACGCTCAGCGTGGCGGCACACCAGAAAATGAACAGCTTCTCGACCTGCGATGATTCCCAGCCCGATCCGGCTGCCGTCCGCGCCAGCGTGGAAGCCCTTGCCGGGCACCCGCTGGCCGGCGATTACTACAACCGGCTGCTGGTTCAGGTTCTCGCGCTGGACAACTGACAGGGCTCCACTCGACCAACCGGCGACGGCGCGGGCCTGCCGTCGGTTCGTCGATCAGGTTTCGACGGTAAAGGTCAGTCCGGCGTTAGCCTGCATCCGATTCAGCAACGCAGACCCCATCGCTGAAGCGGGGGTCCAGAACCCGCCCTCAGCCACCACCTCGTCTTTGGCGAGGCACACCGCGGCCTCGCCCAGCATTTTGCTGGTCGATCCGTAGCCGGGGTCCCGGTCGCCCTTCACCCGAACCCGGATCGTCACCTCGCCGTCGTTTTTGCCGATCAGCAGGATATTGAAGAACCCGGTCGTGCGTTCGTTTTCGTCGGGGCCTTCTCCCGGATCCGGCAGCACAAATCGCTGCAGCAGCCAGCGGCTGGGCGGGAGCGCAGCGCCGATCATCAGACCACTCATCCCCGCGGTGAGAGCGGCACCCTTCATCCAGCCGCCCAGGCCTTGCCCGACGATCACGGCTTCGTCGTAGCGAAAATCCCGGCCGTAGGGAAAGCCGGCGACGGCGTTGCCGCGCCGGACAATTTTGGTGTTGATTCCGGCCATCACAAACGGGCCCGTCCAGCCGGGTACGTCCGGGTCGAACTTCAGGCCATTTTGATCTCTGCCGTCGCGACCGCGCTCCTCGTCGCGCGGATAAAGGCTGTAGGGGTTGACCAGCGCGCGGGCGGTCTCCCGGTCGGCGCGGGCCTCCGATACAGCGTTCATCAGGCTGGCTGCCGTACCGCCGCTGGCACCCCCTTTGGCCGCCTTGAGACGGAACTTCACCTGATCACAGGGCTTGCCATTTTGCTCGGCTGCAGCCTGCTGGAGAAAGTAAACGCCCAGATCTGAGGGAATCGAGTCAAAGCCGCAGGAGTGCACGATGACCGCTCCCGATTCCTGAGCGGCGGCTTCGTTGGCGTCAATCATGCGGCGAATCCACTGCGGCTCGCCGGTCAGATCGCAGTAGTGTGTGCCGCTGGCGGCGCACGCCGCCACCAGGTCGTCTCCATATGTGGCGTAGGGGCCAACGGTCGAGCAAACCACGCGGGTTGCCTGGCAGAGTTGGTCCAGCGATTCACGATCGCTGCTGTCGGCGGTCAGCGCCGGCAGTTCATCGGCGCCCAGCGAGGTTTTTAGCGCCTCGAGCTTGGCGCTGCTGCGCCCCGCGATGGCCCACCGAAGATCATCACCAACGCCGTAGCGGTCCAGCAGATACTCAGCTACAAGCTTTCCCGTAAAGCCGGTTGCGCCCAGCAGCACCAGGTCGTAGGGCTTTTCCATACGGTCGCGCCTCATCACTTTCGGTTCAGAAGAGCGCCATGTTGCACGCCCTTGAGTCCCAGGAAAAGCTTTTACCGTGTTCTCCTGGGTGTCGGCGGTTACGTCTGGACGGGTGATAAGCTCAGCGCGAGCGGGCTCATCTCAAGGTCAGCGGGGCGAGCGCGAAAACTGCTCGTCGTCAAACTCCAGCGTGAGCTCGTCGCTGTCCGGGTCCGTGCGGAACGCCAACGCCCGCAGTTCCGAGAAAGGGTGCTGGTGCAGGGCAAACAGCCCCGGGCTGACGGGCTTAAGTCTTGTCGTTTCTTCGCCCCAGGTGACGCTCAGCCCCTCCTGATCTGCGCTGATCAACAGGTCGCGGTAGGGTTCGCCGCTGCGCCAGACTCCGGCAAACCTCGCGAGCTCCACCGCGTCGGGGCGCCACGTCCAGCCCTGCCAGCGTTCGTCCGCCCGATTCTGCGCAGCTTCATCCCGCCGATAGGTCAGAAACCGTTCGACCCGCTCGGGGTATCGCTCGATCCGAAGCTGGCGCATCTTCTCCGCGTTGGGATGGTCGGTCAGAAACTGTAGATACATGTTGACAGTCCGGCTGGTGAACCAGCCCGTCTGATTGTCGGAATTGGAGAATGCCGCCACGCCGACGCCAAGCGAGGGAACAAAAGCCATCATCGTCCTGTTGCCGGTATAGCCCCCGCCGTGAATAAACACCTCATGCCCTTCGAAATCACACAGGTTCCAGCCCAACGAGTAGCCGGTGCAGGCAAGCTCGTACGGGTTGCGTCGGTCTTCCATGCCGGTTTCCACCTGGCTGGCATGAGCAACCTTTAGTGCCTGCTGGCTGATCCCCGACTTTGCCGGCCCAACCCGCTGGAGCTGCAGCTGCAGCCAGCGGGCCATATCGCTGGTTGAGGTCACGATGCCGCCGGCGGACTGCATCTTGCCGTCCGTCTTGGGGCGAACCTCGTGCCAGCCGCCATCACCCTGCCAAATGTGGCTGAAGGCGAGCTCCTCGAGCGGGAAGTCCGACGTACGGGCCGACGTTTGATCGAGCCCCAGGGGATCGAATACCACCTCGTCCAGCCATCGCTGCCAGGTTTTGCCGGTGCGGGTCTCAAGCACGGCGCCGTAGATGTTGTAGCCCAGGTTGTCGTATTTGAATCCCGCATCGCGGCTGGCGCCATACTGGTGAATCAGGCGGGGATAGTCGGCCGGCTCGACGCGGGTGACGTAGGCCTCGAGGTCGACGATAAAGTCGTTGTCCAGCGGCACCTGGTGGGTCAGCAGATGGGCCATGGTGTAGTCAGCCGGATCGGCATCACCCGGCAGCTTCAGGTCGGGCCAGTGGTCCGCCAGCGTGCTGTCGAGCTTGAGGACACCCCGCTCATCGAGGATAGCGGCGAGCAGACCCACATACGCCTTGGTTTGCGAGGCGATGTATATCGGGGTGTCGACGGTCAGGGGCGCCTGGGTTGAGGCTCGGCGTACGCCGGTCACCTTGTTAAGCAGGATCTCGTCGGCGGTTACGACAACCGCCGCGTAGCCTGGGCCCAGTTGGGGGATCTCGTCGATAAATCGGTCCAGCTTCCGGGCCGCCTCCGAGGGTGTGGTCGCGTGGGTGGTGATGCTGACCAGCAGCAGCAGCGAAAAACAGCAGTGGCGTAGCAGCATGATCGGTCCTGCGCTCAAAAAGGGCACATGATGCCTGCGCGACGCGGCGGCTTATTGAACCGATGTAACCCTGGAGGACTTAGTTGGGACGATGACCGGCGAACCGTCGCAGGGCACCCGGCGTCAGGCCGGTGTGCGCCCGCGCGGCGCGGGTAAAGTGAGCCTGGTCCGCGAAGCCGGCAGCAACAGCCGCATCAACAATCGGCTGACCTGCCGCCAATCTCGCCAACGCCCGGGCCAGGGTGCAACGCGATCGATAGACGCTGGGCGGCATGCCGAACCAGCGGCTGAAGCGGCGGGATACCGACACCCGGTGGACGCCCGCGGTTTTTGCCAGCTGAGCAACCTGGTTGTTGTCGGCGCCGGCTCGAAGCTGCTCGCGCAGCTCGCTCAGCCAAACGGGTGGGGGACCGGTGCGGCCGGACCGCTTTGGTGCTGGATCGGCGCCATCGTGCGCCAGCGCCAACAGGTCCCAGATCAAGGCCTCGCTGGCTTCGTCCGGATCGCTGAGGAGCGTTAGCAGGCGGGTGACCTGAGCCTGGGTCTGCGGCGATTCGGGTGCCTGCCACTGCCAGCGGTCCGCCGTCATCGGAAGTACCGAGGGCCAGCGTTCGGGGTCGATGTTGACCGCCAGAATCAGGGATCCGGCAGGACCGTAGCGGTTTTCGTGGCGGAAGTCCGCCGGCTTGATGCCGCAGGAAAAGCGGTAAAGATCTCGTTCACGGCGACCGCCCGACTCGAGCATCTCGCCCGTCAGCAGCCACGAAACCTGGTGATAATCATGGCTGTGCCGGCGCATATGCTGGCCTGGCGCGTAGTAGCTCAGGCCGGCGCTCAGGCCATGAGCGCTGAACAGCACAACCTGTCGGCTCACTTTGCTTGCTGGAGAGTGTCCGTCGTGATGACATCGGCTTAACGCCATGTCGGGTTACCCTGCGTCTATGAAAACCATCACCTCACTATTGTGTGCTGTCCTGGGCTTGCTGTCCTGGGCCATATTGGCTGGTCCCATCACCGCGGTAGCAGCAGAATCGTCCTCGGTCCTGGTGTTTGGCGGTACCGGACGGCTGGGCTCGGAAGTGGTCAAGGCTTTGCTCGATGACGGTCACGCCGTTACGGTCTTTGCCCGTCCTTCCTCGGCCCGCAAGCGGCTGGAAGGGCTGCCGGTCAGTTTTGTGGTCGGAGACGTCCTGGACGCTGATCAGGTCGCGCAGCGGGTGGCCGAAGCGGCGCCCGACGTTATCGTGGACGCCCTCGGGCGTGGTGATGCGCCTGTCTCCTTCTATGCCGACAGCGGGCGCAACATCGCGCAGGCTGCGTCGGCTGCGGGCGTCCGGCAGCTCATCCTGCACGGGTCGGTTGGCGCCGGCGACAGCGCCGCCGCCTACCCCAGCGGTCGATTCAGCCGCATGCAGAAGCTGTTCGAGGCCAAGACCGCCGGCGAAAACGCGGTCAGGGAGAGCGGTGTGCCTTTTACGATCATCCGGCATATGCGCCTGCTGAGCCACGGTACGGGCCCCAGCGACGGTCTGGAGCTGGTGGCCGACGAGACCGTCGGGGGCACAGTCAGCCGCGTGGATCTTGGCGCGGTGACGGTTCAGTGCGTCATGCAGGAGCGGTGCTTCAACCAGATCCTGCACGCTCGGTCCGATCGCTAACGCACTCGGCGTCAGCGTTCATTCAGGTTACGGCTATTTCTCCGTGCTGGCGCGACAGCCCGTCGGACAGCACTGCCCAAGCTGCTTGCCGCGCTTTAGGGCGCCGCTGTTGGCGTCGGCCGCGACGCCGCGATCGAGCAGCCGCTCCACCAATCGCTGGCGTTCCTCCAGCGGATAGTTGCGGTAGATCTCGCGCTTCATGGCCTGCGGCGAACCGCCGCCGTGCAGGCTGATCACCGAATACCAGCCCCCCGTATCGGAGGCGGTGAGGTCCTGAATCATTCTGGCAACGTCCATGCGCTGCGCGTAGGGCACGTCTGGCCGACCGCGCAGCAGCGTATCCAGATCCCCGGCAACCGCCGGATTGTGGTCCTCTTCCGGTCCCGGCAACGCCACAACCAGGCCGCCTGACACGTCGTGGGCGAGCCGCTGCATGTCGTAGATCTGAGTTGCCAGCAGCAGCTTGCCGACGTTGGCGTAGACCGGCTCGGGCTGCCAGCTGCCGGCCGGATCCTCGATGCCGTAGACCGATGAAGCCACGCCGCAGGCAAAAAAACCCTCGACGATTTTGATGAGCTCCACCAGATCTTCCCGGATGTGCTGCACCCGGGACGGGTCGAGACCATTGGCTTCCGCCATCAGAACGCCGGCACCGATCAGCAGGTCGCCGAAGCCGGCGCGGGCGCCGATACAGCTGTGGCGGTGATGGGCAGCGTAGGCCGTGACGAGCTTCTCGGTGTGCTTCCAGTGTCCGTCGAGAAAGACCTTGGCGTCCGGGACAAACACCTTGTCGAAGAACGCCACCGCGGTTGACTGGCCGTACTTGGCGCTGAACTTTGCCGCCGCCTCACCGGGTCTGCCGGCAGGTCGGGTGACCATGGTCAGCCCCTCTGCGTCCACCGGCACCGCGCAGCACAGCGCGTAGTCGGCGTCGGCTTCGGCCATCGTGCGGCAGGGCATGACGAGCAGCTCGTGCATGTAGGGCCCGCCGGTAATGATCGCCTTGACGCCGGAAATCACGATGCCGTCCGCGCGGCGCTCAACGACCCTCACGTAGCTGTCCGGCGTGGACTGGGCGTGGGGGTGGAGTCGGCGGTCGCCCTTGCCGTCGGTCATGGCAACGCCCAGCGTCAGGTCTTCATCCTGCACCTGGTGCAGGTACTCAAGAAATCGCTGCTGGCGTCCTTCGCTGCCGGATTCCTGGTCCATGGCCCAGGTGGCCTGATAAAGGGCGTTGAGCGCGTCGTGGGTCAGGTACCGCTGGGCGCAGCCGCTTTCCCGGCACACCAGCCGGACCGCCTCGAGCTTGGCCAGGAGGTCTTCGCTGTGGCGGTTGACGTGGAGCATGCGGTTGACGGTTTTGCCGCTCGTGTCCTGCTCGGCCAGCATCAGCTCCTGAGCATCTTCGGCGTGTGCCAGGTCGTAGGTGACCCCAACGGCGGCGATGCCGGGCGCCAGCCGCGGGTCGTCAGCGACGCTCGTTACCCGCTCACCCTGGCAATAAACGCGGGGCGTGTAGCGGCGAAGGCTCTCGCGGTATTCGGCAGCGGTCATTAGCATCAGGGGGTCCTCAACGCCTGCGCCAGCGGGTCCAGCGACTTCAGCTCGTCCAGGCCCATTACCAGCTCCGCGATCTTTTCTGCCTGCTGGGTACTGACCGCACGCGTGGCGTTGGCCATAAATTTCTCGGTGACCTCCGCTGTGGTAATCGGGTTTTCGCGAGCGCCGCGGTTGACCGGCTGGCGGTGCGTCAGCAGCCGGCCGTCCTTAAGCTGGATTTCCAGCGCGCCGCAATAGTGTTTGGGGTAGGTGGACTCAGGGTCTTCGCGATAGTGCACGCGATCGGCGAGGCTGAGGATCGTCGGATCCTCGTAGGCATCCGCCGCCAGTTCCTCGAGCGTGAAGCGGCCGCGCTGCAGGCAGGCGGCCACCAGGTAGTGCACGCTGAACTGGGCCTCGTAGGCGCTGGCGGGTCGCCGCTTGGCCGCCTCCGGCTCACAGACCACGTTCACCTGCTTCGGGTGGATCAAGGCTGTGACCGAGGCGATCTGATCCGGATCGAGATCGTGTTCGCTGCGCAGCGCCAGAGCGCAGTCGGCAAAGGCGTGATTGAAGTGACAGGCCGGGTACGGTTTGAAGGCCACGTCCAGCAGCTCCCAGGCGTGCCCCAGCTCCATGAGGATCTGCTCGGGGTCTACGCCGTGGTTTTCGCCGAGATGCAGATTGAACAACGAGTGCCTGCCCTCGTAGGCGGTTGTCGGGCCGAGGAAGCCGGCGCCAGCGAGACTTGCGGCGGTCAGACCGCACACCCCCGCCCAGCCCGGGTGCATCCGCTTTGTCCAGTCGCCGGCGCTGAGAAACTCGAGATTCCCGGCCGCCATGCTGAGCGCAACGCCCTGCGCGCGGGCCAGCTGCTCGGCGTTGAGCCCGCTCAGATAGCCCGCAGCGATCGTTGCGCCGAAGGTCCCTACCAGGCCCGTGGGGTGGTGGCCGCGCTGCTGGAAGCGGCCCTCGGCGAGCTTGCCGATCCGGGCGTCACACTCGACGGCCAGCACGTAGGCAGCCAGCGCCCGAGCGCCGCTCGCGTCGGCCCTGAGGCCCGCGCCCAGCGCCAGGGGCCAGGCGCTGGCGGTGCAGTGCACCACGCTGCCGGCGTGGGTGTCGTCATAGTCCAGGCCGTGGACGAGGATGCCGTTAAGCAGCACCGCGTCGCGCAGCGGCAGCGTTTGCTCGTGACCGATCACAGGATAGCCGCCTTCGCTTTCTGCCAGTGCCTGAATGCCGGCGGTGGCGGCGCTGGCGAAATCAAAGGTGCCGGACGCCAGCGCGATACCGCAGGCGTCCAGGATGCAGAGACGCGCGTGCTGAACGACCTCCGCCGGGACGTCGGCGAGGTTGAAGGAAACGGCAAAGTCAGCGAGACGATCTGCGACGGTCGCTGCGTTGGCCGGCTGTGTGGGTTTAAGGACTGCGCTCATGGACTGCGCGCTCCTGGCTAGAGAACTCGATCGGAGTTTACTTTAAAATGTCCGGACATTATACGGAGCCGCATCATGAAGCCGTTGGAAGGCCTACGGGTACTGGATATCGCCACCTACATCGCCTCACCATATTGCGCCACGCTGCTGGCGGAATTCGGTGCGGAGGTGATCAAGATTGAGCTGCCCGGCAGCGGAGAGCCGATGCGGAATTTCGGCACGCGAACCGCCTGCGGCGAAACGCTGGTGTGGCTCAGCGAAGCGCGCAACAAGAAGTGCATTACGCTCAACCTGAAAAAACCGCGCGGACAGGAGCTGTTTCGACAGCTGGTGGCGGAGTGCGACGTGGTCTGCGAGAACTTTCAGACGGGCACGCTCGAAAGCTGGAACATTGGCTATGAAGCTTTGAAGGCCATCAATCCGGGTTTGGTGATGCTGCGGGTCACCGGCTATGGCCAGACCGGGCCCTACGCCGGCCGGCCCGGTTTTGGTCGGATTGCTAACGCCTTCGGCGGCATCAGCTTCCTTGCCGGTGAACCCGACGGGCCGCCGGTTACGCCCGGGTCCGCCACCCTGGCTGACTACATGACCGGGCTTTACGGGGCGCTTGGCGTGATGATGGCGCTGAGGGCCCGCGACCAGACCGGTGAGGGGCAGGTGGTCGACCTGGGGCTGTACGAATCGGTGTTTCGCATACTCGATGAATTAGCCCCGGCCTTCGATCAGGAGGGGTTCGTGCGCCAGCGGATGGGGGCTGCAACCGTCAACGTGGTTCCCCACAGCCACTATCCCACCGGCGATGATCGCTGGGTTGCGATCGCCTGCACCAACGACAAGATCTTCGCCCGGCTCGCAGGGGAAATGGGTTGCCCCGAGGTTGCCGGGGACGGTCGCTTCGGAACCATCACCCAGCGCGAGGCCGCCCGCGACGCCGTGGATGGACTGGTGACCGAATGGACCCGGTCGCTGACGCAAAGCGAGATCATCGACCGCTGCGAGGCGGCGCAGGTACCCTGCGGGCCGGTCTGTGCGATCGATGAGATCTTTGACGATCCCCAATATGCCGCCCGCGAGAACATCAAGCGCGTGGCTGACCCCCGGATCGGCGAGCTCGCCATACCCAACGTGGTGCCTCGGCTCACCGGCACCCCGGGTGCGGTCGACTGGCTGGGTCAAAGCCTGGGCCAGAGCAACGCCCTGATCTACGGCGAGCTGCTGGGCCTCACCGAAGCCGAGCAGCAGGCGCTCGCTGACGAAGGCGTGATCTGACGGCCCACCAGTGTTGCGAAGCGCTGACGGTCATCAGTGACCAATACACTTGACTCTCTCCATCCCCTTGGCAAAGATAATGGCTGACGGTGCCACGCGTGTCGTGGTTAAAAGGGAACCCGGTGTAAAACCGGGGCTGTACCCGCAACTGTAAGCCGGCAGCTGAAGGCCACGTAGCCACGGGAGACTTATCTCCGGGAAGGCGGCCTCCACCAGCGTTTATCGGCGAGCCAGGAAACCTGCCGTCATGTCGTTCGCCCAGGGTCCGGGATCAGACTTTTGGGGGGGAATCCGCCAATACGGCTTTCTTTGTAGCGACAACCGATTGACCAACGATTGGTCGGGCCGCCCGCCCTGACACGCGTCAGCGCGGCCTGCTTGTTGCTAATTTCGCACCCCCGCCGCGGGCGGCCGGGGATGCGGTGGAGAAATGTCGTGAGCTATTTCGTCAACGATGGCCTTCGCGCTTGCCGAAGTGATCGTCAAACTGTTTCTGTCTCTGATCGTCGCGCCGCAGGCGTAGGCCGCGCGTCGCTATCGATCGCTCTCAAGCTGGCGCTCGGCGCGCTATGCCTCCCTGTCGCGGGTATGGCGCAGGAAGCGCCGGCGACCGTCGATCTCGGACAGGTGGTGGTGACCGGCAGCAACCTGCCGACCGAGACCTCCGAGCTGGGCAGGGCCATCACGGTGCTGGAACAGGAAGATATTCTGGCGTTGGGCGTCGAGTACGCCGCGGACGTCTTTCGTTTTGTCCCGGGCGTTGCGGTCAGTCGGACCGGCGGCTACAGCGGGCTGACCCAGCTGCGCCTGCGGGGCGCGGAGGCCAACCACGTGCTGGTGCTGATCGACGGCATCGAGGTGGCTGAAGCCGGCGGCGGCGAGTTTGATTTTTCGTCGCTGCTGGCCAGAGACATCGAACGCATCGAGATCCTGCGGGGGCCGCAGAGTGGCCTCTACGGCTCCAACGCGCTGGCGGGTGTCGTCCATATCCGAACCCGGCGCCCCACGCCGGGCCTCGAGCTCGGCGGTAACGTGGAGGTGGGCGAAAACTCAAGCCGACAGGCGGCGGTGTCGATCGCCGGCGGCACCGAAGAGCTTCACGGGCGCCTGAACTGGATCTACCGCAGCTCCGAGTTTGACGTGTCGGAAGACAACTCGCTGATCGGACGTGAGGACGATCAGGATCTCAACCGCACCGTCTCCGGGCAGCTTTCGTGGCTCGCCAGCAGCGCCCTTCGCTTCGATCTTCTCGGACGCTTCACCAATCGTCATGCCGACACCGACGGGTTCGACTTCAGCGGCGGACCGCTGCAGGGCCTGCCGATCGACAACGACGGCAGCAGCAAGACCGAAGATTTGACGCTGGGACTGTCGGCGACGCTGACGCTCGCCGGCGGTCGCTCGGAGAGCCGACTGAGCTTCGAGTACACGGACAACGAAACGGTGGGGACCGGCTTCGGCAGCGAGGCGTCGCGCGAGCAGATCCGTGCGCAGACCACCTGGCTGTGGCAGGACCGCTTCGACCAGCGAACCACGCTGTTCCTGCAGGACGAGCAGGAGGAGTATCGCAACACCCAGCCGTTCGATCCGACGCAGATCCCGACCCAGAGCCGCGATCTGCTGGGCTTCGGCGTCGAGCACCGGGCGTCAATTGACGACACGTGGTTTCTCGGCGCAACTATCCGCCGGGACGACAACGACCAGTTCGAGGACGTCACGACGTTCTCCGCGGACGCGGCCTGGAAGATCGCGAGCACCGGCACGCGGATCCACGCCAGCATCGGCACCGGCGTCACGAACCCGACCTTCTTTGAGCAGTTCGGCTTTACCCCGGGCCAGTTTAAGGGCAACCCGAATCTTGAGCCCGAGGAAACGACCGGTTGGGATCTGGGTATCGAGCAGCAGTTTCTGGACGGCGACCTGGTGATGGACCTGACGTATTTCGACGCCGATCTGGAAAAGGAAATCGTTTCGTTCTTCGACGTGACCGACTTCCTCTCCACCTCCATCAATCAGACCCAGGACAGTGAGCGCAACGGCGTCGAGTTCAGCTTCGACTACTCGCCGGAGGCGCCTTGGCGCTTGTCCGGAACGTTCACCCACGTCGATGCCAGCGAACCGGCCGGCACCGAGGTGCGGCGACCCGAAAACACCGCCAGCCTGACGGGCAGCTACGTGTTTGCGGACGACCGCGCCAGCGTGGCGGCGAACCTCTTTTACAGCGACAGCCAGCTGGACAACGACTTCCGAAATTTCTTCGTGATTTTCGCGGCGGAACGCACGGAGCTGGACAGCTATTTCCTGCTCAACCTGAACGGCAGCTACCGCATCACGCCGCAGATCGAGGCGTACGTCCGGGTGATCAACGCGCTGGACGAGGACTATCAGGAGGTGCTGGGCTACGCCACGCCCGGTCGCACCGCCTTCCTCGGTCTGCGGTTTGATCTGTAAGGCTGACCGGGCCAGCCAAAGCTCACACCGGCGCAGGCTTTGACCGGCTGAACCTATGCCGCCCGCGGGCTTCGCGACCGTGGGCGGCTCGGCCCAAACCCGAAGTGAGTACGTACTTCTCGCAATGACAGCCCGAGTCACCGTGACTAGACTGGGGGCCATAAGAAACGCAACCAAAGCGGGGGCCAGCCATGTTCAGCATCGAAGACATCATGAGTACCGACCTGGTCACCGTGGCTCCTGATTCAACGCTTGATCAGGTGCGGTCCCTGATGCAGGAACATCGGATCCGGCACGTCCCGGTGGTTTCCGGCGAGCAGCTTGTCGGACTGATCACGCAAAACGACGTGCTGGCCGCCACCGAGAGTTTCCTCCGGGATGATGACAGTCGGATCAAGGACCAGGAGATCGGCATCGCCGAGGCGATGGTGACCGGGATCGCGACGGTGGACCTCAAGGGCGGTCTGCGCCAGGCCGCGATGTTTCTGGAGAAAAATAAGATCGGCTGCCTCCCCGTGCTCGATGCCGGCAAGCTGGTCGGCATCATCACGGATTCAGACTTTGTCGGCGTGGCAATCAACCTTCTCGAGCAGCTCGAGGAGTCGGAGCCGGTCGCCGAAGCGTTCGACGACGAAGACTGAGGGCTGTCAGCTGACGTCAAACGGGCAGGGGTGTCCCGTTTGGAAAGCCATCAATGGAACTTTTCACCGGCCATCGGGCCGTCTTCGTCATCGATGACCAGATCGCGGCGAACGGAACGGCCCAGCAGCTTGGCGCACAGCATAAAGTCGTTTTCCGCCGCCTTTTTGACCTGATCCACCAGCTGACTGCCGCCGCGCTGCTCCGGGCCGATGCTGGCGCTGTAGGTGGCGTAGGCGTGCAGCTGGCCGAGCCGCAGCTCGATCGCGTATTCACAGACCAGCAGCTTGTCGCTCCGGTCATCTTCCTCCCATTCCGCGTAGGCCAGCCGGCACAACCCGTCCGGTGAGTCGACGACGACGCTGTCCAGCTCAAACGCGCTGGGCGCCGCCGGTCCGTCCATCAACTCGAAGGTATGGGCGTGACCCAGAAACAGCCGGCCGATCTGGTCGGCCGTGAGATGGATCGTCACGCGGTCGTTGAGGCGGTCGGTCATGGTTTGTGCTCCCGGGCCAGATACTCATGGGACTGCATTTCGGTCAGGCGGCTCAGCGTTCTTCGAAACTCAAACGCCAGCCGTTTGCCCTGGTAAATCTCGGCCATCTCGACCGCCGCCGAAACGATGAGATTTACGTTGCGATCATACAGTTCATCAATCAGGTTGATAAAGCGTCTTGCCGGGTCGTTCATGCCGTCAGCAAGCGCAGGCACCTCGCTCAGGATGACCGTATTGAAGCGGCGCGACAGCTCGATGTAGTCAGCGCTGCTGCGAGGTTGCTCACACAGCTCAGCGAACGTACACCAGACGATTCCATCGGTGCGTGCTACCACATTCACGTCTCGACGATTAATCCTGAGGGTGCAGTCCCGAAGGATCTGACCCGGCGCCAGGTCTTCGAAGGCGTGCTCGAGGCTGGCATGTGCCGCATCGCCGAGCGGCCAGTGATAAATCTGAGCCTGCGTGAGAATACGCAGACGATAGTCCGTCTCGCCGTCGACGTTCAGCACCTCGGTATGGTTTTTCAGCAGCTCGATCGCGGGGAGAAATTTGGCGCGCTGCAGTCCGTCCCGATAGAGGCCGTCGGGCTCGATATTGGACGTCGCCACCAGCACCAGCCCCCGCTTGAACATCGCGTCGAGCAGCCCCCCGAGAATCATCGCGTCAGCGATATCGACGACAAAAAACTCGTCGAAACACAGGACACGCGCCTGGCTCATGAGCTCGTCGGCAACCGGGATCAGCGGATTGGCCGTACCGGCGTGAACGCCGAGCCGCTCATGCACGTCCTCCATAAAACGATGAAAGTGAACGCGTCGACGTTGGGGAATCGTCAGGCACTCATAGAAGGTGTCCATCAGGTAGGTTTTACCCCGCCCAACGCCGCCCCAAAGATAGAGGCCCTTCGGCGCGTCCAGCGTGCGGCCGAGCAGTCGGCTGAGAAGCCCGGGTCTGTCCTGCTGCACCTCGAGCGCGTGAAACAGCTCGTCCAGTCGTTTGACGGCTTCGAGCTGAGCCGGGTCTTCGGTAAAGCCGCGGTTCCTGATGTCGTCCTGGTAGCGCCCCCAGGGGGTCTCGCTCATGGGTCGCTGAGGTCCAGCTGTCGCTTGATGCCGTTTTTCAGGACCCCTCGGAGATCCATGAGACGCCGATGGAACTCGTGATCCGCGTCTTCCATCGGAATGAACTGAATGTCCCCGGGCAGCTCCTGTGCCCAGCTGTAAACCGCGTCCGGCACCACACATTCGTCCGTATCTCCCTGGACGATCATCCAGGGGCACTCGGCCCGGGGCAGGGGGCTGAAGTCGAACTCGTCGATCAGCGGCGCGACGCTCGTCAGGTGCTGAGGGGTCACGCTGGGGGCCGCCCTGGCCGTGACGTAGGCACCGAACCCGTAGCCCGCCAGCCACAGGGGCAGCTCCGGCTGCGCCTGGCGACTCCACTGACATACCGCCAGCAGGTCCTCCGACTCGCCAAAGCCCCGGTCGAAGGACCCTTCACTTTCGCCGACTCCGCGGAAATTCAGGCGAATCGTGTGAGCGCCCAGCTCCCGCAGCGAACGCTCCATCATCTGCACCACCTTGCTGTGCAGGCTGCCGCCCTCAGCGCTGACCGAATGGCAGATGACCGCTACAGCTCGGGCCGGCTCACTCTCAGCGACGTCCAGCATCACCTCCAGCCGGCCGGCCGGCCCCTTGAGGACCGCCGCTCGCTGCTCGGCTGGAAAGTTATCGGGATACTCGAGGTCGGGCGCGCTCATGGCGTGGATGATAGCGGGACCGTCAGGCCGCCGCCACGGGGGCCGGCAGCGTCACGCACAGCACGAGGGCGCGACCGCCGCCGCTCACCCGCAGGCCGTGCGGCTGATCAGCACGGAACGTCAGCACGTCGCCGGCGGACAGCGTGACCATCTCGCCGCTCGCTGTGCAGATGACTTCACCCTGAACCACGTGGCAGCAGCACTGGGAACCCGGACTGCCCGCCCGGCGGCGCAGATTGGCCGCGGGCCTGAGCTCGATTCGCTCGAGCGCAAAGCCGACCAGGGGTTCGGGCAGCAGGTCGACCACGGTGGCCTTGCCGCCCGAGCGCTCGCGGCTCGCCAGCCGCTCTGCCGGCACGTGTCGCAGCGCGTTGGGGGGCATTGCCAGCAGGGCCTCGATCCCCACCTGCAGGGCCGCGGCCACCCGAGCCAGGTTGTTTAGGGAGGGGTTGCCGGCGCCGGACTCCATGTGGGTCACCGTCGACCGGGGAATGCCGGCACTCTGGGCGAGCTGGGCCTGGGTCATGCCGCGAGCGGTGCGAAGGTGGGTCAGATTCGACGAGAGGTTGTGAGCAAGTTCTGCCATGGCGCGTAAAATAACAAATATGAACGGCCCGCTATATCGCCGACAACGCCCGTGAACTATCTCGCGCACGTGCTGCTGTCCGGCCCCGATCCCCAGTGGCAGCTCGGCGGGTATCTCGGGGACCACGTGCGCGGGCGCCGCTGGGAGGACTTTCCCGCAGGCATGGCGAGCGGGATCCTGCTGCATCGCCAGATCGACGTTTTTACGAATGCCCATCCGGCTTTCGCCTCGGCGCGGGAGCGGCTCGATCCGGCCTTTCGCCGGTATGCCGGCATCCTGCTGGATCTCTTTTTTGATCACTTTCTCGCCGCTTCTTTCGACCGTCTCACTGGTCGGAACTTAAGCGTTTTTGCCGGCGTCACCTACAGCAATCTACGCGCCCACTGGCACGTGCTGCCGCCGAGCCTGCAGCGATTCGCCCGCTATCAGGAGCGCCACAACCTGCTGACCAACTACGCTGACGAGGCGTGTCTGTCGATGGTGCTGGGGGCTGTGTCTGGCCGCCTGAAGCGGGCCAATCCGCTGGCCGAGGGCATGGGCCAGCTCCACAAGAGTCGCTCAGACCTGGAGGCGCTTTTTCTGGAGCTGTTTGACGATCTGCAGGGTTTCGCCGCTGAACAGCGCGAAGCGTTGGGCGCCGCAGAGCCTACTCAAACAGCCAGCCCGTAATCAAATACCGACCCTGCCGGGCGTAGCTCGCCACCTGGGAGACGAAGTGATCCTGCGGTACCTGAAAGATGTTCAAGCTGTTAAAGCCGGGAGCTAAAGCGCCGCGACTGGCGCCGTCATGTACGAAGTGCAGCAGCCCACCCCAGTCCGGCTCCCATTCGCGGGTCAGATTCATCACGTAGGCGTAGCGGCGTTCTTTACCGCTGTACGTATCGTCGTGCGTGCGCAGGAAGTGACCGGGTCGATAGAGGCAGGCATGGGCATCCGCGCGTTTCAGCGCCGCGTTGCCCGTGAGCTGCTGCCAAAGCTCCAGCGATTCGGACGCTGCGAGCCAGTCTGCCCAGGCAGCGCAGAAGGTCAGCTCCGACGGCACCACGTCACGACGCATGTATGAAAAAGAAAAACCTGCCCGCGCCTGCCGGCGCAGGTTCTCAGCGATTGCCGCCTGCTGCGCCGCGGGCATTTCCTTCAGATCGTCCGCGCTGATCGCCAGCGGGCCGCTGCGGCCGGTGACCGCGAGATCCCAGTCCTTCTCCCCAGCGAGTTCACCCGCCAGCTGCTCGGCGCTGTTCGGCGAGAGGAATGGGGTGAGCTGGGCAAAGCCCTGTTCCACGAGCTGCTCATGAGCCGCGGTAATAGCGAGGTCGGGGTGAAGCTCAATCACGGGCCAGAATCACAGACTCAGGTCGATCACCACGGGGTCGTGATCGGAGCTGCGTACCGGGTCCGATTTGAACAACCCTTCAGGCCGGTTGCCCTGGCGGTAGTCCAGCCAGGCCGGGAAATCCGCGTTGATGTGCCAGTAGCCCGCGGCGGCAACCCGGGCTGACAACGTTCGGCCCGCCAGCGCCTGGTCGAGCGACCCAGCGGCACCGCGAAACACGTAAGAGTACTGAGGCTGACGCCGGGCGATGGCGGATCGAAAGCCGCGCCGGGTCAGGGTGAGCACCGGATCTTCCCGCGAATAGGCGTTGAAGTCCCCCACCAGCAGCGTTTCGCTGGCGTTGAGTTCATCTTCACTGTCGAGCCAGTCGGCCAGGGCCTCGGCCGCTTCAACGCGCTTGAGATTCCAGCACCCCTGGCCGTCACGCTGATCGGCATAGTCGCCGCTGGCCTCACCGCAGCCTTTGGACTTGAGGTGCAGCGAAACCACGGCCAGCGATCGGCCGCTCTTAAGATGCCGAAACGTCTGCGCCAGCGGCGGGCGGTTGTAGTAGTCGAACGGCCCGTCCAGCTTGGTATGCGCAGACCCCGCGAGCGCAACGGCGTCGGCGGCGTACATCAGGCCCACGGCGATCTGGTCGCCGCCGCGCCGCCCGCCGGGCCAGGCGACGGTTCGATACTCCCGTCCGCTGGCTTCGCTGAGCGCCTGCGCCAG
This sequence comes from Lysobacterales bacterium, assembly GCA_028285525.1. Classification (GTDB taxonomy): domain Bacteria; phylum Pseudomonadota; class Gammaproteobacteria; order Xanthomonadales; family SZUA-38; genus JANQOZ01. The sequence goes on from JANQOZ010000087.1 coordinate 28,455, forward strand.
CTCTGCTGCGGCGCTCTCGGGACCTGTCCCGTCGTTTTCCAGCTCCTGCAGCGCCAGGATGTCCGCATTCAGCGCGGTCAGGGCGGCTACCAGCTTGCGCTGCTGGCGCCGGTACTCCGCTTCGGTCCGTGCGCCTCGGGAAGTTGGAAACCCGCCGCCACGGCCGTCGCCGTTGAAAAGGTTCAGCACGTTGAACCCGACCACCCGTAAAGAGCCGGTCCTCGCCGGCGGGCTCGGCGCCGGTTTCGGTGAGCGCTGTGCCGGCGTCACCGTTTCCGTCAGGCGCAGCCGGTAGCCAGCGCGATGATCCAGCACGCCTGTCAGATTGCCAACCGTTTCGCCCACGGCAGGCAGGCGGCCGACGCTGTCCGGCCACCAGCTGACCTCGCTGAGGTCGCGCTGGTCGGAAAGGTCGTCCAGCGTCATGGAGCGGCGGAGGTTGTTGGTGCGCATTTCGCCGGCGATGCGGCCAGGCTCCGCCACCTCGGTGGGTGAGAACAGGCGGCTGCCGGCAACAATCACGGCCTGCCCGGCGCCGCCGAACCGGGTCACGCCGCTGAAGCGCATGTCGCTGGTCACGTTGATCAGCATCCCTTCCAGGCTTTCGATGTGACGGCCGCGAAGCGGGAGAAAAACGGGGCTTGGAGCCGGCAACTCGGCCTCGCCGCACGCTTCGACGCGGCGGCTGTCAACGGCCGTGAGGGTGTTTTCCAGCTCGGTAACCGTGCCCGCCACGCGGATGCGCTCGCCACTGTCGGCGTTTACGCCCAGCGCAAAGAGCGCGTCGGAGGTCTGTGGGTCGTTATCGGGATTCAGGCTTTGGAGAAAAACGCCGCTGACGCGGTTTTCTTCGTCGCGATAAGCGGCGGTTACGATGCCTTCGACGATCACCTGCTGGCCGACGAGTTCGCTGCGACGGTCGTTACCCTGAACGCGACTGATCGCTGTCGCTGGCTCCCCGCACACGAGGGGAGCTTGAGTCTGGCACCCGCCGAGAATCAGGAGCAGACCGAGACCGGCCGCTCGCAAGGCTCGGATTTTTTGGCCTACTGGAGCTGGTCGACCATCCATTGCACGGTGACGCGAACCTGTTCATCACTCAAGTCCATGCGCCCACCGCGAGCGGGCATCAGGCCGGCGTCACCCTGATAGCCTTCGATGGCGTGCTGCACCAGCGTGTCTATGCCCTGGGCCAATCGAGGCTCCCAGGCGGCTCGCTCGAGCTTCGGCGAACCGGCCACGCCGCTGGTGTGACAGGCCGCGCAAACGTTGTTGTAGATCAGGCTGCCGTCGGTTGAACCGTCGAACGCCAGCTTGGGTGCTGCTTCAGCCGCGGCCGCCTCAGCCGCAGCTCTGGCGGCGGCGCCGGTCTCGCCGGCGTAGACGGAGCCCACGGGCGCAATGCGCGCCTCCAGCGCAGCAACCTTATCCGGGTTGTCAGGTCGTGAGGTCAGCTTGTTCAGCTGGATTGCCGTCAAGATCACCACCACGGTGAAGACGGCCAGCCCCGCTATCAGCAGGGCAAAGTTTTTCATAAATATCTGATCTTGCTCGCTCACCGCAGTGACCTTTAAACCCAAAAAAAATCCGCGTGATTATAGCGGTCCGCCTGCGCTCTGTCTCGCGCGTCTTCACACTGCCGGCTGCTGGCTGTGCAGCGTGCGACAAAGTACACTGGCCCGCTCCGAAATGCTTCGGACGAGGCCCGGCTGCTGTGGCGACAGCCGCCGATCATGTCGAGGGTGGATTTCATGCAACCTGTTCAGCAGGCGGATCAATATAAGGCGATCTGATGGCGCGCAACCGCACTGACGCGCTGGTCATCGGGGCCGGCGCGGTGGGTCTTTCCTGCGCGTATTTTCTCAACCGGGCGGGCATGAGCGTGCAGATTCTCGAGCGTCGCAAGGTCGGCGCTGGCACCTCGTTTGGCAACCTCGGGCTGATCACCCCTTCCCACGCCAAGCCCCTTCCCGGGCCGGGTGTGCCGCTGAAGACGCTCAAATCCCTGTTTGATCCTACCGGCAGCTTTCACGTTCGGCCGCGGCTCGACGGCGAGCTTGCCCGCTGGATGCTCGGCTTTGTCAGAAACTGCAATTCGAAACAGCACGACTACATCGCTGCTGCCCGGCAGCAGCTGATGGCCAGCTCCCGGGAGCTCACCGAAAAGCTGGTTCGCGGGGAAAAGCTCGACTGTCAGTTCAACGACGGTGGACTCATGATGCTGGCCATCAGCGAGGCCGGTATGGCCGACCTGAGCGCGCTTGGTAAATCGCTCGAGAAGCTGGCGGTGGAGTCCAGCGAAGTGGACGGCGAGGGGCTTCGAGAGGCCGAGCCGTCGCTGCGCAAGAGTGTCCTTGGCGGGCTGTGGCTGCCGGGGGACGCGTCGCTGCGACCCGATCGCTTCACCGCTGAACTCAACTGGGCGTGCCATAAGCGAGGCGTCCAGCTTCAGGAAGATTGCGAGATCAAGGCGCTCAACCAGGACGAGGGGAAGCTGGTTTCAGCCTTCACGGATCGCGGCACCTATGAGGCAAAACATTTTGTGATGGCGGCGGGTGTCTGGACGCCCGAAATCGTCAGATCGCTCGGTCTGCGCGTGCCGATCCAGGCCGGGATGGGCTATTCCCTGACCAGCGTTCGCCCCGATCCGTGTCCGTCGTTCCCGCTGCTGCTGCACGAGGCGGGCATGGCCGTCACGCCTTTTGAGGATACGTACCGGATCGGCGGCACGATGGAGTTCGCCGGGCCGGACGCTGAGCCCAACCCGAAGCGATTCATGGCCCTGATTGAGGGAGCGCAGCGCTATCTCACGGATCCGCTGGGAATTGGCGAACCGGAAAAATGGCACGGCTATCGACCGATGACTCCGGACGACCTGCCGCTGATCGGGGCTGTCCCGAAGCTGCCCAATCTCTTCTTCGCCTGCGGCCACAATATGATGGGTATGAGCATGTGTGTGGCCAGCGGGCGCCTTACCGCGGAGCTGGTAACCGGCCGCAAGCCGCACGTCGACCCGGAACCCTATCGGCCAGACCGCTTTCGCGGGATGCAGCTCACCTGACAACAGGCCGGATCCGATCAATCCCCTAGGCGCTGAGATTCGTCGCACCGTCGTGCTGGCGCTACCGCTGATCATCGGTCAGCTCAGCAACGTGGGCATGTCGTTTGTGGACGCTCTGATGGCCGGCCGCCTGTCGGCAGAGGCGCTTGCCGCGGTGGCGATCGGCGGTACGCTCTGGAATTCTTTCACCATCTTCCTCATCGGCACGCTGCTCGCGGTCCCGGCGTTGATCTCACAGCTCGATGGCGCCGGCCGCCGCGGCCGCATGGGCCGCTTGATTCGCCAGGCGCTGTGGCTGGCGATTTTCCTTGGGGTGAGCATTACGGTTTTGCTCCATCCTGCAGCCCCGCTGCTGAGCCTGGTCGGTCTGGAGCCCGCCGTGCTCGCTCAGGCCGTCGAATACGTCCGGGCGATCAGCTGGGGGGCGCCGTTTCTCGGGGTATACCTGGTGCTGCGCTACTTCAGCGACGGACTGGGCCTGACGAGGCCAACCATGTACATCGGCCTGGCGGGCATGCTGCTCAACATTCCAGCTGACTATGTGCTCATGTTTGGGGCCTTCGGTATCGAGGGCATGGGCGCTCGGGGTACCGGCTACGCCACGGCGCTGGTGCTGGCCTTCCAGTGCGCCACGATGGCGGTGGTTGTGTTGCGGGGTCGGGCCTATGCGGAGGTGGGCGTTTTCTCGTGCTTCCAGCGGCCGGCCGGCCGGCGGATTGTCCAGATTCTGCGGCTGGGTCTGCCGGTAGGCGCCGCCATTTTTGTCGAGTCTTCGATGTTTGTTGCGGCCACCCTTCTGATGGGTTCGCTGGGCACGATGACCCTGGCGGGACATCAGGTGGCACTCAATTTTTCGGGGCTGATGTTTATGATCCCCCTCGGACTGGGCCTGGCTATCACGGTGCGGGTCGGCAATGCGGCCGGGCGGGGCGATCTGCCGGAGGCGCGGTTTCGGGGAATTGCCGGGCTGAGCGTTGTGCTCTGCACCCAGGTGATTTCAGCGACCGTCATCTGGCTGTTCCCCGAGGAAATCGCCGGGCTCTACACGCAGGACGCGGCGGTAGCTACCATCGCGGTTACGCTGCTGTTTTTTTCGGCGATCTTCCAGCTTTCCGACGGTATCCAGGTGGCCGCCGCCGCCGCGCTCCGCGGACTCAAGGACACGACGGTGCCGATGGTCCTCATGATCGTTTCTTACTGGGTGGTCGGAATTCCGCTGTCATATTACCTTGGTATTGTCGCCGGTCGCTCCGGTTCCGGGATCTGGATTGGCCTGATTACCGGCTTAACCGTGGCCGCGGTGGCGCTGACGCTGCGGTTTTTCAGGCTGACAAAATTGCAACCGCGCACGCGCCTGACATAAAGTCAGCGAATTCACTGCCACCCTGGGGCTATTCATGAAGCTTGTCACCGCCATCATCAAACCGTTCAAACTCGACGACGTTCGCGCGGCGCTGTCGGAAATAGGTGTGCAGGGGATGACGGTCACCGACGTCCAGGGCTTTGGCCGCCAGCGCGGGCACACGGAGCTTTACCGGGGCGCTGAATACGTGGTTGATTTTGTGCCGAAGGTCAAAATTGAGATCGCGGTTGCCAGCGACGTGGTCGAGCGGGTGGTGGACACCATCAAGACCTCGGCGGAGACCGGCAAGGTTGGGGACGGCAAAATTTTTGTCCTGGACCTGGTTCGAGCCGTGCGTATCCGTACCGGCGAGCTCGACGAAGACGCCCTGTAGCCCGATCGAAGCCGGCCGGCGCGCAAGGCGCCGGCGCAATCAGCGTGACACGCTCACGCTCGCGGCAATGGTTGCCGCCACGTCCTGGTGGCGGGGAAAGAAATGCTGTTCCGGCGCTTGGAAAAGCACGTAAACGGTTTCGCTCGATCGCTCCAGCCGCCAGCCGGTCAGTCGCCAGCGCAGCCCTGACTCGTCCGTCATTGCCATGTCCAGCGCCACCCCATGGGCCGTCTCGGCTGCGTCCAGCAGCGTCAGCCTGCGCGCCCGTTCCAGCGCACGGAATTCTGTTGCCACATGCCAGAGGGTGTGCTGGCTGCTCGGGCACGGCAATTGCCGGGCGCTGGTTCCCCGCGGCGTGCTGCCCGCCCGCCAAACGTCAAGCCGCGTAAGGCCGGTGAGGTCAGGCGTCAGCACCAGCTGCCTGCCGGTCTTGAGCGCGACGCGCCAGTTTGACGGGTGTTCGACCCGCAGCTTTCCCAACCGCGCGGCGCGTCCTTCAGCGGTGGCGGGTGACACAACGTTCGGCGTCGGTGCACATTGCCCGGCGCGGCTCGGCAACCGGTTGAGCACGCCGGGCAGGCTCGGCGGCTGCAGCGTCCGGTCGTCCGGCGGGCTGGTGGCGCGGCGTTGGCTGATCATCCAGCGCCAACGGGCGAGCTCGTCCGCTGAGAAGGGCTCAGCGTGGCGCTGCAGAAAAACCTCAGCGCGGGCGATGTTGTCCGTGGCCAGCAGCTGCTCAAGCGCGAGGCGCTGTAGCTTGAGGACCGGGTGGGCCAGCTCGCCCCAGCGCTCGCTGAACGGGGTTTCGGGTGCCGGCAAATCCGGGTCCTCGCCGCGTTGCCGGGTGCGGTGCAGCAGCTCGGGGATGGTGGCCGTGTTCAATCCCGCCCGCCGTAGCTTGTCCAGCGCCAGTTCGTCGGCCTCCAGCTCCAGCGCTTCGGACCGCGAAGGAAAGCCGCTGCGGACGTGACTCGCGAAGTGACCGAGCGCCAGGTGCGCCACCTCATGGGCGAGCACAAACTTCAGTTCCGAAGGGTTTTCGAGGTTTAGCAGGAGCCCGAGGTTCAGCAACACGTCACCCCGCGGCAGCGCGCGCGCATTCGGCACCGCGTCGTCGATCAGCCGCAGCTCGAAGGGCTGATCGGGAAACCAGGCCTGCACCTCGCCCTCGGTCTGTCTAAGTTCAGCGGGGACAGGCAGCGTGCGTCCCTGGATCGCAAATCCCTCGACGACCCGGGCAGACAGCTCGGCCATCGATCGGGCTGCATCGGGAGCAGCCGGATTGGCCTTGGGTTCGGCTGTTGCTCCCGAAGGGCCGAACGTCAGAACGAAGAACGCGATGGTCAGGGCGGTCGGCAGTTTCATCGCGCGCCGGCTCCCACCCGGTCGAGCAGCTGCTGGATCAGGGCCTCCGCCCCCGCCTCGCTGACGCTGTCAACCGCCGCCCATCGTCCCAGCGTTGCGCTGCTGATGCCGCCATCGGGAACCTCCACCACCGTCAGGGTCAACCAGCTGGGTTGGCCGCCACCGAGCCTGCCGGTGATGGCCCAAAGCTGCCGACATGAGACCGGCAGGCCGCCGACACGGCCTATGCCCAGACCGTCGAGTGACGTGTCCGGGGCCTGCTGCAGCAAACCGGCGATGTGTTCAAGGAGGGCTCGCTGGCCCCGTTCCAGCGAGATGGACTTGCCGACACAGGGTTGAGCCAGGCTGGCTCCGAGCTGCTGATCGAAGCGCGCGTTGCGTGCCGGTGAGTCCGGTTTCGGGAGCGCGGTGCGTTCCTGAAGCCACCAGGACTGAACGTTGACCTCCGCCGCCGCTGCCGCTTCGATACGCGGCTTGGAACCCAAAACGACCGGTCCGCGGGCACAGCCAGCGGTGGCCAGCGCCAGGGTCAGAATCGGGCCCAGCACGATAAGACCTCTCATGACCGCCAGTATAGGCACAGGGACTCGACTCACGGGTTTTTAACAAGCCTGGTGGTATATTTTGAGGCCCTTTTTTTAAAAGCGGAACATCATGCAGAAAGTCAAAGTGTTTGGTTTGGTCCTTGCTTTAGTCCTGCTGAGCGGCTGTGCCGCCACGCAGTCGGCTGCCGACGGTGAGTCAGCCAGTCGTGAGCCGGTAGCCCGAAACACTCGTACCTACTGCCGCGGTGATGTTGAGCGCACCGGCCAGAACGATATCGCTTCGGCGGTGAATCGATCGGCCTCGGCTGGCTCCAGTCGCTGCTAAGACGCTTTAAGACGAGCCGGGCCGGCGCTCATTGCACCGGCCCGGCTTGAAGTTCCACGTTACGCAACTGATCGACGAGGCTCGTCAGTATTTCGTGCGTCGGTCGTAATCGGCCATCCGCCGATCCCAGTCTCGCAGAAACGGATCCGATTCCTCCGACCCGCCGCGATCCTTGAGGATGAAAGCGCCGATCAGGTAGGCGGCCAGCGTCAGCAGGGGCCAGATAAAGGCCAGGATGACCGTCACGACCCGCACGCCGAGCGTGCTGAAGTTCAGCGTGTCGGCAACCGTCGCGCAGACGCCGCCGAGCCAGGCTTTCGGGTGGCGACTGCTCATGCGGCGCTGTCCCCTCCTTCAGATCGCCCGGCGACTTTCTTCCGCAGCTCCGCCAGTTCAGATTCGATCCGCGGGTCCTCGAGTTCCTCAGAGCGCGTCTCGCGCTGAGGCACAACGTCGAAGGCCTCGACTCTGGCCTCCAGCTGATCCATCTGCACCTCGAGCCTTTCGAAGCGAGCGGATACATCGGCCAGCTTTCGATCTGCCGGAGAGGTGTACTGAAGAATCTTGGCGGGCGCCTGCTGCTGCCGCATGGTCTGCTGGCGCTTGCGCGCCTGGCCGAGCCTTTTCTCAAGACGCCGGATATCGTCGTTCACCCGCTGCATACCCTGGCTGGCCTGCGTGATGGCCATCTCGCAGCGGTCGGCTTCTTCGGTCAGCTTGTGGCGTGAAGCGAGCGCTTCGCGCGCCAGCTCATCGCGGCCCTGCGCAACGGCCTGTTCCGCTCGCTCACTCCACTGCTTTTGCTGGGCCAGGATGCCCTCGCGGCGGCGCTGAAAGCGTTTTTGCTCGCCCAGCAGATCAGCGGCGGCGGCGCGCGCCTCGCGCAGTGCGTCTTCCATCTCGCGAACCAGCGCGGCCAGCATCTTCTCCGGGTCTTCTGCGCGCTCCAGCAGCGCGTTGACGTTGGCTGATACCACGTGGCGGAAGCGGGACATTGTGCTCATGGTGTTGTTTCTCCTGGGAAATCGTGTTCCCAAGTGAGTATTCAGAAAGCGTGCCAAAACCGCAGGCGCGAGAAAAAAGCAGAAAAAACAGCTAGTTGCTGATTACATGGCTGGCTTCGCCGGTGGGCATTGGTCAGATTCACCAGAGAGCTCGGTCAGTTGCGCCAGACCGAACCTGGCGCACGAGGCGACGCATAGTGACCTATGATGGTTGGTTCCTTCACAAGTGTCCGTCTAAACTTGCGCTGTTTTGTAGCTTGAGACTTCACGGATGGCCCAGGGCAACTTCATTACCCGCTTCTTCGGCGGGATCTGGAAACTGATCGACTTCGGTCGACGCGTCGCGCACCTTATCTTTCTCGCCCTCTTTTTCAGCATTATCGGCGCTGTTGTCCTGGCGACCGGGGAAGGCCCGCTGCTGTCGGTGAAGGATCGCTCCACCCTGGTGCTGGCGCCTGAAGGCATGGTGGTTGAGCAGTACACCACCGACGCCACCCAGCGGGCGCTGGGGCAGCTGATGGACGAAGAGCTCCCTGAGACGCGCATGCGCGACCTGCTGATGGCGATCGACACGGCGAGCAGGGACAGTCGCATCGACCGCATGTTGATCCGCACAGACTACATGTGGGGCATCGGACCGTCACAGCTTCAGGAGCTGAAGGCCGCCATCGGACAGTTCAAAGACAGCGGCAAGGCGGTGATCGCCTACGGCTACGGCATGTCGCAGCAGCAGTACTACCTGGCCGCACTGGCGGATCAGGTCTGGCTGCATCCCGAAGGGCTGGTCCTGCTGGAGGGGTATGGCGTCTATCGCAACTATTACAAAGACGGTCTCGACAAGCTCGCGGTCGACGTCCACCTGTTTCGGGTTGGCGAGTACAAGTCCGCCGCCGAGCCGTTCATCCGCAATGACATGTCTGACTACTCGCGCGAGGCCAACCGTTACTGGCTGGACAGCCTGTGGGATCAGTACTTGACCGAGGTGGCAGCCCAGCGTGATCTGACGCCCGAGCAGCTCGCCCGGCACGTGGACGAGTTCGGCGAAGACCTGCGCAAGGCCGGGGGGCGCGCCTCAGAGGCCGCGCTGGCGGCCGGGCTGGTGGACCGGGTCGGCACCGAAGATGAGCTGCGCAAATATCTGCTGAGCGACGGCATTTTTGATGCCGACATCGAGAGCTTCCGGCAGATCGACGCCGAAACCTATCTCGCGGCCCAGAACAACTTTGCCCTCCCGCAGGGTGACAAGGTTGCCGTTGTGGTGGCCCAGGGCGCCATCGTGCCGGGCGATCAATCGCAGGGCACGGTCGGTGGCGAATCCACCGCGCGCCTGATTCGCCGGGCGCGAATGGACGACAGCACGCGTGCTCTGGTGCTTCGCGTGGACAGCCCGGGTGGCGCGGTCCTGCCCTCGGAACAGATCCGCCGCGAGATCGAGCTGACGCGCGCTTCGGGGATTCCCGTTGTGGTCTCGATGAGCTCCGTCGCCGCCTCAGGCGGTTACTGGATTTCCATGAGCGCCAACGAAATCTGGGCCAATCCGGCCACCATCACCGGTTCGATCGGCATTTTCGGTCTGCTGACCAACTTCCCTCGGACGCTGGAGAAGGTCGGCGTTTACACCGACGGCGTCGGCACCACCCGCATCGCCGGGGCGCTGCGGTCTGACCGACCGATGCAGCCGCATATCGCCGACATCATTCAGCAGATCATCGAAGACGGCTACGAGCGCTTTATCGGCAAGGTGGCAGTCGCCAGGGAGATGACGCCCGAGGCGGTGGACCAGATTGCCCGCGGTCGGGTTTGGAGCGGACAGCAGGCCCGGGATCGCGGCCTGGTCGACAAGCTGGGTGGTCTGAATGACGCCATCGCTTCCGCTGCGGAAATCGCCGACATCAGCGACTACAAGACGGTTTACGTCGAGCAGCAGGTCTCGGCGCTGGAGCAGTTCCTGCTGGACCTCACCGCGCGGCTGCCGAGCTTCAGTGTCTCCCGGGATACCACAATCGGTGCGCTGCTGCGCGCGCCGCTGCCGACGGATCTCGAGCTGCTGCTGGCGCAGCCGAAAGGGCAGCAGCCCGTCGGCGTCTACGCCTACTGCTTCTGCACGCTCTAAGCGCGGGTCACGCCTCGAGCCGCTCCGCCAGGCTCAGGACGCGCTGGGCCTTGTAGACGATCGGATAGTCGATGAAGTAGCCGTCGAGCTGAATCGACGCCGAACCTTCGGCTTCCGCGGCTTCGAAAGCCGCTACCACCTTGCGTGCGTGGGCGATTTCCGCCTCTGACGGGCTGAAGACCCGGTTGGCCGGGGCGACCTGGTCCGGATGGATACACAGCTTGCCCTGAAAGCCCATCTCGAGACCGTTTCGGGCGGAAAGCTCGAAGCGGTCGTGATCCTTGATCTGCAGCACTACCGTATCGATTGGCGGCTCAAGCTCCGCTACCCGGGAGGCGAGGACAAGGCGTGCCCGCGTGTCGGCCAGCGCCCGCTCGTCAGGCTCCCAGCGCAGATTGAGGTCCAGGTGCAGATCGCCGGCGCCAAACGCGAGCCGCCTGATCCGGGTTCCTGCCTGGCATATCTCGTTGATCTGATCGAGGCCCTTGGCTGTCTCGATAATCGGCATGAGGTCGGTGCTGCCGGGCGCCAGCTCGTGGCGGCTCTCTAGCTGACTCAGCACCCAGTCCACGGCGATGAGCTGCGCGGCCGATTCGGTTTTTGGCAGCACAATGCCGTCCAGCCTGGGCCCGACAACCGACAGCAGATCGTCGAAACACCAGGGCGTCTCAAAGCTGTTGACCCGGACGTAGGCGCGGCAGGGGCGCGGCTGTTTGAGTGCCTCAACCAGCGCGTCCCGGGTTGCCACCTTTTCGTCGTTGGCAACCGCGTCTTCCAGATCCAGCACCACCGCGTCAGCGCCGGCGGTCAAACACTTCTCCACCTTCCTCGGGTGGTTGCCCGGGGCAAACAGATAGGTGCGGCTGGGGAGTGAGGGGTTAGGCGTCATGATCCGGTGCTCCAGTCGCGCTGCATGGTCAGGGAATACTTGAATCGTTCGCTCGGATGGCGAACCACAGAAACCTCAAAGACGCGCTCTTTGCCGTGGTATCTGCGCAGAATATTCATGGCCGGCTGACCTTCCGGGACACCGAGTGCCTCAGCGTGTGAAGGGGCCAGCAGCTCGGCGGCGAGCTCAACCTCCACGCTGCGGATTCGCTCGCCGAAAACCTGTTCGATGACGTCATACAGCGGGCGCGGGTCGGTGCCAATGTACTTTTCTACGCTTCGGTAGCGGCGGAGGACGTAGACGTCGGTCCAGCACAGGGCCAGGCCGCTGCGGCTGTCTCGACGAATCGCGCTCAGGCGGCTCCAGTGAGAACGGGGCGGGATGCCCAGCGTCTTGGCCAGCTCCGCGTTTGCGACCAGGTTGGAGCTGCCGACGTGCTCCAGCACCGTGTCGGCGGGGTATTGCAGCAGTTCCGATACCGACTGCATGCGCTGAACGTAGCCAGACCGGGCCACGTCCGAGGTAACGACGGTGCCGATGCCCTTATGCCGCTGAATGAACCCGCCATCCTCCAGCATCCTGAGCGCCTCGCGAATGGTGTGTCGACTGACCTTGTAGCGCTGTCTGAGCTCGTGTTCGCCCGGCAGCTTGCTGCCGACCGTCAATCGTCCCTCTGCGATTGCCTCGCAAATGCCGTTGGCGATCTCCCGGTAACGGGGGCCTTTGCCGGTGGTTGTTTTTGCCATGGTGATCCCTGGTGTTGAGCGCGGCTGCCGGCCGCTAAGCGGAGCGATGCGCGGCAGACTCCGCGGGCGACAGGTTCCGGTTTTTGTCCCCGCGTGTCAAAAGTGCTGGCCGGCAGGGTCGAATGTCCGGACATTTACTTGAACCGGTTCGGCGATTGGGGGCACACTGTCCGGATGAATACCAACAGCGCATTCGATCAGGGCTCGCTCGGCGTTGCTGCATCGCCCGAGCCAAAGTCAACCCGACCCATGGTTTCTCCGGCCGGCGACTGCCATTTTGGCGTTGAGGTGACGGGTGTCGACCTACACGACCTGACCACCGAAGACTTGAGCTGGGTCAGGCAGGTTTGGTCGGACAATCCGCTGCTGCTCATCCGGCGGCAGCTGCTGACCGAAGACAATCTGATGGACTTCAGCCGCTTCTTCGGCGATCTGGAGGTGGTGGTCCGAAAGGACATTCACTCCCGGCACAACCCCGAAATTGCTCTGGTCTCGAATCTGTATCTCGAGGACGGCAGCAACATCGGAGGACTGGGCACCTACGAGCTCCGCTGGCACAGCGACCAGAGCTACCGGACCCGTCCAGCCACCGGCGCGGTGTTTTACGCGCTGGAGATTCCGCCGGAGGGGGGCAACACGCGCTGGATCGATATGGTGCAGGCCTGGGCAACGCTCGATCCGGAGATTCAGCGTGTGCTGGACGGTCGCATGGGACAGTTTGCCTACCAGATGTACAACACCGACATCACCGATGAGCCAGGCGGCAAGGAAATCCGTGCCCGCACGCCGGACGCTGAGCACCCTCTGGTGCTCACTCACCCCAGAAACGGGCAGCGCAGCCTCTATTTCGACCCCAGCCAAACCTACGCGATTGCCGGTTTGCCGACCGATGAGTCCGATGAACTCGTGAAGCGACTGTCGGAGCACGTGGTCAATCCAAGGTTCATCCAGGAGCATCAGTGGCACATCGGAGACGTTATGCTGTGGGACAACTCCCGGCTGCTGCATTCGCGCTACGCCTTCGACCCGCTGCATCCGAGACTCGCCAAGCGAACGACGGTATTTCTCGAGCCTGACTGGTTTCCGGTACCTGCATGAGCAACCCACAAAGCGGCCCGTTGTCGGGCATTCGGGTGCTGGAGCTGGGCCAGATCCTGGCCGGCCCCTTCACTACGACCATGCTAGGCTACTTTGGCGCGGAGGTCATCAAAATCGAAGCGCCCGGCGCCGGCGATCCGATCCGCGGTTGGCGCACGGTTCGCAACGGCACGTCCCTGTGGTGGCATAGCCACGCGCGCAACAAAAAATCCGTCACCATCAACCTCAAAAGTCTCGCCGGCCAGCAGATGGTTCGGGACCTGTGTCGTCACGCGGACGTGCTGGTCGAAAACTTCAGGCCCGGGCAAATGGAGCGCTGGGGCCTGGGGCCGGAACCCATCAAGGCGATCAATCCCGAACTGATCTACACCCGGATTTCCGGCTATGGCCAAACGGGGCCGGACGCGTCAAAGCCCGGGTTTGCGTCGGTCTGCGAGGGCTTCGGCGGCTTTCGTTACGTTAACGGTATCCCAGGCGAGCGGCCGGTCAGGCCCAACCTGAGCATCGGCGACACGCTCGCCGGTATCCACGCCGCGCTGGGCGTGTGTCTGGCGCTCATCGCCAGGCTCCGGGGCAAGGCGGACGGCGGTCAGGTGGTGGACGTCTCGATTTTCGAGAGCGTGTTCAACCTGCTGGAAGGTGTGGTTCCAGAGTATTCTGGCGCCGGCCAGATTCGCGAGCCCGCCGGTACCACCATCACCGGCATCGCGCCGTCCAACACCTACCGCTGCGGCGACGATAAGCTCATTGTGATCGGCGCCAACACCGACCCGATGTTCGAGCGGCTGATGCGTGCCATGGGTCGGGATGACCTTGCGGAAGACCCTGAGCTGAGCAACAACGCCGGCCGGGTTGCGCAGCAGGAAATGCTGGACGAGGCGATCGAAAGCTGGACCCGGACGATGACCATGACGCAGGCGCTGGCCGCGTTGGAGGAAGCGTCGGTTGCCGGCGGTCCGATCTACAGCGTCGAGGACATGTTCAACGATCCTCAGTACCAGGCGCGGGAACTGCTCGAGTCGGTGACCGTCGACGGTGAGCCTCTGGTGATTCCCGCCCTGGTGCCGAAGCTCACGGAAACGCCGGGGCGCACCCGCTGGACCGGGCCAAAGCTTGGTCAGCACACGGACGAGGTGCTCGCTGAGCTCCTGGAGCTGGACGAAGACGCTCGCGGTCAGCTGAGAAGCGACGGCGTCATCTAAGCAGCCGCTCGCTCCTGGTCAGGCCGTGAGCTGAAGGCTGCGGATGGCCGCTTCGTCGGCCCGCTCCATCGGCCGGCCGTCCACCGGACTCAGCGGCGCCTGGCGCCGGGCATGCAGCGGGAATACCGTGGCTTCGATCGCGACGTCCCCCGCCATGAACCGGAACAGCGGATAGCTGCGATGATCTTCGCGGGTCACCCGCAAGCGCCGTTCACTCTGATCATAAGGAACGCCTTCTCGGTCGAGGAAGAACGCAACCGCCTCGGGCGTGTCCGCAAACAGATGCAGGTTGACCGGGCTGTTGCTGTCGGCGGTCCCCGCCAGCACGGGGCCGACCAGCCTGGCGTGAAACTCGGAGAAAAAGCGCACGCCCTCCAGCGCGGCCTCCCTGAGCGTCTTTAACAGCAGCTGATGGTCGCTGCCGCCGAACAGGGCCTGGTGGCTCCGGATGGCCGCCTCGATATCGGTGTTTCTCGGCAGCGCCCCGCGGCCGCTGAGACCCAGGCGCTCAGCCGCCTTGAGCTTGGCGGCGTGCAGGTCTCTCAGGGACTGCTCGATGACAATTCGAGCGGCCTCGTTGGCGATCAGCTGACGCTGTCGGTTGGCGTTTCTCGACACGGGAAGATCCTAGAAGATGCCGTACGGGTCCTGCTCGGCGCCAGATTCTCGCACGTCTTCGGGTTCGGTGTCCGGGAGTGTTCCCTGACGAAAGTACTCGGTGAGGCAGCCGCTGCGTTGCGCGCTGCACAGCAGGCCGGTGTCCGGATTGATCTGGGCCACCGCAACGCCCGCGGGGAGCGGCTCCTCGATTTCGGGAACGCCTTCGAGCGCCTGACCCATGTATTCGATCCAGATCGGCAGAGCGGCCTTGCCGCCCACCTCGTTGCGACCCAGCCGCAGAAGCTGGTCGAAGCCGACCCAGACGGTGGTCGCGAGCGCCGCGTTGTAGCCGGAGAACCAGGCGTCACGCTGATCATTGGTGGTACCGGTCTTGCCGGCCAGGTCACCACGACCCAGCCTGAGCGCAGACTTGCCGGTGCCGCGGCGGATGACGTCGCGCAGCAGCGACTGAATCAGATAGTGGGTAGGGGGCTCAAGTGCCTGCGCGGCCAGTCGCGGCGCCTCGCGAGCCGCCTGCTCGGTGGTTTGATCCGCCGCCATCGAGACCGCGGGGTCGACCTCGTCGGGGTTCAGCCGCTGCGGGCACTGGGCGCAGGCAAAAGCGGGCCGGGCCTCAAACACGGCGCGGCCCTGGCCGTCGACAATTCGATCGATGAAATACGGATCGATCCGGTAGCCGCCGTTGGCGAGGCCGGCGTAGGCCCGTGCCATGGCCAGCGGCGTCACCGCGCCGCTGCCGAGCGCCATGGAGAGGTCACGGGGGATATCCGCTCCGTCGAAGCCAAAGCGCTGCACAAAGCGCCACGCGTAGTCGACCCCGATGTCGCGCAGCACCCGGATCGATACCAGGTTGCGGGAGTTGACCATGCCTTCGCGAAGCCGGGTCAGTCCAAAAAACTGCTCGCTGAAGTTCTCGGGTTTCCAGCTGCGCTCGAGCTGATCGTCTTCGAATACGATCGGGGCATCGTTAACCAGGGTTGCCGGCGTGTAGTCCTGATCGAGCGCTGCGGCGTAGACAAATGGCTTGAAGCTGGAGCCCGGCTGCCGCTTGGCCTGGGTGGCGCGGTTGAACTTGCTGCGCTGAAAGTCGAGCCCGCCGACCAGCGCCCGCACGGCCCCATCCTCTGGCGCCAGCGACACCAGAGCACCCTGCACGTCGGGTATCTGCGTCATCTGCCACTGGCCCTCATCATCGAGCGCCACCCGGATGACGTCTCCGACAGCCACTACGTCAGCGACTGTTTCTGGCGCCGGGCCGCGGGAGTTCACGTCTTTGTAAGCCCGGGCCCAGGCAATCGACTCGAGATCGACGGCGACCGTTTGCCCGTCGGGCAGGTAGGCCAGGAAAAACCCTTCTTCCAGCGACAGCACCAGCGCGGGCTGCATACCGCTGACGACACCAAACCGATCGAGGATGTCGTCCCAGTCGGCCGAGGTGGCGGTTTGGCTCAGCTCAAACTGCGCTTCCGGCCCTCGATAGCCGTGGCGCTGGTCGTAGTCGATCAATCCCTTACGCACGGCTCGATTGGCGGCATGCTGCAGGCGGGAGTCAATGGTGGTGTAGATCGTGTAGCCGCCCGAGTAGATGTCGTCGCCGAGCATCGTCAATGCCCGGCTGCGTGCCAGCTCAGCGGCATAAAGCGCGTCGACTTCAATCGTCGGATCGTGGGCGTAGGCGTAGTCCTGGGCCTGGATTGCCGCCTGGGCTTCCGCCTCGGGAACGTAGCCTTGCTCCGCCATGCGCCTGAGCATGTAGTTGCGGCGGCGCATGCTGAGCTCCGGGCTGCGCAGCGGGTTGACCCGCGAGGGCAGCTGGGCGCAGGCGGCGATCATTGCGCTTTCCGCCAGCGTCAGGTCGTCGACATCTTTGCCGTAGTATCCCTGCGCCGCGGCGGCGACGCCGTAAGCGCGGTTGCCGAGGTAGATCTTGTTGAGGTACAGCGCGAGGATCTCGTCTTTGGTCAGCTCGCGCTCGATCTTCAGCGCCAGAAACCATTCTTTGAGTTTCCGGGTGAACAGCTTTTCCCGGGACACGAGACCAAAATCCCGCGCCAGCTGCTGCGTGATGGTGCTGCCTCCCGGACCCTTCTCGCCGCCGGTCTTGGCGATATGCCAGATGGCGCGCGCGATGCCCTGATAGTCGACGCCGGGGTGCTCATAAAAGCGCGCGTCCTCGCCGGCGATGAATGCGTTTTTAAGGTTGTCCGGGATCTGGTCGATGGTTAGGGGTGAACGGCGCTTTTCGCCATAGACCTGCATCAGCTGGCCGTCACTGGAATAAATCCTCAACGGGACCTGCAGCTGAACGTCGCTCAGAACTTCCACGTCGGGAAGGCCGGGGTTGATAATCAGGTAGCTGACAAAGAGCGTTCCGGCACCCAGCAAAACGCCGGTAAGGCCCAGAATAGAGAGCCATTTGGTGATTTTCAGGGCGCGGCGGATTCGGGGAGACATGTTTGGGGTCGGAGTGTGAACTGGATCAAGGTCCCTGGGGATGGGACAGTATAAAAGAGGTTAAGCAAAGGCTCTAGCTACCTGTGCACATTGGAATTTCGACCGGATAAACGAAGAAAAGATCCGGCGTAAGGTTTAAAATAGTGCGCGCCGTAAAGGTAATCGGGGCTTTTTTCTGAGGGGGTTAACGAATTTTTTCCTTTGTGTTGATCCCTAGTTGACTTTCGTATTTAATGTTAACTTGTAATTAATTGCCGTAAGGCAGTGTTGTAAGGACAAAAAGTGTGGCGTTGTTCAGCAACAAGATGCCGCCCCTGGTCGGCCTGGATATCAGTTCGACAGCCGTAAAGCTGCTGCAACTGAGCGGGGGAGATGGTCGCTACAAGGTCGAAAATTACGCGGTAGAACCACTGCCGGCTAATGCTGTGGTGGAAAAAAACATCGCGGAAGTCGAGGCCGTGGGGGAAGCTATCGGGCGCGCCGTGAAGCGCTCGGGCACCCGCGCGAAGCACTGTGCGCTGGCGGTAGCCGGCTCGGCGGTCATCACCAAGGTGATCAACATGCCGGCCGACCTGACCGAGGCTGACCTGGACAGTCAGATCCAGATCGAGGCCAACCAGTACATTCCCTACCCGCTCGACGAGGTCAGCCTGGACTTCGAGGTGATCGGCCCCATGCCGGGCAACCCCGAGATGATGCAGGTGCTGCTGGCCGCGTCCCGAACCGAAAACGTCGACATCCGCGTCGCCGCGGCGGAGCTCGGCGGCCTGACGGCCAAAGCGGTCGACGTTGAAGCCTTCGCGATGGAAAACGCCTTTGTCCTCGTGGCTGACCAGCTCGGGATCGACCCGAAGGCGCGGGTGGCGATCGTCGACGTCGGCGCGACCATGACAACGCTGATTGTGCTGAACGAAGGTCGCACCATCTACACGCGTGAACAAGTGTTCGGCGGTAAGCAGCTCACCGATGAGGTCATGCGTCGCTACGGTCTTTCTTATGAGGAGGCGGGGCTGGCCAAGCGGCAGGGCGGCCTGCCGGAAAGCTACGAGCAGGAAGTCTTGGAGCCGTTCAAAGACGCGATGGTTCAGCAGGTCAGCCGCTCACTGCAGTTTTTCTTTTCCTCCAGCGAATTCGATTCCGTCGAGCATGTGGTGCTGGCCGGCGGGTGTGCCTCGATCAACGGTGTCGCCGACCTGGTGCAGCAGCAGCTGGCGATTCCCTGCACCATCGCCAATCCGGCCGCCAACATGAGCGTGGCGCCGCGCGTTCGGGCCCAGGCGCTGGGTGCCGACGCGCCGTCGCTGATGATCGCCTGCGGTCTGGCCTTGAGGAGTTTTGACTAATGGCCCGCATTAACCTACTGCCGTGGCGCGAGGAACGTCGCCGCCAGCGGCAACAGGAATTCTACGCAGTGTTGGGGGGTGCGGCGTTGATGGGGCTGGTCGCCTTTGTTGGCGTCAACATGCAGCTGGGCGCCATGCAGGATCACCAGGACGGTCGCAACCAGATTTTGCGGAACCAGATCGCCGTGCTCGACCGGCGAATCCGCGATATTGAGGCGCTGGAGCGTGAGCGGGCTGAGCTCGTTGAGCGGAAGCTCGCGATCGAAGAGCTGCAGAAGAGCCGCACGGAAATTGTGCGCCTGTTCGACCAGATTGTTCGCACGATTCCCGACGGCGTGAGTCTGGAGAGCGTCAAGCAGGCCGGGCCGCGAGTCACCCTGGAAGGATTGGCGGAATCCAACGCCAAGGTGTCAGCCTACATGCGCAGCCTGGAAGGTTCGCCCTGGATGCGCAACGCTGACCTCAACATCACGGAAGCCGATGGAGACGGTCGGCGTTCGCTGTACAAGTTCAAGGTCGAGGTGCAGGTTGGGCCCGAACCCAAGCCCGATGACATGCAGGACCAGGGAGTGGCGGGATGAACTGGGAAGAAATCAAAAATCTCGATTTTGAGGATCCCGGTGGCTGGCCGCCGGTCGCCAAAGGCGTTGCGGCCGCGGCAGTGGTCGTTTTTATCCTGGTGGTCGCCTACTTCCTCAAGTTCAAGGACGAGTGGCAGGTACTCAAGGACAAGGAGCAGCAGGAAATCACGCTCCGAGCTGAATTTGAGACCAAGCAGCAGAAGGCCGCCAACCTCGAGAAATATCGGACGCAGCTTGCAGAGCTCAGAAAGCTTCTCGAAGACCTGATCGACCAGCTGCCCAACCAGACCGAAATGGCCAAGCTGCTGCAGGAAGTCTCGCAGAAGGCCATCGGCGCGGGAATCGATGTCGACAAGTTCCAGCCTCAGTCGGAGGTGCTGAAAGAGGTTTACGCCGAAAAGCCCATCATTTGGGAGATGGTCGGCGGCTACCACCAGTTCGGCGACTTCGTATCCGAGATTTCTGACCTGCCGCGTCTGGTCGTCGTCACGCAAAACATCACGCTTCAACCCGCGGATGATGACACCAACCGGCTGAAGCTCTCCGGGACGGTCAACACCTATCGTTACCTGACCGAAGACGAGCAGCTGCAGATGCAGCAGCCTCCGCAAGGAGCACAACGCTGATGAAATCGGTCACCTACACGATCCTGGCGACGCTGCTGCTGGCCGGCTGTACCGGCGGAACCGGAGATCTCGAGCGCTACATCGATCAGATCAACAGCCGGGCTGGCGAGGAAATCGAGCCGCTGCCGGCACCGGTCGATCCGCCGAAACTGATTTATCAGGCCCATGACCTGCGCGATCCGTTCACCGGCGGGCCGCTGCTGGTGGATGAGCCCGCGCCGGAAGCCGAAGCCGAGATTGCGGGCGCGGCCACCGGACCTCGACCCGATCCGAACCGGCCGAAAGAAGACCTGGAGCGGTTCGAGCTGGACAGCCTGGAGATGGTCGGCACCTTTTTCATCGACAACGTGCTCTACGCGTTGGTGGAAGACCCCGATGGTTTGCTGTATCGGGTTAGGGAAGACAATTACATGGGGCGCAATCACGGTCGGGTGATTGCGGTTTACGAGGATAGTGTGGAGCTCGTGGAGCTGCTGCCCGATGGCGAGGGGTGGCAGGAAAACCGCGCAGAAGTAGCTCTCGATGCAGAATAAGCGGATCCGGTTTGGGGGATCAAAAATGAACGTAATGCTGACAAAAACTGCTGCAAACACGGCCGCTGGCTGGCGCGCCGGTGTGGTGGCCGCGGTGATGTTATGTCTGGGGGCCGGTCAAGCGATGGCTCAGTCAGTGCTGGAGGAGATCAGCTTCAGCACGGGCTCGGGCGGCGCGGTGGACATCATCATGACCCTCGACGGCAGCGTGCCGGACCCACAGGTATTCACCACCGACAACCCGGCTCGAATCGCCATCGACCTGATGAACACCACCAACGCGGTGCAGCGGCGGACGCTGGAAATCGGTACCGGCGCCACCCGCAGCGTGTCCGCGGTTGAAGCCGGCGGTCGCACCCGCGTGGTCATCGACCTGTTTCGCTCGGCGCCCTACGACACCCGCGTTGAAGGAGATCGTCTTGTGGTCTCCGTCCAGGGCGGATCTCGGGCGGTCAGCGCCGCCAGCTCCCCCGTAACCGGCACCATGAGCCGCGCGCCCAGCGGCGCGCTGGCGGTGGAAAACGTCGACTTCCGACGCGGCGCCAACGGCGAGGGGCGGGTCATCGTGACCTTTAATGACGCCGGCGCTAACGTTGATCTGAACAAGCAGGGCAACCGCCTGCGGGCCTATATCTACAATACCGAAATTGCGCCGGAGCTCGAGGAGCGGCTGGACGTTCTCGACTTCGCCACGCCGGTGGAGCTGATCGACACGCTGCGTGATGGCAATCGAATCCGTATGGACATCACGGTCCGTGGTGAGTACGAGCACCTCGCTTACCAGACCGGCAACCAGTACGTGGTCGAGATCCAGGAGTTCCAGGAAGAGGAGCTGGATCCGGAGCTGGAGATCCTCGAGCCCAAGGAGTACGAGGGAACGCGGGTTTCGTTCAATTTCCAGGACATCCCGGTACGAGCCGTACTGCAGCTGATCGCCGACGTTTCCGGTCTGAACATCGTGGTGTCGGACTCGGTGTCTGGCAACGTGACGCTGCGACTGCAAAACGTGCCCTGGGATCAGGCGCTGGACATCCTGCTGCAGGCCAAATCGCTGGACATGCGGGAGAACGGCAACGTCGTCTGGGTTGCACCGGCCACCGAAATCGCTGCCCGGGAGCAGCAGCTGCTGCAGGCCCTGAAGGACAAGCGCGAGCTTGAGCCGCTGCGCTCTACCTTTGTGCAGGTCAACTACGCCAAGGCGACCGACCTCAAGAACATTATCGAAAACGCCGCCAGCGGCTCAGCGACCGATGGCGCAGGGCTGCTTTCCGCCCGCGGCAGCGTCACCGTGGATGAGCGGACCAACGTGCTGCTGCTCACCGACACGCCCGACCGCCTGGAGGAGATCCGGGAGCTGGTCAATCGGCTTGATCGGCCGGTGCGTCAGATCCAGATCGAGTCGCGGGTTGTGATCGCAACCGACAGCTTCAGCGACGAAATTGGCGTTCGGTTCGGCCTGACCGGCGGCTACGAAGATAACGACGGCAACATCCTCAGCGTGGCGGGTTCCTCGTCCGCGACCGACCGGATGAACAACCTGGCGCTGGTCAACCGACAGGTTAACGCCAACCGCTCTGGGTTCCCGATCATTGGCCCCGACAACCCGCCGGCGGGTATTTCGGTGCCCCCGCTGGGCGAGCGTCTGAACGTGAACCTGCCCGCGTCCAACACCGCGGGTAGCTGGGCCCTCGGGCTTCTCACGTCCGACTACCTGCTGGACCTCGAGCTGTCTGCGCTGGAGAGCGAAGGGCGTGGTGAGGTGATCTCCAGCCCGCGTCTGATCACCGCCAACCAGCGTGAAGCCTTCATCCAGCAGGGTGTCGAGATTCCGTTCCAGCAGGCGGCTTCCAGCGGCGCAACCAACATCAGCTTCAAGGACGCGGTGCTCGAGCTGCGCGTCCAGCCGCTGATCACGCCGGACGACCGCGTGATTCTCGATGTGGCGGTCAAGCAGGACACCATCGGGCAGCTGGTGCCGGTCGAAGGCGGCGGCCAGGTCCCGAGTATCGATACCCGAGAGATTCAAACCCAGGTGCTGATCGACAGCGGTCAGACCGTTGTCCTGGGCGGCATCTACGAGCAAACGATCCGCGAAGATAACAACAAGATTCCGGTACTGGGTGACATCCCTGGGCTTGGCACGCTGTTCCGTCAGCGTTCGAGCCAAAACGATAAGTCGGAGCTGCTGATTTTCATCACGCCGACGATTCTGAACGACACCCTGAATCAGAACTGACAACAACCGGATGCTTCGGGGAGAAGCACCACACATGACGATTACTAACTTGGGGGCAGGACCGACCGTGGAAGGCCTAAGGACCATGATGAGACTTAAACGACTGATGACGTCAGCGGTGCTGCTGTGCACCGCAGTGGGACTGACCGCCTGTGGCGGCGGTGGTGGCGGCGGCGCGGCGGAACCACGAGCGCCGATTCGCGTAACGATTGAGGCGGACAGCACCAACCTGTTGTCCAACAAGGGCGAGGTTTTCTACGAGCCCGGCACCGACTTTGCGACCAACGTACGCGTGATCGTTCGCAACCCGGATGGGCAGTCGGTGGTTGATGGGACGACCGTAGGACTCTCGGTGGCAACCTCTGCCAACGGCCGGTTCTCCACAACCGACGACCTGCGTACTCAGACCACTCAGATCCAGGTTCCAACCGTGGCCGGCGAGGCCCTGGCCGTGTTCCATACGCTGCGAGGGACCGGCAACACGGTGCTACGCGCGACGGTCAGCGATCCTCAGTCGAATCAGAATATTTCCAGCGAGGTGACGATCTCTATCGCTGAGGGTCCGGACGGCGTCAATCGCATCACGCTGACGCCAAACCGGCTGACCATTCCGGCCCGGCCGCTCGGCGTACCGATTTTCGCCAACTCGCCCTATCTGGCCGAAGTCGACATCACCTACCGCGAGGCAGACGGCCGCATCGGTGCGCCGCAGGACGGCGAAGTCGCCATCAGCATCAATCCGGTCGGCATCGCGGCATTCTCGACGCTTGACGATCCCGAAACCGACGACGTCAACGAGTTCTTTGTGCTGTTTGGTAACGCGCCGGTAGACCTGGCCGCAGGCGGCAAGATTTTTGTGCACGCCGAAGACCGACCGGGCATCGTGACCGTGTCAGCCAGCGCGCAGGACACAGTCAGCGGCGAAATCTTCGACGCGCAGCTCGAGATTGAAATTGTCGAGGCTGCGGCTGACGGCCGCCCGGCAAGTCTCTCGTTTGCTCTGCCGCCGCTGCCGCAATACGTGCAAGGGGCCGGCGGGACCAGCGCGCAGGCGTTCGAGGTCTTTGTGCAGGATGGTGCACAGAACTTTATTGAGGATCCGGCCCCCGGAACCAACAACGTGTTCCTGGAAATCTTCACGGAATCACCGGACTCCGGCGCTGTGCTGCGCGGCACCAACAACAGCGGTACGCCGGTAGAGGGCACCTCGATCGCGCTGGCCACCACCGGCGGCATCGTCAGTGCCAGCCTGGTCAGCGGGACGGAGCCGGGCCTGGTTCGCATCCGCGCTGCTGCAGATGCGGCCGACAACAACGTCAGCAACGGCATCGAGGCCGCCGTGGTAAGCGAATCATCGGCGGTGATCTCCGACGGCGTGCCGTTCTCCGTGACGCTAACGTCCATTCCGATCAACAGCCTGACCGTCAATCCGGTTGATCCGAGTGTTGTGATCACCGACGACAACGGATTCCCTGTTGAGCCCAACGCGACCTACAGCCTGCGGGTCAATGCGATTGTGACCGACCGCTTCGGCAATCCGCCGGCGCAGCAGGTTCAGCTGCAGGCCGGTTTGATCGACGCCCCGATCAGCGGCTTCCCGACTCAGGGTGCAGGCACCTTCGATCTGTCGGGCGTCGACGGCGACCCGTTTGAGGGTGGCACCGGGTTCTTTGCCCCCACCGGCGAATTCCGCACTGCCGGCGGCGGTGCTGGACCGGGCGACACGCTGGTCCTGTTCGGTAAAGAGGTTGTCGGCAACGCGGACCTCGAGAGCGCCCGTACGGTCGCTCAGGTGGTCGATCAGACGAACATCAATGTTGACGAGCCGTTCAACTTTAACGCCACCGTCGGTGGTTCCATCGACAACGGTCCGGAGATTCCCTACGTGATCGGTCGCGCCACGACCGGCAATATCGAGTCGGCTTTCGTGACCGACAGCAACGGCGTAGCCACTACGCTGCTGAACTATCCGGTGTCTCAGCTCGGGCGCACTGCGGCCATCTATGTGCAGGGCGCCAACGGTGGCCTCGGTGGCGCGGGCAACCTGGCGACCTATGCTGACGCAGCGCTGATTCGCTATCCGGGCCTGCTGCCGCTCTCGCTGACGGCCACCCCGGACTCGGTGCCGGCGAACGTGCCTTCAAACGTGCTGGTTTGTGTCGAAGACGCAGCAACGGCGCCGATCCGCGGACAGTTCATCGGCTTTGCTTTCTCTGAACTGGAAGGCACCGGAACGGTTGACGGTATCCCGGGCAGCGGCACGGTCGCTAACCCGACCGGCGCGGACGGCTGCACGATTGCGGTGGTCGAAACTGCCGGCGTGGGTACCGACGCCTCCGAAGGCACCCTGACATTCTTCACCGGCGATGCAACGGCTACGGTCACCATCAACCCGCCGTCGAGCGCGGTGCTGCAGGCGTCACCGTCGTCTTTCCGGGCTGGCCCGTCGTTAACGACCGCAACCTCGACCCTTCGCTACCTCGCTGGCGGTGCGCCGGTGGCCGGTATCGCCATCAGTGGCACCTGCGAAGTGTCCGACGGCTTCCTGTCGATCATCGATCAGCCGGCGCTGACCGACGACAACGGCGAGTCTGTGGTGCGTTTTTCGGTGCAGCTGGATGACGGTACCTTCGGCAGCAACGTGGGCGAAGGCACCTGTACCTTCGAGGCCAGCGACGGCACGTCGGTGGACATTGAGTTCCAGGGCTTCGACACCTGTGCGAATCAGGTGAACGTCAGCCCCGCTCCGCCACCCGGCGCCTGCGGTGACGTCATGACGACCTCCGTCTCGCTCACCGCGGAGTTCGATCAAACGATCGCGGCTCTGGGTAATGTGACCATCAGCGCAACGGGCGCCGCAATCTCGTGTGTCTTCAACGCCGGTACCAGCACTGTATCCGGTACGTGCGCTGACACCAGCATCCCGACCAATACCACCGTCACGCTGTCCCTGTCGTTCGCCAATGCGGCTGACGAGTCGGACTTCATGATGAACGGTAGCTGGCTGGGTGAGTGCGCGAGCTCCGGCAGCGCGCTGCAGGCGACCGTTCAGCTCACGAACGACGCGATCTGCCGCGTCACGTTCTAAGACAGAATGTGCCAGCGCCGACCCTAATCGGTCGGCGCTGGCCGTTTGACAGGAGCCAGGCCAGCCTATTGCTGGCCTTTTTTCTGTCCGAGATTTCTGTGGCCAGCCGCGCGGTCATTCGAGGTCGGCTACCGCGTCCAAAGAAACCGCGCCTTTCGGCATAGGCTGTGCACACGTTCTTTCTTTACACTCGCTGTCTTCATGCAATCTCCCCGCGCTGCAAGTAAACTGTGGGGTTTGGTGGCCTCAGGTGCCGCCCTTCGCAATTACCGGGTATTTCAATGGAAGACAACGTAGCCGCGGCCGTGTCCGCGCCGCAGGCCGATGCCGGCGACGCCTTTCGGGCGCTCAAAGCGGAAATCCAGCAAAAGATCATCGGCCAGCATGCGCTGATCGATCGGCTGCTGATCGCGCTGCTGGCCAACGGCCATCTGCTGGTAGAGGGAGCGCCTGGGCTTGCCAAAACCACCGCGATCAAGGAGCTGGCTGAGCGGATCGAAGGAGATTTTCACCGGATCCAGTTCACCCCGGACCTGCTGCCCGCCGACCTGACGGGCACCGAGATCTATCGCCCCCAGGATGCCGAGTTCAAGTTTCAGCGCGGACCGATCTTCCACAACCTCGTGCTGGCCGACGAGGTCAACCGGGCGCCGGCCAAGGTTCAGTCCGCGCTGCTCGAAGCGATGGGCGAGCGCCAGGTCACCGTCGGCAGCCACACCTATACGCTGCCCAAACTATTTCTGGTGATGGCAACCCAGAACCCGATCGTGCAGGAGGGGACCTATCAGCTGCCCGAGGCGCAGCTCGACCGGTTCCTGATGCACGTCAGCATCACCTATCCCGACGGCGACGAGGAACAGCAGATTCTGAGGCTCGCCCGCGATCAGGCGCAGGAACAGCTTGCGGAGCGGCCGCAGCCTCCGGTGGTGGTCAGCCAGGCGCAGGTGTTTGCGGCGCAGCAGCAGGTCCTCGACCTGCACGTTTCACCGGAGCTGGAGCGATACATGGTGGAGCTGGTGCTCGCGACGCGCGAGCCCGGGCGCTACGGTGATGATCTGGCAAGCTGGGTGAGCTTCGGCGCCAGCCCGCGCGGCACCATCGCGCTCGACCGGTGCGCCAAAGCACACGCCTGGCTGAACGAGCGCGACTACGTTTCCCC
>JANQOZ010000092.1 GCA_028285525.1 Lysobacterales bacterium
CCGGGCAACCTTTGGCAGAGAGCCCGGCGGCGCGCGATCCCGATCCGGTGCCTGAACCCGCGCCAGCAGTGTCCGAGATGCGGACACTCGCGGCGGCGACACCCGTAACCGCCGCTCCGGCGCCAACGCTCGACGACGCCTCGGCCGCCTCGGAAGCCACCCCCCCTCGAGTGGAAACGCCGACCCCGACACCGGCCGTCGAAGCGGTTGAGGAACCGACCAGGACGCCAGCTCCGGCCACGCTGACGGCCGCCTCGAGGAGGCCTGCGGCAAACCCGCCGCCGGCGCCCTCCCCCGCTCGAGAGCGTTCCGGCTCGGCGGCGGATTCTGAGGGGCCCGCCAAAAAGCCTGCGGCGCGGGCGCGGACGGCCGCGGTGCCCGTTCCGCCGATCCCGGAACTGCCCGGCGTCGAGTCGCTGTCGGCGCTGGACCCCGGCGCCTTCGTGATCCAGCTCACCAGCCTGTCAAAGCGCAACCTGCTGGGGCTGTATCTGCGGCGCCACGGACTGACGGCCAGGGAGCTCATTGCCGTTTCGCTCGACGAGGGGGCCGGAACCCGCATCCTGCTGCTGAAAGGCGGTTACAATTCGCTGGCCAGCGCGGAAGCCGCGCTGACCGAACTGCCGGCAAGCATCCGATCACCGTGGATTCGTACGGTGGCGCCGCTGCAAGAGGCACTGAATCAACCCTGAGAACACGGACGCGGTCCGGCTTGGTCAAATGACGCGGAACCGCGGAAGCTGAAGGAACCACAACGTTGACGGAACTGAAAAACGATACGCTGCTGCGGGCGCTGCTGCGTCAGCCGACCGACTACACGCCGATCTGGATCATGCGCCAGGCCGGCCGCTATCTGCCCGAGTATCGGAAGGTACGATCCCAGGCCGGCGACTTTATGAGCCTTTGCCAGAACCCCGAGCTGGCCTGCGAGGTGACGCTCCAGCCGCTGCGGCGCTTCGCGCTCGACGCCGCCATCCTGTTCAGCGACATTCTGACCATCCCCGACGCGATGGGGCGCGGGCTCTATTTTTCCGAGGGGGAGGGCCCGCGCTTTGAGCGGCCCGTTCGGTCGCCGGCTGATATCTCGGCCCTGGCGGTGCCGGATATGGGCTCGGACCTGCGATACGTCACAGACGCGGTCAGCCTGATCCGCCGGGAGCTGGACGGCAAGGTTCCGCTGATCGGTTTTTCCGGCAGCCCCTGGACGCTCGCCACCTACATGGTTGAGGGCGGCAGCAGCAAAAACTTTTCCCGCACCAAGGCGATGCTGGTCGAAGAGTCCGCGGCAGCCCACCAGCTGCTGTCGGTGCTGGCGGACTCGGTGGTTGAGTACCTGAACGCGCAGATCGCCGCGGGCGCCCAGGCGATCATGGTGTTCGACACCTGGGGTGGCGCGTTGAGTCCGGCGCTATACCAGGAGTTTTCGCTGAACTACATGACGCGGATCGTCGACAACCTGACCCGCGAGGCGGACGGCCGCACCGTGCCGATTGTGCTGTTCACCAAAAACGCCGGCCCGCGGCTGGCGCAGATGGCGGACAGCGGGTGCGACGCGCTGGGCGTGGATTGGACCACGGACCTACAGGACGCGAGGCTCTACACGGGCGATCGCGTGGCGCTGCAGGGCAATCTCGATCCCGCCCTGCTGGCGGCAGGCCCGGAGGTGATCAAAGCTGAGGCCGAGAAGGTCCTGAGCAGCTACGGCGACGGTCCCGGCCACGTCTTCAATCTCGGGCACGGCATCACCCCGGACATCAACCCCGACCATCTTGGCGTGCTCGTCGAGCACGTTCACCGGGCGAGCCAGCGCGCCGGCTAAGACGCGGCCGCGGCTCGCTACGCTGAGTCGGTCTGCGTGCCCGCCCGGCGGGTGCCACCGAGCGCTGCCTCGAGAGCCTCACGCAGCCGGGCTTTGCTGATCGGCTTGTCGAGAAAAGCATCCATGCCGGCATCGATACAGCGACGGTGGTAGTCAGCACCGGCGTGAGCGGTCAGCGCGACGATGGGCAGCTGGGCCACGTGGGGCCGCTTGTCTCGTCGCAGCGCCCGCGTCAGCTCAATGCCGTCCTGGCCCGGCAGCTCGCAGTCCATCAGGATCAGGTCGTAGCGGGTCGAAGCGAGCTGCGACAGGCATTCCGGGGCGCTGTCGACAACGTCGACCGTGTGCCCCAGCCCATCCAGCATCTCGAGCACAACGGCCTGGTTCATCGGATTGTCTTCCACGACCAGCAGATGTTTACCGCTGGCGACCGGCGCTTCGCTCGCCGCAGCCTGCGGCGCCGTTTCGGTTGAGGCTTCCATCAACCGCAGCATCAGCTCCGATTCGAAGACCGGCGGCCGCAGTGGGTTTCCGGCGAGCTTGAGACCCGCCGGCAGCGTCGGCGCAGGGCCATCGTCCAGGACCCACAGCACGCCGATCGGCTGATGCGGCTTGGCCAGCTGCCGGGCCAGCTCCGATGACCACGCAGCCGCCTGGGCAATGATGAGCACCGGCGACGCCGTCGGCAGCGGTTCGGCGGGTGAGCCCGTGCTGACCTCAACCGTGATTCGCTGGTGGGTGAGAAAGGCCCCAATCGCTTCGCGCGCGATGCTGGGACGCATCAGCAGCAGGCAATAGCCCTGCTCCAGCCAGTCAGTGCCGGGCAGCCGCGGCTCCACCGCTTCCCGAACCTGTTCCAGCGGCAGCTCGAACCAGAACAGGCTGCCGTGACCCGGTTTGGTGACCGCGTCGATCGAGCCGCCCATCTTGTCGACCAGCTGGCGACAGATCGCCAGCCCAAGACCGGTGCCGCCATAGCGTCGGCTGGTTGACTGATCCGCCTGAGTAAACGGCTGAAACAGCTGCCGGTAGGCACCGGTGTCCATCCCGATGCCCGTGTCCTTGACGACAAAACGCACGGTGTTGTCCGCGCCCGGACCCACGTCCACCCGGACCCGCCCGCGCTCCGTAAACTTCAGCGCGTTGTTCAGCAGATTCATCAGAACCTGGCGGATGCGCACCGGGTCTCCGAGGAAGTGGCGATTCAGCTTCGGGTCGATCAGATAGCCAAGCTCGATCCCCTTTTTGGCCGCCGCGCCGCTGAACAGCTTGACCGTCTGCTCTACCAGCTGTCCCAGGTGCACATCGATCGTCTCCAGCTCGAGACGCCCGGCCTCGATCTTCGACAAATCCAGGATGTCGTTGATGATGTTCAGCAGCACGTTGCCCGAATCCTGGACCGCCTGAGCGAAGTTGCGCTGGTCGGCGCTCAGCGAAGTCTCCAGCAGCATCTCGGTCATGCCCAGCACACCGTTCATCGGCGTGCGAATCTCGTGGCTCATCTTGGCCAGAAAGTCGGACTTGGCCTGGTTGGCTGACTCGGCCTCGTCAGCCAGCTTACGAACCTCGCGAAACAGACGGGCGTTCTCCAGCGCAACGCCGGCCTGGCGAGCGTACGTGGCGGCCATCATCCGATCGCGCTCGACGTAACCCTGGGCGTCCTCCCGATTCAGCGTGACCACACCCATGACCCGATCGCCGGCCGCCACCGGCACCGTGATGCTGCCGCCGAGCTGGCCCATGGCGGAAAGGGTGGTCGGCTCGTCCACGGCAGGCTGGGAAAGCTGCAGGATCGTATTGCGGATGTCCCGAAAGTTCGGCAGGTCGGCGGCGCGATAGCCGTCGTGCACCTGCGCTCGCGGAAGCCCGGCACAGTCGACGCTGACCACGGCGCGATCGGATTTAACCACCTCCGACAGGCCCCGCAGCAGTCTCTTCAGGATTTCTGTGACCTCCAGCGACGAAGTGAGAGACAGCGTCATGTCGCGCTGGGTCTCGGCCCAGGTCTGGCGCTCTCGAGCGCGATCCAGCTCGTGGCCGCGCCGAAGCCGCTGTCGAAAACCCAGACCCGTCCAGGCCAGCAGCCCCAGGGCGCCAAGAACGTAACCCAGATAGGCCCAGCCGGTACGCCAGGGCGGATACGGCACGCTCAGCGCCACCATGGCCGGGGTTTCGTTCCAGAAGCCGCGAGCGTCAGCCGCCTTGACCATAAACCGATAGTTGCCGGGCGCTAGATTGTTGTACGTGCGCGACCGGGCGTTGCCGGCGTAGATCCAGTTGGCGTCCAGCCCCTCCAGTCGATAGGCGTATTCGTTGGCCGCAGGATTCACCAGAGAAAGGCCGGCAAAATGGAAAGAGACATCACCTCCGGAGTGATCCAGCGCAATCGTCTGCCACGCCTCTCCCTGCCGCACGACAGGCTGGTTGGCGACCCGTATCTCGGTGATCACGACCGGGGGCGGCGAACCCGAGACCGAAACCGTTAGCGGATCGAACGCGATCACGCCCCGGGCGCTGGTCGCGAGCAGCTCACCCCGTGCAATGCGGGACATCGGTCGCTCCCGGAATTCGTTGCTGGCAAGTCCGTCCGAGCGCCCGAAGGATTGCGTCAGGCCGCTGGCGGGTCGATAGCGAAAGAGGCCCCGCCGGCTGGTCAGCCACACGTCGCCGCTGGTATCGACGGCAATCCCGCCGAAACGGATCTGAGGAATGCCCTGCACCTCGGTGAACTGCCGGACCCGCTCGAGCCCGCCGGCGGTTTTCTGATAGTGGACCAGCCCATCCAGGTGGCCCACCCAAAGATCCTGATTGAGCCCGTGAGCAAAGCTGAGCGTGTATTCGCCGGTCGGCAGCATCGCGGTCACCGTCCGGGACTGCGGATCCAACCGATCGAGCCCGCCGTCGCTGGCGATCCACAGCGCGCCGTCGGGGGCCAGCGACAGCTGCTCGACAAAAGCGCCGCTGATTCGGTCGCTGAAGTCTTCCAGCGTCAGCGATTCAGCGTCCAGCCGCAGCAGCCCGCGTTCGGTGGCGCCCAGCCAGAGGTTGCCGCGACGGTCTCGGGCCACATGTTCAACGCGTACCGGCCCGCTGGCGTTTTCCCGCGGCGGGACCGGCACAAACCGCAGCGCGGAAGTTGCCGGCTCAAAGCGCGCCACACCCCCGGTCAGGCCGAGCCACAGCATCTCATCACTGTCCGCCAGAATCGACCAGACGCCGCCGGTGGTCGGCATTCCGTCCATCTCAGGCCGCTCGATCCGCTGCGCCATACCGGTGGCGCGATCGATGCGGTCCAGCCAACCGGACACCCCGCCCACCCAGATCGATGTGGCGGTCCCGACCGCCACTCTGGGGCTGGCGCTGATGGACTGCTCTTCCAGGGGATCATGCCGATACAGCGTGAAGTTGTCCCAGCCGGCCGGCAGACGAGCCAGCCCGTCGCCGGTACCGATCCAGAGAGATCCCTCGCGGTCGAGCAGCAGGGCGTTGACCTGGTTGCTGGGCAACGCGTCGCGCAGCGCCGGCTGCGCCGCGAGCGATTGGCTGATCGAGCGCCACGCCGGGTCGGTCAGCGCCAGGCCGGCGTAGCTGCCCAGCCAGGCACGGCCGTCAGGCAGCGGAGCGATGGAGGTCACCTGATTCGCCGGCCGGGGCAGTGCGTCGAAGCGTCCGCTGTCGAAGTCAAAGGTCCCCGCCTGCCCTTCGGGTGCCACCCGCAGCTGTTCACCCTGCGCTGCGAGCGCCCAGATATTCGATGCCGCGAGCTCAGCCGAACGCAGCCGCGCTCCGGCAGCATCCAGGCGCAGCAGACCGTCACCGATCGTGCCGAGATAGATGCCACCCCCGGCATCGGGAGCCAGCGCAAAGACCGTTTGGCTGCGCAGCTGCCCGGCGGCGGCGAAATCCTGGCGCCGAGGCGGCACCCCCCGGAACCGGCGAAGTCCGGCCTTATAAAGTCCGACCCACACGTCGCCGGCTTCATCCTCGGTGAGAGCAAACACGTCATAGCTGCCGGCATCCTCGGGCACGTCCAGCTGAAGCCTGCGGACCCTGCGCTGCCCCGGACTGAGCACCGCCAGCCCCGCCCCTTCCATCGCAACCCAAAGCTGGTTGCTGCGGTCGACAAGCAGGGCCTGGACCTGATTGCCCGGGAGCGATTCGGGATCGGCGGGGTCGGTGCGATAGAGGGTGAAGTTGGTACCGTCGAAACGCGCCAGTCCATCGCTGCTGCCGATCCAGAGAAATCCCTCTGAGTCCTGGGCGAGGGCATTGATCGCATTGGCGGGCAGCCCGTCCTCAACGGTCAGCACGTCGACCACCTGGCTTGCCCGCAGCCCGGTCGGGAAGGCCAGCGTGAGCGCGGCGGCCATGGCCAAGGTCAAAAAAGCAAAAGCGTGTTTCAAGATCGTTAAACCAATGTTAATTCAGCAACTTGGACGTGGCAGTCGATAGACGAGCCCCTGCAGATAGGTTACCTTTTTCCCGGGAGTTGCGGTAAAGGCAGACATGGAAGATGTCGATAACCGCTCTTTCGTGGCCAGCCAGTGAGGGCGTCGGCCGTGCCCCCGGCAGGGAGCCGGGTGCAGAATTGCTGCTTGAGGGCAGCGCGGTTGTGATCCAGTTCGCAGAACCGAACACACGTTCGATCCTATGGTAAGGAGGCGAAGGTGTCGGCGAAGTGGCGATCGCTGAGGGACACACCGCCAGCAAAGGGAGAGTAAGAACGCAGTGCGGACAGAACAGGTCCAAGTCGAAGTCGAGAATCTGATCAAGGGCATGTACGTGTGCCAGCTTGATCGGCCGTGGCTGTCCACCCCTTTCCCCTTCCAGGGTTTTGTGGTGCGCGGTGAGCGGGACATCAATGCACTGCGCAAGTACTGTCAATTTGTCTACGTCGACGTGCTGCGGGGCGTGCCGCCCAAGGCGGGCTCCGCGCTCAACCGACCCTGGCGTCAGGCGACCGAGTCAGACGACACCCCCGGAGAACTGCTGAGCATCCCGACGCCGAATCGCCGGCTCGGCAAGGACCAGGATCTTTACGGCATCAGCTCGGTGCCCATCAAGGTCCGACCGGACTTTTACCGCGCGCCCCGGGGCTTCCGTCGCGAGATGAAGCGGGCCCAGCAGTTTCATCTCGACCTGTCGCGAGAAGTGGCGGGCGTGGTGGACGATATCCGGGTCGGCCGCGCGCTGAGCGTCCGTGGCGTGCGTCGCACGACACAGGAAATGGTGCAGAGCGTGATCCGACATCCCGACGCTTTCGTCTGGATGATCAAGCTGCGTGATCGCGACGCCTACTCGTACGGCCACTCCGTACGCATGGCCGTGCTGTCGGCGGTCCTCGGGCGGCATCTGGGGCTTTCCGAGCACCAGCTGGACCGGCTCGCGCTCGGTGCGCTGCTGTGCGAGGTCGGCAAAGCGAAGGTGCCGAGGCGCCTGCTCGACAAAAAAGGCCCGCTCGCTGATGAGGAGATGGCGCGGCTGCGCGCCCACGTAACCGACGGCGTTGAAATTCTGGATCGCTGCGTCGGCATCGGCGACGACGTCATCGAGGTGGTTGAAAACCACCACGAGCGTTTTGACGGGTCGGGCTATCCCGAGGGCAAATTCGGGGATCAGATTCCGCTGCTGGGCCGCATCGCCGGGCTGACGGATACCTATGACGCGATGACCAGCCTGCGGCCGCACACCGACAAGGTCTATACAGCCGCCGAGGCAACCGATTTCCTCTACGACCATCGGGACGTGCTCTTTCAGGGTCAGCTGGTGGAAGAGTTCATCCAGGCGCTGGGCATCTACCCCACGGGTACCCTGGTCGAGCTGTGCACCGGCGAGGTTGCGCTGATCAAAGAACAGAACGTGTCGCAGCGGATTCAGCCGGTTGTGCTGATGGTGCTGGGCAGCGACAAGCGGCCGCTAGAAAAGCTGGAGCGAGTCGACCTTCGCAACTACAACAGCACCCACGAGGACAAGCCCGTCAGCATCAACCGCGGCCTGGCCTCCGGTGAGTTTGGCCTCGACCCCAACGTCATCATGGATGCCTACGAGTCTCAGCGGCCGACCTGGCGCAAGCTCGCCTTCGGCTGATCCTGACAGGGCAATTGGTGCCCGACCGAAAACTCAGGCATTCAAACCTGCGGCGCCAGCCGGCAGGACCCTCACAAGCTTCCTTTCCCGCGTCACCGACGTGCCGCCTCCTCATGCGATAATGGGCCATGACCGTTCGTTCCCTGGCAGCCATTCTGATTGGCCTGTTGGTGCTGCTGCTCATGATCGCGCTGATGATGTCAGCCGATCTGCTGCTGTCGGTGTGGGAACGCCTACGCCAGGTCGGGCCCTGGGCGCCACCGATTTTTGCCGCGGTGATGGTTCTGTTTGCCGGCGCCGGAACGCTGCTTGGGGTCCGGCTGCTCCGCGGCCCGGCGCGTTCCGCGCAGCCTTCGCCGTCGGTGGTGGACGCCGAATCCCTGCGCGAGCGAATCGAACACGCCGACGAACGTGGCGTGGCGACCGGGACGGCACAGGCGGAGCTGCGCCGCCTGGATCAGCGCAAGGACAGCGGGGAGGTCTATCTGGCCATGTTCGGCGGCGCGTCGGCGGGCAAAAGCTCTCTCATTGAGGCGCTGCTGCCCCAGCACCGACTGACCGCGGGGGTGACCCTGGGCACCACCCGCCAGATTTCTCACTACGCAGGCGACCGCGGCGGCCGGCCGGTCCAGCTGGCCGACGTTCCCGGCTTCGGCCACGCGGCGACTGAAGATCTGATCGACGCGGCCCGCGACGAGGCCATCCGGGCACACCTGGTGATCTACGTTGCTGACGGCGACCTCGACCGCAACGACGGCGCGGAGCTGAAGCGCCTGGCCGGGTACGGCAAGCCGGTGATCGTTGCGCTGAACAAATCGGATCAGTACACCACCGACGAACTGGCGGCGCTGTCCAGCCGGCTGGCCGAACGCAGCGGCGCGGACGTGGCGGCCGTGGTGACGGTCAGCGCCGGCGGCGAAGAGCAGGTGCTGATCCAGGAAGGTGGCGGCGAGACCCTCACCACCCGGCGGCGACCCGCTCGGGTCGACGCCCTGTGGCAGGCCATCGATCGTCAGCTCGAGCGTCAGGAGCTGGAGGCTGAACGCGAGCGCAGTTCGCTCAAGCTCGCGAGCGAAAAGCTGCAGCGCGCCGAAGCGGACCAGCGCGCTGCGGCCGGCCAGGCCCTTACCGAAAAATATGCGCGTCGGGCCGTGATCGGGGCGCTGGCCGCGATTACCCCCGGTTCAGACCTGGTCATCCAGGCGGCGCTGGCGACACGCTTTCTGCGCGAATTGGGCGACCTGTATGAGATTCCCGTGCGGGAAATCGAGATCGATCGGTTTCTGACGCTGGCAGGTGACCGACTCAAGAAAACCACCGCCCTGGTGCTGGCGGTAACCGGCAACGCGTTCAAGGCTTTTCCGGGCATCGGCACACTGACCGGCGGCGTGATCCACGCGGCCGCCTACGGAATGATTTTCGACAGCCTGGGCCGATCGATCTGCGCCTCGCTGGAGGAACGCAAGTCGCTGGATCCGGTCTGGGCCGCAGATCAGTTTGAAAAACGGCTGGACGAATCCGTTGAAGAGAAGGCCCTGGGCTATGCGCGCCTGGCGCTGACCCGCTGGAAGGCAGAAAACCGCGATGACTGAAGACGGCCAGGAGCATCTGCTCAGCGCCTCACGAAACCTCCGCGATCTGCTGGCGGACAGCTCCATCCCGGCGGACGTTCGAGAAGAACTGGAGGCCGACTACCAGCAGGTTGAAGCGATGACCGAGAAGCTGGCCCGGGGCGAAATCCATCTCGCCGTATTCGGCAAAGTGAGTGCCGGCAAGTCGTCTTTGCTGAACGCACTCGTTGGAAAGGCGGTGTTCTCGGTCAGCCCGCTGCATGGCGAGACGCGGCAGGCGCAGACCGCCCGGTGGGACGAGGGCCAGGCCGGGGGCGTCCACCTGATCGATACCCCGGGGATCAATGAGCTCGACGGCGAGCAGCGGGAAAAGCTCGCGTTTGAGGTCGCTGAGCGGTCGGACCTGGTGATCTTTGTGCTGGACGGCGACATTTCTGAGTCCGAAGTCAACGCCATGCGAATCGTCACCGAGGCCCATCGCCCGGTGATCGCTGCGCTGAACAAGACCGACCGTTACACGCCCGAAGAACAGGCTCAGCTCCTCACCGCGCTGCGCGAACGCTGCCGGGACCTGGTCAAACCGGAAAACATCGTGCCGGTTGCTGCCAGCCCGCGCCCACAGCTGGTGGTCACGGTCGACGAGAACGGGTTGGAAACCGAAAGCCAGCGCCTGCGAGAACCGCAGATACAGCAGCTCAAGGAGCGGATCTGGCGCGTGCTGGAAGCTGAGGGCAAGACCCTGGCAGCGCTCAACGCCGCGCTGTTTGCCGGCAAGCTCACCGACCAGGTCGCCGCCCGGATGGTCAAAGCCAGGCGCCAGATCGCGGAGAAAGTACTCCGCAGCTACAGCCTGACCAAAGGTGTCGCGGTGGCGCTGAATCCTGTTCCCGTCGCGGACCTCCTGGCAGCGGCCGCGCTGGACGTGGCGCTGGTGGTGCAGCTCAGCCGGGTTTACGGCCTGCCGATGGGGCGCCATGAAAGCGGCAAGCTGCTGGCCACGATCATGGGCCAGCTCGCGGCACTCATGGGCGCGGTGTGGGGCGTCAACCTGGTTTCCTCAGCTCTCAAAACGGTCAGCGTCGGGCTCTCGGTTGCCGTAACGGGCATGGCGCAGGGTGCGCTGGCGTATTACGCAACCTATCTCGTCGGGCGGTCCGCTGAGGCCTACCTGGTGAACGGCAAGTCCTGGGGCAGCAACGGCCCGAAGCAGACGGTGCGCGCGATCCTCGATTCGCTCGACCGAACCTCCATTCTGGCGGACGCCCGCGACCAGATCAGCAGCCGGCTCAAGTCAGCCTCCCGCTAGTGTCCCGCCGCACCAAACCGGTGCGTTTGCTGATCGACCGAGGCCGCCTCGTGACTCCGACCCAAAAGCGTCAAGAAACCGTGAAGAAAGCATGACCTAAGTCACAATTTGCCCGCCGGGCAGCGCGTACATTCGAAGCTCGTCTGAGATTAAAGGATATTCCTGATGCCTTTCCATGAAACTCAGACAGGACGTCGCGCCTTTCTCAAGGCAACCGGAGCAGGATCGCTCGCCGGGCTCACCGCCACCCAGGTCAACGCTCAAGTCAACACCCAGGCCAAACCGCTGGACTCCGCCGTCGGCGAGCGCCGCAGCGCTCGAAAATCCGGTTCGGACTCTACGCTGACGCCGCCTTTTGCCGTCCGCGTGCTGAGCAAGATGGGTTTCGGCATCAACCGCGGCATCACTGGCTCTACCGGCGCGAACCCGGATACCATCCTGGCCGACGGCTTTGAGTCGGTGAACACCAACTTTGCCGCGACGGGCGACCTCGCCTATTTCGAGTCGCTCGGGAGCACCGACGACGCGCGCCTCGCCGCCTACGTTGAAGAGCAGCTTGCGCCGGGCAACGCAGACCCGGAGCTGGATGCGCGTATGGCCGCGCACGCGGCTGACTTTACGCAGCTGGACCAGTCGCACACGGCGCTGTTTTCCCAGTACGAATGTGGTTCTTTCAGCGAGTACTCCCGCCCCTACGCGGAAGTTGAGAAGTACACCTTCAACGCTGCGTGCTACAGCCGCTGGCAGCTGCGCGAGCTGGTGGTGGACTTCTGGCACAACCACCTGAACGTGTTCGCTCGCCTCAATCGCGACGTCTACGTGTCCTGGGTTGGCTGGGATCGGGACGTGATTCGCAGCAACGTGTTCGGCAATTTCTACGAGCTGATCTACGCCTCGAGTCAGCATTCGGCCATGCTGAGATACCTGGACAACTACGTGAACGGCCGGGACGGGGCGATCAACGAAAACTACTGCCGCGAGCTTTTTGAGCT
This sequence comes from Lysobacterales bacterium, assembly GCA_028285525.1. Lineage (GTDB taxonomy): Bacteria > Pseudomonadota > Gammaproteobacteria > Xanthomonadales > SZUA-38 > JANQOZ01. Next base: position 11,776 of record JANQOZ010000092.1, read on the forward strand.
GCACTGCATCGGCTCGGACAACTACGCCGGTAACGCCAACCCTCGGTTCGTCGATGCGCTGCCGGAAAACCCCTATACGGCGCTCAACGATCCCGAGCTCAACCGCGAGAATCTGGGATTCCTCGCCGACCCCTCACTGCCGATCGCGGCGGTATATACCGACGATGACGTCCTCACCGCCGCCCAGGCCATGACGGGCTGGCGCTACGGCGATGAGAATACCGACACGAGCTGCGGCAGCGGACTGTTTTTCACCCGCGAAGATGAGCACAACAAAGACTCGACCAAAGCGGTGCTCACACTCGGCGTGTCTGCGATCCCCTCCGGGCTTGATGCCGAAACCGAAGGGCGGCTGATCGTCAAGCTGGCCGCCTATCATCCGGCCACGGCACGGCATGTCGCCCGAAAACTCTGCCAGCGGCTGATCGCCGACGAGCCGCCGCAGTCGGTGGTCGACGCCGCGGCGGCGACTTTTTATGCGCACCGCAAGAGCCCGGACCAGATCGCCCGGACGCTTCGCACCATCCTGCTCTCCCCGGAGTTCAAAGATCCCGGCTACTGGGGTGAGAAGGTGCGGCGTCCGTTTGAATACGTGGTGGCCGCCATGCGCGCCGCCGGCTGCGACCATACATGGCGAATGAGTGACAGCACCACGAGCAACATGCTTCGCGTGTTTAATGGCGCCGGCCAGCGGCTCTTTGACTGGCGCACGCCCGATGGATTTCCCGACGAGCGCTCCCACTGGGAGGGCTCCAACACGCTGGTGCAGACCTGGCGGACCGTCGATTACCTGCTGGATCGAAACGCGTCGAACTCGGAGACCAGGACGATGCGGGCGATCGAGATCACCCTGAACAGCCTGCCTGGCGACCCTACGCCCAGGCAGCTGGTGGAGTTCTGGTGCAACTGGGCTCTGGGCTTCACCCCCGGCGGGGGCTGGACAGGCACCGGGGGCTACCAGTCCGCTCCAACCACTGTCGGTCGCGCGGCGCTGCAGTTTATGACCCAGGACTACCCGGGTGACCTGGCTGACGCCAACAGCTGGGGTGCGGACGAGCCGATTCCCCGCAGCCGACTGACCCAGGACAGCGGCAACGACCGATGGCGCTCCAGGCTGATCGGACTGGTCAAGCTGATCCTTTGGTCACCTCAGTTCATGCAGCGATAAGGAGACGGATCATGCACTTAATCAATCGTAATCGCCGTCGTCTGCTCGCTGGCCTTGGTGCCGGAGCCGGCGCTATCGGAGCCGGTGGACTTGGCCTGGGCTTCACCCAGCGCGTTGCCGCCGGCAGTGTCGGCACGGCGCCGACCAAGCTGCTGGTCTATCTGTTCCTCAGAGGCGGCATGGATGGTTTGAGTTATGTGGTTCCCACCAGCGGCGCCAACCTCACGAACTATGCCCAGGATCGAGGGGCCACGTTTATCGACCCCGGCACCACCCTGAGTCTGGCGGACATGCCCGGCGGCAGCGGCTGGGGTCTACACCCGCTGTGCACTGATCTTCACAGCATCCGCAGCAACGTCGCGCTTGTTCACTCCTGCGGCCATCCGCTGGACGCTCTGACCCGCAGCCATTTCGATGCACAGGAAGAGATCGAGCTGGGAACTCCCGGCAGCCAGTCGGCCGCCGGGGGCGG
>JANQOZ010000123.1 GCA_028285525.1 Lysobacterales bacterium
CCGCTTACTCGGGTCTTGCGGTCTTGTTCTTCTGGTCAATCAGGCCGTACTGGTAATCCAGTTGGCACCAAATTGGTAGGACCAAAAATAACATAATGAGTTGTTTATTTGGTAGGACCAATAGCCAATTATGCGCTCACCCGCGCCCAAAACGCAACCGTTGATGTTTCGTTGTTCTAAGCGTGCCAGAGGGCGCAGAGCGGGAAATTGGTATAAAAGCGAGCGAAAAATTGGTGTACAGCCGAATTCCGGGAGAAAGTCACCCATGAAGACAAAACGGCTGTGAGGCCTGGCTGCAGAGCTGTCCTCACGACGGGCGGCCAGGCGAGACCGGCTAGCGGGTGCGCCGAGCGGTGCTAACTGCAAATGGCGCCAATAGGCCCCGAGTCCCGCCAATCGTCGCCGTACGGACTTGGCGTGTTGTCGAACGGCGGCAGTCCGCGCCTGGCTCTTTCCGCTTCCAATCTGTCCAACAGGGTGTGAGCGGCCACGCATGCATCCGTCACCTGGACTTCCGTGATTTCGACACCCTCCAGGAGTCGGTCCCGCCATACCGGCGTAAGCAGATTGTCTCCCCTGAGCTGAGCCGTCAACATCAGCGCCAGCATGTTCGTTATCGCGTCGTCACTGACCGCAAGCAGGTTGCGACCGCTCTTCACGCCCTGGTGCGGCCAGACACTTGCAGCAGTCAGCAAAGCAGGCAAGTCGCCCAGCACGATAGCGTCCTCGAACAGGGTGAACATTGCATCCGGATCATCCAGTAGCCGCCCCCCGCGAGTGCGCATTGCCTGCGTGCTCCCCTGAGCAATCATCATGTCGAGCTCGGCGGTCGAAAGCCGCGTCAGATAGCGGGTCTCATCGGTGATGAAACCACGGGATATCTTCCATCTTTCCTGCTCCAGCCGCTCGATCTCATCGAGGTCGTCAGACGCCGCGGGGGTCTCGAAATCACTGACACCGTCGCTGTCAAGACTCCGGGCCTCCGTCCCCGCGACCGCGCTGGACGTTTCCGGCTCATAAACGGTTTCGCGGGTTTCGGCTGGTTGATCTCGGTTAAAAAACACTGCGCCGGCAATTGCCAGCACGGCAGAAACGGCCACGACGACGAACAGGTTGGTTTTCGAGGTACTCATCGCCCGCTCCTTGTTGGTGTTACGTCAACGCGCCTTTTCGCCGCAGATCGGCAATCTCATCAACTTCGATCCCGAGCTGCTGCAGGACTTCGTCAGTATCCGCACCTTCCGGCCGCGGTGCGTTCGGTGGGACGCAGGCGGAACGGCTGAAGCGCGGTGCAGGCGCGGGTTGAACGACGCCTCCGATCTCGATGTATGTCTCACGGGCTTTGTTGTGCTCATGCCCGGGTGCTTCCCCGAAATCGAGAACGGGCGCGAAACAGGCGTCCGTGCCCTCCAGCAGATCACGCCATTCTTTCCGGGTCCGCGTCCTGAATACTTCGGCGAGCCGCTCTTTCAGCTGAGGCCACTGGTCCGCTGCTGCCTCGTAGCCGAACATCTTGCTATCGAGACCGGCAAGGTCGACAAGCACTGCATAGAACCGGGGCTCGAGGGGGCCGATCGCAATCCACCGGTTGTCGGACGTCTCATACACGTCGTAGTTGTGCGCGGCGCCGTCCAGCAGGTTGTCGTGGCGCTCCGTCGACCAGCGCCCGAGATTCG
>JANQOZ010000028.1 GCA_028285525.1 Lysobacterales bacterium
ACTTCCCAAGGGGCGCGCGTCTGAGGCACCGTTTGAAAACGGGCGTAGCGTTCGGCGTCGAAGTTCTCGGCACTCAGTATTGAACCCGTGCCGGCCCGATGCAGCGCCTGACCGCGCAGCCAGCCGCCGGCGGAAACCGCGAGCTTCAGGCCGTCACCCATGGCATGCGGCCAGGACCTGCCCGCGTAGGCGGGCACGCCGACCAGCCGCTGGAACATCTCCGGGTTCATAGAGTAGCCGCCGCTGGTGAGCAGTACATGCCGACCACGAAAGACGAGCTCCTGACCGCCGGACTCCGCCCTTACCCCCTCAACAGCCCCTGCATCGGAGAGCAGCAGGCCGGTCACCCGCGTGCCGAGTTGCGTGGCGACGCGGCCGCTGGCCAGGTCCGGAGCGAGCTTGCGCCCGATCACGGCCAGGATCGCCCGGCCGGCGTCCTCACCCCACAGGTAGCGGGGCGCGCTGTAGCCGGGACGGCCCGGGGCATCACCCGTCACCGGGTGCCCGGGAAGCGGCAGCAGGCCGCCGTCCATCAGCCAGTCGATGGTGTCGGCGGCGTGATCGACGGTGGTGCGCACGATGTCAGGGTCAGCCAGCCCCCGGGTCATACGCATGATGTCCTCATAGTGGAGGTCGGGCGAGTCTTTGATCCCCATCGCCGCCTGCATCTTCGTGCCGGCGGCGCTGATCTGCCCCGACGCCATGTGCAGCGTGCCGCCGATCTTAGTGGCGGGATCGATCACCAGGACGCGGGCGCCGCGCTGGGCGGCAAACCACGCGGCCGGCAGTCCGGCCGTGCCGGCACCGACAATGATGTAGTCCCATTGAGTGCTGGCCGCCCGCGCAAAGCGCGACAGGCTGACCGCGGAGGAAAGGGCAACAGCCGACACAAGCAGCTGCCGTCTTTTGATTTGCACCATGAAGTTATCCGGCAATAACGAAGGGCGGCGCAATGCGCCGCCCCTTAAAACCCCTCGAGCCAGGCTCGCTCGAGACTAGAAGCTGTACGATGCCGTCAGGCCCCACTGTCGTCGGTCGGCCAGCGGATACTGGAACGCCCGGACGAACGCCGAGGTACGCTGGCTGTCTCCCGTCGGCAGGAAATTTTCGAAATCGACAAAGCGAATGACGGTCGATGGCGACAGGTCATCCAGCGCATTGTCGACAAACAGGGCGAGATCCCAGTTGCCGTTTTGAAAACCCACCCGCAGGTTTAACAGATCCTGACTGCCCGTATGGGCCTCGTTAAAGATCTGCGCAAACTTCCGCGAGGTGTAGGCGTAATCGCCGCGAACAAAACCGGTCCAGCCGCTGCCGATGTCAAACCCGTAGCGCACAAACAGGTTATTCTGAAACTCCGGCGCGTTCGGGGTGTGGTTGCCCGCCACCGACGGGTCGCCGCCGGTGAACTGCGCCTGCTCCGCATCGTCGAACTCATCGAAGGTCGCGTCGGTCCAGTTGAGGCCGCCGCCGACCGTCCAGTGATCGGAGAGCGCCGCCGTGAAATCCATTTCAAGGCCTTTGACCGTGGTTTCACCCGCGTTCACCACCACCGAGGCCGGGCGCCCGTCGAACAGGAACGCCTGCCCCGTCAGCTGCTGGTTTGTCCAATCGATGTAATAGGCCGCGACGTTAAAGACAATCCTTCCGTCCGCGAAGGTGTTCTTGGCGCCGATCTCAATATTGTCCGCCTCTTCTTCGTCGGCAAACAGAAACTCCGGCGGCAGCAGCGGGTTCGCGTTGATGAATCCGGGCTTATTGCCCCGGGCGAGCGACCCATAAAGCATCGTATCGTCGTTCAGCTGGTAATCCAGCGTAATCCTGGGCGTGAAGCTGTCGTAAGTGTTTTCAAACAGCGGCACGTCCGGTCGCGCTGCCGGGTTGAAGTTGCCGATCTCGTCTTCGGCGTAACGCAGCTCAAGCCCACCGGTCAGGCGATCGGTGAAGTCGTATGACAGGGAGCCGAACAAGGCGATGTTGTCGACGCGCGCCTCACCTTGATCGACCGTAGACCCGTTCAGGCGGTCTTCCCGGAAGTCCCGCCGGCTGCGGTAGTAGTAGACACCCGCGAGCCAGCGCAGGCCGGAATCGTTGTTGGACCTGAGCATAAATTCTGTGGAGAGCTCTTCCCGGTCACTGACCGCAATCCGGTTGAAGGTCCCTCCAAACCGGGTGGAGTCGGCCGTCAGGTCAACGTCATAACCGTAGGTCTGGTCAGCGCCGAAATAACCCGTGTTCGACACGATGGTGAAATTGGGCAGGTCGTATTCGAGCTGCAGGGCCAACCGGGTGGAGTCTTTGTCCATGCCGATATCGCCGCCAAACAGGTCAAGGTTCTGCTCTGAAGGCGGCGTTTCCGCAACCTCACCGCAGAAGTACTGACGGGCGACGTCCAGAAAACAGTTGTTGGCGAACCGGTCCTGAAGTGTAAGAGCCGCCGCGCCGTCGTCATCACGACCGATTCCGAGAGTGAACCGCATGTTGAACACGTCATTGGGCCGGTACTCCAGCGAGCTGTCGAAGTTGACCGAACTCTCGTCGCCGATTCGCTGATTGTCGAGCGAATTGCGGTACATCCCGCCGAAGTCGTACCAGCGGACGTTGGCCGTATAAAAGAGCTTGTCCTCGATGATCGGACCACGCGACAGGAAACCCACCTCGTACTCGCTGTAGTCAGCAACCCGCGTAAAAATCCGGTTCTGAAACTCGTTGGATCCCTTCTTGGTGACGAGGTTGATCGCACCGGCAAAGGTGGCGCGGCCAAACAGGGCTGCCTGAGGTCCCTTGATGACTTCCACCCGCTCGACGATGTCGAACGGAAAGGAAAGGATCGAGTCGTTGTACTGGAGCCCGTCGACAAAGATTGACGCATTGGGTTCGCCAAGGATCTGCGACATGCCCCTAATAACGGGTCGGCTGCCACCCCCCTGGGTACCGTAGCGATTCAGCTTCTCAAAGCTGAAGCCCGGGGTGAATTTGGCGACATCGAAGACGTCATCCAGGCCACGCTCAACGAGTTGAGCGGAGTCGAACGCGGTGACGGAGATGGGGACGTCCTGTAGGTTTTCTTCGACCTTCCGGGCCGAAACCACTACCTCCTCCAACTCCTGGCTGTAGGCTCCAGATGTGGCAATTAAAGCAGAAAGCAACGTGACAGACGCGCAGCGTTTCATGGCCTCTCCCCTGTTTTTTGGTCAGTTTTAAATGGTCAGACTTTGACGATAGAAAAGTTGATGAACATATTAAGTTGCATCAAGAAAATCACAGATCACGCTGCAAGGCAAGTCAACATCGGGTGGCCAGCAGCACACGTCAGACCACTATTGGGCGCTTTCAGCGGCAGCAAAGTCGATCCGTGTTTTAGCTGAGTACGAGCAGGGATTACCCGTAGGACGGCTGGCGAAATTCTCGCCGAAGCGTCGACTTGAGCCTGAAGGCGAGCAGCACTTTCAGCGAGTTTGTGATCGCCGGAATGATCGCCATGGCGATAGTGATGGCGAGCAGCGCACTTTGGGGCTGCGCGGCGGTACGCGGCAGTCCCTGAAGGAGTCGCGGCAATACGCGACCAGCCGCGGTGCCAGCGCGATGCCGACAAAAGAGCCGAGCGAGATCCAGGCCACCCGGTAGGACATCAGCTTGGATCGCTCGTAGGGCTTAGCGACCATCTCTGCCGGCATGGATAGGTAGGGCACGTTAAAGATGGTGTAGGCCGTCGCCGCCAGCAGCAGCACCCCCAGGATCCAGCCGTAAAGCAGGTACCCGGAAACCTCGGGGATGGAAAACATGGCGAGTACGCTCACCGCGCAGCCGACACCGCCCAGCAGCAGATAAGGTCGCCTGCGCCCCCACCGGCTGCGGGTCTTGTCGCTGATGATCCCCATGACGGGATCGGTGACACCGTCATAAAGCTTGGAGAAAAACACCAGGGAACCGGCGATGGCGGGCCCTACGCCGACAACGTTAATGAGGTAGACCAGCAGCAGCGCCGTCTGCGTGTTCAGGAGCGTGGACATGGCGAGCGTACCCAGGCTCCAGCCGAAGTACAGCGGCACAAATCCGCGCGGCGCCATGGTCAACCCTATGAGCGTTGGCTCACTCGGCTGACGTCTCGCGCTCGATCAGGTCCTTCAGCGGGTCCAGCAGCCGTTCAACATATTTCTGTCGTTTCTCGTCGAAAGCCGCGTCTGGCTGAAACGCATCGAGAGCCGCGGCGTCGACGGTTTTGCCGCTGGCCTGCAGTTCAACGATGGCATGCACCTGCTCCCGCACGGCGGCGAGCTCCTCGCCGAGCACCAGAACCATCTGGTACAGGGCGTCGGTCGCCGGATCGTCGAAATACTGGGGCTTCTCGGCACCAACCGGACCGGTCACGCTCATGGTTTCTGTGCTCCGACAAAATACCAGGTCAGCGGACCGTCGATCTGGCCGACGTACTCTTCAAAGACCGCCTGGCGGTCAGAGCCGGCGCTGACGAGCGCGTCCGGCACGCTGCTGTCGGCGAAGTTCTCCCAGAACGGTTCATCATTGTGGTCGGTTTGCCACATGGCCAGGAACTTGCGGTACCCCGGCATATCAGCCTTCTGGGTCGGCACGTCCTGATGGATCACCACGCCACCCGGAGCCGCGAGGCGATAACACTCGCGCATGATGTCCTGCATCTTGGCGGTCGGCACCTCGTGCAGGAGGATGTTGCTGACGATCAGGTCAAAATGCCCGTCGGGATATGACGTACGCGCGGCGTCTTCCTGGCGCAGGTGCAGCGGCACTCGAAGCGACTCAGCGCGCAAATGGGCGTACCGGAGCAGCGCCTCACCCACGTCGACGCCGCAGGTTTCTGCCTCGGGAAAGGCCTGCGCGTAGCCGCAGGTCTGCCCACCATAACCGCAGCCAAGGTCGAGTACCCGCTTAGGGTCGAGCTGCGGAAACCGCTCGTTAACGAACCGCACGACGGCCGCCGCTTTGCTGTCTTTCTTGCCGCTGCCGATTCCCCGCGAATAAAGCGTGCCGCCGGCCTCCTGCAGCGCGCCGGCGCGCAGGTCTGAGGCGTCGCGGCTGTTGATGTAGCCGCCTGGCTGACCGTGAAAGGCGTGCTGCTGGAGATATTCCGGGATCTGAAAATCCGCCGCCAGCTCGAGGCTGCCGATGGACGGTTTCGCCGCGATTGCCTCAGCGCTGGCGTCCAGCGCTTCGTGCTGCCGCTCGATCATATCGTCAAGCGATCGCCACATCTGCCGCTGCGCGCCCTTGCTCAGCGCGGTCCAGGCCGCGAAGGCCGGGCTGTCGAGGAGGGCCTCGGAAGACTGCTCGCGGGTTGGAGAGTCACTCCCCGAGCGGTTTCGGGCGACCTGCTGCAGACCCGTCGATGCCATGCCTCCGAGCTGGCGCTTGACGTGAAAAATGAAATTCTGTCGCCCACGATCGGTGCTGCCCTGCTGTGGGGACAGCGCGTGTACGGTGGAGCGATTGGACGCCTTTAGATTCTCTTGGCCTGTCACGGCAACTCACCTCCGTTCTTTGTGCTGCCATCGCGAGTGAAGGGACATAGCTTAGCCTATCCTCGGTTCATCAGCCTCCGACTGAAACGCGGACGCTCCGCCCTTCGACGGCGGTGACTACATAACACGCGGCGCGTCAGCTTTGGGGTCCGTTGCGGCTTCCGCGGCCTGGGCCGGCGGTAGATCGAGATCCCACTCTTTAGCGATGATTCGGCGACCGTTGTAGTCCCCTGAGGCGTCAGAGCAAAGCCACAGCGTCGGCGGCACCATGATTTCTGCGGGCAGCAGGCCTGCTACCAGCCCTTCCGCCCCGCCGGCACCTTTGCCCGCCTTGAAGTCCCTGATCGCGCGAGCGCCGATTTCGCCGCCGGGTATCAGTGCGGTGTCCGCCGCGCCGCCCGGCAGCAGCACGTTGACGGTCACCCCGGTTCCCGCCAGGTCTTTTGCCCACTGAACCGTAGCCGCCTCGAGGCCGGCTTTCGTGGCGCCGTAGGCGGCCAGGCCCTGCATGACCATGGTTGGACGGGACGTCGAGAGGTTAATGATTCGTCCAAAACCCTGTTCCAGCATCGACGGTACGGCGGCCCGCGTCATATAGAACGCGCCGATCAGGTTGGTTTCGACGATTCGACCGTAGGCCTCTGGCGGCGCTTCCCAGAACGGCGGCTTGGCGCTGACGTAGTCGTCGTTTGCCTCCAGCGGCCCGCGCGCGGCGTTATTGATCAGCCCGTCGATCCGGCCGAACGCCTTAAGCGCGTCCCACACGCATCGTTCGCAGTCCTCGTAGCGGCTTACGTCCGACACGATGCCGCGAAACTTACCCGGCCTCTGCTCAGCCGCCAGGGCTTCGGTTTCGTCGAGTTCCGGCTTGTTTCGCCCGACCGTTCCCAGGACGTTTGCGCCCGCTGCAACCAGCCCCAGGACCATGAGCCGCCCAAAGCCACGGCCGGCGCCGGTGACGATGACGGTTCTGCCTTCGAGTGAAAGATCGTGCATGGTGTTCTCCGGGCGCTAGCTCAATGGGTGACGCACCCTATCCTCGCACGACAGGCGTCGAAGCACTCGCCCACCGGGCTGCCGGACCAAAATCCTTTTTGCTAAGTCTGCAAGATATCACTATGATTTTCCTGGGCATTTGCCATGCACTTGGATGAGAAGCCTACCCCTTATGTCTTCTTAACCCGGCAAATGACCACTGGTCGTGTCGCCCAGTGTGGCGGGCGGCACGGCCAACCTCAGCACTCTGATCGAGCACTGTGGGCAGCGAGCGCCCTGGGCCAGGCTAAGTTTTCGGGCAAACAGATCAACGGGTTTGGGTAGAACGGCTCAGCTAGCTGGCATTCATACCGCCGGCAATATCCTTGGCCGTCATCTCGCTCATTTTGTACTTCTGAATCTTACCCGTCACCGTCATGGGAAATTCATCGACAAAGCGGATGTGTTTTGGAATCTTGAAATGGGTGATCTGCCCGCGACAGAAGGCCTTTAGATCATTCTCCGCAAGCACCTGATCCGGACGAAGCTGAATCCAGGCACACACCTCTTCCCCCATCTTTGCGTCAGGAATCCCGAAGACCTGAACCTCGGCAATGGCCGGGTGTGTGTAGAGAAACTCCTCAACCTCGCGAGGATAGATGTTTTCTCCGCCTCGAATGATCATGTCTTTGATGCGACCCACGATGCGCAGATAGCCTTCCTCGTCCATGACACCGAGATCACCCGAATGAAGCCAACGGGCAGCATCGATGGTCGCGCGCGTTTGCCCCTCGTCGTTCCAGTATCCCAACATTACGGAATAACCGCGCGTGCAGACCTCACCCTTTTCGCCGATCGGGACAACCCGACCCATTTCGTCGACCAGCTTGATCTCGACCCACGGCACCGCTCTCCCGACGGTTTCTACGCGTTTCTCAATCGGATCGTCGGGCAACGTTAGGTGGTTGAGCGGGCTCACCTCTGTCTGGCCATAGCCAATCAGAATGTGTTTCATGTTCATGTCGGAGATAACCCGGTTCATGACGTCAACGGGACAAGGGGCACCAGCCATAATGCCGGTCCGTAATGAGGACAAATCAAACTTGCCGAACTCCGGGTGCTCCAGTTCATTTACAAACATCGTAGGCACACCATGCAGCCCGGTGCAGCGCTCGGCCTGAACAGTCTGGAGCGTGGTTTGCGGGTCAAACGCTTCGTCTGGGTAAACGGCGGTTGCACCATGCGCAAAACACGCCAGATTTCCAAGCACCATCCCGAAACAGTGATAGAGCGGCACCGGAATACATAACCGATCCTCCGGCGTAAGCCGCATACCGGCGCCGGTCAGGTAGCCGTTGTTCAGTATGTTGCAGTGGGTGAGCGTGGCGCCTTTTGGACTTCCGGTGGTGCCCGACGTGAACTGGATATTGATAGCATCATCAGGCCGAAGAACCTCTTTGAGCCGCTTAGCTTCAGAGTGATACTCGTCGCCTTGCTCGCAGAGGATGTCTGGAAAGCGATACATCCCCGGGGTCGCGTCGTCCCCCATACGAATAACAGTTCGGAGTTCTGGCAGTTCGTCAGCGTGGAGGTTGCCGGGGTCGCTTGCAGCCAGTTCCGGCAGCAGCTCGTTGAGCATCTCCAGATAGTGACTGCTCTTGAAATGCTCCGCGCTCACAATCGCTTTGCAGCCCGATTTGTTCAGCGCGTACCGAAGCTCCGACAGGCGGTAGGCCGGGTTAACGCATACCAAAATGGCGCCTATCTTGGCGGTTGCCATCTGCGTTAACACCCACTCGTAGCTGTTTGGGCCCCAGATACCGACCCGGTCACCGGTGCGGATTCCCAGCTTAAGGAATCCTGCGGCCAAGGCGTTTACGCGTGCGTTAAACTCCGCATAAGTCCATCGAATTTTCTGGTGGCAAACGACCAGAGCTTCGTTTTCTGGATGCTGATCCGAGATCCGATCCAGATAATTGCCGATGGTCTCGTAGATTATGGGGTTGGTCGATGAGCCGCATGCGTAGCTCTGGGTTAATCTCGCCATATCCTCACCCCGCTCAGGCTGAACGCACTAGCCTCGTGGGACCTTTGACAGATGGTCGAAGGCGCCGTTGGCTTTCGCCTGTTCAACCATCCAGTCCACGTCGATGATGCCCGCGATTGAACCGTCATCGTTGTATCCAGCCACCGCGCCATTGGTAAACCCTAAAAGGATACACCCGTCTTCATCCGTTTCCGGAGCGTGGTCGATGCCGCCCGCTTCGACAAAAAAGTCGCCTGCTCTGACGCCACCTTTTTCATAGCCGAAGCCGCCTTGCAGGATGTAGGCGTTTGCGGCACCGATGTGTTTGTGGACCGCTTTAGGCGCGCTGGCCTCAATCTTCAGCAGGAACACGAAGTAGGAATGGTTCCGACTGTAATCCAACAGTTTGAAGTACGTGCCCTCCAACGCCCAAGGCGTCCACGGAATCTTGTTCGTTCTAACGATTATGGACCCGTCGTCCCAGTATTCATGAGAGTCGCGACCCGGATACGCTTTCGATTCGCTCGCTCCGCTAACGTCCATATGACTGCTCCATGAATGTGACGTTGAAGTCGGTCGGGTGCGCAGCGCTACTGCCGCACATGGTCAGCCACACCATATTCCTCGGCCATCGACAGCATCAGCTTGGCGTCGACAACCCCTTCAATCACGCCACTATCGTTCAACCCGCCGATTGGGCCCAGGAAAACGCAAAACAGCTCACACCCTTCAGGCGATATGGGTTCGTGAATATCTCCGGCCGGCTCAAAGATGTAGTCGCCGGCCTCGCCAATATCTGCCTCGGTGTAAAAGATGTTTCCCGACACCACAAAAACTTCGATGCCCCCCATGTGCTGGTGAACGGGCGCTTTCGTCCCCGGATCCACCTTCAACATGCAGGTGAATCCACCGCTCCGACTGTCGATGCTGAGCAGCTTGAAGTGCACACCCTCCATAACCCACGGTTTGTATGGGATTGCGCCAAGCTTCGTAAACTCGGGATAAGGTTTAGTAATCATCGCGTTGACCGGCGCGTCGGCCGCGGTCATTTCCAAGACTTTGTTCATCCAACTGTCCTCAACTAGTGTGAAAGCGTAAATCCGCCGTCAATCGCCAATGATTGGCCGGTGATGAATCGGGCCGACTCCGAGGCCAGAAATAGAACGGCGTTGGCGATGTCCTCGGGTTCCTGAAACTCACCCAGCGGTATCTCCTGTTTGAACTGGGCAGCAAATTCATCTGAAGTGGTTCCTGCCTCGGCGGCCATTCGATCGAACAGCCCATGGAGCATGGGCGTCAGCACCTGCCCCGGGTGAACCGTGTTGCACCGAATCCGGTAGCCTTGCTGTGCCACGTAAAGTGCCAGCGACTTGGTAAAGTGCTCAACAGCGGCCTTGGATGCACCGTATGCCGTGATGAACGGCGTCGGCAGCAGCGAAGCCACCGAAGAAAAGTTCACGATCGCCCCACCGTCATCCTTCGCCAGCAGCGGCAGCGCATGCTTACAGCCGAGGAAGGTACCCATCATGTTGACCCGGAATATGGCTTCCCAGTCGGTCAGCGGGCTATGTTCGGGGTCTTTGGGGGCCGCGGCATCTCCCTCAATACCCGCGTTATTGACGAGCACGTCAAGGCGGCCGTGCGCGTGATCGACTCGTTCAACGACCCCACGCCAGGCCGCCTCGTCGGACACATCCAGCACCAGAAATCTACCGCCCACCTCGTCGGCCACGGCACGGCCATCTGCTTCGTTGACGTCCGAGATAAAGAGCGTTGCCCCTGCTTCCGCAAACCGCCGCGCCACCGCGGCCCCAAGTCCTTGGGCACCACCGGTGATGAGAGCTACCTTTTGGTCGAGTTCCATCGAATACTCCCTGTGGGCAGACTAACCGTCCTAGCTATGAGCGGACCGAGGTCCGGCGAGCTGCGCGCCGTCTGCAATCAGCGACGACCCCGAGACCATCGCCGCCTCGTCGGAGGCCGCGAAGACGACAACGTTGGCAATATCTTGGGGGGTGGCAACTCGACCCATCGGAACGTGGGCCGCCATGCCCTTAGTCAGATCCGCGCGATTGATGCCCAGCTCGCTGGCCACGGGATCCAGCATTTCGGTATCAACGTAGGTTGGGTGAATGGAAAGGCACCGGATCGGATAGCCTCTCTCCGCGCAGTGCATCGCAACCGATTTTGTGAGCGTGGTGACACCGCCTTTGGTCGCACAATAGCCGGCGATATCAGACGGACCAACCAAACCGCCAATCGAAGACATATTGATGATGGCGCCGGCGCCGCCTGACGCGTTAATGGCTTTAATGCCCTCCTGGCATCCGAGCACAACGCCGGTCAGGTTGACATCCACCATTCGCTGAAAGTCTTCCAGCTTCAGCTCTTCGATGGAGCCAGCAACCCCGATACCCGCAATATTCGCCACCACATCAACTTTCGAAAAGCGGTCCCTAGCCATTGCGAGGCCCGCCTGCCAGTCCTCTCGGTTCCGCACGTCCAGTAAGCAACTGGCAACCGGCGGGATGTCCCGAGTTTCGTGATCCATGCAGAGCGCAAGCGTTCGGCTTAGTCCTTCCTGATCGATATCGGCAGCGACGACCCTGGCACCCTCTTCGACAAAACGCCGCACCGTTTCACGACCAATGCCAGAACCCGCTCCGGTGATCAGCGCTACCTTCTTGGCGAGCCTCCCCACCGTCGCTTAGAACCTGAACCGAAACTGGGCGCCAGCGACGCGGGGGTTTCCGTAAACCTGTTCCACCAGACCATTTCCCGGAAAGGTGATATCAAACGCGTACTGGAGCTGCTCTTCGTCCAGCAGATTTCTCGCGAACAACGCGATGTCCCAGTTGCCCTGGGCTGGAAAGTAGGAGAGCCGGGTGTTGACGTTCCAGTAGTCCCCCGCTGCGGTTACCGGAGCATTGGTCAGCTGGGAGAAATAATCACCGACATAGGTGGCGTCGACGCCGACTCGGACCTCACCGCTCGCGATTTCAAAGCCTTTCGACAGAGACACGTTGAACTCCAGGTCAGGCGTCTGAGGTGCTTCGCGGTCCAGCGGGACACCGCCAATATCGACGTCTTCCACGTCGGTCTCCACGAAGACCAGACCCAACCGACCGTCCCAGCCGTTCCCGACCGAAAAGGAAAACTCTCCTTCGGCACCATAAATCGTCGCGTCGGTGTTGGAGAGGATGAAGCTAACGCCGCGCTGATCGAACGCCTGATAGTCCTGGTAGTCGTAATAAAACAGCGCGAAATTCAGGCGCGCCTGCTGGTTAAAGAAATCCAGCTTGCTCCCAACCTCGTAAGCATTGAGCTGTTCGCCGTCGAAACGAACAAACTCCACCTGGGCCGCGCCCGCAAAGCCGGCGTTGTAGTTGAAGGCTTTGTAACCACGGTTGTAGCTTGCGTAGAGCAGCCAGTCTTCGGTAAGCCGATAGTCGAGCTGCAGCCGAGCGGAGATGCCATCCTCATCATGACTGTCCGTAACAACACCCGCTCCGGCAATAGTTGCGGGGTTCTGCGGAGGACACGCCAGCGGGGATCCGATAAGGCTGACGCAGGAGTTTTGATACCGGTAGTCTTTTTCATCCTGGGTGTAACGCAGGCCCGCCGTCAGTACCATCGCATCGTTCAGGTCGTATTCGCCCTGAAGATAAATCGACCAGGACTCGGTCTGAATTTCATAGTCCCCAAACTGGTTTTGCCCCAGCGGAATGAGCACGGCACCTGGCTCTCCACCCGGCAGAAATTCGCTGGGCGCCCCTAAAGCGTCGTTGAAATTTCCGAGGTTGTTGATCTGGTAGCCCTGCGTGTAGTCACCGTCGATATCCAGGTAGTAGAACCCGGCAGTGAGACGCGTTCTGTCGAAGTCGCGGCTTGCTCTCAGCTCCTGCGAAAAGGAGTCTTGCTCAGTGGTCTGGTAGAACTCAGCGACGTCGAACGGCGTTAAGTCGTTGTCCTCGTCGTAGCTGAACTCAATGTCGTTGAAGGCAGAGATGGATTTGAGCGTCCATTCGGCAACGTCATACGTCAGCTCCAATGAGACGGTGCTTTCATCCCGCACGTAGGATCCATCTTCATTGAACGACCCGGTAAACACATCACCGTCGGCGTCGATATAGCCCGTATCGGTATTTCGCGACGGGCGAAATTGCCCCAACGTGTCCGCCCCTGCGAAGCCTCCTGTGGGGAATGTCCCGCCAATCGCGTCAGACTCGTAATCGGAGAACTCGGCCGTCAGCCGAGCGCTGAAACTATCCGTAGGCTCCCAGAGCAGCTTGGCCCTTAGGCCTTCGGTCCGCAGCTCGCCCTGATCAGCGCCAATGTCGTTTTCCACGTAGCCATCGTTGTCCGAGATAAATCCGGCAACCCGCAGCTTCAGCGTGTCAGAGATCGGAACGCTGATTGCGCCCTCCACACCCAGCGTGTTGAACTCTGCGGCCTGAAGATCCAGGTAACCCTCAATCTCGTCTCCTGGATCGTTAGTGATGACATGAATCAGGCCACCGGTTGCGTTGCGGCCAAAAAGCGTTCCCTGCGGCCCTTTCAAAACCTCTACCCGCTGAACGTCGTAGAGTCGAGTCAGGTTGCCCCCGTTCGAAGGTCGATAGACGTCGTCCTGATAGAAGATGTTTGCCGACTCCAGATGTGACGCAAAATCGTTCTGCGCAACCCCTCGAATGGCAACCAGCCCGGCAAGAGGCGCGCCCGGTCTGATAATCGATAATCCCGGCGTAATGGCCGTGAGTTCTTCCGTTTGCACGACACCCGCCTGACGAAGCTGCTCCCCGTTAAGCGCCGTTACCGAGACACCAATGTCCTGAATGCTCGCGTCGCGCCTGGTTGCGGTCACAATGACTTCTTCCAGTGCACGACCAGCGCTCTCCTGTCCCAAGACGGCCGATGGTGCCGCGAGCCCCCCTGCACCAACAAACCACCAAACGCTTAAGGCCGTGCAGCGGAACTGTCTCATCGAGAACTCCTTTTGGGGTGATATCAACGCCAGTCCGTCCGGATGCTAATTGCTGCTCCGAGAATGCCTCAATAGTGTTTTGCCACTAGAGCGTTTTGATATCGGGCGCGATACATTGGCCTCATTGGAAGACCAAGCCCCATGCTAGAACCGGGGCTGCCCATTCTTGAATCCAGCCCAGGAGAGAAGTTGAGATGAGCACCATTTCCCACGCGGCAGCCGCCAAAATAACCCCAACAATCCACTCGGCTTTTGTCGATCCCGAAACTATCGAATGGTCACCCTGGGTCATGGAGGGAACTTGGTTCAAGCTACTGAATTTTGATCCAAAAGTCGGTGGCTTCACCATGCTGCTTCGCGTGAGCCCCAATAACGAAGCGCCAATCCATGGCCACATCGGAGACGTTGAAGGATGGATCCTAAAGGGCGGGTTTAGCTACGAAGACGATCACGGCCATGCCGGAAATTACGTGCTCGAACGCGGCGGCATCAACCACATGCCTTCAACCGGCCCGGATGGAATGGAGATGCTGGCGATCGCGCACTCCCCGCTGGTGGGCTACAACGAAGACGGCAGCGTTGGCGCGGTTGTCGATGCAAAATTGATGTTTACGCTGGCCAAGCAAAATGGCGCTGCCGGGCATCTGGCGCAGCCAGAGCACTGGACGGATATCAATTAGGAGATGTCTTGAACAGCGTTTAGGCCGCTGAACCTGGCGGGTTATTGTTCCAATGAATCGCCAGTTCCATTCGGCCGCGAATCTGCAGCTTTTCATAGACGGCGCACAGATGATTGACTACGGTGTTTTCGCTCACGCCTAGCTCTGCGGCAATCTGGCAGTTCCTGGCCCCGCCCGCCAGAAGACTGGTGACCTGCAACTGACGCGGCGTCAGGAGTTTCCAGTCTGGCGCCTCTTTGTTGGAGCCAACGGGGAGCGTCAGCAGCGCAAGCGGACGAGCGGACTGGAGTCTCCGAATTCGCAGGGAGACGCTTGGCTCTTGGGCCGGCATCTCTATTGAGCCCATTTCGTCAGCTGACGAAAGAAACATCGCCAGCTGCTCAGCCAAGGCTGGATTTGGTGACTCGATTGCAGCGAACAACGGGTGGTTCTTAGCACTGTTTGTAGCGTCAATCGGACGGCCGCTCCCGTCGACCAGCACGAGCGGCTGGCGCGAAACTTCTCCGATAAAAGACTGCGTGAAATTTTGAATCTCACGGTCTTGTTCCTTCAGCAACATACCCTGAAAAGACTGGCGCAAGATGGTGCCAACCTGTTCACCCAGCTGACAGTCGTCGCTCGTAAAATCAGCTAGCGAGTGGTCTCGATGAATGGCCAAAAGTAAACGACGATTGCGTTGGTAGTCGAGAGGGATGCCCAAAACCAGCATGTGCTTCACGTTGGTGCCAGAGAGAAAGTCCGAAAAATCCGGATCGATATCAACCTCGAGGTCCGAATACCGAAAAACACTGCACCGGGGGTTTTCTGTCGTGTCCGCGTTGTGAAGCAAGACCGGATCACTTTTGCGATACCGCAGGTAGTACCGATCCAAAGCCTGTTGGGGCTGATTGATCGCTACCTTAAGCTCTCGAACGTCAGGGTCTGATCGATTTTCCTGAGACAACAGCAGCAGGCTGCTGGATTTGAAGGAGCGCATCAACGGCGACAACGCTTCCGGACCCAGCGTCGAGAATTCAGGGCATGTACATACGTGCGCCAGGGATTCGATAACGCTTTGCGAATCTACTTGAGCTGCCTGTGACATGGGTGACCCCGCTTGCTGCCGATCCGACTAAAGCGTATCACGTTCGCCTTTGAGAACCATTTGCACGTAAAACGAGGGAACAGCATGCCAATTGGGCGACTGGTGTTTGTTATGTCGCGTCAACCCGGCTAATGAGCACCATGCTTCGCTTAAGGGCGGTTGCCGGCAGTCTCCTCCCTCATTTCTCTCCTAGCCTTGGCGAACCGGTAGGGTCCAGTAGTCGACACATAAAGTTGGCAGGCTTCCTCACCTTCGCAAGCGAGGAACTGAGGATCGTCTCGGTCAAGTTGCACATAGGCGCCAGGCTCAAGTAACGCGCTGGGCGTCCCAACGCTGAGCGCAAATTGCCCAACAATCACTACGACGTTCACGCTGTCATTGAGGCCAAGGAGCTCGCCGCGATACCCGGAAGGCAGCCTTAAGAGCGTGCCGTTTCGCTCGCCTTGCCCCGGACTGCCCCACAGGTGCGCTATCGCCGGGCCGTCAGCCGTCGGTTTGCTGGGGGCATCGATCCACGTGGTATCTGCTGCCGTGAGCCAGACGAGGTTGGTTGCGTCGACGTTGAGCGGGCGTTCGCCAGAGTCAAACGCCTCATCCGTGGGGCGGACAAGGTACGGACCGCTCATAATCTCGAGAAAGATGGTCGCTCCGTCTTCGCCTGCAGCGGTGATATGAGGCTCGCCGGCGGGTTGGACCCAAAAAGAACCCGGCCCCAACCACAGCGTCTCGGCTTCTGGGTCGTCGTTGTGGACAACACCCTCGATCACGACGCCTCGATACGTAATGTTGTGAATATGCGGCGGAGAAGAAAAGTTGGGCTTGAACTCGATGATCGCCCCGGTCGCCTGGTCTTTGCGTATGTCGCCCCATAGTGCTCCTGCTCTCGGGCTGGCGTCGCCGCGAAGTGGATTCAGGGGCACGAATCTCACGTCCGCCCGAGGCGTTACGTCGCTACCGAGGCCAACCGCAGGGACAAGCAAAACGAAAAGGATTACCCAACGCGCCCACAGCGGGCGTATTGTGGTGATAATGCCCGGCGCACTGACATCTCGGGAAAGTGGTGCATCACCAGCCATCACTATCGGACAACCTGAGACCTGAAGGATCAAAAACCCTCTGCCGCCGTTCTGTAATACAAATCTGTCATGTAGGTGATCGCGGCATCCGGCGTTTCGCTCCAGCCCACCAGTTTCCAAGAGCCTTTGTCGAACACGAGCATCGTCAGCACACGGTTAAAGCCGCCCATGGCCTTACCGCGGTGATGAAAAGGCATCCCGTCAGCGAGCTTGGCATCAGTCGAGAAGCGGATGTCCCAGTTCATGTCCATCGCCACCATAGCGCGTTCGGGCTCAAGCGGAATGTGATTCATCCCTGAAAGCTGAAGGCGAATGTCCTCGTGCAGACCTTCGTTCTGCGCCCAGTAAGCGAGCACCTGAGCCCAGTCGGTAAAGAAGGTGCGAATCTCTTCGGCCTTGTAGTACGCGAACCGCTCAGCTGCCCAGTGCTCGACCAACGCGCTTGCGCTGTTGAGACGCCAGGCGTCCGCATAAGCCAGGAGCGCGGACTCGATATCCTGCTCTGCTGCCATCACATTCTCCTTCGAAGTCTTCGACGAGTCGCTCCACGGGATCTCGCAACCCGTTCGACACTCATACCTTGCGAATTCTATACTCGACGCGTCGGCTTCCGCAGCATCAGCGTCCTTGAGAGGGAACCCACCATGATCGTATCGTCTGTAGACAAGATCCTTATGAACCGACGGCAGGCCCTTGGCGTGGGCCTGGGATTGGCCGCCGCCGCGGCGGGTTTGTCGTCGGCCCCGGCCGCCGCCAGGTCGAACGGCTACGACACGGCCATGGATTTCGGCGGCGCGTTTGATCCGAAGCGCGCGGAACACAACACCCTCGCCTTTTGCAAACTGATGTCGGACACCCGCGACGGCGTGGAATCCTGCGGTTACTTCAAGGGTGACGTGCTCGGCTACGTCGGCCCGAAGCAAAGGCTGGAGCCTCTGTTCGGATTCGAAGGTTTCGGCATGACTCGAACCATTCAGGTCGGCGAATACGCCTGGCGCAAGCTCCACAAAGAAGTGGCCTACTACACCGACCTCAAAACCGGCGAGGTCATGGACGAGTGGTACAACCCGCTCAGCGACGAGAAGGTCAAGGTGGTTCCCGTACACAACGACGTTGTGAACTCCACATGGGCCCCCACCTACTCGTTCGGCGTCGGCCCCGAGAAGGTCACCTTTCCCTTTGTCTTTCCCTGGCTGGTGATGGGCGACAATGCGGTCGTCGATTTTGGCGTCAACACTGCGCACCCGGCCGTGCTCCAGCCGGACAAATGGCCCCGCGAGTCGCACGGCGAGATTACGCAGGTGCTCGAAGCCATTCAGATCCACACCCGGCTGTCGGACCTGATGGACCCCAAGCAAACCGGCGTGCAGGCATCCGGATCATGGCAACGTATTTCGCCCTGGCTGCCCTGGATGCTCATGGGGCAAACCCCAGGCCACCTGTTCTACAAGACCGTGACGCGTCGGATGAAGGAAGGCGTGGAAGGCCTGCCGCCGCACATTCTGGAATACACCAAGGCAAACTTTCCGGACTACCTGGCGGCGCCGAGCGAGTGGCAGGAGCCCAACGTCTCGAGCTATGAAGTCTACGAGCGTGAAATGGAACCACAGCCGCCGAAAAACGCGGGCTAGCGCGGCCTGACTCAATGACGCCTGGACCACTTTGCGCGGCTTTCTTAATTGTAGCCCTGCTGGGATCTCCCGCCACCGCCATGGAGCGGGAGCATTTTGCTGACTATGTCTGGGGTCGCGCCGGGGATGGCGAAATCATCCATCGCGTGTCCACAGGCATGGCATACGATATTGATAGCGGTGAGGTCGTGGCGAGACTTGAGGGACACGAAATCGCGCAGGCGGTGCCGTCGAAATCAGAGCCCGGCACGATCTACCACGTTGCCCGCGCCATGCTCCTTTACCGGCATCCCGAAACCGACGCCGTGCTGACGGTTTACCCGGGGAGCGACCCCGAAGCCCAGACCTCCGTCAGCGCTTACAGTCACTCCGGCAACGCGTTTGTCTATCGATTCGGCAGCCCGAACAACAATGCGCCGCCGCGGACCATCCCCGGGCGCGTGGATTGCGAGCGCCAGGGACCGGTACTGTTCTGCCTGCGCGGCACCTCCTACGAAGCCGAGGAAGGGCGAAGCGTGCTTGAGTACCGATGGACGGTGGATCGAACAGCGACTTCAATCGAAGCCGCCGCCAGAGCCGAATTCGCGGAAACCGAGCCACCCCACCCCGGCATCTCTGAGGGGCCTGTACTGATCCGCCTGACCAGCTACCGACCGGCGTCTTGGGAGACGGTGCCCGACACCCTGAAGACCTGGATTGAAACGCAGGCTCCGGGTTTTGCCACCCTGCCGGCTGACCTCAACGCGCTGATCCAAGCGGCAGGCTTCTCACCCTAGCCCTGCCTGGGCAGCCGCCCTGGAGGCCGCCTGGTAGTCGGCAACCAGGTCGGCCGTTGACGGGTGGGTCTCCAGCAGGCCACGATCCGCCTCCCAGAGACGTTCCGCGGTACTCCGGTCGCCGGTCAGCAGCACGCACAGCGCGATGTAACCCCGACACTCCGCGGCGAACGCTCCAGCAATCGGCGACGCGTTGAACTGGGCGACCTGCTGTTGCGCCTGCTGAAGGTGTCGAATAGCCAGGTCGTATCGTTCGTCTCGAAGCGCGATCAGGCCCCTGGCCACGAGGTACCCGCACTGCGCCAGCTCCGAGAGTGCGGCCGGGTTGAGCCGCTCGACGATGGACCTCGCAAGCTCCAGATCGACATCCGCCTTGGCCAGCGACATCGCGAGGTCGAGCGACACCAGGTCATTGTTCGGATCCGACGCTGCGTGCTCGCGCTGGACCGCTATCCGCTGTTCGGTTTGACGCGCATAGTCGTAGATTTCCGCAAGGCCGGTGTAATACTGATACTCGTTGGCTTTGCCCCGCACCTTTTCCCATCGCGACAAGGCTTCCTCTAGCTGCCCGGCCCCGGCAACGCTGGTTACGGCCAGCTGTTCCGTCTGTACCTTGAGCGAACCGGTTGGGTCCAGCAGCTTGAGCAGCCGGACCATGGTCAACGCGCGTCCCCAGTGCCCACCAATCCTGGCGCGCTCAGCCTGAGCATTGATCAGCAGCGGCAGTAGCAGAAACAACAGGAACACGACCGCCAGCGCCAGGTATCCGAAACCGAACATGTCACCCAAGCCGTAGGGTTTGCCCTGCCGAACGTTCCATGCGGTCAGCAGCGCCGGCGGAATCCAGATCCAGCCACCACGAAACAGTCCTTTCACAAAGGCCGTAAGCGGGGTTTCCCTCACGGCCTTCGACGCCAGTTCAGCGAGCTTCGGATCCTGCAGCTGGCGCTTGAGGTCGTCGTTCAGCATGTCGCCTTCCATCAACACGCGCGCGCCCGGCGCGCCACTTTCGCTGAGCTGACTTTGGGCATCCGCAGTGCTGTTGGCCAGCAAAGCGCCGCCGGCCTTTTCCTTGCCGGTATAGATGAACGGCCTGGCTCCGATCTCGCCTTCACCTTCAGCCGGCGGGTCGTCGGGTTCGTAGAGGTACAGCTCAGCGCGGATCGGGGTCGTCACGGACTTCAGGTGCTGCGGGCGGCGATTTTCGGGCAGACGTTCTACTACCGCCTGATAGAGCGCCAGCCCTTCGAGCCCCTGTTCAGTAAGCTGCCTGATAAGGGTCTCGGTCCCTTCGTCATATCCAAGCAGACCGGTCACGCTGTCGGCATCCAGCTGCGCATGCACAACATGCAAGTAGTCTTCGATTTCCAGCCAACGCGAGGCTTCGAGTTTTTCAGACCGTCGGTACCGATCGAGCACCGCTTCCGATACCTGCTCCTCCCAGTGGTTGCGGAGCATGAGTTGGGCGTTGCTGACGGCCTCATCGTCAGTAGCCATGCCTTTCGCAAGTGCGCGCTCCTCGATTGCCTCCCGAGCAGGCGGCTCGGCAAGGTCGGTGTCGGCCCGTACCGCGTACGACTGCTCAAAAATTGCCCTGAACAGCCTGACAGACATCGATTGATGCTGCTCCCCGAGGTCCTTCTTAAACCGGGACCAGCCTTCTTCCAGTGAAAGGGCCGGGTCAACATCCCACCTGAGCCGTTTAACCTCCAGAGACTGGCCCCTGCCATTACCGAGCGCAGTGACCCGGTTACTCTTGTCAATGGAAAAAAACAGGTAGGACGTGGCGCCTTCCGGACCGTCGGCGAGCGCGAGTCCCGCAGCGTGTTCCGGATGCTGCAGCCCACGCACAAGAGAAAAGGGAGTACCCCCCTCGGGTTCGAAATTTCTGAGGGCTTTGAAACCAAGCGCGCCAGCGCGGGATACCAGGCTCGTAAGCGCGTCGCTCGGCTGGGGTTCGATCGCGGCGGTCAGCCTGATCCGTGCCGGTTGGAAATCCGATGCATCCAGAAGCTCGCTGCCCGAATCCCAGTCGGCCACGTGTCGCTTGATCATGCGTCGAAACCAGATTTTGGCCCCAAGCAAGAGCGCTAACAGAACGGCTCCGACAACCAGCAATATTTTCAGCAGCAGGGACATATCATGCCTCTATCAATCCTTTGAACCAGCGGTCTGGAGGGCCACTCGCCGAATCGGTAGACCCATCGGTGAAGTAGTCAGGGATATAGCAATTCGTAAGGAAAAACAACCGACCCTTCAGCATTTGATTCGGACTGGCTCGGTCCATCTGGCTAGCCGCAAGTTGCCATGGCGGGCCCTGGCGACTCAGTTAGGTACTTGGGGTGGTGCTTTATTGGGAAGTTGTTCCAGGAGATACCGAACGCAAATCTCGAACCCCTGGTGCCGGCGTGAAAGGCAGGAGTGCTAGGCCTCTAGACGATGGGGACAACAAGGGTGCTGCATAAGAGAGTTTTGCTGCGATCAAAATTACCGGCCAGTCTAATTCTCCCACCTGGGCTGTCTATCTCGTAGCGCCACAACCCCAAGCACCAGCGTCGCCATAGCAAGAATGGCCAGCGAATGAAGCGACAGCATCGGAACCGGAAAGAGTTCAGCGTTGCATCGACCAAGGAGACCTGATGTGCCTTGATTCTGCCAATAATCAATCGCCGCAGCACGATCCTGGTCAGAGCCGCCATTGAAGATAAAAAAACCGCTGAACAGGCCTGTCGCTTGAGTCAGAAGTGCATCGATAGCGTCGGCAACAACATCAGGCCCATAGATTCGGGAGTCCTCAAACGCCCCTGGGAACTCATTCGGCAACCGTATAAAAAAGTCTGGAAACTCGCGCAGGTCGTCAATGCTCGAAATCAGCTGGGGGACAGCTGCGCACCCCGCCAATTCCAGCCTGGTCACCGAGGATGAGGCTTTTCCTGGCACGACCAAGTTGTCAATCAATTCGCTTGTGCTGATGCTGGCCGGCAGTTCGTCATCGACGATAAAGACGTCGACATCGACTTCCGGCACATTGAGAAAGGCAGGGTCGGTGGTTTGGTTCGGGTCAACAGCTATCGTAATTTGTCGGAGAATGTCTCCGTCTAGCGCTGCATCATTCAGAGCCAAGATCTGCACTACAGAGATATTCCGTTCCGGTGTGATCACGTCGCTGCCGGCAAAACTCAACTGAAACTGGGACGACTGTTCGGGTCGAAGCGTTAGGACGACGCTGGCATTTGGAGCGATGTTTGCGGCTTCAACTTGAAGCGAGGCACTCAAGCCATGCTCTGTGACTACGACAGCGCCATCTTGCACCAACGTATCACTGAACGGCATAACGCTTAAAGTTTGGCCGGTGCAAATCGGCGAAACGATCCACCAGATCAAAGCAAGCCCCACACCTTTTCTGATTGCGTTGGAGTTCAAAGCAACGCAATTCCGGCCAGCTGCGGAGCGACACCAAACCGGGTGAGTTTGCATGGAGCTAGTCCCTTTTCAAATGTCGTAACAGGGCAACAGTCTCAAGTGAAGTCACGAGACCGCGATACATCACTAGAGATGCCTTGCGGTGTTTCAACACAACTTGATCGGAGCATTCAGTGGTGCGACTCAGCGCAGCGTTTAATATCAAAATGTCACAAGTCCTTAGACGACGCATTTACTACCGCCCCCCAAATCTTGAATGAAAATTTCGCAATACAAGTTGGGGGAAACGGACAAAGCTATCGCGCGATTCAGAGGGGTTGGCTGCCGGGGAGACCAATAAGAATTGAATCGAGACTGCGGGCCTTTTATTCAGACCCTTGCGGCGCCATCAAAAGAGCCCGATGTGGTGCTTTTCAGTTATCGGGTTCTCAATGTTGAGGGCGGGATTGATTCGCAGGCGATGTTTCGCCTGCCCACCCCTGCGGGGCGCCTTCGCTTCGCTACGGCGTCCAAGTTGCTGGCGCACAGGTCGAATCTGGGGTTCGCATCAAGACCCTTGGCGGCGCCATTAAAAAAGCCCGCGGAAGCGGGCATTTTTAATGGCGTCCCCAAGGGGATTCGAACCCCTGTTGCCGGCGTGAAAGGCCGGAGTCCTAGGCCTCTAGACGATGGGGACAACAAAAGAGCGCGCATTGTACCGGATGTGCGCATTCGGTCAACGTGCGTCGCGAGTGGTGGAGCTAGGCGGGATCGAACCGCCGACCTCTACACTGCCAGTGTAGCGCTCTCCCAGCTGAGCTATAGCCCCAGTCGCGAGGCGCGCAAGGTTATCAGAATGGCCTGAACTGTCAAGGTAGATAGAAGGTGACGCGGGCCGCGACGGCGGCGGTCTGGGAGGCTAATCCCGGACGAGGTTTTTTCGCTCGAAACGGGCCAGGTCGATATCGACCGGTGCGCTTTCCACCGGCCACTCAGAGGGCGTGGCGGTACGCAGCGTTTCGACGCTGTGACCCTGCTGAACCAGGAACTCCAGCCACTTGTCCAGGAGCCGGTTGGTCTTCCATCGGTGGTCGACTACGTCCGCGAGCGACGCCAGCACGCCTTTCATCGGTTCGCGGTCGGATTTCGGGTAGCAATGGGTTGCCTCAGCCAGCTGCGCGTCGTGATAGATGCGCAGGCGCGCATCGGGATCCGGCGTTACGCGCCCCACGCTGTCTTCCAAAAAGTAGGTCAACCGCGCGACGGTGGTGTAGCGATGACGCTCCAGCACCTCGAGATAAATCGGGAGCTCGTCTCGCACCCGCGAAATCATCCGATCCTGGGTCAGAAGCAGATCGTCGAACAGCAGGCTCAGCTGCCGATAGTTTTCGGCATAGATGTCCATCAGCTGCCGAAATTCTGGCGGCTTGAGTCGGGGTGTTTTCTTCTCCGAGGCGCTCATACTGCCGATAGTAGCATGACTAGTTTGCCGTGAAGACGCGGTTTTTGGGCACCCCGTCAGCGCCGGCAAAACACCCTGAAACCCTAAAACATGTTCCTTTCAAGGTTGAGAGCCACCAGGATTTTACTGGCGATTTCTTCCACGGAGGTGTGGGTCGTATTGAGACAGGGAACGCCATGCAGCCGAAACAGTCCTTCCGCCTCTTCCACCTCGGTACGGCACTGCTTCATGCTGGCGTAGCGGCTCTGCGGACGCCGGGCTTCGCGAATCTGGTGCAGGCGCTCAGGGTCGATCGTCAGGCCAAACAGCTTGTTCTTGAAGGGGCGGAGCCTGGCAGGCAGCTGCGTCTCCTCGAGGTCATCGTCGGTGATCGGGTAGTTGGCGGCCTTTACGCCGTAGTGCAGCGCGAGGTAGAGACAGGTTGGGGTTTTGCCCGACCGGGAGACACCGACGAGAATGACGTCGGCGTTGGTGTAGTTAATGTCGCCACCGTCATCGTGTTTCAGCGCATAGTTGGTCGCGTCCATCCGGCTTTCGTAGGTGTGGTAGTCGACGAGGCCATGGGTTTGCCCGACCGCCGGCGATCGCGGTTTGCCAAACTCCTCCTCCAAACGACCCAGAAAGGTATCGAACACGTCCAGGACCAGCGCTTGGCTGCCGTAGAGGATCTTCGACAGCTCCTGATTGGCGAGCGTGTTAATGACGATCGGGCGGATGCCGGAATCGGTCGCCGCCTCGTTGATTCGCTCGACCGCGAGCCGGGCCTTGTCCGGGTCGTCTACGAATGGCAGCCGCAGCTGCCGAAAGCTGATTCCCTGAAACTGGGTCAGGAGACTGTGACCGATCGTCTCCGCCGTAATTCCCGTACCGTCGGAGACAAAAAACACCGCGCGATCTGCGGCTTGCGTCATAGCTGAGGCCTTCTAAACAATCGTTTCCCGTAGCGCCGTCAGGTTACAGGATAGTCACGAATCCCGTAAGATACCGCCCCTCGCAACGGGCAACAGGAACGGCAGTTGAGCGACTATATTCGGTGGCTGAATGAACTGGGGATGGATGATCTGGACCAGGTCGGCGGCAAGAACGCCTCCCTGGGAGAAATGATCACGCACCTTTCGCAGGCGGGTGTCAGCGTCCCCGGCGGCTTTGCCACCACGGCCTCAGCCTTTCGCGAATTCACCCAGCAAAGCGGCCTGGCTGATCGCATCAGCGCGCGCCTGAAGGATCTCGACATCGACAACGTCAGCGAGCTGACAAAGGCCGGCGAAGAGATCCGCCAGTGGGTGATGGACACGCCTTTTACGCCAGCACTGCAGCAGGAGGTGGAGTCGGCGTTCGCCCGCATGACCGACGAAGCCGGCGGCGGGCTCTCCGTCGCGGTGCGATCCTCAGCGACCGCCGAAGACCTGCCGGACGCCTCCTTCGCCGGTCAGCAGGAGACGTTTCTCAACGTCACCGGCATCGACCAGGTGCTGGAGCGGATGCACGAGGTCTTTGCCTCGCTCTACAACGACCGCGCGATTGCCTACCGGGTGCATCAAGGCTTTGACCACGACGTCGTCTACCTGTCCGCCGGCGTGCAGCAGATGGTGCGCAGCGACGTCGGTGCCAGCGGCGTCATGTTTTCCCTCGACACCGAATCGGGGTTCCGCGACGTGGTGTTTGTCACCTCGGCTTATGGACTCGGCGAGACCGTTGTCCAGGGCGCCGTTAATCCGGACGAGTTCTATGTGCACAAGCCGACCCTGGCCGACGGCAAGAGCGCGGTGCTGCGCCGCAGCCTGGGTTCGAAGGCCATTCAGATGGTCCATGCGGAAGCCGTCGAGGGTAAGAGCGGCGTGCAGACGCTCGATGTGCCGGAGGAGCAGCGCAGCCAGTTCTCCCTGAACGACGACGAGGTGATGGAGCTGGCTCGCCAGGCCGTCACGATCGAAAAACACTACGAACGCCCGATGGACATCGAGTGGGCCAAAGACGGTCTGACCGGCCGGCTTTATATCGTCCAGGCCCGACCGGAAACGGTCAAAAGCCAAGGCAACGCCAACGTGATTGAACGCTATCGGCTGCGGGGCGAAGGGCCGGTCATCACCGAGGGCCGCAGCATCGGGCAGCGGATTGGCGCCGGCACGGCCCGCGTGGTCGACGACATCTCCCAGATGGACAAGGTTGGCGCCGGCGACGTCCTGGTGACCGACATGACCGACCCCGACTGGGAGCCGATCATGAAGCGCGCCTCCGCCATCGTGACCAATCGCGGCGGACGCACCTGTCACGCGGCCATCATCGCCCGGGAGCTGGGTATTCCCGCGGTTGTCGGCTGCGGTGACGCAACGGCAGCGGTCGCCGACGGCCGGGAGGTCACGGTGTCCTGCGCGGAGGGTGACACCGGCTATATCTACGAGGGCAAGCTGGAGTTCGACATCAACCGGGCCGACATGGCGGAGATGCCCGAAATCCCGCTCAAGGTCATGATGAACGTCGGTAACCCCGATCGGGCCTTCGATTTTGCCCAGATCCCCAACGCGGGCGTGGGCTTGGCGCGGCTGGAGTTCATCATCAATCGGATGATCGGCATCCATCCGAAGGCGCTGCTGGAATACCCGCAGCAGGATCCGGAGGTGAAAGCGCTGATCGACCGGCGGATCGCAGGCTACGGCGGCCCGGTCGAGTTCTACGTCACCAAACTCGCTGAAGGCATTGCAACGCTCGGCGGCGCCTTTTACCCCAAGCCGGTGATCGTTCGCCTGTCGGACTTCAAGTCCAACGAATACGCCAACCTGATCGGCGGCTCACGCTATGAGCCCGACGAAGAAAACCCGATGCTGGGTTTTCGCGGCGCCTCCCGCTACGTTGACCCTGGCTTTACGGCCTGTTTTGAGCTCGAATGTCGGGCGCTGAAGCGGGTTCGCGAGGAGCAGGGTCTGACCAACATCTGGGCCATGGTGCCTTTTGTGCGCACCCTCGAAGAAGCCGAGAAGGTGGTTGAGGTGATGGCGCGCTACGGCCTGAAGCGCGGCGAAAATGGCCTCAAGATCGTGATGATGTGCGAGCTGCCCTCCAACGCCCTGCTGGCCGAGCAGTTCCTCGAGCATTTTGACGGCTTTTCGATCGGCTCCAACGATCTGACCCAGCTTGCTCTGGGGCTGGACCGCGACTCAGGGCTGATCGCCGATTTGTTCGATGAGCGCAACGAAGCGGTCAAGACGCTGCTGGCCATGGCCATCAGCGCCTGTAAGAGACAGGGTAAATACGTCGGGATTTGCGGCCAGGGGCCGTCGGATCATCCCGACCTGGCGCGCTGGCTGCTGGACCAAGGGATCGACAGCGTCTCGCTGAACCCCGACACGGTGATCGAAACCTGGATGTACTTGGCCGGCTGAGGCCGAGCGGGCGCGGTCTAGAGCCCCGCCAGCTCGCCCATGTGCTGCCGGTAGTGGGCCAGCTCGGCAATGGAATCGCGAATGTCGTCGAGCGCGAGATGACTCGAGTTTTTCCGGAAGCCCGAGGCGATTTCCGGTGACCATCGGCGGCTGAGCTCTTTCAGCGTGCTGACATCCAGGTTCCGGTAGTGGAAAAAATCCTCCAGCCGCGGCATCACCCGCGCGAGGAAGCGACGGTCCTGGCAAATGCTGTTGCCACACATCGGCGAGTGCCCCTCGGGCACCCACTTGCGCAGAAAATCCAGCGTCTGGGCCTCCGCCTGGGCATAGTCGATGTTACTCGCACGGACGCGGTCCCAGAGCCCCGACTGTGAGTGCTGGCGACTGTTCCAGTCGTCCATCTTCTGCATCACGTTCTCAGGGTGGTGAATGGCCAGTTCCGGTCCGCAGGCCAGCTCGTTGAGGTCTTTGTCGGTCACGATCGTGGCAATTTCAATAACCTGGTCGCGCGCGCAGTCGAGCCCGGTCATCTCCAGATCGATCCAAATCAGATTGTCTGCCAGCACAGATGACGTCCTTCAGCCCGTTGTGAAGCATAGTAGCAGAGGCTAAATTGCCATTGTGTCAAATGCGCCGCACAGTGAGCCCTCCCGCCGGTACGGAACCGTCATCATCAGTCACGGGCCCGAACTCCTGGTCAAAGTGGACGACGAACTGATCGCCTGCCGCGGGCGGCGCAAGCTCGGCAAGACGGTCTGCGGCGACCGCGTCTGGCTGTCCGAGGACCAGCCGCCGGTGCTCGACGGCATCGCGCCTCGGCAAAACGCGTTTCCGCGGGCAGACCGCCGCGGCCGGCAGCAGATTGTGGCCGCCAACCTGGCGCGGGTAGTGATTGTCGTTGCGCCAAAGCCTGAACCCACCCGCGACCTGATCAATAGGTACCTGGTCGCCTGCGAAAACCTCGGGCTGCAGGCGGTGATCTGCTTCAACAAGGCCGATTTGATCGATGCGGAATCTCGGCCGATCTGGGACGACCGGGCCAACCTTTATCGGTGCCTGAACTATCCCGTCGTTTTTACCAGCACCAAAGCCGCGCCTGGGCTCGCCGAGCTGACGCCGCTGCTGGTTGACGGGCCCAGTATCCTTGTCGGCCAGTCGGGCGTGGGAAAGTCCTCGCTGATCAACCAGCTGCTGCCCGACCTGGCCCTCAAAACTCAAGCGATCTCCAGCGCCACCGCCAAGGGTCGACATACCACCACGGCGACCACCTGGTATGACCGCGAGGGGGCCGGCCCCATCATCGACTCGCCCGGCGTTTGGGAATACGGCATCTGGAAGATGCCCTGGAGCGACGTCGCGCAGGGCTTTATCGAGTTTTCGGCGTTTGCCCAGCAGTGCCGGTTTGCCAACTGCCAGCACCTGACCGAGCCCGACTGCGGGGTGCAGGCGGCCGCTGACAAGGGCATGATCGACCCGGTGCGGCTCGCCTCCTATCGGCGCATCGTCGGTGCGCTGGAACACATTCCCAACCCAAGGGGCTGATACAGCAAACCGTTTTCTCAGCGCCCGCTTACGGTTCTTGCTGTGAGTTTCACGTCAAAGCAGCGATAATTGGGAATTGTCTTCCCGGATTGACCGACCTTGACCAAATTTTGCAGCGAATGCGGATCTGCAGAGATTGTGCAGCGCGTGCCCGAAGGCGATCAGCACCTGCGGGCAGTCTGTGACAACTGTGGCTTTATTCACTATGTAAATCCCAAGATTGTGGCAGGATGTTTGCTGACCTGGAACGGCAAAATCCTCCTGGCCAAGCGGGCCATTGAGCCGAGAAAAGGCTACTGGACGCTTCCAGCGGGCTTTATGGAGCTGCAGGAAAGTACGGCAGAGGCTGCCGCCCGGGAGTGCTGGGAGGAGGCGCTGGCGAGGCCGATAGACATTGAGCTGATGGGCGTCACGAGCCTGCCCCACATCGGACAGGTTTATATGATGTATCACGGCACGCTGGCCGACGGCGAATACGGCGTCGGCGAAGAAAGTTCAGATGTAGAACTGTTTGCACCGGAGGATATTCCGTGGAAACAATTATCTTTTCCCGTTGTCCACTTCACATTGAAGCGCTATATAAGTGGGGAGATGTCCGTGTACGACGAAGTAATTGACCGCCAGACTGACTGGTTGACTAAAGGAGCCTGATTGTGGACCCGAACTTTAATATGCTGCTGACCGGTGTGGTCGGAGTTGTTGTTGGTTTCATACTGAGTCGAGTGATGGGCGGCGGCGCAAGCCAGGACCAAGCTGTCCGCGAAGCACAGGAAGAGCTAGAAGCCTATCGAGACAAGGTGGCCGACCATTTCACCCAGACGGCCGACGCAATCGATCAGCTGACCGACAGCTATAAAGGTGTTTTCGACCAGCTGCAGACCGGCGCGCAAGGGCTGCTGGACGAAAAGCGTCTGCAGAAGGCCCTGACGGCCCGCGAAGACAAGATCATTACGCTGAACCGGCTCGGCCACACGGCTGCACCGGCTGCTGCCGCAGTCGCCGCGGAGGCCGTAGACGCTGAGGCTGGAACGGAAAGCCCAAGTGAGGCTGAAGCACCCGCCGCTGAGGCCGCTGCTGAGGAAACCGCACCAGATAGCACGGCTGAGGCGACGGAAGAGGCGCAGGCCACGGATTCAGCCGCTGATGAGGCCGCTGCTGAAACCGATACCGAAGAGCCGACAGCAGAGGCCACCGATGCTTCCGCAGACGATACCGACGGTGATGATGCATCCGAGGTTAAAAGCGAAGCGGAAGCGGAGACTGACGCCGAGCCGGAAGCCGTCGCAGAAACGGACGGCACGGACTCCGAGAGCGACGCCGAGGAAACGACCAGCGAGGATGCCTCAGACGACACCGAGGCGTCTGCCGAGGAGGACGCTGAGGAGACTG
>JANQOZ010000031.1 GCA_028285525.1 Lysobacterales bacterium
GGGCTTACCTTCAAAATGACGCCGTCACTCATCGAGCTGCCGTACCTCGGGCGTCATCCGCTGGGTTTCGACAACCAGCTGCAAAGCCTGATTACGGCGCTGCTGGACCTGCCGAACTGGCACTTGTTCTGGCTCTTCGGGCTCCCCGCGGTTGTCTGGACGGCGTGGCGCACCCGGAACTCCGCCGAGGGGCGCGGGCTGAGCACGATCATGCTGCTCGGGCTGGGTTTTCTACTTGCGCTTTTCTTCTTCACGCAGGCGGCGGTCTGGGCCGAGTCCATGACCGCGTCCAACCGGCTCGCCCTGCACCTGGCGCCAGCTATCGGGCTCTGGGCATGGGTGCTGCTGGGGCGTCAGCACAGCTGACGGTACAGACGCGTCAGGCTCTCGGCCGTTTGGTCGATGTGAAAATGGGGGAAGTTTGCGCGCGCCTGGTTTCGGCAGCGTTCGCGAAGCTCGACGTTGCTGCTGATCTCCCGCAGCCGCTCGATCAGCGAGGGGACGTCATCCGGTTCGGCGAGCAGCCCATGGCCGCCGCGATTGACCACATACGGCACGCCGGATCCGGGCAGGTTGGTGGCGATTACCGGGGTTCCCAGGGCCATCGCTTCCACCAGCACGATCCCGAAAGCTTCGGTCCGCTCGATGGAGGGCAGACAAAGGCAGTCGGCTTCGGCGATGACGCTGTTGCGCAGCGCGTCATCCGCATCGTGGATCATCTGAACACGCTCCTGAAGGCCCCAGGCAGCAACCAGCTTCTCCAGCCGGCTTCGCTCCTGGCCGTCGCCGACCAGCAGCAGGCTGGACTCGGGAATCGACCTTATTGCCTCGAGTAGACGGTCAAAGCCTTTGTAGTAGGTCAGTCTGCCGACGGCCGCCACCTTGAATCGACCTGGAGGCCACGTAACGGATTTCCTGATCTTCAACCTGGCTGGGTTTATCCCGTAGGGGATCACGTCTAAACGTCGCGGGTCGATCGAATCAAGTACCGGGCTGCTTGATGCGTAAGCCTGGCTTGCGGCAATGATTTTGGACGATCTCTTCATGACCATCGATTCGAACACCCGGTATATCGGATAAGCGACTTGAAGCCTGCGCTGATAGGCAGAAGCGACGACATCGGAATGCCAGCTGACCACCCAGGGTATCCGACGGGCAGCTGGGATCGCCAGCAACAGGAAAGTCGCTGGGTTAGGCATATGAAGGTGAAGCACCTGCGGCTTAAATTGTCTTAGCTGCCGGACGGCCGCCGGCGCAAAACCTGGCGCGATCGGCGTAAAGAGCCATTCCCCGTGCGATTTGACCCCAGTGAGGTCAGCTTTCTCGGGAACGGGGATATCGCGCTTCTGATGAACAAGCATGGCGCAACGCACGTCCGAGCCCGCAAAGGCCTCAAACAGGTCGCCGCAAAAAGTTTCGATGCCGCCGGGCACCGGCGGAAAATACTTCCCGACGTGAAGAACCCGCAACGCCGACGCTGCTAGCGGCCGCTGGCGCGGCGGCTCTCACCGCCGCGGTCTGCCTCGATCTCGGCCTGTAGCCGCAGGTTTTCTTCGGCCAGGATCGCCATCTTTTGTCCCAGGCGGCGGATACGCCGCTCGTGCCGCGATGACTCGATGTCCGACTTGAGCATTTTCAGCAGCAGCATCCCGATCGCCAGAGAAAACAGGAGGTTTGGCGGGTAGGAAACACCGGTGTAGCCGGCGATCAGGTCGATGGTGCGAGGAAACAGGCCCAACACGATGGTAATCCCGGCGACCACAAGCCACCACAGAGCATAGGGGCCATGGAGGTGGTCGCGCCGGACCAGGTAGAGGATCGCGCCGGCTAGCAAGATCCCAACAAACGATGTGGTTACCTGGTAGCTCACGCTGCCTCCGCCTTACGCCGGCGCCGCGGCCCCAGGCGGGACACGCACAGCACCGAGGTTTGCATCATGTATTGAGCAACAACGAACCAGGAGCTGAAAACCCTTGAATGACCGGCTTTTCTCGCGGACATCGTGACCGGAACTTCTTCGATGGAGATGCCCTGACGCTGCAGCAGCATGAGTACGCCGATATCCTGGTAGTCCAGCAGACTGGCATACCGGCGACCGAGCACCTTGATGGCCCGGAGGTTATAGGCCCGCAGCCCGGAGGTGAAGTCGCGGATAGAGAGACGCGTCAGCAGGCGGAAGTAAGCCCAGGCAACGCGCTTCGCGGCGCTCAGGCGGTGAGGGCAGGCGCCGACGGCCACGTCCGTCCGTCCGCTGACGATCGCCTGCAGAATCTTATTGACCGAGCGGGCGTGATGCTGACCGTCGGCGTCCATCGTCACCACATATCGATAGCCATGTTGCAGCGCATAGCGCAGCCCGGCCTGAGTGGCGCACCAGGCTCCCATGGAAAACGGCAGCTTGAGAACGGCAGCGCCGGCCGTCGCGGCAACGGCGCCGGTGCGATCGGTGCTGGCGTCATCGACCACCACCACACAGCAGCGGTGGCGGCTGCGGATGTCGCTGACAACCGTGCCGACGGTTCGCTCCTCGTTGCGGGCGGGTATAACAACCAGAAAGTCCGAACGGTTTTGCCGATCCGGCAAAGCGATAACATCCCCCCGTGCGGGTTGTGACGTCATCAAAGTCCCCAAAATGCAGCTTTGTAACTGTGGATTTTACCATTGGTCTTCACGTTTTATCGATTTTTTCCGACATTTTTCCGCTGGCGCCAAAAAAAGTGCACTTTTTTGATGTTGGCTGACGCTTTTTCTGTTTCTTATCCGCTTCTACCTAATGAGAACGCTGCTTCCGAGCAGCCACAGTTGGGAAAAGATCACCCATTGATCACTTAGGAGAGGGTTATTCCATGAAAAAGTTAGCAACAAGCATTGCTGCACTCGGCCTGCTCGCCGGCGGTTCTGTCGCCAGCGCCTGCACCTTGAGCGCCTGGTCGTCTACGAGCGGCACTGCGCCAGAAGTTGGGGGCCCGGGCGACACCGTCGAACTAGCACGCTACTCTGGCATTTGCTCAATGCAGTCTGACGGCGCGGAGTTTGTCCAGGACAACTCGCCGGCCGCTGAAGGTGCGTTGATCGCCCGATTTTATTTCCTCGCTTCGGGCACCGGCGATGCCACCATTTACGAGGCGTTTTCTGACGAAGGTGGAGCAACCTCGGTTTTCGCCATCTCCGCGGATGGTGCGAACGTTACGGTAACGCCTGCCTCTGGCACCGCCGCTTCAGCGCCGATGCGGGCGGGCTGGAATTCAGTGGAGGTTAGCTGGACCGGCGGCGGCGGGATCAGCCTCTGGGTGAACAGCGACTCTACGACTGCCGCTGCAGATGCAACGGGTACCGATACCGGTAGTGCCACCATCGACGCCATCCAGCTGGGTACGGTTGACGGTCTCGGAGGCTTCACCTCTGTGAACTTCGACCAGTACGAGTCTCGCCGGACCACGGCAATCGGGCGGGAAATTCCTGGCGATGCAACTGGCGACGGTGGCGCGCTGAATATTTTCGACGCCATTGGCATTATTCAAGAAGTGGTTAACGGCACCGCTCAAGTGGGGCAGCCAGATTGCACAGAAGACGGTGCGATCAACATTTTTGACGCGATCTGCGTCATTCAGGCCGTCGTCAACGGTTAATCTAGGCTCAGGAGTTTAGTAACATGAACATGAAAAAGATTTCTCTGGCACTGATCCTCGGAGCCACTATCGGGACGTCCGCATTTGCCGCACCCTCGTCTGATCTCGTGGTCACCCAGTTGGCTGCTGGCAGCACTACGTCATTCGAATTCGACTTTTTGAATGACGCATCAGCGACAGCGCTGCAGTTCGAACTGAAGCTTGGACAGGGCGTAAAAATTGAAACTGGAAACTGTATTGCGGGCCTACCAACGTCACACACCGGCGCATGTAATGCGTCAAATGGTGTGCTGAAAGTAGCGATCTTCAGTCCGACCAACGCTCCGCTGACCAGCGGGTCGATCGGCAGCGTAACGGTCTCCGGTTTCGACGTTTCGAAGAGGGCTGAGGTATCCGGTTTGTTGGTGGGGAACGCAGACGGGCAGCCGGTTACGTCTAACGCCATTCTTGACGGCGGTGCTTCCCTTAAGGAAAATTTCGAGAAATAGTTCTTTAGTGCTCGAAAAATAAGGGTTTTGAGTGTTATGATGCTGAGGTCGGGAGGCCTCAGCATCGTGCTGCTCCGCCCTTCTTAGTTTAAATTTGGGGTGATTAGAAAATGAATACTAAGTTTATCGGACGTCTGGGCTGTGTGGCACTCGCGCTCTGTGCCTCCACAGCCTTCAGCCAGCCCGCACTTCAGTGCGGCACGGCGAATATCGCACCAGGTGCTAGCGGAAGCGTCTCCTGCGACTACCTGGGGACGGGATCAACGGTCGTCGGGGGGCAGGTCACGTTGACCATTGCAAGCGCCGATGTCACCGTTGATTCCTATACGTGTGCCAAC
The DNA here is from genome assembly GCA_028285525.1 of Lysobacterales bacterium. Taxonomy (GTDB): domain Bacteria; phylum Pseudomonadota; class Gammaproteobacteria; order Xanthomonadales; family SZUA-38; genus JANQOZ01. The sequence goes on from JANQOZ010000031.1 coordinate 4,456, forward strand.
GGTTTTACCTGCCCAGCGTCAGGCAGCCCAGCTAACATTATCTTCGCTGATTTTGGTCTGCAGGAATTTCAGGACACTGCAAACGCTATCCAGGTGAATGTAACTGTCGCCGGGGGAGCGATGGCGCCTCAGGATGTACCAGTTGCGATCAGCGGCGAACAGTACGCTGATGCGGCTAACGCGCCTGTCGCAGCAAGCGGCAGCCAGGACGGCAACATTCGGATCCAGGACGGGCCTGGTCCAGGCATTCTCAACGTGCAGCCAGCGGCTCTCGGGCTTGGTGCTGACGTGAACGCACCTGCCGGAACGGGCGTGATTACCATCTCGAACGACGGCGCCATGGGCGATGCGACGATCAACCCGACCTGTTCACTCAGCGCGCTTTCCGGTGGCGCCGCGGCAACGACGTCTATCAACGTTACCGCAGCCCCGGCCTCTCTGGCGCCCGGAGCCAGCGGCACGGTCACGGCGAGCTGCTCGGGTACGGCCGTTGGCCAGGCGACAGCTGACTACACCTGTAGCGCTGGCGCAGCGGTTGTCACCAATGCGACGACCGCCATAACCTGCGACATCGCCGTGGGCACGCCTAACCCGAATCCCGCGGCAGGGACCACTACGTCCATCAATGTTGGGCCGGTTACCCGAGGTAATTCGGGAGTGGGTGCCCTGACGTTCACTGAGACCAACAACTCCGGCGGTTCGTATGATGTATCTTGTGTACTGACCGACGACGGTATGGGCGCCTTCGCGATCACCAGTGCAGCGACGGCGACTGTGAATGCTGCGACGCCGTTTACGTTTGCCGTTAGCGGCACGTCAACGGTGACCGACCCACAGCCTACGGGGCTTGCCACCTGCACCTACAGCGGTGACGCCACCGGCACGGTCACGATCAACCTCGGTATCGCCCTGGTGCCGGAGATTGTTCCGACCATGACGGAGTGGGGTCTGATTCTGCTGACCTTGGCCCTGGTTGGCTTTGGTGCCTTCCAGCTGCGTCGGCGGGCTCCGCTGGCGTAAGCCAAAGCAACACCTAAGAAAGCCGGGGCTTGCCCCGGCTTTTTTTTGCCAACGATTTGGGTATCTTGGACTTCTTACGCAGAAAAGCCGGGCGTCAGCCGGCGAAGATCCTCGGCTTGAGGCCAAGCAGCGGGTTCCGTCGAGAGGGTTCTAACCCGGAAAGGGTACGAGGCGGTCGTCAACAGCGACATGAACGTGCTCAGGCTTGTACCAGTCACCGAGCACAATTCGTCTGGCCGGTAGGTCATTCACGGTCAGGGTATGGTCTGCCGGCCGATGCGTATGGCCATGGATCATTTGCTGCACGCCCGCGGCAGCCATGCATGACGCCACCGCCTCAGCGTTGACGTCCATGATTTCTTCGGCCGCCGTGCCGACGTGGCGCTGGGACTCACCTCTCGCCTCTTTTGCCATCCCCAGCCGTTGTTCGACGGTTTGGCTAAGCACAGCCTGCTGCCACTGCGGATCACGCACTTTGGCGCGAATCGCCTGGTAGACGTGGTCATCGGTACAGAGGTGGTCGCCATGGCTCAGCAGGGTGGGGGTGTCGTTGATCACAATCACGGTCGGGTCAGCCAGGATTGTCATGCCGCAACTTTTCGCAAAGTGCTCGCCTAGCAGAAAGTCCCGGTTGCCCGCCATAAAAAACACTCGGACGCCTGAGTCGGCAAGGTCTTTCAGCAGGGTTGCGGTGGCCTCTGCCGCGGGCGGCAGGTAGTCGTCACCGATCCAGTATTCAAACAGATCGCCAAGGATATAGAGCTCCGCGAGGCCGCTGCGATACCGGTCTAGACACGCTCGGAACGGATGCAGCGACTGCGCGTTGTTGGGGTCGAGGTGGAGGTCTGAAACGAACAGCTTCACCGGGTGTTACTGATCCCCTGACGCGGCCTCAGGCACCGCCTCTGGCGCGGGTGTGGCCGGCGCGGCAACCTTTTGGGCCTTGAGCACAACAATCGATTCACGGGGCACGTCCCTGGGAAACGGACCACCGGGGCCGGTTTCAACCGCCCGCATCGCTTCGATGACGTCCATGCCGGCCACGACACGGCCAAAAACCGCGTACCCCCAGGCACGGGAGTTGGTTTTGCCGGTGTGGTTCAAGGCGAGATTGTCGGCAACGTTGATGTAGAACTGCGAGGTGGCGGAGTGCGGATCAGCGGTGCGTGCCATCGCCAGGGTGCCTTTGACGTTAGGCTCCATGTTGTCCGCCTCGTTGGTGATCGGCTCTCGGGTCGGCTTCTTCGTGAACTCAGCGGTATAGCCGCCGCCCTGGATCACGAACGACCCAATAATGCGGTGGAAAACCGTTCCGTCATAGAACCCGTCTTCGACGTACGCGAGGAAGTTCTCAACGCTGATCGGCGCTTTCTCGGGTAGCAGCTCCACCACAAACGCACCCATGGAGGTATCGAATTCAACAAACGTTGCGGCGGATGGGGTTTCGCCGGCTGCCGTCTCGGCCCCTTCCTGGGCCAGAACCGGTGTGCAGCTGAGGGCCGTTGCCAGCATGATGGTTCGAAACATGTCCTGCTCCCACAATGAACAACGCCAGTCTACCCAAAAGCGCAACGTCAAACACCTGATAAGCGACTGTTCCCAGGATCCGTTGGCGGCTATTGGGCGGTGTGCTGCGTGCCTTGGTCCGACGTTTTTCCCTGGAAAAGGTGTTCAGAGCCGTCTCCTGCGGCATCGACGCTGTCAAGACTGATTTGTGGGCCGAATGTTCAAAAAAACTGCACTGGGCACCGCTAAGGCATGATCAAAAATACCCCTTGCCAGGGGCGAATATGATAAAATCTCGTGAACTGAAGGCTTACAGTGGCGCTGAGTGGGAGACGCCCTGTTTGGACCCAAAGCAGAATGCCCGTCGGGTTGTCGCAACCGATGCGTTGTTGGCTTCTGCCGGGAGCATCCAGACATCCGTCTATTCTGCCAGACCGGCATGTTTTCGCAGCCCGCACGGCCGCGGATCCCCCAGCCACTCGACGATAAGAAAAGGTCACCTCTATGGCTGAACTGGCCAAAGAAATCCTCAAGGTCAATCTAGAAGACGAGATGCGGCAGTCCTACCTGGACTACGCAATGAGCGTCATTGTCGGCCGGGCGCTGCCCGACGCGCGAGACGGCCTGAAGCCGGTGCATCGGCGCGTGCTCTACGCCATGTCCGAGCTGGGCAACGATTGGAACAAGGCCTACAAAAAATCGGCCCGCGTTGTTGGGGACGTCATCGGTAAATACCATCCTCATGGCGATTCTGCCGTTTACGACACCATCGTCCGGATGGCTCAGCCTTTCGCCATGCGCTACATGCTGGTGGACGGGCAGGGCAACTTCGGATCGGTAGACGGCGACCGGGCGGCAGCCATGCGCTACACCGAAATCCGGATGTCGCGGCTGGCGCACGAGCTGCTGCGCGATCTGGATCGTGAGACCGTCGACTTTGCGCCGAACTACGACGAAACGGAAAGTGAACCGGTGGTGCTGCCGACGCGCGTGCCCAACCTGCTGGTCAACGGTTCAGCCGGTATCGCCGTGGGCATGGCCACCAACATTCCGCCCCACAACCTGACCGAGGTGGTCAGCGCGACCCTGGCGCTGATCGAGAGTCCCGAACTCGGCGTCGACGAGCTCATGGAGCACATGCCGGGACCGGACTTTCCGACGGCGGGCATCATCAACGGCGCGGCGGGGATCCGTGAGGCCTACCGCACCGGGCGGGGGCGGATCTACGTGCGCGCCCAGACCGAAATCGAGACTGACGAGCGGAACGGTAAGCAGACGATCATCGTCACCGAATTGCCTTACCAAGTGAACAAAGCGCGCCTGATAGAAAAGATTGCGCTGCTGGTCAAAGAAAAGAAGCTCGAAGGCATCACCAATCTACGCGACGAGTCCGACAAAGACGGCATGCGTATGGTGATTGAACTGCGCCGCGGTGAAGTGGCTGACGTGGTGCTGAACAACCTGTATCAGCAAACCCAGATGCAGAGCGTGTTCGGCATCAACATGGTGGCACTGCTCGATGGTCAGCCGCGGCTCCTGACGCTCAAGCAGGTGCTCGAGGCGTTCATCAGCCACCGGCGTGAGGTGGTCACCCGTCGCACGCTGTTCGATCTGCGCAAAGCCCGCGACCGCGCTCACGTCCTGGAAGGCCTGACGGTCGCGCTGGCCAACATCGACGAGATCATCGCGGTCATCAAGGCTTCCCCCGGACCCAAGGAAGCGCGAGAGGCGCTGCAGTCGAGGCGCTGGGAACCCGGCGTTGTCGGAAGCCTGCTGTCCCGCGCGGGCGCCGAGGCCTCCCGCCCGGAAAACCTCGATCTGTCCCTCGGTCTGACGGATGAGGGCTATCAGCTTTCTGAAGTTCAGGCGCAGTCTATTCTAGACCTCCGTCTCAATCGCCTGACCGGTCTCGAGCAGGACAAGCTCGTGGCGGAGTACGAGGAGATCCTCGACACCATCGCCGAACTGCTGGCGATCCTGTCAGACCCCGATAAGCTGATGGCGGTTATCCGCGAGGAGCTTGAAGACCTCAAGGAAAAGTTCGGCGATGAGCGTCGCACGGTCATCAACGAACGTCACACGGGTCTGAGTCTGGAAGACCTGATCAGCGAAGAGGACGTGGTGGTGACCCTCTCGCACGCCGGCTATGCCAAGGCGCAGCCGCTGGACGCCTACCGGGCTCAGCGGCGCGGCGGCCGCGGGCGATCGGCCACCAGCATGAAAGACGAAGATTTTGTCGACAAGCTGTTTGTCGCCAATACCCACGACACCCTGCTGTGCTTCACCTCCAACGGCAAGGTCTACTGGATCAAAGTGTTTGAGCTGCCTCAGGCCTCCCGGGCGGCACGCGGAAAGCCGATCGTGAACCTGTTGCCGCTGGCTGAGGGTGAACGGGTCAATGCGGTGCTGCCGGTGCGGGAGTTTCTGGATAGCGAGTACGTCTTTTTTGCGGCTCGGTCTGGCTACGTCAAAAAGACCCCGCTGTCGGCATTTTCGCGTCCCCGAGCCAACGGCATCATCGCGATTGACCTGCCGCAGGACGACGAGCTGATCGATGTTGCCATCACCAACGGCGAACATCACATTCTGCTGTTTTCCAGCGCCGGCAAAGCCATTCGCTTTGACGAGTCGGACGTACGTTCGATGGGGCGCACGGCTCGAGGCGTGATTGGCCTGCGGCTTGCCGATGAGGCGACGCTCGTTTCGATGATCGTCGCTGACGGCCGCGCGATTCTGACGGCAACCCAGAACGGATTTGGCAAACGAACGGCGCTGGAAGAGTTCCCAAGCCACCGGCGCGGGGGTCAGGGCGTGATCGCGGTTCAAACGAACGATCGCAACGGCGACTGCGTTGGTGCTGTACAGGTCTGTGACGATGACGAGGTGATGCTGATCAGCAACGCCGGGACTCTGGTCCGAACCCGCGTCGAAGAGATTTCCGTCCAGGGTCGCAACACTCAGGGGGTGACCCTCATCCGCCTCGGCGACGATGAGGACCTGGTGGGGATTGCGCCGATCGAATCGATGGAAGACGACGACGACGATACCGATCCGGATGTCGACGCCCAGACTGGCGAGGACGGCGAGGGTGGTGAAGCGGGTCCCGCTGAGCCGGAACCCGATCCAGACGCCTGATCGCGATCTCGCGGCCAAAAAAAAGCCCCCGCGTCTCGGGGGCTTTTTTGTTGTCTTAAGTCGACCCGGCTGAACGGCCAGATCGGTTGGGATGCCTCAGAGGGCGGCGAGGATCGCCTCGGCGCTGCTGACGCGGAACTCGCCGGCGTCCTCGATGTGCAGAGCCGTCACAACGCCGTTGTCGGCAATCAGCGCGAACCGCTGCGACCGCAAACCCATACCGAAACCGCTGGCGTCGAGCTCGAGGCCAAGCGCTTTGGTGTAGTCGCCGTTGCCGTCGGCCAGCATCAGAACTTTGTCGTCCGCGTTTTGGTCTTTCGCCCAGGCGTTCATCACAAAAACGTCGTTAACCGACAGGCAGGCGATCGTATTCACGCCTTTGGCGCGCAGATCGTCATAGCTATGCAGATAGCCGGGCAGATGCTGGGCGGAGCAGGTCGGGGTGAATGCGCCAGGTACGGCGAACAGCACCACCTTCTTTCCTTCAAACACTTCTTTGGTCGAGACGTTTTTCACGCCGTCGTCCATCACAGCAAAAGACCCTTCGGGAAGGGTATCTCCGACATTAATCGTCATGGGGAACTCCTGGTTTGTTTTTCTGGCTCTATGGCCGGTCAGGCATTGATGAATTCGCGAATGGTGCCGGCGAGGGTGCCTTCATCCACGGGTTTGGTCAAGTAGCCCTTAGCGCCCTGCCGCAGCCCCCAGACCCGGTCGGTTTCCTGGTTTTTGGTGGTGACCAGAATGACGGGTATATGTGCCGTGGCCGCGTCTCTGCTGAGCGAGCGGGTAGCCTGAAAACCATTGAGATTAGGCATCACAACGTCCATCAGCACCAGATCAGGCAGTTGCTCCTTGGCAGTCTGGACCCCCTCCGCCCCGTCTTCCGCGGTCAGCGTGTCGTGGCCCAGTTTTTCCACGATCTTTTGCAGGCTGTATAGCTGTGATGGCGAATCGTCAACTATGAGGATTTTTGCCATGTTGTGGTAAAGCGGTCCCTTCCTTCTGCCTCGTACTATACCCCAATTTGTGGCACCGTGACGCCAGCGCGCCTGCCGTTCAGCCCGCGGTATTGACCACTGTTCGGCCGAGCGATTCACCGCCGAGGATCAGCTCAAAGACCTCCGGAAGCTGCTGCAATGTCACTTCGCGGGTGATGATCCGGTCCAGCAGCGCGGGTTTCAGGTCCGAGGACAGCCGCTCCCAAACCTGTCGGCGAAGGGGCATCGGACATCCGGCCGAGTTGATCCCGAGCAGGCTGACGCCTCGGATGATAAAGGGCATGACGGTCGTATGAAGCTCGTGTCCGCCGGCGAGCCCGCAGGAGGCGATGCTGCCCCAGGGGGCTATGACGCGGGTCAGTCCAGCGAGCATTTCTCCACCCACGGTATCCAAAGCGCCGCCCCAGCGGTGCGTTTCGAGCGGGCGCTGCCCCCAGTGCAGGTCACGGCGCGACAAACACTGCTTCGCACCCAGCTCGATCAGCAGGTCAAAACGGGCGGACTTGCCGCTGATGGCGTGGACGTCAAAACCCGCCTGACTGAACACCTGCAGCGCCAGCGTGCCGACACCGCCGCTGGCCCCGGTCACGACGATCGGTCCCAGCTCCGGAACCTGGCCCACCGCCTCCATCCGCAGCAGGCTGAGGCCCGCGGTGAAGCCGGCCGTCCCCAGGCCCATCGCCTCGCGCGCACTCAGGCCATCAGGGAGCGGAACAACCTTGTCACCGGCCACCGTGGCGACCTGCGTGTAGCCACCGTCCGCGGTTTCTGACAGGCCGCAGCCCGTGACCAGCACCGGGTCACCCTCTTTGAAGTCCGAGCTCCGGGACGCTGACACGGCGCCCGCCAGGTCGATCCCCCCGACCAGCGGGAAACGTCGCAAAATGGCGCCTTTGCCGGTGCCGGCCAGGGCGTCTTTGTAGTTGACGCTGGAATATTCCACATCGATGCGGACCTCGCCGTCTGCCAGCTCGGGCACCGGGAGCTCTTTGAGTTCCGCCCGGTGGGTCTTACCCTCGCGATCGATCTGGAATGCCAGCGTTGTCTGCGTCATAGCGGAAGCCCTGTGGGATCAGTTGGCCCGATGGATCGCTCGGCCGTCGAGGTGGAGCGCCGCCTCATGCACGGCTTCGGACATGGTCGGGTGTGCGTGCACGATGCGTGCGAGGTCCTCTGAGCTGCCGTGAAACTCCATCGTCACGACCGCTTCGGCAATCAGTTCGGACGCCTGTGCACCCACGATGTGTACGCCCAGCAGTTCATCGGTTTCCGCGTGAGCGATCATCTTCACCAGCCCGGCGGTTTCTCCCATCGCCAGCGCCCGACCGGTTGCGGCAAACGGAAAGCTGCCGGTCCGGATCGGAATGTTGCGCTCTTTGGCTTCCTGTTCGTTGATGCCCACCCAGGCGATCTCCGGCTCGGTGTAGATCACCCAGGGGACCACATCAAGATTGACGTGGGAGGCCTGCCCGGCGATCCGCTCGGCCACGGCAATACCTTCCTCAGTACCTTTGTGGGCCAGCATCGGTCCGCGGACCGCATCACCGATGGCATACACGCCGCTGGCGGCGGTCTGGCAGTGCTCGTCGACCTCAATGCGGCCGCGATCGTCCAGCGTCACGCCGGCGGCGTCATCGACGCAGCCTTCCGTTCTGGCCCGCCGTCCGACGGCCACCAGCAGCCGGTCGAAGGGCACCACGTGCTCGGTGTCGTCGACCTCGTAGGTGACCTGCACCTCCTCACCTTTGACCTCAGCGGATTTCACGCGCGCGTTCAGCCGAATATCCAGTCCCTGCTTCTTGAACTCACGCTGAGCGGCGCGGGCGATGTCGCGGTCACAGGCGCCGAGAAAGTCTGGCAGGGCTTCCAGCAGCACCACCTCTGAACCGAGGCGCCGCCAGACGCTGCCAAGCTCCAGTCCGATCACTCCGGCGCCGATCACGCCCAGCGATTCCGGAACCTTGTCCAGATCCAGCGCGCCGGCGTTGTCCACGATGTACTGGCCGTCGAAAGCCACGTTGGGGATTTCGATTGGCACCGAGCCCACCGCAAGGATGATGCTGTCGCCGCTGATCGTCCGGGTCTCTGAGCCATCCAGCGGAGTGAGCTCCACCTGCTTATCGGCCAGCAGCTTGCCGTGCGCCGCGAAGGTGTCCACACCGGCGCCCTTGAGGAGCTGTTTGATGCCGCCGGTGAGCTGTCCAACGATCTTGTCCTTGCGCCCGATCATCGTGCCCACGTTGATCTCAACAGGGCCCGTGCTGATCCCGTGGGCCGCGTAGGTGTGGCTGGCATGCTCGAAATGTTTACTGGAATCGAGCAGGGCTTTGGAGGGAATACATCCCACGTTCAGACAGGTGCCGCCAAGCGAAGGCTTGCCGTCCTTGTTTTTGAAGTCGTCGCAGATCGCGGTTTTCATACCGAGCTGCGCGCAGCGGATTGCTGCGGGGTAGCCGGCCGGGCCGGCCCCGATCACAATTACGTCGTAGTCTGCCAAGGGTCTTCTCCGAGTAGCAGTCAGATGGTGTTGGTTTAAATGTCGAGCAGCAGTCTCGCCGGATCTTCCAGGGCGTCCTTGATGGCCACCAGGAAGAGCACCGCGTCCTTGCCGTCGATGATTCGGTGGTCGTAGGTCAGGGCGATGTACATCATGGGCCGCGCGACCACCTCGCCGTCGACAACCACCGCCCGCTCCTTAATGGCGTGCATCCCGAGAATGGCGCTCTGCGGCATATTCAGAATCGGCGTCGACAGCAGCGAGCCGAAGGTCCCGCCGTTGCTGACCGTAAAGGTGCCGCCGGTCAGGTCTTCGAGCTTCAGCGTGCGCTCCTTGGCCTGCACGGCATAGGTGCGAATACCCTGCTCGATTTCGGCAAAACTCATGTGGCCGGCGTCCCGCAAAATCGGCACGACCAGCCCGCGATCGCTTGCTACCGCGATACCGATGTCCTGGTAGCCGTGGTAGACAACGTCGTCACCGTCGATGCTGGCGTTGACGATCGGAAACCGCTTGAGCGCTTCGGCTGAGGCTTTGACGAAAAACGACATAAAGCCCAGCTTCACGCCGTGGCGCTCGGCGAAACGATCTTTGTGCTGATTGCGCAGCGCGATGACGGCGGACAGATCCACCTCGTTAAAGGAGGTGAGCATGGCGGCGGTGTTGTTGGCGTCGACCATACGCTGGGCAATACGCTGGCGCAGTCGCGTCATGGCGACCCGCTCCTCGGGCCTGGGGCCGCTGACCGCGCCTGCAGCCGGGCCGCTGTCCATATGTCGCAGCACGTCACCTTTGGTGATACGCCCACCACGACCGGTACCGCTGATTGAACCGGCGTCGAGCTGGTTCTCCGTCACCATCTTGCGCACCGAGGGGCTTAAGTTCTCGGTGTCAGCGCTTTCGGCAACCGGCTCGGCCGGTGCCGGCGTCGGTTCTGGCTCCGTAGCGGGTGCAGCCTCGGCCGCGGCGGCTGGTGCCGCTTCCGCAGCCGGCGCGGCTTCCGCCGGCGCCTCACCTTCCTCGACGGTGCCCAGGACCTGGCCGGTGGTCACCAGGGCGCCGGTGTCCTCGCTGATGCCGGCGACCGTGCCGTCACAGGGTGAGGGGACCTCCAGCACTACCTTGTCGGTTTCCAGGTCCACGAGATTTTCGTCGCGGCGGACAAATTCGCCGGGCTTCTTATGCCAGGTGGCCACAGTGGCATCCGATACGGACTCCGGCAGCACCGGTACTTTGATTTCTTGCGTCATTGAGAGAGCCTCAGATGGTTATTTGGGCGGTGACGGCTATTCCACCGCCAGCTCGATGCCGCCGCCCGGCGTGAGGGCTTCGGCAACCAGCGCTTCCTGTTCCTGGACGTGTTTGCGCAGCCGGCCGGCCGCCGGGGATGGCGACACCGAGCGGCCGCAGTAAAGCAGCGTCTGGCTGTCCTGGATGGTCGCCTGGAGGTGGTGCTTGATCTGATACCAGGCGCCCTGGTTCATCGGCTCCTCCTGACACCACACGACCTCGTTGGCGTTGGGGTAGTCGGCCAGGAGACGGCCCAGCAGCACGCGCGGGAACGGGTAGAGCTGCTCGACCCGAATCACCGGCATAAGCAGATCCTCGCGCTTCTGGCGTTCGCTGACGATGTCGTAATAGACCTTGCCGGAGCACAGCAGCACCCGCTCGACCTGATCACGCTGCTTGACCACGCGATCCGGAATCACCGTCTGGAACTGCCCGTCGCCGAGACGCGCAAACGCGGAGGTCGAAGCCTTGTTGCGCAGCAGGCTTTTTGGCGTCATGACCACCAGCGGCTTGCGGGTGGCCCGGATCATCTGGCGGCGCAGCATGTGAAACATCTGCGCCGGCGTGGTCGGCACACACACCTGAATGTTTTCGAAGGCGCAGAGCTGCATAAAGCGCTCGAGCCTGGCCGAGGAGTGTTCCGGACCCTGGCCCTCATAGCCGTGGGGCAGGAACATCACCAGGCCGCTCAGGCGGCCCCACTTAGCCTCACCGGAGCTGATGAACTGGTCGATCACCACCTGAGCACCGTTAACAAAATCCCCGAACTGTGCTTCCCAGATACACAGGGTCCTGGGGTCTGAGCTGGCGAAGCCGTACTCAAAGCCCAGCACCGCCTCTTCCGACAGCAGCGAGTCGATGATGGTAACAATCTGGTGCGCATCATCAGCGGACTCCGGGCCACGCGCGAAGGACTCGAGTGGCGTGTGCAGGGCACCGTCGTTCTGGTTGTGCAGCACGGCATGCCGATGGAAGAACGTGCCACGGCCGCTGTCCTGGCCAACCAGCCGGAGGCCGTAACCTTCCTCGATCAGGCTCGCGTAAGCCAGATTTTCGGCGAAGCCCCAGTCGACAGGCAGCTCGCCGGCGAGCATCTTGCGGCGATCGTCCATGATGCGCTGGACGCGCGAGTGCAGCACAAAGCCCTCGGGCAGCGACAGCAGCTGCTCGCCGAGCTTCTGCAGGCGCTCGTTGGAGACCGTGGTGTCGACCTGTTCGGTCAGCACGCCGTCCAGGTGCGGCTGCCAGTTGATGGTGAACGGGTTGGAAAACGGGCCATCGATGATTTCGGCGACCGGATGTCCGGCGTCGAGCGCGTCGCGGTAGTCGGCTTTGATCTTCTCGTCGCCGGCCTCGTCGAGGATGCCCTGGCTGGCCAGCGACCGCGCGTAGATGGCCCTCGTGGTTTCCAGCTGCCGGATCTTCTTGTACATCACCGGCTGGGTGGCTGCCGGCTCGTCGGCCTCGTTGTGGCCCAGCCGTCGGTAGCACACCAGATCGATCACCACGTCTTTCTTGAACGCCATGCGGTAGTCGGACGCGACCTGCATGCAGAACATGACCGCTTCCGGGTCATCACCGTTGACGTGAAAAATCGGCGCCTGAACCATTTTGGCAACTTCGGTGCAGTAAAGCGTCGAGCGGGCGTCTAGCGGGTTGCTGAGCGTGAAGCCGATCTGGTTGTTGATCACCACGTGCATGGTGCCCCCGACCTGGAAGCCGCGGGCCTGAGACATGTTGAACAGCTCCATGACCACGCCCTGGCCGGCCACGGCCGCGTCGCCGTGGATCAGAACCGGCATCACCTCTTTGTGCGCGAAGTCGCCCCGCCGGGTCTGGCGCGCCCGGGCTGAGCCAGCGACCACCGGGTCGATGATCTCCAGGTGTGAGGGGTTGAACCCCAGCGTGATGTGGACGATGCCGCCGGGCGTTTCGAGCTCGGAGGAATAGCCGAGGTGGTACTTCACGTCGCCCACGTGGAAGGGGTCGTCGCTCTCGTTTTTGCCCTCGAACTCCTCGAAAAGCAGCGCGGGCGACTTGCCGAGAATGTTGACCAGCACGTTGAGCCGGCCGCGGTGGGCCATGCCCATCACCACCTCTTCAACGCCCTGGCTGCCAACCCGCTGAATCATGCCGTGAAGCAGGGGGATCAGCGACTCGCCGCCTTCGAGCGAAAAGCGCTTCTGACCGACGTATTTGGTGTGCAGGTATTTCTCCAGACCTTCCGCTGAGGTCAGGTGCTGAAGGATGCTGATCTTTTCTTCGCTGCTGAAGTTGTAGTTCCCGGCCGTGCGTTCGAGCCGCTCCTGCAGCCACCGGCGCTGGCTGGTATCGGTGATGTGCATGTACTCCACGCCGACGCTGGCGCAGTAGACCGATTCGAGGAGCGTGACCAGATCACGCAGCGGCATCTGGTGTTCGTTGGCGAGCGTGCCGGTGTTGAAGACCGTATCCAGGTCCTGATCGGTCAGGCCGTGAGTCGCAAGGCTCAGGTCGGGTACCTCGGGCCGAGGGCTGAGCTCCAGTGGATCAAGGTTGGCTCGCTGGTGACCACGCAGGCGGTAGGCGTTGATCAGCCGCAGCACCCCGGCCTGCTTTTCGATCAGGTCGTCGCTGGCGGAAAACGCGCCCGCCGCTTTGCCGTTCTGCCTGCCGAGGGCGGCAAACCGGTCGAGTACCGGTAGATGCCTTAAATCATTGCGGCCACCAAGGCCGTGGAAGACTTTTTGCCACTGCTCCGGGACCCCGTGTGGGTCGACCAGATAGTCGTCGTAGAGTTCTTCAAGATACGTCGCATTGCCGCCAGCCAGATGGGAACTCTGGAGCAGCTCGTCGAGCCTTTTGCTCACGTGGTTTTGATCCTTTCCTTAAGCGGCGAAAGTATAGCGCAGCTGGCCTGCTCCGTCTGCGAAATCGGCGGCAGCTCAAAGCGCCAGCCGGCGGAAGTTCGGGTCGGGGCTGGCGGCCTCCCACATCGGGTCGAAAAGCTCCAGCTGGCGTCGCGCTTCCCGCCGGTGCCACAGCATGCCGTAGCCTTCGAACTGGTCCCCAAAGGGGCGCAGCAGCAGGTGATGTTCATCACCGACGGAGAAGGCGCTGGGGTAATCCTGATGGTCCTTGGCCGGGCGGCGGATCTGAATCACGCTGGGCAGGCGCTGAGCGAGGGCGATCAGCGGATGGCAGGCCTGGACCGCCGCGCCCGAGTCGAGGACCAGAATACGGATCTGCGGGCGCAGGTCACAGACCGCGAGGCTCCGGAGCTGATCCATCAGCAGCGGCTGATCGAGGACGCGCAGGTCCAGATCCCGGGAGAAGATGGTCAGTCGGCGACGGGTGGCTTTGAGCTGTTCATGCCAGTGCTGAAGCAGGTGCGCTCGGTCGTCAAATTCCTTGCGTTCCGGATTCCGGTCCGGGGATTCGGGGCGTTCGTGCAGGCTGGGCGAGGCCGGAGCGGGGGGCTCCAGCTCGCGACGCATCCACACGTGATCGATGCCAACATCCTGAAAGATCTCGCCGTAAGGTTCGAAGCCGTGGCGCTGGTAGAAGCCGGTGGCGTAGGTTTGCGCCGCGAGCCTCAGCTCGCGCAAGCCCTGAAGGGTGCCGGCTTCGACCGCGGCGCGCAGCAGGGCGTCACCCACTTTTTGCCCGCGCCAGTCCTTGAGCACCGCGACACGGCCGATTCGCCCGTCGCGCGTCAGGCGCGCTGTGCCGATGGCGTTGCCCGACCGGTCGAGCGCGAGAAAGTGCTGGGAGGTGGGATCATCGTCATCCCACTCCTCGTCCTCCGGCACCTGCTGCTCAACGATAAACACCTCGGTGCGAACGGCCCGGATCGCCTCGTCGTCGAAGCGCCAGGTGGCCGGCTCAACAAAGTAGTCGTCGGTGATCATGCCCGCTGAAACACACCCTCACGGCAAAGCGTTATCATCAGGTCCCGTTGGCCGGCTTGCGAGAGCGCCTTCAGGTCATCCGCTGACAGAATCCGGCGTCCCGCCAGCAGCGAGGCGCTGGACGGATCGACGGCAAAGCGCTCGCCGTTGGCGAACAGCCAGGCGGCCGCCCCGTCCGCGTACCAGGCGAGCAGTGCGCCCGGAGCGCGTTGAAACGAGGCGCCGGAAGTGGCTTGACCCTCCGGCTGCGCGTCGGTGATGCTGGCCCACTCCGCGCCGCCGCGAGTGACCAGCTCGCCGAACCAGGTTGCCAGGTCGACGTCGGATAGCTGGTCGACTCCGCCCAGCATCTGCCTCAGCTGCGCGATGTCCGGCGCGACGATTTCGCCGCTTCGGTGCCCGGTCCGATAGCGATCGACCAGCCGCATATGCTCGTCGCAGCGCCCGATCTGCCACTCCGCAAACTCGGCCCAGAGCTCAGCCGCCGCCGGGGTCCGCAGCCCCACCGACCAGGTGGTACACGGTTCTACCGCAACGCCGTGATGGGGCACTCCCGGAGGCAGGTAGAGACAGTCACCGGGTTCTAAGATCCACTCATCGGTCGGCTGGAAGTCCGCCAGAAGCTGTAGTTCCTGGTTCGGCCTCAGGCGCCGATCCGGTTCGGGCCTGGCATCGATCTGCCAGCGGCGGCGACCGGTGCCCTGAACGAGGAACACGTCGTAGTGATCGAAGTGCGGACCAACCGATCCTCCGGTATGAGCAAAGCTGACCATCACGTCTTCCAGCCGCCACCGGCCGGGCCCGGTGAATCGGTCGAGGAGCGCGTCGGCCTCCGGCAGCACCTTGTCGACGTCGCGCACCAGCAGCGTCCAGGGCTGATCGCCGTCGGGCGCGGCAAGCTCCGGACCGTAGCGCACCGAAAAGCCGCCGTCGGGATCCGGGCCCTCCACCAGTCGGCTGAGCAGTCGTGGATCGGCGCTGGCGTCGAGCAGCCAGGGGAGGTTGACACGGTCGAGCGACCCGGCGTCCACCGCGCCCCGGACCAGCAGCGGCTTTCGCTGCCAATGGTCGGTAAAGAACGCGTCGCTGGAAAATTCGGCGCAGCGGTCAGATGTCATCCGCCAGCTTCTCGGCCAGGCCCGTGTAGGCCGCCGGCGTCAGCTTTTTAAGCGCGCTGGAAACGTCCTCCGGCAGCGCCAGATCGTCGATCAAACGGGTCAGCGTCTCGTGATCGATCTGCTTGCCGCGCGTCAGGGCCTTGAGCCGCTCGTACGGGTTTTCGATGCCGTACAGGCGCATGACGGTCTGTACGGGCTCAGCCAGAACCTCGACCGCTGCCGCCAGGTCTCCGGCCATCACCTCCGGGTCGGCCAGCAGCTTGCCAAGCCCCTTGCCAAGCGACGCGTGGGCGATGGCCATGTAGCCAAAAGCAGCGCCCATGCTGCGCAGGACGGTGGAATCGGTCAGGTCGCGCTGGAAGCGCGAGACCGGGAGCTTTTCGGACAGATGGGACAGCAGCGCGTTCGCCAGCCCCAGGTTGCCCTCCGCGTTTTCGAAGTCGATGGGGTTGACCTTGTGCGGCATGGTCGACGACCCGACCTCACCCTCGACGGTGCGCTGCCGAAAATAGCCGAGCGAGATGTAGCCCCAGAGGTCCCGGCAGAAGTCCAGCAGGATGACGTTGACCCGGCGGCACGCGTCAAAAAAGACCGCCAGGTTGTCGTGGGGTTCGATCTGGGTGGTGTAGGGCTGATGTGTGAGTCCGAGCACCTCAACAAATCTCTGGCTGACCTGCGGCCAGTCGACCTGAGGTAGCGCCACCACGTGGGCGTTGAAGTTGCCCACCGCCCCGTTGATCTTGCCGGTGACGGGCACAACGGCAAGGCCGTCCAGCTGCCCCCTCAGTCGGGCCACCACGTTGGCCAGCTCCTTGCCGAGGGTGGTGGGGGAGGCGGTTTGACCGTGGGTTCGCGAGAGCATCGGCACAGCGGCCAGGTCGTGCGCCATGGACGTGATGGTTGAGGTCAGCTCCGTCAGCGCCGGGACTGCCACCGTATCCCGGTAGTCCAGCAGCATGAGGCCATAGGCCAGGTTGTTGATGTCTTCGGACGTGCAGGCAAAGTGGATCAGCTCGCTGACCTGAGACAGCTCGGAATGATCCGCGATGCGCTCTTTGAGGTAATACTCCACCGCCTTGACGTCGTGATTCGTTCGCGCCTCGATGGCTTTGACCTTACGCGCCTGCTCGGGGTCGAAGTCCTGTAGCAGCTGGTCCAGGTGCTGCCTCGCAGCGTCGCTTAAGGGGCCGCCGAAGCGTTCGGCGACCGGCGGCAGTTCGCACAGATGTTTGAGCCAGGCGATTTCAACCTGCAGGCGGCGCTTGATCAGTCCAAACTCGCTGAAGATCGGGCGCAGCAGGGCCGTTTTGGCGGCATAGCGCCCGTCGAGCGGGGAAACGGCGGTAACCGGGTCGAGGTCCAGGGTCATGGTGAAATCCGTGATCGGGGCAGCCGCCCAAACCGCCTATGATACCGCTGAAGCGCGGCGACTGCCCGCCTGCCGGGGCCCGGCGGACGGGTCTTTGGATGGTTTGATCAGGCGTCGTCGCGGTAGCGTCGGATGTAGATTGCAGCGGCGATACAGACAACGCCGAAGGCGACGCCCCACCACATGTCGGTCTGACCAAAACGCTCGAAGACCGAGCTCCAGGAAGCTGGGGATTCGGTGACGCCATCACTGTCGAAACTGAGGGTGCCGACCTGGATCGAATCGTTCTGGATCGACAGCTCGATCGGTACAACCCCACCCAGCAGGCGGTTGCCCAGCACCTGCCAGTAGCTGAAGTCGAAGCTCAAGTACTGGGTCGCCGTTATCCACTGGTAGACAATGCCCAGCAGCACCGGCGGCGCCACGGCCCAGAGGAATGGCTTGGAGCGGGCAAAAGCCGATGCCAGAATCGCCCAGCCCCATACCGGCAGCATCCAGAACGCCTGCACAAAGTACGCCGCCAGCATAAAGGTCCAGACGTTGAGCGGATCGGCCGGACCCCACAGGTACTCGTAGACCGGTATGTCGCTGAACAGGAACAGCACGCTGGCAATAATCAGCATGGCCACGTGCATCAGCGCGATGGCTACCACCCAAAGAAACGGGGCGAGCAGGCTGCCGGCCACCAGCTTCGAGAGCGTCGTCTTGGTGTCCGAAATGGGGAGTGACTTCCAAAACAGGAAGCTGCGATCCCGGCGATCGTCGTACAGCGATCCCAGGAAATAAAAGAACACGACAAACAGCAAAATCAGGTGGTAAATCGCCGACGATCCCAGGAGGTTGAGATCCCACACGACGTCCAGCTGATCCTGCGGTACTTCCTTGATGGCGGAAACCGCCCGGGTCAGCAGGAATTTTTCGCCGTCGATTTCATTGATCACCGTGCTGAGCGCCGTCAGAACCGCCAGCGTGACGAAGACAAAAAACCCCCCGATGCCCAGCGGCAGCGTCCAGAACGACCCGCGGTTTTCCCAGAACTCTCGTTTCAGCAGCATCCCAAAGCTGCTCAAGGCAGTGCTCTTCATGCGGCTTCGTCCTTCATGGTAGCGACAAACAGGTCCGCGATGCTCGGATTGTGCAGTTCACCCAGCTCGGCCAGGGCCAGCTGGTCTGCGTTGTCATAAAGGAAGACAAATTTGCCAAACACGGAGCGCTCGTGGATCGGATTCAGCGCCCGTGCTTCGTCTGCGGACTCTGGCGCCACCATCACCTCGACAAAGCGCTCAGCGATGTCCTCCATGCTGGCGTCGATGATGATCTTGCCGTCTTTGATGAACATCAGATCGGTGAGGATGTGCTCAACTTCCTCCACCTGGTGGGTCGTGATGATGATCGTGCGTTCTTCGTCGAAGTAGTCGTTCAGCAGGTTGGAGTAGAACTCTTTCCGATAGATGATATCGAGGCCGAGGGTGGGTTCATCCAGCACCAGCAGCTTGGCATCGATGGACATCACCAGCGCCAGATGCAGCTGGGCGATCATGCCTTTTGAGAGCTCTTTGACCTTGGACTCAGGCTTGATCTTGGTTTTTGACAGAAAGCCCAGCGCCCGCTCCCGCGAAAAGCGAGGATGGACACCTTCCACAAAGTCCACCGCCTGATGCACCTTCAGCCAGCGCGGCAGGACCGCAACGTCGGCGATAAAACACACCTGGTCCATCAGCTCGTGGCGCTGCTTCATTGGATCCATGCCTAGGATCGACAGCTCGCCGTCGAAGCTGGTCAGGCCGAGCATGGCCTTGAGGGCGGTGGTCTTGCCAGCGCCGTTGGGACCGATCAGGCCAACGATGCGGCCCGGTTCGATCTGAAAACTCACGTTGTCCAGCGCTACCGACGACTTGTATTTCTTTCGCAGCCCGTTCGCGTTAACGATCGCTGACATCCGCTTCCCCTTTTGATGATTCTCCGTTGTCTCCGTTGCCCGTCTGGTGGCCGGTCCCTCCGGCCATCAGCTGGTCTGCGTTTAGCCCGAGTCGCTGAATTTTCGCCAGAACGCCGGGCCACTCTTTTTCCACAAACTTCTCCCGTTCCGCCACCAGCAGGCGCTCCCTGGCGCCGGTGCGGACGAACATCCCCAGGCCGCGGCGGCGCTCCACCAGCGCGTCGTCAACCAGGCTCTGGTAGGCTTTCGAAACGGTGATGGGATTGAGCTGAAAGTCTGCCGCGACGGTGCGGACGGACGGCAGCGGATCGCCGTCGCCGAGCACTCCATCGAGAATCATTGCGATGGCGTGATCGCGCAACTGCACGTAGATCGGCTGGCTGTCGTTCCAGTGGCGTCGCATCAGGTTTGGGTCGTTTGGTGGGTTAGCGCAACCAGCCCACAGACAGATCCAGAAGCCGGCGGCTCTTTTTGCTTTCGGCCGGCGCCTCAACGGCAGCGGTGGAGACGCACTCGCTCGTGAAAACGTCGACGATCTGCTCGCTCTCGCCGAGCGAAGACATGAGGTAGGCGGCGCTCAGCATGATGCCGAGGGCCAGCGTCTGCGCCCCCAAAACGGCTGCGATCAATACACCTGGTCGCGTCAATACGGTCCTGCTCATGCTCGGGCTGCCTTTGCCGGTTTAGTGTTGTAGTGAACTATAACACCCATTGAGCTCGGGAGACAGGGTGCCAGGAGTCACGGTCCCGGCGATGCAACGTTTTTACAAATGAACGCTCTAAGGCACAATGCACCCCTTTTTTGGCAGATGGAACAACTATGAACGCACGTAAAACCCTCATTCACGCCATATGCGCGTCAGCCGTTCTTGTGGGCACTCAAGCCATCGCCCAGGACATTCAGGGCGAAGATGCGGAGCTCAGCTACAAAATGGGTTACGACATCGGCGAGCGTATGCAGGAGATGGGGATCAAGAACCTCGATCCGTCTGCCTTCTCCGCGGGCGCTATGGACGCTATGGCTGATAAGGACAGCCAGCTGTCCGAAGCGCAGTCCAGCGCGGCAACCGCCACCCTGACGCGGCTCCAGTCCGAAGAGATGGACCGGAGGCGCCTTGAGCTCGCCAACGCCGCGGAAAACAACCTGAAGATCGGGAAAACCTTTCTTGAGGAAAACGCGCAGCGCGACGGTGTCCAGGTGACTCCCTCAGGCCTGCAGTATGAAGTGGTTCGCGCCGGCGACGGACCCCGCCCCAAGGCGACGGACACGGTTCGGGTTCATTACCAGGGCACGCTGATCGACGGGACCGAGTTCGACAGCTCCTATGGCCGTGGCGAGCCGGCAGTTTTCCCGCTGAATCGCGTGATTTCCGGCTGGACCGAAGGGCTGCAGCTGATGCCGGTGGGCAGCGAATACCGCTTCGTTATTCCGTCAGACCTGGCCTACGGTGGGCGGAATCAGGGCAAAATCGGCCCGAACTCAACGCTCATCTTCAAGGTCGAGCTCCTCGGCATCGAGGGCTGATCGCCGCCCCGACCCTGGCAAAGCCAGGATCCGGTCGGACCTCATTTTTCAGTTGGCTCAGCGGCCTGGCGCACCAGGCCGCTGTTGAGTAGATCCTCCAGCAGCGCCGCCACGTCGGTATGTGCCTGCGCCTCGCTGACGTCAAAATCCTGTGCCAGTCGCCCCGCGGCCGCCGCCGGATCCTGCAGGTCCAGCACGTAAAGAAACGCTGCGCAGGCGGTGTCGTTCAGCTCGTAATACTGCCCCTTTTCGGTATCCAGCAGTACCATCGCATCGCCGGTGCGCTGACACATCACGTGTTCCGGAAGGCTGTAGGTCGCTTCCGTCATGGTGGCGACAGGTCCCGAGCCTCCGGACCCTGAAGGGGGTGGTGGGTGCCCTCCGACCAGCTTCGATCGCCGAGCGTCAGCCAGGCGTGGGCAGAAAAGGCCGGCTCGACCTGGGTGCCGAGCCGGAGCTGTACCGGGTAACCCTGCTGCCGCAGCTGCTTAGCGGCGGCAACACAGCGGCTGAGACAGGTGGACCAAGGCAGAAAGGCGGTACGCTCAAAGTCCTCGAGCGGCGATCGATCCTCCACCCAGTCGCGCGCGAGCCCCTCGGGTGGCGGCTTGAGCAGCTCGCCCGCGGCGGCCTGAAACCCTTGCGTGCGGAGCCTGGAGGCGGCTCGCGAAACCAGCCAGATCGCCCGGAACGTGGCCATCAGCGCCATGGTGTCAGAGTCTCAAGGCACGCCACCATCGCAGGCAGCGCGGCCGGCACCTGGCGATAGCTGAGGCTAAGGACCTGCGTCTGCTGGGCCAGCGTGGCGGCAAAGCTCAGGTGGCGGCGCAGGCCTTCGGGCGAGAAAAGCCGACCGGCGAGCGTGTGTTCGATCAGCCCCAGCGTTGCCTCTGTCGCGCCAAGTGTTTGCACCGTCGGCGTCGACAGCCCCTGGCTGGCCGGCCCGCTATCTGACGCTTCCGGATGTAGCAACACCAGATGGGTGATGGCGCAATCGGTCTCGTCGAGTGCGGCTCGCCACTGGGGCCATTTCGGCTGCGGGTAGTGATCCGGGCAGCGCGCGGTTTCGGCACTGCAGCGGACCGCCACCGTATCGTCAGCCCAGAGTTCGGCGCCCGCATCGGCGAGCGCCCGGCTGAGGGTGGTTTTTCCGGCGCCGCTGGCGCCGAGCAGCAGGGTCAGCCCGGTGCGGTGGCGAAGTGCCGCGGCGTGCAGGCAGTAGACGTCATGTTGGCTCAGCACCAGCGGGAGCAGCGGACCGCAGAGCGCTTCGGTGAGCTCGTCGGCAGACATTCTGGCCGGGTAACGGAGCCGGTCGGGCAGCTCGATGGCGAAGCTGCCGAGATCCTCGAGCTCCACGGCCATGCGGTCGGCGTCGCCGCGAACCACAACGTCGCGCACCCGCCGGCCAACCAGCCCGCGTGATGAGCGGCGCCAGGGAGCGGTCACGGGCGACTGCGCGTTATCGTGATGACCAGGCGTTTCATGGTTTGCTGACGGTTTCGCCACGGATCGGTCGTCGGGAAAGGACTCGAGGCGCGGCAGCGGCTGATCGACCGTCAAATTCAGGCCCGCGATGCGATAGCGGTGGGCGGTTTGACCCCGGCTGGGCGTGCGGCCGACGTTGAGCGTGGGTGATTCGAACCCGGTTTGCGCGGCCACGCCGCTCAGGGCCGAAGCGTACCCGGATTGCCGCTTTCGCCGACGCCGGGCGTCGGACCGAGGGTGACATCACGGACGTCACCGCGGGGGATCAGCCGGGGCTCGCGGTAAGGCTTGCGCTGCGTGGTCGCCGGCTTCTGATCGGGTTGACGGGGTTTCATGGCCTGTTTTTAGCGGCTGCCCCTGACGAAGTCAATTCGGCGCCTGTAACTTCAGGTGAACTTCTGCTGCCATCGGGAGGCGCTGACGCAGCACCAGAGGATGTAGAGACTGAAGCCCGACCAGTCGTTTTGCCGCCAGCGATCCTCGAGCCAGGACGCGTCAATGTAGGGCTGCCAGTGGTCGGCGAAGCTGAGCGCCTGACGCACCTTGTCCCGATGGTCCTCGAGCACCGCCTGACGAAACATGGGCTCCAGCGTGGTTTTGTCGAGCCGGCTCGTAACGGCTGAGGGCAGGCGGCCATCCATCATCCGGCGGGTGATGGGTTTGGTCACGTCGGCATGGGGATCGAGCCAGCAGTCGGCGGGCAGGCTCAGAAAGAACTGCACGAGATTCCACTGGCGGTAGGGAAACCGGTATTCCACGCCCCAGGCCAGGCCCTGCAGATAGCCCAGATGGGCGGCGCGAGCGGTGGTGCTGTTAAGGCAACCTTCAACCCGATCGACCTGGCTGATCGACCCGTAGATCGGATGATCCCGGCCTGCGGTTGTCAGCAGGGACCGGCTGTGCTCCGTCAGCCAGGGGCGGGAGGGCGTTCGGCGGCCGCGGGAGATGCCGTTGAGCGGCCCCAGGCGTCGCAGGATGGGATCGCGCCAGAAGGCCGGGTTTGCCCTCAGGCGTTCGGCGAGCGTTGTCAGTGACCGAAGAGGCTGGCGAAGAAATCCGTCGCGCAGCGAATAGGGGTAGCCGAGGTAAAGCTGGTCGGCAAAGTCTCCGGTCACAACGCCCCGGTGGCCCCGCTCCCGCGCCCGAACGGCCAGCCGCCAGCGCATGGCCTGGTAGGCGTCCTGCTCCGGACCGCAGGCGAGCGCCGGCGTCTTCTCATAGGCTTCGCCGAGGGGCTCAGCGTCGTCACAGTCGATTTCGGTCAGCGTCATGTCGAGCTGGCGGCAGACTTGCCTTGCCAGCTCATGTTCCTGACAGGCCGGCCAACGATCGAGCCGATAGGTGAACCCATGCCTCAAACCGCTGACGGCCGCCGCTGCGGGGGAATCGAGGCCGCCGCTGATGGCGATGGCATCGTCGTCTGACCGGGTTGCCGCAACCGCGCTGCGCAGCCGCTCAAGCAGCCCCTCTCGCTGTTCCGCGGGCTTCAGACGCCGGACTGTCGGGTCATAGCGAAAGCGCCAGTAGCGTTGTGGCACCGGGCCCGCGCCCGGGCTGAGCTCCAGCCAGTGCCCCGGCGGCAGCGACCTGACGCCGGCGACCGGCGTCAGCGACGCGGGCGGCGGCTCAGCGGCAAAAAAGTTGGCCAGGTACGCCGGCTCCGGCTGCGGACGCTCCGGCCACAGCATGCGCTCGTCCGTCGCGAACCAGTAGGCGTCCTCCGTCTCGGCAAAAAATGCGCCCCGACTCCCCAGCGGGTCTCGAAGCGCCAGCGCCGTGCCGTCAACGCGATCGACCAGCAGTAGCACGAAGCTGCCGCTGAACCACTGCGCAACCTCCGGGCCACGCGCTGCGACGAGCTCGAGCGCTTCTCGGGCTGTCGGCCCGTCGGGATCCAGCTGCCCCCACAGCAGCCCGCAATAGCGGGTATCGAGCTCGATGACGGGTTCATAGGTAGCGTGGTCATATTGCGCTGCCCACGCCAGTGGGTGACCGAGGGCGCCGACCCGCAGGCGCTGCCAGGCGAAATATTTTTCAGGCTGATCGAGCCTCAGGCGGGCGCGCTCGAGACGCTGACCAAAGTCCTGCTGAGTGGCCCGATGATCCCGATCGGAGTTCGGCTGTCTGGGAACCCTCGCGAGCAGCGCGCCGGCTGTCATCCTCGATCGACGCCGCCCGCACTTCGGCCGCGCGAGGCGTTGCCCAGCGCTTTTGCTGCGCCCCCAACCAGGCGTTGCAGGTACCCGATCGGATGAGCGCCGAAGCCCCGCGCATTCATGAACTGGCGGGAAGGAAACAGGAGCTGGCGCAGGTAGCGCAGCCGCGAGCCAACGCGGGGCAGGGCGCGCAGGTCCTGCAGGATGGTCGGGCGGCCTGACACGTAGTGGCGCGTCCGTTGTCGGGCGCCGGCCAGCAGCCGCTCGCGAGCCGTTTCGCAGTAACTGGTGCCCAGCGTGCGCGCGCATAGCGCCAGCGCCGCGCTGCCGATCGGTGCCAGACCCAGCCGCAGCGTCAGCGCGACCAGATCGGAACGCTGGGTCGGCGTCAGAAGCTCCCAGATGAGATGCAGGTCGAGCAGCCACTTCATCGCCGGTCGATCGGCGTGGTGCCCGAGCAGGTGCGTCGCCGCATGCAGCCAGGCGGCCTCGGGCCCCAGGACCAGCCGTCCCGGCGACGCCTCGCCGCTCATATCTCTCAGCACGGGGTACGAGAGCGCCGCGGCCAGCTCCGACCGGTTGCTGCTCTGCCAGTGGAGATCGAGATGGCAAATCGGGCGATCGTCCTCAACCAGGGTGAACCGCTGCTGGGTCATGATCAGGTCACCGTCGACGGCGAGTTCCGGTCGGTAGCCCAGCGCGGTCAGTGCAGCGCAGGCCCCGTCGCGGGTTGCTGGATCGATCAATAAGTCCAGGTCACCGACGGGGCGCATCGCCGGTTCCGGGTAGAGCCAGTGGTTGAGGCCCGCGCCCTTCAGTACCAGCGGTGCTTTCAGCGCCGCCAGCGCCTGCGGCCAGTGCTGCTGCCAGCTGAGCCACTGAGCGGAGTAGGCGCTGCGCCAATCGCGGAGACGCTGACGTACGTCCGGCTCAAGCTCCAGCTCGTCAGCCAGCGCAATCGCCATACCCGCCAGACCCTGCTGATGCAGCCAGTCGAAACGCAAAGGTTTGCCGGCGGCCAGGTGCTTCATCGCCCTCCGGGCAGATGCCAGGAATGCCTGCGGGTCGGGTTTCACTCCTTCTGACTTCCCTCTACCATGGCGACCTGCGCATTATCTACCAGGAACGAAGCTTTGAAAGTCACGATTTTTGGATCCGGCTACGTGGGGCTGGTCACGGGCGCCTGCCTGGCCGAAGCAGGAAATCACGTCGTTTGTGTCGACGTGGATGCGGAAAAAATTGCGGGCCTGAATCGCGGTGAGCTCCCCATCTACGAGCCGGGGCTGGAACACCTGGTCTCCAGCAACACGAAGGCCGGGCGCTTGAAGTTTACGAGCGACGCCGCCGAGGGTGTTCAGCACGGCGAATTTCAGTTCATTGCGGTCGGGACGCCGCCAGACGAAGACGGCAGTGCGGATCTGCAGTACGTGCTGGCGGTGGCGCGGACGATCGGCCAGCACATGGATAAGCCGAAAATTGTCGTGGACAAATCGACGGTGCCGGTCGGTACAGCCGACCAGGTGAGTCGCGCGCTGGGCGCGGCGCTTGAGGCGCGTGGCGAAAACATCGATTACTGGGTGATTTCCAATCCGGAGTTCCTGAAGGAGGGAGCGGCGATCGAAGACTGCCAGAAGCCCGATCGCATAGTCCTTGGCGGTGACAACGAGCACGCTTTGACCCGGATGAAACACCTCTACGCGCCGTTCAATCGCAACCACGACAAAATTATCACCATGGATATCCGTTCGGCGGAGCTGACGAAGTACGCCGCCAACGCGATGCTGGCGACCAAGATCTCCTTCATGAATGAAATCGCCAACCTTGCCGAACTTGTCGGCGCGGACGTTGAGCAGGTCCGGCGCGGGATTGGCTCGGATCCCCGGATCGGTTTCTCCTTTATCTATCCCGGCTGCGGCTATGGCGGTTCCTGTTTTCCCAAAGACGTCCAGGCGTTGTCCCGAACGGCCGCGGAAGTGGGGTACGAGGCGCGCATCCTCAACTCGGTTGAGGCGGTCAACGCCGATCAGAAGTCCGTACTGCTGGGCAAAATGGCGGCGCACTTCGCCAGCCTGGAGGGCAAGACCATTGCGCTTTGGGGCCTGGCGTTCAAACCCAACACGGACGACATGCGCGAGGCGCCCAGCCGCACGCTGATGGAGGGGCTGTGGGCCGCAGGCGCCAGGGTTCGAGCCTACGACCCGGAGGCGAGCGATGAAGCGCGACGGATCTACGGCGATCACCCGGCGCTGGAGTTGTGTGATGACGCCTATACGGCCGCCGACGGTGCCGATGCGCTGGTGATCGTGACGGAATGGCGCAGCTTCTGGTCGCCGGACTTTGAGCGACTGGCTGAGCTGCTGCGTGAGCCGGTGATCTTCGACGGACGCAACCTGTACGATCCGGATCACGCGGCCAGCAAGGGATTTGCGTACTACGCGATCGGTCGCGGGGCGAGCGTCACCGTTCCTGGGACCTCTGCGTGACCAGCGCGGCCGGCCGCGGCTACCACGCGCGCAGCCGGGTCCTGGTGACCGGCGGCGCCGGCTTCCTCGGGTCACACCTGTGTGAAAAGCTGCTCGAGGCCGGCGCAGACGTGATCTGCCTCGACAACTTTTTTACCGGAACGAAAGACAACATCCGCCATCTGCTCGATCACTCGAGCTTCGAGCTGCTGCGTCACGACGTCACGTTCCCGCTCTATGTCGAGGTGGACCAGATTTTCAACCTCGCCTGCCCAGCTTCGCCGGTGCATTACCAGAGCGATCCGGTGCAGACCACCAAGACCAGCGTCCATGGCGCCATCAATATGCTGGGCCTGGCAAAGCGGCTGCGATGCCGAATCCTCCAGGCTTCCACCAGCGAGGTTTACGGTGATCCAGAGCTGCATCCTCAGCCCGAGTCCTATTGGGGCAGGGTCAACCCGATCGGCCCGCGGTCGTGCTATGACGAAGGCAAACGCTGCGCTGAAACGCTGTTTTTTGACTATCACCGCCAGCATGCGCTGCCGATCAAGGTGGCGAGGATCTTCAATACCTACGGGCCGCGCATGCACCCATCGGATGGACGAGTCGTCTCGAACTTTGTCGTCCAGGCGCTGCGCGGTAAGCCGCTGACACTGTTTGGTGACGGCAGCCAGACCCGTTCGTTCTGCTACGTCGACGATCTGATCGACGGGCTGCTGCGCCTGATGCGCTCGGACGACACTTTTGTCGGGCCGGTCAATATCGGCAATCCGGGTGAGTTCACCGTGCGGGAGCTGGCGGAGCTGGTGATCGAGCTGACGGGCAGCAGCAGCCAGATCGAGTATCACCCGCTGCCGCAGGACGACCCGACGCAGCGACAGCCCAATATCGAGCTGGCCGAGCAGGCGCTCGACTGGCGTCCCAGGGTTGAGCTTCGCGAGGGCTTGAGTCGCACCATCGAGTACTTCGATCAGCTGCTGGGACAGGGCGATGAGTGACAGCAAACCGGTGGTGCTCGTGACCGGCGGCGCCGGTTACATCGGATCCCACACCTGCAAAACGCTGAAGCGCGCCCGCTATCGACCGGTGGTCCTGGATAATCTGTCCACCGGCCACCGCTGGGCCGTGAAGTGGGGAACCTTTGTCAAAGGCGATCTGCTCATGCCCGAGGTCATCGACCGGGTCATGATCGAGCATCAGCCGATAGCGGTGATCCACTTTGCGGCGCTGGCCTACGTTGGCGAATCGGTCAGGGATCCGCAGCGCTATTACCGCAACAACGTGGTGGGTACGCTCAATCTGCTCGACAGCATGCGGCGTCATAAGGTGGACAAGATGGTGTTCTCCAGCACCTGCGCCACCTACGGCGAACCACGCCTGATTCCGATTCCCGAAGCGCACCCCCAGTTCCCGATCAATCCCTATGGCCGCACCAAGCTTGTCGTCGAGCAGGCGCTGCGCGATTACGGGTCTGCCTACGGCCTCAAATCGGCAAGCCTGCGCTACTTCAACGCGGCCGGTGCTGATCCGCAGGGAGACATCGGTGAGCTGCACGAGCCGGAGACCCACCTGATTCCGCGGCTGCTCGAGGTTGCCGCGGGACTCCGCGAAAACGTCACCGTCTTCGGCCAGGACTACGACACCGAGGATGGCACCTGCATCCGCGACTATATCCACGTCAACGATCTGGCGCAGGCCCATCTGCTGGCGCTGGAAACGCTGGACGGCGGCGGCGGGACTCAAACCTACAACCTGGGCATGGGGCGCGGCTACTCGGTCCGGCAGGTGATCGACGCAGCGCGCAAGGTGACCGGCAAGGAGATCCCCGTCGTCGACGGCGCCGCGCGCCCCGGCGATCCGCCCAAGCTGATTGCCGACGCCACCCGGGCCCGCAACCGCCTGCGCTGGGAACCGGAGTATCTTGAGATCGAGCCGCTGATCGAAACGGCCTGGCAATGGCTGCAGCATCGGCTAAAACACAAAGAAAAGTACGCAGACTGAGGCTCAACGCCTTTTCCTGCCTCGCGGCAGCTCCGCGCCGCCCTAAAACCCCACACCGGTTCGGCCGATAGAAACAGGACCCAAAGCCCACAGCGGATCACCGTGTGCTCGTCGAGCCTATGTGGGCACGCACCAGCGCAGCGGCTGAAGAAATTCTCCCCGGTGGCCGATCCTTGTGTTCAAGCGTTGAACAAAGCTTCTATCTACTTTAGCATTGCGCCCCAAGCCTATGATTTTAAATAAAGACAGTTGGTTTTTGGTTCAGACTAAGGTTGCTGGCGAGGAGCGTGCCAGGGACCAGCTGGACCGCCAGGGGTACCAGACCTACCTGCCCATGGCGCGCAACCCGCTGCGCCGCCGCCGGGTTCGGCGGGCGGCTCAACCGCTGTTCGCGCGCTACCTGTTTGTTGCGGTTGGGCAGGAACAGGTACTGGCGCCAATCGATTCCACCTTCGGTGTTTCGCGGCTGGTTCGCTTCGGAAGCGAGCCCGCGCAGGTCCCGGGCTGGGTCATCAGCGGACTTAAGGCGGCCACCTGTTCAGAGACCGGGCTTGTGAGACTGGACCAGCCCGCGCTGAGCGCCGGCGATCCGGTGGAGGTGTTCGGGGGCCCGATGGCCGGACTCCGAGGTATTTTTCAGGCGCCGGACGGCAACGCCCGGGCCTGGCTGCTCGTGGAACTGCTGGGCCAGTCGCGGCGGGTTTCCCTGCCGCTGGACAGCCTTCGCGCAGCTCGCTGACGGGCGGTTTTAGCAGTGTGTTGAAAAACGCAGTTTTTCGGCGCACTGCGACCGGCGCAGGGATGTGCCGGCATTTTCGATGGCTGCAAGCCGTCGAAAATGTGAGCCAAGTGAAAATCGCATTTTTCACTTGGCGTCGTTGAAAATGCCATGGATGGCTTTTTCAACAGCCTGCTAGACCCACGCTGTGCGGTGCGCGTATGCGCACTGCAGGGCGGTAGCGTGCCGCAACGCACGTGTTCAACCGATCCATGCATCAGGAAATTCACTACCACCTTCTGAAGCTGCTGGAGCGTCAGCCCAGCTGCAGTCAGCGAATGCTCGCCCGCCGTCTTGAGATCAGCCTGGGCAAGGTTAACTATTGCCTCAAGGCCCTGACGGATGCCGGCATGGTTGTCGCGGAGACTGACGCTGGCCTGGGCAAACCGCGTCGGTATCGGGTCACCGCCGAGGGGCGTCAGGCGCGTCGCGTTGCGGCGGCCGCCTTTCTGGAACACAAGACCCACGAACTGGAGTCGCTGCGGCGGGAGATTGAGCGTCTCAAGGCCGAGCTGGGTCATGACGTCGATCGTGGAGCCGAGGAAGGCCATGTGCGCCGTTAACGGCATTTATGCCTACCATCGCAGTGCGCCCGACGCTGACCCCGCGGAGGCAGAGTCGACGCGAGACGCGATGCAGCGCCGCGGTCCTGACGGTTGCGGGCTGTGGCAGTCCCCTGACCAGCGTCTGGTGCTCGGCCATCGGCGCCTCAGCATCATCGACCTGAGCGATGCGGGGAGTCAGCCGATGCTCAGCCTCTGCGGCCGCTACGTGCTGTGCTTCAACGGCGAAATCTATAACTACCGAACGCTGCGCGACGAGCTTGAAGCCGAGGGTGAGCAGTTCCGATCCAGCAGCGATACGGAGGTGCTGCTGAGGCTGCTCCAGCGGTATGGCAGTAAAGCGCTACCCAGGCTCCGCGGCATGTTTGCGCTGGCCTTCTGGGATCAGCAGTCGCACGAGCTGCTGCTCGCGCGGGATCGCTTCGGGATCAAGCCCCTGTACGTGGCTGACGACGGCTGGCACCTGCGTTTTGCCAGCCAGGTCAAGGCGCTGTTGAACAGCGGAGCGATTCCCTGTGAGCCTGATCCGGCCGGCCAGGCCGGGTTTTTGCTGACCGGCAGCATCCCGGAACCGTTTACGCTTTATCGCGGCGTCCGCGCGCTGCCGGCGGGTCATTTTCAGCGCTGCGGTCCGGCTGGACCGTCCGCCCCGGTGCCGTTCAAACCCGCGCCCGAGGTTGGCGGGTCCGCGGGCCCGGATGCGCTGAAGTCCGCCCTCGAGGATTCGGTCAGGGCACACCTGGTGGCTGACGTTCCGGTCGGCGTGTTCCTGTCGGCCGGCATCGACAGCGCTGTTCTGGCGGCCCTTGCAAGTCGGCAGAATCCAGAGCTTGAAGCCCTGACCGTCGGCTTCGCCGAGTACCGCAACAGTGAGCGAGACGAGGTGACCCTGGCGCGTCAGATCGCCGGCCGCCTCGGCCTTCGTCACCGCGTCTCCTACTACGCCAAAGCGCAGTTTGAGAGCGATCTGCCGCAGGTGCTGCAGGCGATGGATCAGCCGAGCATCGATGGACTCAACACCTGGATTGTGGCCGGAGCCGCCGCTGAGGCGGGCTGGAAGACAGCGCTGTCCGGACTGGGTGCCGACGAGCTGTTCGCCGGCTATCCGTCTTTCCTGGAGGTCCCGCGGTGGCACCGACGGGCCTCCTGGGCAGGCTGGGTACCGGGGCTGGGCAGTCTGCTCCGAACCATGCTACGGCCGCTCTGCGCCGTGCTGGGACTGTCGCCCAAGGCTGCGGGAATGCTGGAGTACGGACGCAGCATCGGCGGTGCCTACCTGCTGAAACGTGGCCTGTTTATGCCATGGGAGCTCCCGGCTCTGATGGGCCGCTCGGCGGCGCGGGAAGGGCTTAAGCGCCTGAGCCTCGTGCGTCGGATGAACCAGCAGGCGCTGCTCGGCAGTAATCCGCCGGCCGCGGTGAGCGCCCTGGAGCAGGGCTTCTATCTCAAAAACCAGCTGCTGCGCGACGCGGACTGGGCCGGCATGAATCACTCCCTTGAGATCCGGGTCCCCTATGTCGACACGACGCTGCAGCAGCTGGCGGGCGGTGCGCGATTCAGCAAGATCGATCTGCTGCAAACGGCGGCTGACCTGCTGCCGCAAACGCTGTTTGAGCGACCAAAAACGGGCTTCACGACGCCACTCGACCAGTGGCGTGGCCACCCGGGCGCCGGCTGGGCTCGACACTGGGCCCAGGAGCTTCAGTGCAGGTTCTAGCGCTGGTGACGGAGGCGTTCAACGCCCGCGGCGGCATCCAGGCATTCAACCGCCATTGGCTGATGAGCCTGGCGGAAGGCCCGGCGAGCCGCGTTGAGGTGCTGGCGACCGGCGGTGGCGACTATGAATCCGACAGGCTGCGCCAGCGCAGCGCGGCAGGTCGCTGGCGCTATCTGGCAAAGGCCCGCGCCGCGCTGACGCGGCAGCAGCCCGATCTTCTCCTTTGTGGTCATCTGTCGTTGCTGCCGCTGGCCGCCTTCCTGGCCGGCCGCAGCGGCCTGCCGCTTTGGCTTCAGCTTCACGGCATCGAGGCCTGGCAGGCACCGGACTCGCGATGGCGCCGCTGGGGTCTGCCGCGGGTCACGCTCGCAACGGCCGTCAGCCGCTACACGCGACGACGGTTTCTGAATTGGTCGGGCGTGCCGGATCACCAGGTGAGGGTCCTGCCGAACACGGTGGCCGAAGACTGTTTTGCCGATCCGGCGACGGCGCCGGAGCAATTGCCTGGCCGCTATCTTCTCAGCGTCGGACGTTTGAACGCCGACGAAGCCTACAAGGGGCATGACGAGGTGATTCGAGCGCTGCCCGTGGTGCTGCAGGATCAGCCCGATCTGCACTACGTCATCGCCGGGAGCGGCACGGATCTCGGCAGGCTCGAACATCTGGCCGCCCGCTGCGGCGTGGCGGAGCGCGTGGTGTTTATGACCCGGGCATCCCGGCGCGAGCTGCTGTGGCTCTATCGCCACGCCGAGCTGTTTGTGCTGCCGAGTAGCGGGGAGGGCTTTGGCATCGTCTATCTGGAGGCGCTGGCGTGCGGATGTCCGGTGCTGGGCTTAGGTCAGGACGGCAGTGCCGATCCGCTGAGCCTGCCGGGGGGAACATTTGTTGCGGGCGAGGATCTGGCGGTTTCGATACTGAGCGCTCTGCGCGAAAGGACGAACCGCCCGGCTGATCCGGAATCGGTCAGGCAGCGTTTTGGCCTGCGGGCATTTCGCGCGCAGGTCGGCGCCCTGGCCGCGGAGACCCTGAGTCAATGAGCGGGCTGTGGCGCGATCTTGTGACCGTGCTGGACGACCAGCTCCGTCGGGTTCCCTGGGTGGTCGGGCTGATGCTCACAGCGGCGGCGCTGGATTTGCTGGGCGTGAGCCTCATCGCGCCGTTTGTCGGCAGCGCGTTTTCCACCGCGCCGCAGCCGGGGAGCAGCACGCCGGTCTGGCTGGGACTGGCCGTTCTTTCGGCCTTCGCGGTGCGGGCGGCTGCGGGCTTTTACCTGCAGCGTGCGATGGTGCGATTCAGCGACCATCACCGAGCTCTGCTGATGGCCAGGATGCTGAAGCGCTACCTGCAGCAGCCTTGGGTCTTCCATCTGCAGCGCAGTGAGGCCGAGCTGACCAACACGCTGCTTTATGAGGTGGCGCTGTACAGCGGCAACGTGCTCAACGCGCTGCTTCGGTTGCTGTCGGACGGGCTCGTATTACTGGCGCTCGGGCTTTTTCTGGTGTACCTCAGCCCGCCTGTCGCTCTGGCCATGGGGCTGCTGATCGGGGCCACCGTACTGCTGGTCAACGTTGCGACACGGCGACCGATGCGCCGGAATGCGGAGCGCATCGTTCGCCGCTACGAGCGGGTGGTTCAGACCGTGAACAACAGCCTGGCGGCGCTGAAGCAGGCCCGGGTCCTGGGTTCACAGCAACTGTTTTGCCGGCGGCTGGAACAGGCGGCGGCAGAACAGGCTGAGGCAACGGCGCTGCAGAACGCCCTGCAGACGGTGCCGCGCAGCGCGCTCGAGCTGGCTGTGGTCGCTCTGATGCTCGGTGCGGCGGTGTGGGCCGGCCAGAGTCCGGAATCGGTGGCGGCTGCCATGGCGACACTGGGAACTTTTGGGGTCGCCAGTATCCGGCTGATTCCCGCCGCCACGTCGGTGGCGAACCAGATCAATCTGCTGCGGGCCAACCGGCCTGTGCTGAGCAGGCTGGCGGCTGATTTACGGCTGCCGGCGACCGAGATGCCGGCATCCTCCCGGACCGCTGAACGTCTGCCCGAAGTGATCCTGGATCGGGTGAGCTACACCTATCCCGACAGCCAGGCACCGGCGCTTCACGATGTGCGCCTGCGTATCGAGCCCGGGAGCTGCTGCGGTATTGTGGGGCCGTCCGGGTCCGGCAAGAGTACGCTCGGCGATCTGGTGCTCGGGCTGCTGTCGCCCACGGCGGGCGTCATGAAGGTGGACGGCGTGCCGCTGACCGACGACACGCTGGCATGGACCCGGCGCTGCGCCTACATTCCTCAGGATCCGTGCCTGTTTCATGATTCGCTGCGAACGAACGTCACTCTCGATGATCGGTCGGGTCCGGCCTTAGACGAAGCGGTCAGGGAAGCGCTGAACAAGGCGGCGCTGGGTACCCTGCTGGAAGAGCTGCCGAGGGGGCTCGATGAGCCGCTGGGTGATCGCGGCCAGCGGCTCTCCGGCGGTCAGCGACAGCGGCTGGCGATCGCGCGGGCGCTGTTCCATCAGCGCGAGTTCCTGGTATTCGACGAGGCCACCTCGGCGCTGGACGCCTCGACCGAACGCGACATTATCAGCGCAATCTCCGACCTGAGGAGCAGCGCAACGGTCCTGGTCATCACCCATCGCGAAGCGTTGCTGGCACCCTGCGATGTGGTCTATGAGATCCGGGATGGCAGTCTCTCGCCGCTGGCTGATAGACAGGTGGTGGCGTGAGGCTCGCGATGATCATTCCCGAGTGGGGTGAGGTCGCGGGCGGTATCGCAACTTACTACCGACAACTTGTGCCAGAGCTGATTAACCTAGGACATGACGTGCAGGTGTTTTTTGGCAGCGCCTCGGTGATGGACCAGGAGCCGCCGGAGCCGTTTGCGCACAGCTTGCGAAGCCAAAACTATCGGGATCATCTTGAGCGGTTCGCTCATCTGAAGCCGCTGGCGGGACTCGACGGCCACCTGGCGGCGGCCTGGGCGCTGAAACAGCAGGTTGATGAGGCCGCGCGGGTGCAGCCTTTTGACATCATCGAGTGCTGCGATTGGGGTCTGGGGTTTATGCCCTGGCTGGAAACCGCTGAGCCGCTGGTCGTGCGGCTGCACGCCAGCCTGAGCCAGATCGCCCGTGCCGAGCAGCTTCCCGGAGAGCGGGCCTTTCAGACGTTGACGGCGCTGATCGAGCAGCTTGGCTTTGCCTGGGCGGACGGTCTCGTCACCTATGCCGAGGCTAATGCTGAGCAGTGGTCTGCGCTGCTGGGGCGGTCGGTGTCCGTGATACGGCCGGCCTACGCGCTGGCGGAGGTCGGCAGCGGGACGGGTCGGGCGCTTGTCAGCGGCAAGATCCAGCGCTGGAAGGGCGTCGAAGTGCTGCTGCAGGCGATGGAGCGCGTGCCCGAGGCACAGCTCGACTGGTATGGCCGTGACATGCCGACGCGTCTAGAAGGAAAAGCGGTCTCCATGTCGGAGCTGATGGGGCAGCGCTACCCCGGGTGCTGGGGGAGTCGTCTGCGGCCCTGCGGGATGGTGCCGCCGTCGGAGCTGGCCGAACGACGTCGTCAGGCGGCATTTGTGGTGGTTCCCTCGAGCTGGGATGTCTTCAATTTTACGGTTGTGGAGGCGATGGCCAGCGGGATCCCCACCGTTGTTTCGAGCGGGGCCGGTGCGGCGGAGCTGCTGGAACACGGGACTAACGGCTTCCGCTTCGAAGTCGGTGATCCGGCCGGCCTCGCCGATTGCCTTCGCGATTGCCTCGCGATGGATGCCGCGCAGCGCCAAGCGATGGGTGAAGCGGCGAGATCGACCGTGGTCAGACACCTCGATCCCGCGACGCAGGCGGGCAGGCACGTCGCGTTTTATGAAGACGTCGCGAACGCTGAACGGCGGCAACGCCCGCTGGAGCTCTGGCGAAGCGTCCTCGACAGTGCGGGCGGCCTGTCAGGCGCCGAGGACCTGGCGCAGAATCTGGCCGGTCGAGACCTGGCCAAAGCGCTGGTCGAACGGGGCGCGCAGCGGCTGAGACTGCAACGATGAGCCTGGCGCTTTGTATCCCCGCGTACAACGCGGCTGAGTTTCTGCCCCGGCTGCTGGACGATGCGGCGCGGCAGACGACACCGTTCGACGAAATCTGGGTACACGACGATGCCAGCAGCGACGGTACAGGCGATCTGGCGAGGCGTCTCGGCGCGCGGGTGCTGCGCAGCGACCAGAACGTCGGCTGTTCTCAGGGCAAGCATCGTCTGCTGGAAGCAACGGCGTGCGATCTCGTTCATTTTCACGATGCGGACGACGGTCTCAAGCCAGATTTTGTCGCCGCGAATCTGGCGGTCATGGCGCCTGAAATCGACGTCCTCCTAAGCGGCTTTGAGTATCGAGATCACCAGACCGGATCCCTTCTCGCCGATCGTGTATTCGACGATGAAGCGTTAACCGTCGATCCGGTTGCCTACACGATCAGTGAGCCGATCAACGCCATTTGCGGCGTTTACCGCCGCAAATCTCTGCTGGCTGTCGGCGGATACAAGATTCCTGATCGACAGCTATTTAACGAGGACCAGGCCTTCCATTGCAGAATTGCTCGCGCGGGCCTCGTGTTTCGTGCGCTTCAAACAATCCACGTGATCAACTACCGAGTACCCGGTTCGATGTCTGGATCCGCCCAGCGGGCTTGCGTGTCCGCACAATTTGAGGTGATGGCTCAGGCCGCCGCGGAATCGGAGTCGCGGCATCTACCGGCGATCTCAAATCGACTGTGGCAGATCAGTGCCGTGGCGGCGTCGCTTCAAGACTGGACTGTCGCTGACCGGGCGGCGGTGCTTGCAAGCGAGCTCACCAAACAGGGTCCGGGCGAGGGACACGCGGCCTACCGTTGGCTGGCCCGCCGGGCTCCGCGCGTTGCGATCCGACTGCGCGAGCGTGCGATCGGCTGGCTGGGAAAGCGGCCCGTGGAGGACAGGCTTTGACCGATCCGCGGGTCTCGATCATCGTCCCGGCTTTCAATGCAGGAAGCTGGCTGAAGCCCTGCGTCGAGTCCATCCTGGCCCAGACCGCCGGAGACCTTGAGGTGCTGCTGGTGGACGACGGTTCCAGCGATGGCTCGGTCGACGAGCTGCCTCGAAGCGATAGCCGTCTCAAGGTTCTGCGACAGGAGAACCGCGGTGCCGCGGCTGCTCGCAACCGGGGGTTGTCCGAGGCGCGGGGACGCTGGATCAGTTTTGTGGATGCTGATGACCTGCTGCATCGGGATAAGCTTCGACACCAGCTGGCCTACCTGGCTGAAAATCCCCGGCTCGAGCTCACGTCCGGATCGTGGTGTCGTTTTGTCGACCAGCCTCCGGCGGTCCCTCAGGTGATCGCAGACAACCTGTGGCGCCCCCAGCCGCCGGTGCCCTGGCAGATCAATGCGCTGTCGCAGAACCTCATGATGCAGCCTGCTGCCTGGCTGGCGTCGCGGGCGCTGGTCGAGCGGGTTGGTCCCTGGAATCCGGCGCTGTCGCTGAACGACGACGGCGAGTATTTTGCGCGGCTGATGCTCGCAACCGAGCAGGTCGGCTTCTGCGCACGCGCGCTCAGCTTCTACCGATCGGGCAGCGATCAGTCGCTGAGCGCGGGACGCTCGGCGGCTCACTTCAAGTCGGCCGTCACCGCGCTTGAGCTGATCGGGCGGCACCTCCTGGCCGTCGAAGACTCTGACGCGGTCCGTTCTGCCCTGGCGGCAGGATGGTCGAGGCTGGCGGTGGAGTGCTATCCCTACGCGCCCGACCTCAGCCTGAGTTGTGAGGTCAGCGCCCGGGATCACGGCCAGTTTCAGCCGGCGGTCGGCGGGGGACGCTGGGTGCGTCGGCTGGCGGGTCCCCTGGGTTGGCGGCTGGCGCGGCGGCTGCAGGCGACCGTTTACGATCTCGGCTACCGCCAGCTGGGTCAGCGACGAGCCGCCAGGAAGGTGCCGCATGCCTGAAGCACCGGCCGTATGCCTGGTCAGCCCAGGCCACTTTTCATCTAACCCGAGACTGGTCAAGGAGCTGACCGCTCTACACCGGTCGGGGTATTCGGTTCGAACCGTGACCTCGGCCCAGGTGCCCTGGTTTTCCGAGCTGGACGCCCGGATGGACGAACCGGCGCTGGCTGACGGCCTCCGTCTCAGGCGGCTGGGTCGGCTGCATCGGATCCTGCTTAGACTGCGTCAGAAGAGTTTCCGTCTCTGGGTCTCGCTGCTGTTCCGGCTCGGCCGCCGCCCGAGGCCCTGGCACCTCGCCGAGGCGCTGAATCTTGACTGCCGGCGCCTGCGCAACACCCTGCGCAAGCAAAACGCTACCGCATCGACACCGTTTGCGCTCGCCATTGCGCACAACCTGGCGGCGCTGCCGGCGGCAGCGGCGGTCGCTCGGGAGACCGGTGCGGGTTTTGCGTTTGACGCAGAGGACAGTCACGTCGACGAGCTCTACGAAAGCGAGTCTCTTGATCGACAGCTGCGTCACGCCCTGGAGGCCGCCTATCTGCCGGATGCCCGCTATGTCAGCGCGGCCTCGCCGGGCATCGCGCGCGCGTTGGCGGAACGTTATGGCGTCAACCCGACGGTGCTGCTCAACGTGTTCAGCCCGGTCGTCGCGCATACGTCCCGCCGCCCTGGCCCGGAACCTGGTGAGCCGATCCGTTTCTTCTGGTTCTCCCAGACCATCGGACCGGATCGCGGTCTCGACGCTTTTCTGGCTCTGGCGCCGTCGCTCAGCCAGTCGCTGGGGCGTGCGCTTGAACTCACGCTGGTGGGGCGGCCGGTTCCCGGCTTTGAGACGACACTGCGGCGCGAGGCACAGGCTTGCGGCGTCGGGCTGAAACTCATGCCGCTGCTGGTTCCCGAAGCGCTGTTTGAACTGGCGGCGGGACATCACTGTGGCCTGGCGCTGGAGCACAGCGAACCGGTCAATAAGGACATTTGCCTGGCCAACAAAATTTTTACCTACCTCGCCGCCGGCATTCCGACGCTGCTTACGCCGACGGCCGCCCATCGCGAGCTGGCGCCGCAGCTGACCGACGCAGCGCTGCTGCTGGACGATCCGCCGAAGCCTGAACCGGTCGACCGCTGGCTGAGGGAGGTTGTGTGTACGGGACGGGGTCACGCCGCTGCCCTCAAGCATTTTCATGACCGGTTTAACTGGGATCTGGAGTCGCGGGTTTTTCTGGATCGCGTCAACGAGGCGCTGACCTCGTGAGAGTGCTGCTGACCGCCGATCCGTTCCTGCCGGTGCCACCCACGCATTACGGGGGCATCGAGCGGGTCATTGCGCAGCTTGCGGACGAGCTGGTGCAGTTGGGACACGAGGTGGGACTGCTGGCCCACCCGGATTCGACGGCCCCCGCGCTGAACTTTCGCTGGCCCCACAGCAAGCCCTCGAATGGGTTTGCGCACTGGCGAAACGGTCGGGCGCTGGTGGACTCAGTCCGACGCTTTCAGCCGGAAGTTGTGCACAGTTTTTCGCGCCTGGCGTATCTAATGCCGCTGGGGGTCGCCGGGCGAAAGCTTTCGATTCCAAGCTTGATGTGCTTCCAGCGCGAGCCAACGGGTCGGACCATTTCCCTGGCCAGCCGCTGGCTGGGAAAGCGCGTGCGCTTCAGCGGCTGCAGTGAATACATCGCCGGCCGCGGGCGGGCGCACGCGGGAACTTGGCACGCCGTCCACAACTGCGTTCGCTGCTCGGACTACGCCTGGAGCGAGGAGGTGTCTCCCGACGCCCCGCTGGTTTTTCTTAGCCGGGTTGAGTCGATCAAAGGCGCAGACCTCGCCATCCGGATCGCCCGGGAGTCGGGCAGACGCCTGCTGATTGCCGGCAACCATGCTGAGCACGGTCCGGAACGCGACTATTTCGATTCGCAGGTCAAGGCGGCGTGTGACGGGCAAATCGAATACGTGGGCCCCGTAAACGATGAGCAGAAACAGGCGCTGCTGACCCAGGCCGCGGCCATGGTGGTTCCGATCCAGTGGAACGAACCGTTCGGGATCGTGTTTGCCGAGAGCCTGGCCAGCGGCACGCCGGTCATCACCTGTCCGCGCGGGGCCGCGCCGGAAATTGTTGAGGACGGCCGCCACGGATTTCTCATCAAGGATGTGGCCGGCGGCGTCGACGCGGTTGGGAGGCTTCACGAAATCGACCGCCGAGCCTGCCGCGAGCGAGCGCTGGAGGCCTTTGATGCGCCGGTCATCGCGCGACGGTATCTCGCTGTCTACGAAGAGATGCTGGCCTGATGCGCGTGCTGCTGCTGCTCGATGGCATCGTTTTGTTCGGTCGCGAGCGCGGCAACATCGACGTGATCGAACACCTGAAATCCGAGGGGTGTGACGTGCTGGTGGCGGTCCACGAACACTGGGGGCGTCAGCATGTCGTGCCGCACCTGGAGTCGCTCGACATCCCCTGGTGTGAACTCGATTTCTACGATCGCCTGGGGCGGGACACCAGTTGGGTGCATTGGCTGACGGCTGTGCTGGTCATCGCCAAAGCTAACGTTCAGCTTGCGCTGCGCCTGCTGCGTACCCCAACCAGTGCGCTGCAGATCTCCAACCCCGAGACCCTGCTCAATTTCCTGCCGCTGCTATGGCTGGTACCGAAGCCGCTGGTCCTTCGCTGCGGAGACACCCCGGCCGGCCATACCGCGGCTCACCGCTGGCTTTGGCGCGTTTGTTTTCGGCGTGTCGATCGAGTGGTTGCGATCTCAGAACACATCGCGAGCCGCCTGCGCGACCTGGGTTGCCCGGAGGACAAGCTCACCGTGATCTGGTCCCGGGCTTTTCAGCGAAAGTCGTCCATCACCTCCAGCCCCCCGGCGAGGGAGGCGGGTCTGGTGTTTGGCTTCATGGGTCAGCTCGAAGGGCACAAGGGTATCGATCACTTGCTCGAAGCGTGTGACCAGCTGCACCGCGATGGCATCGATTTTGCGCTGCGCGTGGCCGGTCGCGAAACCGACTGCTGGCGGCGGTTGGCGGAACGCTACGGGACCGCGTCCTGGCTGTCCTTCGACGGATTTGTCGAGGACACCGCGTCGTACTTTGCGGGTATCGATCTGCTGGTTGTGCCGTCCGTATTCGAAGAGGGTCTGGGAGCTGTGGTCATTGAGGCGAAGAAGGCTGGTGTTGCCGCCGTCGTCTACCCCCGGGGCGGTTTGCCCGAGCTGGTGACGCCCGGACATGACGGCATCATCTGCGAAGCGCCCGATGTGCCGAGTCTGGTCTCAGCACTTCTGGCCCTCAGTGAAAAGCGTTCGACGGTTAAGGCCATGGGAGTGGCGGCCCGACGCTCCGCTCAGGACATTGACCGGGCCTTTGAAGCCGGTTGGAGCGCAGTCTATGCGCTATAAGGCGCAGCTTCGAATCCTTGGGGTGCTCGCCGTTCCTCTCACCCTTTGCCTGATTAAGGCACCGCTCGCAAACTACCCGCTGACGCTGCTGGCCTTTGCGATCCTCGCTGCTGCCGTGCTGGCGCTATGGCGCCCGAGCGAACCGCCGCTTGTCATGCTGGTGGTTGTCTACCAGTGGCTGCAGGCCAGCACCAAGCTCCTCCACGCCAACTTCATGGGCATCCCACTTAACGATATGCTGGTTGAAGCTTCCTTCGGCGCCGAGCATCCCGTGCTGGGTGCACTGGGCGAGGCGACCGGGCTATCGTTGATCGGACTGCTGGCGTTGGTCGCCGGCTTTGCGCTGGCGCAATGGCAATTTGCCCCGCGGCAAAAAAGCGTCAGCGATTCACCGGCACCCGCGGCTGCCAACTCTGACAAGGTGCGCACGCGACTGCTTCTGGCCACCGGCGCCGCCATCGCGGCCTCCAGCGTCCTGAAAAGCCTGCAGTATCTGCTGCCAGGCGGCGTCACCCAGATCCTCTTGCCGCTGATCGATCTCAAGTGGGCATTTGTGTTCGCTCTGGCCTGTCAGGTGCTGCGGAGCCGGCAGGGTTACGGATGGCTGGTTTTGGTCTGCGGACTCGAGGTGGTACTTGGCTTCGCTTCCTATTTCTCCGCGTGGAAAGAGGTCATCTTAGTCCTGGCGCTGGCCTACTTTTTCTGCCGGCCAAGCTTTGAGCTACGCCGGGTGGCCGCCGGTTTTGGCATCATTTCCGTTGGGCTGGTTCTGGCCGTTTTCTGGACGGCGATCAAGGTCGATCAACGGCAGTTCCTCAATCGCGGAACCGGTCAGCAGGTGATCACCCGCGGCACCGGGGAGAGCCTCCTCAACGCTTTCGACCTGGCCGCCGCAACCGACGCCGAAGCCTATCGACAGGCCGTCGGGCAGTTGGCCGACCGAATCGCGTACGTGGACTTTTTCGCCAACGCTCTGATTCACGTGCCCCAGGTTCGGCCGCATGAGGGCGGGCGGCTCTGGTGGCGGGCGGTGACGCACGTTTTTACGCCGCGAATTCTGTTTCCGAACAAACCACCGCTGCCGTCGGATTCTGAGCAAACCATGTACTACACCGG
The DNA here is from genome assembly GCA_028285525.1 of Lysobacterales bacterium. GTDB lineage: Bacteria > Pseudomonadota > Gammaproteobacteria > Xanthomonadales > SZUA-38 > JANQOZ01. The sequence continues at coordinate 46,369 of JANQOZ010000031.1, forward strand.
TCTTCTCCTGGCGTCGGGCTATGAGGGTACGTCCATCAGCCTGGGCTATATGGCTGAGAGCTACATCGACTTCGGCTCGCTGGGGATGTTTGTGCCGATCTTCCTCTGGGGGTATCTGGTTGGCGCCGCCATCTGCCAGCTCATTATTCGCTTTGGGCGTTCGGACCTCGTTTGGGGGGCGGCGGTTGTCATCATCCTCAATACCCTGATCCTGGAGGTGGCGGCGGTAAAGATGGTGGGCGGTACCCTCATGAGCATCATTGTGATGTTCCTGCTGTTCCGCTTTGTCGGCGCTTCGCTGGCGGCCAACATCTATAACCCAAGGCCGGCAGCGGCATGACTCATCAGCGAAGGGTGGCTGTCGTTTGCTCGCATCCCATCCAGTATTTTGCGCCCTGGTTTCGCTGGCTGTCAGACAATCTGGACGCCGCGCTGCGCGTGTTCTATCTCGACAATCCGGCGGTCCGCGACGCGGCCGACCCGGGTTTTGGCCAGGCGGTGACGTGGGATACGCCGCTGCTGGAAGGGTACGACAACAAATTTGTCGAAAACACCGCCGCCAGCCCGGGCACCCACCATTACCGCGGACTGCGTAACCCAGGACTCTGGCCGGCGCTGAACCGTTATGGTCCGGCCGCTACGCTGCTGATGACCTACCGGTACGAAAGCATACTGCCGGCGATGCTGCGCGACAGACTTCCGCCGAATACCTGGCTTCGCGGGGACTCAACCCTGCTCGCGCGAACGGAAGGATTTCGCCGCCGCCTGGCGGACCGGGTGATTCGTCGGGCCTTTCGAAGTCTGACCGGTGCGCTGTTTGTCGGTCAGCACAACCGCGCCTACTTTCGTCATCATGGCATCGATGATCAGCGGCTTCACCGCTCGCCGCCGGCGGTGGATCCTGAGCACTTCAGCCCGGCGCCACAGGTCCGTGAAGAGGCCGCCGCCTGGCGCAATCGCCTGCGGCTCGAGCGTTCCCAGCCGCTCGTGCTGTTTGTCGGCAAGCTGCAGTCGATCAAGCGTCCGCTCCTGGTGCTGAGCGCGTTTCGCCGTGCCCGGCTCGGTCATGCGGCGCTGGCGTTTGTCGGCAGTGGGGAACTGGGAGATGAGCTGCGCGCGGCGGTCGGCGACGATCCGCAGGTTCACCTGCTCGGCTTTAGAAACCAGGGCGCGATGCCGGCAATCTATGCCGCCGCCGACCTGCTCGTGCTGCCGTCGGTCAGCGAAACCTGGGGCCTGGTGGTCAATGAAGCTTTTGCCATGGGTTTGCCCGCGCTCGTCAGTGATCGGGTCGGCTGCGCGCCCGATATGATTGCCGACCGGGACACCGGGGCGGTCTTTGCCCACGATAATGAGGGCGCGTTGGCGGCGGCTCTTGGTGAAGCTTTGGCCCAGCCGGAACGGCTGGCCGGCTGGGGCCGCAATGCTCAGGCGCTGTCGGCCGCCGAGTTCAGCTTTGCGGCGATGAGTCAGGGTGTGGTCCAAATGCTGGAGCAGGCGTGATGCGGGTCCTGCACGTGATTCCGTCGATCGCCCCATGTCGCGGGGGGCCCAGCGCCGCCATGGCGCCGATGATCAGCGCGCTGCGCGATGCCGACGTGGACTCCGCGCTGCTGACCACTAACGACAATGGCCCGGATAACAGCGATATACCCTTGGGGGAGTGGTTTGACTTCCACGATGTGCCGGTGCTGGCGTTTCCGCGCAGCCTGAGGGGGGTGCGCTGGTTTGACGAACACATCGTGGCGCCCGGTGCGCTTCGGTGGCTGCGACGGAACGGTCCGCAGTGGGATCTCGTGCACGTCCACGCGGTTTTTTCTTACCTGTCGACGCAGACCATGCGGTGGGCGCGATCGGTGTCCCGGCCCTATATCTGCCGTCCACTCGGTCAGCTTTGCCTCTGGTCGCTGGCGCAGAAGGCCACCCGCAAGAAGGTGTACCTGCGGCTGGTGGAAAAGGCCAATCTCGAGGCCGCCAGTCGAGTACATTTCACCTCACAGCAGGAGCAGCGCGAGTGTGAGCAAACCGGCTTGGCGGTCCGAGGCCTGGTGGTGCCGCACGGTATTGAGCTGCCTATCGGCCGCGCGTCAGAAACGATCCCGGAAAACGCCCGAAACGACGAAACGACCGATGGCCGGAACGCCGGAAAGGGACTGGGTTCGATTCTCTTTCTCGGGCGACTGGATCGTAAAAAGGGCCTGGAGCGACTGATCACGGCCTTTGGTCAGGTTGTCGACACTCTGCCCGACGCGGTTCTGACCATTGCCGGCAGCGGGGACGATTCCTACGCCGCCGGTCTCCAATCGCTCGTCGATGAACTGGAGCTCACCGAGCGCGTTCGTTTTGCGGGCTGGGTGCAGGGCGCTGAGAAGCGCGCGCTGCTGGGGTCGGCCGACGTCTTTGTGCTGCCGTCTTTTTCGGAGAATTTTGGCGTCGCTGTGCTCGAGGCGCTGAGCTACGGCGTGCCGGTTATCGTCAGCGATGCCGTTGCCCTGGCGACCGAGGTAGCGCATGCCGGTGCGGGTCTCGTGGTGAGCGGTGACGCAGCCTCGCTTGCCGAGGGTCTGCGCAGCCTGCATCAGGATCTCGGGCTTAGGCGCCGCATGAGCGTTGCCGGTCTAAAGCTGGCGCGGGAGCGCTACAGCTGGCCCGGGGTGGCCAGCGAGCTCAAGAAGCATTATCAGCAGATCCTGGCAGCCGCATGAAGCTGAGTGACGTCACGCCGCTGCTGCTGACCTTCAACGAGGAAGCCAACCTGGACCGGACCCTCAGCGCCCTGACCTGGGCCAGCCGCATCGTGCTGGTCGACAGCGGCAGCAGTGACAGCACGCTCGACATTGCGCGTCGGTATCCGGCAGTGGAGATTTTGGAGCGCCCGTTCGACAACTTTGCCGCGCAGCGGAACTTCGGCTTGGAGGCTGTCGGTACGCCGTGGACCCTGTCGCTCGACGCGGATCATCGGGTCGATGCGACGCTGGCGGCCGAACTTGAGGCCCTGGAACACGGCGACAAGCTCGCGTTTGCCGCGCGCTTTCAGTTCTACGTCTGGGGCCAGCCGCTGCGCTGCGCCATCCTGCCGCCGCGGCCTGTCCTGCTGATGACGCAGCGCTGTCGCTACGAGGAGGACGGTCACGCCGAGAAGCTGATGGTGCCCGGCGAGACCGGCATGCTTCGGTCCCGCGTTGCTCACGACGACCGCAAGCCGCTGTCCCGGTGGGTTGGCGCCCAGGATCGCTACGCGCGCCAGGAGGCGGACAAGCTGGCCGGCGGGCAGCCGCTCAGTGCGGCGGATCGGATACGTAGACGCCCCTGGCTTGCGCCGCTGGCCGTGTTCTTTCACGTGCTCTTGCTTAAAGGGGGCGTGCTGGAGGGACGGCGCGGCTGGTTCTACGCCTATCAGCGACTGCTGGCGGAGCTGAACCTTGCGCTGCACCAGCTCGATGATCGCGGGCAGACAGCGCTACGAGATCACACTCGTGACGGCTGACAAGGTCACCAAAAAGGTCCGCCTGGATCGATTCGATAACCGGGCTTTCGATCGCGGCCGCCCGCGCTGGGTTGAGGCGCTCTGGCTGCTGGCCGGCACGCTGCTGGCCTCCGCAGTGCCGGGTTCCGGCTGGCGCTGCGCGCTCCTGCGTGCGTTCGGCGCGAGCATCGGCCGCGGTGTCGTCATCAAGCCCCGGCTGCGGATCAAGTTTCCCTGGCGCCTCACCGTCGGCGACCACTCCTGGCTCGGCGAAGGTGTTTGGATCGACAACCTCGCGCCGGTTTCGATCGGCCGCCACTGCTGCGTCTCCCAGGGTGCCTTTTTGTGCACGGGCAGCCACAGCTCCCGGCTGTCCACCTTCGATCTGATGACGATGCCGGTCACGCTGGAGGAGCAGAGCTGGGTAGGCGCATTTTGTGTGGTGGCGCCCGGCTGTCGGTTGGGGGAGGGCGCCGTGCTGAACCTGGGCTCGGTGCTGCTCGCCGATGCTGAACCCTGGACGCGCTATCGGGGTAATCCGGCGGAGGCCTGCGGTCCGCGCCGAGTGGATTCTGAGGTGTCGGACTGAGCATCCGGGTCCAAGACGTGCTGCAAAAAAGACGACAGCGCCGAGGCCTGGCGGTCGGCTTCGAAGGGATAGTCGGTCAGTTCCACCGAGTCGGCGGGAAGCCCCTCGAGCCAGCGGTTGATCGCTTTCGACGCTGCGGCCGAACCACAGTCCACCAGAGTCAGGTGGGGCGCCAGTCCCTGCCAGAGCTTCTGCGCCACGCTGCCCTCATGAACCAGCGCCAGCACCGGCGGTCCGGCGAGCACGCAGTTGTGGATCTTCGAGGCGTTGTACGAAGAATCGCTGGAGGTCAGCACAACGACGCCGTGGCTGTCGCTCAGGCAGCGCAGCGCTTCGAAGTAGTCCACTCGAGCCGGGTACTCGCTGAGCGATCCGGCCAGCCCGGCGGCTTCGGCGAGGGGCAGCAGCGACGGCTGCTGACGCCCGGCCGGGGCGTAGGAGGTTCCAATCAGGTGCAGGTGGAACGGCCGCGCATTGTCTTTCAAAGCCTGGAGCAGCGGCCGCAGCGAAGGCCACAGGTCTTCGCCGCCGCGACCCACGTGCACCAGCTGGAGCTGATCGCTGCTTCGACCAAAAAACGTCTGGCGGCTGCTCTCGCCGGCCGCACAGCGGAAGTCGCCGGCGGCCGCGCCGAACGGCAAGGTGAGAAACGGTTTGCCCGCCAGGGTTGGGTAGCGCGCCTTGAGCCGGCTTTCGTAGTCCGGCGAGACACAGACGATGCCGGCGGCAGCGTCGGTGACGGCCGGTTCCCAGCGTTGCGCCTGGGCCATCGCCAGACCGTAGCGAAGCGGCCCGCCTGGCGGGCTGACGCCATCCGGCAGCTCCTGCAGCCACGGGTCCTGAAGGTCGATTACAAAATCGACGCCAAAGCGCTGTCGCCAACGCACGCCCAGCGGCAGCAGGCCGAACGCGGTGGTGGAAAACAGTACGCCGGCGTAGTTCCCGCGGCCCAGAAGCTCGTCTCCTCGACGCTGGACAAAACGTCTGGCGTTCCGACTGGTTGTGCTGGCGCCGACAAGCCGGCCGAGGACGGTAGGACGACAGGGGACGCGATGAATCACCAGGCCTTGGGGCAGGGTTTCTTCGAGGCCGGGAGACTGATTGATCGGCAGGTCGTTCGGTTCGCAGCAAAGGATGTCGAGCTGCCACCCCCGGCTCATAAGCCCGGCGGCACAGATACGTATCCGGTGACCGTCCGCAGCGTTGGTGGGCGGAAAGTGAGGGCAGATGATCAGCAGCCTTTGGGACATGACTTAAGAATACGGAGCAAAGCGCCGATTTGAAACGCATTGTGTTTATCAATCGCTACTACCAGCCCGATCAGTCGGCGACTGCGCGCGTGCTGACCGCGCTGGCTGTTGGTCTCGCGGGGCGCGGCTATCCGGTGCATGTTCTGACCAGCGATCAGCGCTACGAAGATCCGACCGCGAGGCTGCCGGCGCGGGAGACGCTCGATGGAGTGACAGTGCATCGACTGGCCACCAGCCGTTTCGGACGCCGCGGTCTGGCCGGTCGGTCAGCCGACTACCTCGCGTTTATCGCCGCTGCGAGCTGGTGGGTGTTGAAACGCGTCAGGCGGGGTGAGCTGGTCATCTGCAAAACCGATCCGCCAATGATGTCTGCATTTCTGTGGCCCGTGGTGGCGATCCGCCGGGCGGTGCTCGTGAACTGGCTGCAGGATCTGTTTCCCGAGGTGGCCGTGGAGCTCGGGGTGTTAGGTCGCCGCGCTGCCGCTGTGCCGAGGGCGCTGAGAAATCTCGGGCTGAAGCGGGCCAAGCTGAACGTGGTTATCGGGCGCCTTATGGCCCGGCGAGTTGCGGCGCTGGGCGTGGAAGAATCCCGACAGCGCCTGATCGAAAACAGCTGCCATGTCGCCCAGCTCAACGATCATGACGGCGGCCGTGAACAGCGCCGGCGCTGGGGAATCGATGACAGCGCGTTTGTGGTCATGTATGCCGGCAACCTGGGGCGGGCTCACCCCTACGAGTGGATTGCGCGATGTATGGAGGAGCTGGCGAATCGTCCCGGCCTTCAGTTTGTCATGGTCGGCGGGGGTGCCGGGATGGAGCGATTGCGGCAGCGCAGCAAAGGTCTGGCGAACTGTCGATTCCTGCCGTATCAGCCGGAGTCCACCCTGGCGGAGTGCCTTGCCGCCGCGGACGTGCATCTCGTTGCATTAAGGCCGGAGCTCGAAGGCCTGATCGTTCCAAGCAAGTTTTATCCCGTGGCTGCCGTGGGGCGGCCGGCGGTTTACGTGGGCAGTGAAACCGGGGACATCGTCGGCTACCTGCGCCGGCACCGCTGCGGCTGCGTCGCAGGATCGGGCGACGAGCTGACGCAGGTGCTGCGCCGGCTGATCGGCGACAGGGCGCTGGTCAACGACATGGGACGGCGCGCGGGTCGCCTGGCGCGGGCACAGTTCAGCCTCAGCCGCAGTCAGACTCGCTGGGAAGCGCTGCTCAATGATCTGGGCTTTCGCCCGGACGCAACGGACACAATGGAGATGGTCTATGAACCCTGAACTGCTGGCCGCCATGGTCTCCGCCTTGAGCTGCGCGCTGCTGCTGAAGGGGTTTGTGCCGGTCGCTGCTCGTATCGGTCTGGTCGATCAGCCACACCGCCGAAAAATTCACGGTGCGGCAACGCCGCTGGTCGGCGGCCTGGCGGTTTTCGGCGGGTGCGTATTTGGTCTTCTTGCGGTGCCGGTCGGGCTCGGTGAATACCGGATTCTGTTCGGCGCCGGCGCTGCGCTGCTGCTCGTCGGGTTGCTGGATGACTTTCGCGAGCTGTCCGCTCGCTCTCGGTTTGCCACCCAGATACTGGCCGCGCTGGCGATGGTGATGGCAGGCGGTGTCGAGCTGATCTCGTTTGGTCAACTGCTCGACAGCCGGGAACTGATGCTCGGGGCCCTGGCGCTGCCGATTACCGTGTTCTGCACGGTTGGCGTCATCAATTCAATCAACATGGCGGATGGTGTTGACGGCCTGGCCGGCGGCCTCGTGAGCGTTGCGCTGCTCAGCCTGGCGATCGCGGTCCTGGCGGCAGGCAAGACGGACTCGCTGCCGCTGTTTGCGGCGATCCTGCCGGCGGTGATCGTGTTCCTGCTGGCCAACTTTCGACCGGGCCGCCCGGCGGCCGTCTTCCTGGGAGATGCGGGAACGCTGTGGCTGGGATTCCTCCTCGCCTGGCTGCTGATCGACCTGTCCCAGGGTTCAGCTGCGGTGATAGACCCGGTGACCGCGCTTTGGCTGCTGGCGGTTCCGCTGCTGGACACGGTGTATGTTTTGATCGAACGTCCCCGGCGCGGTGAGTCACCGTTCAGCGCCGGCCAGGACCACCTCCACCACCTGTTTCTCCGGGCCGGGTTTTCGCGCCGGGCCAGCGTGCTGTGGCTGTGGCTGCTCGCCGCAACCTGTGCCGCTGGAGGGCTGCTCAGCCAGTGGCTGGCGGTCCCGCAGTGGTGGCGGTTCTACGCCTTTTTGCTGCTGGCGGGCGTCTACCATGCCGCAGTGTCCCGGGCCTGGCGTCGGCGCCGCTGGCTGGGCCGAGACGTGAGCGACGTGCCCGCTGTCTGAAGCGCGTTTGACCGTTGACAGGGCTCTCTTCGGAGCCCTGCTGTGCCTGGTGTTCACGCTGCCGCTGCTGTGGGGCGGTAACCGCAATCCGGTGTGGCTGGCCTACGCGTCGCTGACGTTTCTGCTGCTGACCGTAGCGGCGCTGACGGTCTCACAGGAACAGTGGCAGCGGTGCTGGCAGCGTTACCGTAACGCTCTGATCATGCTGGCCGCCTGGCTGGCCTTCAACGTTCTGCAGCTGATCCCGTGGCCCGGCGTCGGTGCCATTTCGCGCGACGTGTTCGCCTCAGCGCTGACGACCGTCCAGTCGTGCTTTTATGCCGGGCTCTTCCTGCTGGCGGCGCTGCTGCTGACGCGCCCCGGCCGGCTTCGCTGGCTCGCTCTCACGATGCTGCTGGCCGGCTTTGCGCAGGCGATGTTCGGCTCGCTGATGACCTTGAGCGACGTCGAGTGGCTGCTGCTCGAACCCAAAACCTACGGTATTGGCTACGCCACCGGAACCTTTGTCAATCGCAATCACTTTGCGGGCCTTCTCGTGACCTGCCTGGCGCTCGGCGTGGGCCTGCTGCTGGGACATACCGGCCCCCGCGGCGGTGGCGAAGGACTGTCCCGTCGGGCGCGAGACCTGCTGCGCTGGATGCTGGGGCCGGCCATGCGTCTGCGCCTGATGCTGGTTGTGATGGTGATCGGTCTGGTGCTGAGCCGATCGCGTATGGGTAACAGCGCCTTCTTCGCCACGCTGCTGGTGACGGCGCTGCTGGCGCTCATCGTCATGCGCCCGCTGCCCAGGAAGGTTCTGGTGCTGCTCAGCACGCTCCTGATCATCGACATTGCCCTGGTGGGGACGTGGTTTGGTTTCGAACAGGTTGTTGACCGCCTGCAGGGTACGGGTCAATACAACGAGATTGCACGCGTCAGCGCCGACAGCGATCGCCTCAACATTTCTGCCGAAACCTGGCGAGCCGCCAAAGACTTTCTGTGGCTGGGCTCGGGGGGCGGCACGTTCGAGCAGCTTTTCCCGGCATACCGGCCTGTCGATCTGCGGAAATTTTTCGACCACGCTCACAATGACTACCTGGAATTTCTGCTCGAATACGGCGTTGTCGGACTGGTGCCGCTGGTCGGCTGGATCGTTGGGGCCCTGCTGTCAGCGTTCCGTGCCATGAGGCAGCGTCGCAACGTGCTCATGAAGGGCCTGAGTTTTTCGGTGCTGATGGCCATGCTGGCTTGCGCCATGCAGGCGACAGTGGACTTCAACCTGCGAATCCCGGCCTGTGCCGCTTACCTGACGCTGGTCCTGGCGTTGGGCTATGCGGCCGAGCGCGTTCCGACCATGTCGGGAAAAACTGTTAAAATTTAATAATCTACTGCGGCTTTTTCGATTTTCACTTAGAATTATCTGCGACCGGCAGCGAGCCGGTGCGGCGAGGGCTGAGGACAACTTGAAAACCGGTTATTGCGCTAGAGCCGCTGCGATGTCCGCGTTGGCCCTGCTGCTGCTATCGTCCCTCGCCTGGAGTCAGGAGGCGGCGGTGCCGCTCGGCCCGTGGGATCTGTATCCGACGATCGGAATTGCCGTCGGCTACGACGACAACCTGGCCCTGAGTGCCGATGCGCCGCAGGAGTCTGAGTACGTCCTGCTGCAGCCGGCGCTGCGACTGGAGACCTCAACCCGCCGGAGCGATATCCGCCTGCAGGCTGAGCTGGACCGCGGCGAGTTTTCGGGCTCTCAGTTTGATGACTATGAGGATTTCGAGCTTTCGGCACGCTGGCAGTACAACCCGAGCGTCCGGTCGGCGCTGCTGCTTGCCGCGGCCACCGGCCGTAGACACGATCGTCGGGGGGAAGGTCTGCGGGAGAATTTCGACCAGACGCTGGAGCGCGATGTCGACCAGTACGACCTGGACAGCTTCAACGGCAGGTACACCTACGGCGCGCAGGGTGCGCGCGGGCAGCTGGCGGTTTTTGTCGAAGCACGGGACAAAACCTACCGCAACAATCGCGATTTCACGGGTGTCGGAGACTTTCGGCTGTTTCTCGCCGGGGCTGAATTCGGCTGGCGGGCCGCGCCGCGGACAACGGTGATCGCCCGGGTCACGCAGGCGGACGTCGACTACGATCAGGCCAATCTGGATAGCGACGAGCAGACGGTTGCGGTTGGTGTAGCCTGGGAAGCCGGGTCCAAAACGGACGGGCAGGTGCTGGTCGGGCAGCTTGATCGGGAGTTTGACGACCCGGAGCTTCCCGGCTTCGACGGAACCTTCTGGGAGCTCCAGGCCTCCTGGCGCCCCAAGGAGCGCACGGAGTTCAGCGTGGTCAGTAGGCGCTCGACCGACGAAGCGTTCGGTGGCGCGAATCTTCTCATCCGGCGGGAATCCAGTTTCGCCTGGCGCCACAACTGGCGACCGCGATTCGTGACGTCCCTGGACGTTGCCGTGTCGACGGAGGATTTCAGGCCCCAGGGACGTGACGACGATATCGTCCGCATCGGCCTCAGCGCGGACTACCAGTTCAGGCGGTGGATGCTGATGGGGGCGGGGCTGCGGCGGGTCGAACGGCAGTCGACGGTGGACCGGTTCGACTACACGCGCAACGAGCTGCTCCTGACCGTGCAGCTCAGTTTGTAAACAATTGCTTAACTGACGAGAGGAAAGCGGTTCTTCGGGGTCATAACAGGCACGATTCAGGCATCGGTGGATGCGGCTCAAGCTGCGCTAACGTATTGACGATAATGGAACATTGGCCCGAGAGGATGCTGGCATGAAAGGCAACAGACAAAGCGGATGGATCATTCTGCTGAGCTGCATGGCGCTGTGGTTTGCGCCGGCCTGGGCCGACTACCAGCTGGCGCCGGGCGACATGGTTCAGATCGCCGTCTACGGGGAGGACGACCTGTCGCCGCGCATCCGGGTCGACGAGGGTGGTCGGATCGCATACCCGTTTCTCGGCAATCTGAGCGTGGCCGGGCTGACCACCGAGCAGCTGAAGCAGAAGATCCACGACGGGCTCAAGGGCGACTACCTCATCGACCCGAAGGTCTCTGTGAGCATCTCTGAATACCGTCCATTTTACGTTGGCGGCGCCGTGAACGCTCCCGGCAACTTCAGCTTTGAACCGGGCATGACCGTACGCAAGGCGCTGTCGCTGGCCGGCGGAACCACCGATCGGGCGAGCCTCAAAAAGATTTTTGTCGTTCGCGACGGCGCCAGCGAATCGGACCGCAGCAAGGTCGGTCTGGACGACGCGCTCGGACCGGGTGATATCCTGACCGTGGAGGAGAGCTTCTTCTAGCGGCCCTGTTCCTGGCCGAAAGAAGCGGGTAGATGCAATGCAGCAGCTCAATCTGCAGACCCAGGTAGTCGAAAACGCTGAAGCTGAGCGTCGCTTTGACCTGCGCCAGCTTTGGCGGGTTATCGATAAACACAAGTGGGCCGTCCTGGTGCTGACGGTGCTGGCGACCGCCGTCGCGGCGCTTTTCGTGAATCGTCAGATCCCGGTCTATCGAGCCACCGCCACCCTGCTGATCGAGCGCAGTCCGGTGCAGTTTTCGCCGGTACAGGACGCCTACGCGGGCTACACCGACCACTGGCTGTACTACCAGACGCAGTACGGCCTGATCAAACGGCGGGCGATCGGTGAGCGGGTCGTCGAAGATCTCGGCCTCGCGACTCCCGAAGCCAGTCAGGCGCCGGCTCCGGCCGAGGGCTTTTCCTGGCGTGATCTGCTGCCCGATGCGCTGCGCAGCCCGACACCGGACCCGCCGTCCCAGGCTGAGCGTGTCGATGGCCTTGTGAGCTGGATTGTCGGCGGAATTCAGGTCAGCCCAAGGCGCAACAGCCAGCTCGTCGACGTCAGCTTCTCCAGCACCAGTCCGCGTGAGGCGGCCGACGTCGCCAACGCGGTGGCCAACGCCTACATCGCTGACAACCTCGACGGCCGCGTCGAAATGAGCCGCGCGGCCACCGACTATCTGACCGAGCGTCTCGTTGAGCTGAAAGACGCGTGGGAACAATCCGAGCAGCAGGTGCAGGCCTTTCTCGATTCCCAGAGTCTTCTGAGTGTGCAGGGTGCAGACAGCATCGCCAATCAGGAGCTCACCCTCGCGACGGAAAAGCTGAGCGCTGCGCGCCAGCTGCGCCTCGACTCCCAGATTATCAAGGATCAGATCGACGCCGGTTTCGGAGATGACAGCGCACTGCTGAACGATCCTCAGGTAGCGGCTGCCAACGACACCCTGCTGGCTGCGCGTCGTAAAGTCGATGAGCTTGGTCAGCGCTATGGGCCCAAACACCCGCGGATGATCGAGGCTCAATCCGAGCTCAGTTCCGCCCAGTCGGTGCTCGACCGTCAGGCGCAGATCGCCCGGCAGGATGCGTCGCGGCGCTTCGACAACGCGCTGGCCGCAGAGCGGGCCGCCAACGCGGAGCTGGAGCTGGTCAAGGGTCGCCTGCGCAATATCGATCGGCAGGAGTTCCGGCTGCAGGCGCTCCAGCGCGAGGCGGACAAGAACCGGGAGATCTACGAACAGTTTCTGACCCAGTACAAGTCGGCATCAGCGTCGGGTGATATCCAGACCGCCAACGCGCGGGTTGTCGAGCAGGCCCGGCCGCCAGGCTACCCCGTCTGGCCGAACAAGAAGCGGAGCCTTTCCATTGCGTTTATGCTCTCGCTGCTGGGCGCGATAGCGCTGGCCTTCCTGCTCGAACACCTGGACAACACGTTCAAGACCGCCGACGACCTTGAGCGTCGTACGGGCCTGGCGGTGCTCGGTGTGCTGCCGCGTCTGAAGACCGGGGGCAAACAGGACCTGTCCCCGTTCAGTACCTTCTCCAACGATCGGCAGAGCCTGTTTTCCGAAGCGATACGTACCGTCCGTACGGGTGTGCTGCTGTCCGACCTGGACGCGGACCAGCGCATCCTGCTGGTCACCTCATCAGTGCCGGGAGAGGGTAAGACGACCCTGTCGGTGAATCTGGCCCGAGCGATGGCGGAGATGAAATCGGTGCTGCTGATCGACGCCGACATGCGGCGGCCGATGGTCGCCACCGCCACCGAGCGCGACAACAGCAACTTCGGGCTGTCGCATTTCATCGCTGAGGAGGCGGACCTCAAAACCTGCATTCACCAGATGGACGCGGAGGGTGGTCAGCAGCTGTTTGTGATGCCCGCCGGCAACCCGCCGCCAAACCCGCTGGAGATGCTGTCGTCGCAGCGTTTTGCCGTCGCTCTGGATCGCCTCTCCGAGAGCTTCGACTACATCGTGATTGACTGTGCGCCGGCGCTGGCCGTGAGCGACGCCATGGTCCTTTCCAAGCTCGCTACCTCGGTTGTTTATGTGGTCAGGGCCGACTCAACCCCGGTTCAGGCGGTGCAAACCGGCGTCAAGCGTCTGGGTCGGGTCAACGCGCACCTGATCGGTGCGGTGTTGAACTCCGTTGAGCTGCGCAGCCAGCGCTACTACGGCAAGTACGGCGCATACGGCATGGACTATTACGCCGCCTACGGCAAGAGGTCATCGAGCGACACGTGATCCCGCGTCTAGCCGGGGCCGCTCTGCCGGGTTTACTGCTGGTCGTCAGCCTCACGCTGTGTATCCAGCAGGCCAGCCTGTCGCTCGCGTCGCGCGCTTACGAACGCTGGGTGGAAAACCCCGCGCGAGTATCGCCGCAGCAGGTCAAGGCACCGTTGACCGTCGCGCTCTTCCTGCCCGATCCGGCCGCGCACTGGCTTGACGGCCGCTGGAAAATGGCGCAAATCCCGACCGACGCCTCGGCCCTGGCAGCGTTCGACCGGGTCTCCCAAGCACGGCCCTATGATTTCCAACCGGCAGTGGGACGCGCCAGCTGGTGGGCCATGAACGAGCCCGCCAACGCAGAGTTTTCGGCAGCAATCGCGGAAGCCATAGCTCTGGGTCCGAACGAAACGCGTGTCTTTGCCGCAATATTTCCCCTCGCGCGTCTTCACTGGCATTATCTGTCTCCCGATCAGCAACAGCAGCTTGAAGCACTGCTGGTGAGCACGGCGGTCCGTGAGCCCGCCTTGGCGATCGAATTGGCTCGAGACTATGGTTTTGCTGGCCCCGCCTGCCGGCTGACGGCGGATAACGCCCTGGCGGTCGGGCACTGCCAGCGTCTCGGCATCATTGACAGGGAAGAGGGAAGTCCATGAGTGAGGTATCGATACCGGTCTCCTACGGTGAGCTGCTCGACAAGATCACCATTCTGGAAATCAAGGCTGAGCGAATCAAAGATGCCGCCAAGCTGGAGAACGTGCGTCACGAGCTCGAGCTTCTGTCGGAGGTCTGGGATACGCACGTCAATGATGCGAACAAGGTCGACGAGGCCCGGGAGCAGCTCAAGGCTGTCAACCTCACTCTCTGGGAGATCGAAGACAAGATTCGTCTCAAGGAAGCCGCCAACACCTTTGATGATCGCTTTGTCGAGCTGGCGAGGGCGGTTTACGTGACGAACGATCGTCGCGCCGCGATCAAAAAGGACATCAATCTCGCGCTGGGTTCCGCGCTGATCGAAGAGAAATCTTACGAGCCCTACTGAGCCGACGCCTGCGCCGCAAACGCGTCGAGGCGTTCGGTGACCTGATCCAGCTCGATCAGGTCCATCACCCCCGGTCTCTCAATTTTCTGTCCCCACCGCAGCTCCTTTGCCGGCCTGCCGAGGTACTTTCGTGCCGCTGCGTCGTACTGATCCACGCACCACTTCAGCGAGCTGTAGGGCCCGCTGCGTCGCGGGTTGCTGGCAGCATGCAGCCCCAGCACCGGCGTGCCGACCGCGTTGGCGATATGCATCGGGCCTGTATCGGGCGCCAGGAGCAGCTGGGACAGCTTCAATAGACCCGCGAGCTGCTTGAGGGTGTCTTTACCCGTCAGGTTGAGCGCCGGCTGTTTCATCCGTGCCGCAATATCGGCGTTGAAGGACCGCTCGAACTCCGACGGCCCGCCGGCGAGAATCACCTGCATGCCGCAGCGTTCAGCCGCGTGGTCGGCCGCCGCCGCATAGCGTTCGGGCCGCCAGTTGCGCAGAGCGTGAGAGGAAACGGGGCAAAGCGTCAGCGTCGGTCGGGTTTCGTCGACATACTCCCTGGCAAACGCGAGATCCTCGTCGGAGATGGGTAGCTCCCAACGCGGTGTTTCCGGTTGCGCAATGCCTGCCGGTTCGAGAAATGACAGCAGCGCGTCCTGCACGTGCTGGCCCGAAACCGCCTCGATGCGTTGGTTGACGAAAAAGCCATGGCCGTCGCGCGCGCGCTCCCGGTCAAAGCCGACCCGACGGCGAGCCTTGATCATCAGGGAGGCGAGGTTGGCCCGCAGCGCCACCTGCTGATGCAGCAGAAGATCGAACGACTCGCCGCCAAGCTCCCGCTTGAGGCGACGAAAGCCGGTCAGGCCGGCACCCTTATCGAAGGTGACCAGCCGCACGCCGTGTAATCCTTCCATCAGGCGCCGTTCGAGGCCGCCGATTACCCAGGTCAGCTCGGTGTCGGGCTCGGCTTGCTGTATCGCGCGCACCACGGCGAGGGCGTGGACCGCATCACCGATCGCCGAGATCCGCAGCAGGCAGACGCGCCTCATAGTTGGTGTGACACGATCTTGACGAGCATAATGAACCGGTGGAGCAGGGAATGATATCTCGAAAGGGCTCGACGGTAATCTTAACCAACCCGGCGCTGAGCGAGAATGCCGCCGGCGACGAGTGGTTTGACCCGACCTACTGGTCCAGCCGGCAGCAGCTCAGCGGCAGTGCCAGCGGTCGAGGTGCGGTCGCCTTTTTTGAGCACAACAACGAACGCTGGGCGCTACGGCACTACCAGCGGGGCGGGCTTGTGGGCCGCTTTAATCGCGATCGGTATCTGTTTACCGGTCACTCGCGGGTGCGAGCGGTTCGTGAGTTCGAGCTGCTGCGAAAACTGATCGATATCGGTCTGCCGACCGCCGCGCCGCTGGCGGCGCGCTATCGCCGAAGCGGCGCCTGGTATCGCGCTGATTTGATTACCCGTTTTGTTCCCCATCGATGGACGCTCGCCCAGTATCTCCAGCAGGTCCTCGCCGAGTCGGATGCTGATACCGCCAAGACCCGCGAAGCGCTCAAGGAAGTCTTGTCCCGCGTGGGCGCGACCGTCGGCCGCTTTCAGGCAGCGGGCGTTTGCCATGCGGATCTTAACTGCCACAATGTGCTGCTGGCTGACGGCGGAACCCACATCATTGACCTGGATCGCGGCACGCTCCAAACCCCCGGTCCCTGGCAGCAGCGAACGGTGGCTCGGCTCAAGCGTTCGGCGCTGAAGGTTTCGCCCCCCGAATCGCATGCGCTGCTGCTCGACTGCTGGCCGGCCCTCGAGTCGGCAGAAAGCGTGGGACAGGAATCCACCGCCGGCAGCGGCGCGGCGAGGGCCGTTACGGCCCGCAGCGCCCCAGGTCGTTGAGCTGCCAGTCGTAGTCGGTGAATTTCACCTTTAGAGCCGCTGAGGCTCCCCCCGACGGCAAACCCAGCGCGTCTGAAAAGGTTGCGAGATAAGCCTCGAGACTGCCTGCGGCGTCGGCAAAGTCTTCTTCGTACCACTTGAAGATCGGTGATACCCAGACTCGACCCTCGTCCGCGTCGTAGTAGTTGCGGCTGCGATCGGCCAGAAACCCACCCATCGCGGCGGCCAGCTGCCGGTCGAGCTCACCCGGTGAAAACGGCTCTGCCAGCAGCGCCGGACAGCCGCAGGAAGCACAGTTCACCGCGGCGTGAATTCTCGGCTCGGCGAAGGTGCCGCGAATCATTTCGTGCTCCAGCTCATCCAGCGATCGCTCGGCGCCCAGCAAAACAAAAAATTCCTGCTTCCAGGGTGACCGAAACAGCGACCCCAGGTCTTTGATTGACTCAAGATCCGGGTAGCGCGTCAAAATCAGCTCCAGCGTAAAAGCGTTGTAGGCGTTGATCAGAAACGCCAGCTGCCCTGATCTGGACCAGCCGTCAAAGGTCTCCTGGGAAACGCCGCTCATGGCCTCGAGAACCGCCTTGAGTTCCTGCCGGTGGTCGGCGAGCCAGGCGTAATCCACCTCGCTGGCGGTTCCTTCCGGATTGAACTTCACCGCGGTTGTGAGCAAGGCCGCGTATCCGTCAAAACCTGGATGCCTCATCGCTTCTTCAGCGCTAGCTGAACATGCCAACCAGCTGAGAATCAGCGAGGCGGCCAGGGCAAAAGACTTTCCTTTCTTCATGATCGGCTCCACCGATGAAATTTTTCCAGCCAGGGCATCAGCCACTCGGGTTTGTTCGCGTCCTGCCAGCGTCCTGCCGCAAACTTGGTCGCTTCGCTGAAGGTCGGGTAGGGGTGCACGGTTCCCATGATCTTTTTCAGCCCCAGCCCGTGGCGCATGGCCAGCGTGAACTCAGCGAGCAGCTCACCGCCGTGGTGTCCGACCACCGTGGCACCCAGGATCTTGTCGCTGTTGCCGGCGGTAATCACCTTGACGAAACCATGGGCCGCCTCGTCCGCCAGCGCCCGGTCGAGACCTTCGAGCGAATAACGAATCACCTGGTGGTCGATGCCCCGTTCGTTCGCTTCAGTTTCGTTCAGGCCAACACGCGCCAGCTCGGGCTCGGTGAAGGTGACCCAGGGCAGCACGCTGTAGTCCACCCGAAACTTCCGGAATTTGCCGAACAATGCGTTGACCGCGCAGTACCACGCCTCGTGGGAGGCTGAGTGCGTGAACTGGTAGGGCCCAATGACGTCGCCGCAGGCGTAGATGTTGGGATAGCGGGTCTGCAGATGATCGTTGACTGAGATCGTTCCGTTGGGTTCGGTCTCGATGCCCATTTCCTCCAGCCCCAGATTTTGGGTGTTGGCCTTGCGCCCGACGGCCACCAGCAACCGGTCAAAGGGCAGGGAGACCTCGCCGTCCGGCCCATCGCAGATCAGCGCCTGGCCGTCTTCAACCCGCACTGCGGTGTGCTTGAGCCGCAGACTCACCCCGTTATCCACCAGGGTCTGCTGAACGACTTCGGCAGCGTCGGTGTCTTCCCGCGCCAGCAGCCTCTCGCCACGCTCTACCAGCTCGACCTGGGTGCCGAGACGGGCAAACGCCTGGGCCATCTCGCAGCCGATGGGTCCGCCGCCCAGGATCACCAGCCGCTCGGGCTGCTCGGTCAGCTCCCACAGGGTATCGGACGTGAGGTAGTCACAGTCCTCGATCCCGTCGATCGGGGGCACAAAAGGTTTGCCCCCGGTTGCGATGACGATGTTGGCGGCGGTCAGGCGCTTGCCGTCGACCTCAACCTCCCAGGGTGAAACGATCTTTGCGTGGCCGCTGACGCACTCAACCCCAAGCGACTCATAGCGCTCTGGCGAATCGTGGGGCTCGATGGTCTGAATGATTTTCTGCACCCGCCCCATCACCGCCGCGAAGTCCACCTCAGCGCTGGCCGAGGCAAAGCCGAAAGCCTGGTGCTGGCGGACGTCCTGCATGAATCGGGCGCTGCGCAGCAGCGATTTACTGGGTACACAGCCGGTATACAGGCAGTCTCCGCCCATCTTGTCGTCGGTCACGAGGGCCACCTTGGCCTTGACCGCTGCCGCAATGAATCCGGTCACAAGGCCCGCGGAGCCGCCGCCGATCGCAATGATGTTTCGGTCGATCTGCTCGGGTTTCTCAAAGCGCGCGTAAAGACGACGGCGGCGTATGACGTCAACCACTCGTTTCCCGAATATGGGAACAAGGCCCAGCAAAATAAACGAACCAAACAGGGCGGGGCTGAGTATGTCCTTAGGCGATTCCAGCGTCGCAAGCTGCTGGCCAGCATTGACGTAGGCGAGGGTGCCCGGCAGCATGCCAAGTTGGCTGACCCCGGCGAACACCAGCGTACGGATTTTGGTCAGACCCATGACCAGATTAATCACAACAAAGGGAAAAAGCGGGATTAGACGGAGCGACAGCAGGTAGAAAGCCCCCTCCTTTTCCATCCCCCGATCAAAAGCGGCGAAAGCCTTTGGAAAGCGCTTGCGGACGCTGTCACCCAAGACGAGGCGGGACACAAGAAAGGCGAGCGTGGCGCCAAGCGTCGAAGCAAACGACACGATAATGGTGCCGCCCAGTAAACCGAATAGAGCACCGGCCACGAGAGTCAAAAGCGCTGCACCAGGAACGGATAGCCCGGTTGCCAGCACATAAATCACGAAAAAAATGCCGGCAGTGAGAGCGCCGTTTGCTGCCTGGTACTCGCGAAACTGATCGAGCCTTGACTTCAATGCTGTCAGCGAAAGGTACTGATCCAGGTCAAACAAATAGAACGCAGCCACAGCCATAGCTATAGCAACAACAATGATAATCCTGATCCTGCCCTTCAAATCTGTCTCCCTGCTCCATGCCGGTTGAACCCTGGCTGAGCGTCGTGATGCCGGTCCACAACGAGGCCGCCATCATTGAGCGAACCCTCACCGGCTTGCAAGCGCTACGCCGCCTGGGTGCCGAGGTGATCGTCGTGGACGGCGCCAGCAGCGACTCGACCACCTCCATTGCAGACCCGCTTTCCGACCGGCTGCTTTCAACATCCGCCGGTCGCGCGCTTCAGCTGCAGGCCGGCGTGGCGGCGGCGCGGGGCCAAATAATCTGGATGCTGCACGCTGACAGCACGGTCACAGCGGCCCATTTTTCTTTCCTGCAGCGCCATCGTGACGCGCCCTGGGGCTTCTTCAGAATTGCGCTCAGCGGCCGCCTCTGGCAGCTGCGGGTGGTGGAGTGGAGCATGAACTGGCGCACTCGACTGACCGGTGTCGCCACCGGCGACCAGGGCATTTTTGCTCAGCGGCAGCTCCTGGATCGTATCGGAGGTGTGCCCGCGCTGCCTCTGATGGAAGACGTCGAGCTCAGCAAGCAGCTGCGCCGTCAGGCGCGCCCCCTGATCGCCCTGCCTCCGCTTGTCACCTCGAGCCGCCGCTGGGAACAGCGGGGTGTAAGCCGCACGGTGCTGGAGATGTGGACGCTACGGGCGGCATATACGCTGGGCGTCAGTCCGGCCCGGCTCGCCGATTACTACCAGCGACGGGCGCCGCGCGGTTGAGTGCGCTGATCCAGATTTTTGCCCGGGCGCCGGTACTCGGGCAGGTCAAAACCCGTCTGATTCCCGAGGTTGGGGCCGCGCGCGCCCTGGCGGTGTATGAACAGCTTCTGCGGCGAACCGTTCGGCAGGCGGCGGCGACCGACTTTGCGCTGGAGGTCTGGATGGCCGGAGATTCGCCTGAACCGCTGGAAAAACTGCTGAACGATGCAGGAGCCGAGGTTTCGATCAAACGACAGCAGGGCAGTGATCTCGGCGCGAGAATGCACCACGCGCTGAGCGACGGCCTGACAAGGCATCAACGGGTGATGCTCATCGGATCCGATATCGTGGATCTAGAGCCCCAGCATCTGCGTCATGCGTCGCGGCTGCTCGAAGGCGGCGCAGATCTTGTGCTCGGACCAAGCGCTGACGGGGGCTATTACCTGGTGGCCCCAGCGGCGCCCTGTCCCGCGTTGTTTGCGGGAGTCACCTGGGGAACGTCCCTGGTCTGGCAACAGACCATGGCGCGCGTCGCTGATCTCGATCTGAGGCTCGAATTGCTGCCCAAATGCCATGATCTGGACAACGGCGAAGATCTTCGGCGAGCGGAGGCGTTGGGGGTGATTCGTTGAGATGGTGGCTTCCTTCGCCAGCCACACTCCGGCACACGAGTTCACTGTTGCCGCTGCTCCCTTCCGGGCCTGACGGGGTCCACAATGGTTCGTTGCGAAGGGACCGACGAAGGTCGCCATAGTTGCCCGCGGTTAGCGGGAGCGGAAGTATAGCAGCCGCCAACCACCGGAGGTAAGGCGTGGTTATGAAAAAACACGGGCCTGTTGCCCTGCTCACAACCGACGACCTGCACGGACACGTCACCGACGACGAGCTGCTGGTCGAGCCGCTGGCGGCACTCGGCTGGCAGGCTGAGTTTGTGCCCTGGCGGGGCGCTGTCAACTGGCGAAGCTACGCAGGCGTGGTGATTCGCAGCCCCTGGGACTACACCGGCGCAGCCGCGCAGTTCGTAGCAACAATCGAGTCAATTGCCGCGGCCGGCACACCCCTGGCCAACAGCCTTTCCATCGTGCGCTGGAACCTGGATAAGCGCTATCTGAGAGACCTTCAGGGCTTGGGCGTGCCCGTGGTCCCAACGGTGTGGCTGGAGGGTTTGACGCAGGCTTCCGTCGACCGGGCCTTTGACACCCTCGACTGCCCGGAGCTGGTGCTGAAGCCCGTGCTTGGCGCCAGCGCCCGGGACACGTTTCGGCTGTCACCCGGGCCGTTGAGCAAGGCCACGCTGGGCAGTTTTAACGAGCGAGCGTGCATGCTGCAGCCGTTCCTGCCGGAGATCGTGAGCGAGGGTGAACACTCGCTGTTCTACTTCGCGGGAGCGCTCAGCCACGTGGTGAACAAACGGCCGGCGGCCGGTGACTTTCGGGTACAGGAGGAGCATGGCGGTCGGCTGAGGGCTGTCGCTGCGGAGCCGACCATGACGACCGTTGCCGAGGGGGTGCTTGCGCAGCTCGAGGAGCAGCCGCTCTACGCCAGGGTGGATCTCGTGAAGACCGGGGAGGGCATCCGCCTTATGGAGCTGGAGCTGGTCGAGCCGTCGCTATATCTGCGGCTCTCGGAAGGCGCGCCGGCCAGACTTGCCGGAGCCATAGACCGCTGGCTGTCAGCCGATAAATGACCGCGTCATCGGCGACACGCTGGCCTGCATAAGAGCGTCGACGGCCGGCATATCGACCCCGAAGTCAGCCGGCTTGACGATCAGCACGTCGCCGGTGAGCTTATCCAGGACCCGCTCCGCGGTGCTGCCGATCAGCAGCCGCTGAAGCCGCGTCCGCGACACGCCGCCCATCACGACCAGCGAACCGGGCGTTGCGTTGGCGAGCTCGACAATCTCTTCCTCAGGGTTGCCAACCACCACGTGGCTGTCGGCACCTCGACTGCATTTCTCTGCTTCCATCAGGCGCTGAGTCGCCTCTTTGTGCGCGTCGAGCACCTGCTCGGAGACTTCGCACACGGCCATGGCCGACTCCATACCGCCCATCGGGGCAAGCTGAGTGGGAACCACCACGTTGACCACCTTCAGAGCAGCGCTGTGAAGCGTGGCCAGTCCGCTCGCGTGGTGGAGAATTTTCTGATCCAGCGAAGCGGGCTTGTCGTCCAGGTGCAGCGGATCGATCGCGGCGATGACCTGCTGGTAGCGATCCGACGTGTCGGCCCGAGCCAGCAGCAGGGGCATCGGACAGTGGCGAATCGTCTCCCAGTCTTCGTTGCTCAGCGTGAGCCGCTGCCAGCGATTTTTGTGGATCGTCTGGGTCACCACCAGCGAAGCCTTGGACTGGGCCGCAAAGCGGATGAGCTCCTGCCACCCCTGTTCGGCCCAAACCAGATGAATCGACACCTTCTGGCCCAGCCGATCGCTGGCCAGCGCCTCAAGCTGGGTGTGCCTGGATTCCAGTAATAAATCCCGAACTTCGTCCAGGACCACATCCTTGTTTCCAGGCTCGTCGATGATTGATTTATGATAGACGTTGTGGAACAGGGCTAGCGTGGAGTCCGGAGACCGGCACGCGAGCGCAGCGTCCAGCGCGGGCTGATCCTTGCTGGTGGGATCAGCGATATCGATAACAATTTGCTGCACGGTTGTCCTACCTGCTCTTACTCTTATGCAAACTTTACGTCTGCTGCCCGCAAGTCTGCCAGACGGGGTGTCCGCAAAGGCACCTCGGAAACTACGTAGAGCGAATATTCCATGATGGCTGAGGCAATCAGACAGAAAGACGAGAGCGGGCTGCTTAAGGCGTTACTCGATGCGGCGGTAGAGGCGATCGTCATCAGCGACGAGCTTGGTGAAATCCTGCTTTTTAACCGCGGAGCGCACAAGTTGTTCGGCTATACCGAAGAGGAAGTACAAGGCCGCAACGTACGGTTGCTCATGGCAGACCACGATCGCGCGCACCACGATCGGTATATGGAGAGCTACCTCAGTACCGGTCAACGCAAAATCATCGGAATCGGCCGGGAGGTGATCGGTAGGCACAGCCGGGGCGAAGAGTTTCCTATCCATCTGTCTGTCGGACACACGTCGGTCGACGGACGGCAGCTTTTTGTGGGGATTATGCAGGACCTGCGGCCCCGCAATCGGCTGAAGTCACAGCTTAAGGAGGAGCGACGCAACATCAGCGATCTCCAGCAGACGTTGGCGAGCGTCCATCGCACGAGCACATTGGGTGAGATGAGCGCCGGCATTGCCCACGAAATCAACCAGCCCCTCGCCGCGATGTCGACCTTTGCTGATGCCGGCCGCCGCCTCCTGGCTAAAGATCCGCCGGACGCTGAGCGCCTGAACTATGCTTTGCAGCAGATCGGCGAGCAGGCGAGACGCGCGGGGAAGGTTGTGGAGCGGATCCGGGCTCTGTCCCGCCGTGAAGAAACGCCTCGCTCTCCGCGGCAGATCAACGAAGTCATTCGGGAGCTGATGGAGCTCGCTGAGCTGGAGGCCCGTGACAGCGGTACGCCGATTGTCCTGGAACTCGCCGACAACCTCCCGCTGGTCGACATCGACCCGGTGCAGATTCAGCAGGTGCTGCTGAACCTGGTACGCAACGGGCTGGAATCGATGGTGCGGCCCAGTCAAATCTCGCAGGGCCTGCAGGTCATCAGCGAGCAGGTTGAGGACGAGGTCCGCGTTGCGGTGGTTGACCACGGCACCGGCGTGTCTGAGGATCAGCGCGAGCGCATATTTGAGCCGTTTCACACCAGCAAGCCCAGCGGTATGGGTGTTGGCCTGTCGATTTGCCGCACGATCATGCGGGGGCACGGCGGACGGCTGTGGTGTGAAGAGAATCCGGCCGGAGGCAGTCGATTTGTGCTGGCTCTGCCGCTAACCCAGGAGATAGCAACATGAATGCAATGGATCAGGATCCGGCCGCGGACCAGGGTGGTCAGCCGCCCGTCTATCTGGTGGACGATGATTCAGCGGTGCGCGACGCCATCGCTTTTTTGCTGGATTCGGTGTCGATCGAGTGTAAAACGTTTGCGTCAGCGGCCGAGTTCCTGGAAGCCTACGACAGCGAATCGGGCGTGCTGATTCTGGACGTCAGAATGCCGCAGATGAGCGGGCTTGAGCTGCAGGACCTGCTCCACGAGCGGGGCATCAAAGATCTGTCCATCATCTTCATTTCCGGCCATGGGGATATTCCCATGGCGGTCGAAGCGCTCAAGCGGGGTGCCGTCGACTTTCTCCCGAAACCCTTTCGAGACCAGGACCTGCTGGATCGGGTGCAGACCGCGATGAACGAATGCCGCGAGGGTCAGCGCGAGGCTGCCGACCTGAAAGACATTCAGCGGCGCATCGATTCGCTGACGCCTCGGGAGCGGCAGGTCATGGGCATGGTGGCCGACGGCAAGGCGAACAAGGTCGTGGCGCTGGATCTCGAGATCTCCCAGCGAACGGTCGAGATTCATCGGACCCACGTGATGGAGAAGATGGGAGTGCGAAACCTGGCCCACCTCGTCCGTATGCTCCACCAGGTGGACTACTTCTAAGGAAAGCGCGTCGGTCAGTGCTGATGATGGTGGTGGTGCGCCGCCTCTTCTCCAGCTTCGTCTGACTGCGGCGCATGCTGAGCGTGATGGCTGTGATCGTGGGCGCCGCTGAGATGCATCACCGGCATGGCGGACACGGCAAAGCCGCTCGCGATCATCATCGCGCCCATGAGGGGTTTCAGGCGAGCTTTCGACAAACCGGCAAAGGGGCTGCCGAGCAAACCGACGCCGAGCATGGCCGGCAGGGTGCCTACGCCAAAAGCGACCATCACCAGCGCGCCGCTGCCCGCTGTGCCTGACACCGCAGCCAGCGCCAGCAGGCTGTAAACCAGGCCGCACGGCAGCCAGCCCCAGAGCATGCCCCGCGCCAGATTGGCCGCCACACCTTTTCGCTGATTAAGCCTCAGCGTCAGCGGCTGCAGTCGGCGCCACAGCGGCACACCGAGCTTACGCCCGACCAGGTCCAGCGGATTTAGCCGAAAGCCTGGTGCGACCAGCTGCACTCCCAGCAGTACCAGCACCACGCCCAGCGCAATCCGAAGGGCCGGGCCCGCCGCGGCGACCGGTGCGAGTGAGCCGGCGGCCATGCCTAGTGCACCGACGAGCGCGCCGAGGAGCGCATAGCTGAGCAGCCGCCCCAGATTGTGGGTAAGGGCTGATACGGCGGCTGCGCCGCGACCTTCTCGCCTGAGTCCCGCGAGGGCGGCCAGCGGTCCGCACATGCCGAGGCAGTGGCCGCTCCCCACCAGTCCCGCCACCAGCGCAGCGCCGATCGTCAGCGGTTCATTCATGGCTCTGTCGATCCTCTGGCGCAACGTCGTCGGTCAAGATCCGCCAGGCCGCAGCGTCCATATCCTCAAACTGACGATGGCGAACCATCCAGAAAAAGCCCCAGATGGCGACGCTGAGCAGAATCAGGCTCAGGGGGATCAGTAAAAACAGTATCTTCATGCCGTAATGCTAGTCGTTGTCGGGTTATGCCGGCTGCGGTTGAGGCTCGCCGGACCTTTCTTTGGCGTCACCCGCCGGCGCGAGGTCCTTGCGCAGCCCCATTTTTGCCAGCCGAGCCGCGTTGAGAATCACCACCAGCGAGCTGGCCGACATCCCCAGTGCCGCCAGGCCTGGCCCGATCAGTCCGGCCGCCGCAAAAGGTACTGCGACGACGTTGTATGCCACCGCCCAGGACAGGTTTTGTCGCACGATCGTCCGGCAACGATGGGCGGCGGTCAGCAGCATCAGCAGCGGACCGAGCCTGCGGCCGGTCAACACCACGTCCGCGCCGGCGGTCGCCAGGTCGGCACCCTCGGCCATGGCGACGGAAACGTCCGCGCCCCCAAGAAGACCGCTGTCGTTGACGCCGTCACCCAGCGCAAGGACCGTCTCACCTTCGGACTGCAGGCGGCGCAGGAGCTCAAGCTTCTGATCTGGCTTCAGCTCGCCCGCGGCGAAGCTGATACCCAGCTCGGCCGCTGCCTGCTGGACCCGCTGGTCGTGATCGCCGCTGGCGATCACGGTCCGGACTCCAGCCGCAGCGAGCCCTCGGAGGGTTGTAACCGTGTCTTCCCGCCAGGGGTCGACAACCTCTACCCAGCCCAGCACGCCGGCCTCGTCCGCAAGAATCAGGGGTTCATCCGCCTGGCTGGCGTCCCCCGTGAATGCCGCACTTCCGAGCTTGAGGCTGCGACCCTCGATGCGGCCCGTCAGGCCCTGACCCGCAAAGGCTGAAACCGCCTCCGCCTGAGTGGCGGTCCGTAAGTCGCGAAACGCAGCCGCCAGCGGGTGGTTACTGTGTTTCTCCAGCGCGGCCATCCAGTCAAGCAAGGTGGCTTTATCAACCGCGTTGGGGTGAGAGGCGTTGAGCCGCACCGCACTGATCCCGGGACGACCTTCGCTGAGGGTCCCGGTCTTGTCGATCAGGGCGCAGCTGATCCGCGGCAGCACCTCGAGCGCGTCGAGCCGGCTGACCAGCAGGCCATCCCGCGCGAGTCGGGTTGTCGCCGCGGACAGGGCCGCCGGGATGGCAAGCGACAGCGCACAGGGGCAGGTCACGACCAGCACCGCAAGCGTGGCGCTGAAGGCGTGCTCAAAACCCTTCGGCAGCCAGTAGAAGAACACGGCCGTAGCCACCACCAGCAGGCAGGCGACAAACACGCTGGAAACCCGGTTGGCCGTCAGCACCTGGCGCGGACGGCTTAGGCGTGCGCGGTTGAGAAGGTCTGCCGCCTGCGACAGGGTGCAGTCTTTACCCGCACGCGTGATGCGGACCGTGATGCTGCCGTCGATGTTGCCGCTGCCTGCCAGCACCGGCTCGCCGACATGACCGGCCCTGGGGCGCGACTCCCCGGTCATCAGCGCCTCGTTAATGGTTGTGGCGCCGCTCTCGATGATCCCGTCAGCGGCAATGGCGTCTCCGGGGCGGACCCGGATCAGGTCGCCAGGCTGCAGGCTGGCTCTGGGTATGCTGACCTCCTGTCCCGCTGGCCCGTCTTCGACGATCTTGATCACGGCGTCGGGCAGCATCGGCAGGAGCGCCCGCTGTGCGTCGACCGCTTTGTGCCGTACCCCCATCGCAATAAAGCGTGCGGCCAGCAGCAGGAACACAAACATCGTGGCCGATTCAAAGTACATCGGCCCTTCGCCGCGGAAAAAATTGACGGCGCTTGCGCCAAACGCCAGCAGCAGCGCAATGGAGACGGGCACGTCCATGTTCAGCTGGCGGACCTTAAGCGCGCGTACGGCGCCCGCGAAGAAAGACACGCCGGAGTAGAAGACCACTGGAGCTGCGACCAGCATCGACACCAGGTACAGCAGCCGCTCGACCGCCGGATCCATGCCGTTTTCCGGCCCGAAGTAGGTGCCGATCGCAAACATCGAAACCTGCATCATGCCCAGTCCCGCAACCGCAAGCTGCTTGAGAAAAGCGGCGCGCTCCCGGGCGAGGCTCTCGTCGAGCTCGCTGCCGGACAGCGGATGAGGCTGGTACCCCAGCGCGGCGATCGCCTCGAGAAGCATGCTCTGCTGAACGTACTCACTCGACCAGCGCAGGTGGGTAATGCCGGTCTGCTGATCAACACCCACCGACTTGACGCCGGGAATGGCCGACAGATGAGTCTCGATCAGCCAGCCGCAGGCACCGCAGTGGATACCGTCGATCCAGATGGTCGCCTCGGCGAGTCCGTCTTTATCGACGCTCTCCTGGCCGTCGAAGGCCTGCCAGTCGGTTGCATCAGCCGCCAGCTCCGGCCGAGCGGCGGGGCTGTCTCGATACTCGTAATAATCGCCCTGTCCGCCGCTGATGATCAGTTCGGCCACGGCCTGGCAGCCGGTACAGCACACGGGTCTGGCCTCGTTGCGGTAGCTGACCGTGAGGTCGAGCCCGGCGGGAATGGGCTCGGCGCAGTGAAAACACGCGCCGTCCTCGATCAGCTCGCTGCTCAGCGCACCAGCTTGTCGGCCGGACGATGGAAGCGGCAGCGTCTCAGCCGTCATCATCCGGGCGCGGTTCCGTCAGGCGAAACTCGTCGCGAAGCTCCTGGTACTGACCGTCGCTGATCACGAGCGGGTCATCGCTGCTCAGAGCCAGCGACAGCATCGTCACGCCGGACATCAGGGTGGCGATGAGGACTCCGGCGACAACCTTCATGGCTGACTCCTGGTACCAGCGGCTGCTGGTGGCTGGGCTTGTGTTGGATTTCATGATTTCACCGGCAGAAAAAATTTGCTGTCGCGAACGACCTGATCTTCCGCGTTGCTCTGGCTGGTCAGCGACAGCTGAATCGGGATGCTGCCCATGCCCGCATCCGGCGCGGCCTGGATACGCAGCGGAAAGGCGGCGGTTTGATTGGCGGGTACGTTGATCGCCGGGCTGTCGACGGTCAGGTTGGGGTTGCCCGACAGGACCAGCGCGTAGCTTTCGTCCTGCTCGGTCATGTTGATCACCCGCAGCGTGTAGACGTTTTCGATGCGGCCGTCCGCGAGTTCGCGATAGAGCGCGTTGCGGTCTCGAATCACCTCCATACGCAGGGGCGTACGGGTGCTGACCGAGGTCACCAGGCTCACGCTGATCACCACCAGCAGCACCGCGTAAACGATCATCCTGGGCCGCAGCACGTGTGCCTCACCGCCGCGCACGGCGTTGTTGGAGGTATAGCGGATCAGGCCACGCGGGTACGACATCTTGTCCATGACCTCATCGCAGGCGTCGATACAGGCCGCGCAGGCGATACATTCGTATTGAAGCCCGTCCCGGATATCGATGCCCGTGGGGCACACCTGGACACAGAGGGTGCAGTCGATGCAGTCACCGAGGCCCTGGGCGCGATGGTCGATTTTCTTCTTGCGGCCGCCCCGCGGCTCACCGCGACTTTCGTCATACGCGATGATCAGCGTGTCGTTGTCGAACATCGCGCTCTGGAAGCGCGCGTAGGGGCACATGTACTTGCACACCTGCTCACGCAGGAACCCGGCGTTGCCGTAGGTGGCGAATCCGTAGAACAGGAACCAGAACCAGGCCCAGGGATGCAGGCTGAAGCTGGCGATACCCGTGGCCAGCTCACGGATCGGCATGAAGTAGCCCACAAAGGTCATGCCGGTCCAGAGAGACAGGCCAATCCAGATGAACTGTTTGGTGCCCTTGCGCAGGAAAAACGCGCCGTTGCGGGGGCCGTTATCCAGCTTCATGCGCCGGTTCCGGTCACCCTCGACCCATCGTTCGATGAGCATGAAGGCCTCGGTCCAAACCGTCTGAGGGCAGGCGTAGCCGCACCACAGTCGGCCGGCCAGCGCGGTGAAGAAAAACAGGCTCAGCGCGAGCAGCAGCAGGAGCAGCGCGAGGTAGATAAAATCCTGCGGCCAGAGCGTGAGTCCCCAGATGTAGAACTTGCGGGCCGGCAGATCGAACAGCACCGCCTGGCGACCTTCCCAGGTCAGCCAGACCACGCCATAAAACAGGCCCAGCAGAACGTACATGGCGATGTTGCGCAGGCGGGCGAAGCGACCCTTAACGTCTTTGACGTAGATCTTGGA
>JANQOZ010000036.1 GCA_028285525.1 Lysobacterales bacterium
GATGAAGATTTTCCCGGAGTTCCACTCGCCGCTTGAGAAGTCTTTCCTGGGAGCCACCATCCTCGCGGGCACCGGCGCCGTATCGATGCTCTCGGCGGCGCCGGTGCCCGCGAGGATGGTGGCTCCCAGGAAAGACTTCTCAAGCGGCGAGTGAAACTCCGGGAAAATCTTCATCGGCCGATACTGCGCGCCCGAATTCAGCTCGTTGAATCCGAAGAAAAAAGCGTCCCCGTCGAGACTCAGGCCCGTGAACACGCGCGCCAGTCCCGTGACGTCGCTGTTGTCGTAGAGTTCAACCGGCTGGCCGTTCTGCAGCACCGGCGACCCGTCAGGATTGAGCGCCACCAGGCCGATCGTAAAAAGCTGCATGATTTCGCGCGCATAGTTTTCGTCCGGCACCCGGCCGGTGGCTGCATCGCCTTTCGTGTTTTGCAGGTAGGTCAGGTATGAGCCCATGGCCGGAGAGTAGGTCACCGCTTCCAGCAGGTCGCGATAGTTCCCCAGGGCGTGGGTCATCAAAATGTCCTGGTAGTAGCCAACGGCTGTCGGCCAGTCGAACAGCTGCGTGTTCATGGCGTTGGAAATCACCAGAATCTGGGACAACGCAAACGCCATGCGCTGCCTGAGCTGATCCGGTCCGGTGATCGCCAGTTCCGAGAAGGCATGGTTGGGAGCGCGGCGACCCTGGAAGGTCGGTTGACCGCTGCCGTCAGTGGCTCCGGGCTCCTGGAGGGCGGAAAACACGTAGTCGAGGTAGCTGCTGGCTGGAAGGCGCTGCTGCTGGAGGAACCACGCGGATTCTGACGAGCCGGCGAGGGCGTCGATTTCGTCCATCGTTGGACCGAACGTGGCGTGACTCAGGAACAGAGACGCTTCAGCGGGACTGGTCAATACGTCGCTGACCGTCTGCCCTCCGCCGGCTTCAAAGCCGTCGTTAAAGATGACGGTGCCAGACGCACCGCCGCGAACGCTGTCGGTACCCAGGAGGAGAATCACCGCCAGCGCAGCGTTGATCATGATCGACTTATCTGACACCCCGAAAAGTGTAACGGCTCATCACGTCCAAACTGTTAATTGGCTAGCAGTTTTTGTCTCGTGTTCACGGCCTCGTAATGCCTTATCATCGCGTTTCTTTTGGACCTGCTTCTGCAGCCCATGGGTCCAGGAGTCTGTTCGACAGGGGATGGCGCGATGACCGAGCGGGGAGTGGTGTTTCCCGAAGTGGAAAACGGCCGGCGGAGCACCACCGCGACGGGCCGGGCGATCGTTGCCGACGCGATGCGGGCAGTCGACGAAGCGGCGGCCTCACGCGTCGCGGCTGAGGCCAACTGGCGCAAGCACTACCGCAAACATTTTGAGGCGCTCACCGCGCTGGCGATCGAAGCGGCCGACCACTCGCACGGCATGGCGGAAGCGGGGCTAAGAGCGGTTTATTCAGCCTTTCAGTTCGTCCGGGAGGGCGAAACGATGGGTCTGTCCGAGGCGCTGGCGACGCCAACAGAACGACGCTTCGAGACAGCCACGGTTCAGGGTGAGGCTGCCCCCAGGCCGCTGACGGTGCGCTATCGGCAGCGGCATCTGACCGGGCTGAACCTAAGGGGGCAGCTCACGCAATGGCGGGATCGGGGCATCATCGAAGACAGCCACGCTCAAGCGATCACCCGGGTGCTGGAGAACCCCGACTGGTCCGCACAGCTGCCGCCGATTGTGCTGCTGGGCGCCGGTGCCGAAATGGGTCCGTTCGCGACGCTGCTGGAGCTGGGCGCCACGGTGGTCGCCGTCGATCTGGACCGCAGTTCGATCTGGGAACCGCTGCTGGCCACCGCGCGACGGTCTGCCGGTACGCTGATCTTTCCGGTGGCGAAGCCTCAACGCGAAAACATGACCGACCGGGAACTGGCTGAACTGGCGGGCGCCAATCTTCTGACCGGTGCGCCGGAGATCGCCCGCTGGCTGATCGGGCTGGATCAGCCGCTGGTTCTCGGCGGCTATGCGTATCGCGACGGAAGCGGTTTTGTCCGAGTGAGCGTGGCGATGGATGCGATCATGGCCGAGGTCTCCCAGCACAACACACATCCGGTCCAGCTGGCTTTTCTGCTCACCCCGACGGATGTCTACGCCGTACCGGAGTCTGTCGCGGCGGCGTCGCGGCAACGCTACGAGCAGCGAACCGGTTTTCGCCCGGTGCGATCGGTGCTCCAGCGCGTCAGCGGCTCGAGGCTGTTTGCGCCGAACGTTCGGCAGATGGTGTCGGCTGAGAACGGAAAGCGCTACGGCATTATCAACAGTCTGATTGTCCAGCAGGGCCCGAACTACACGTTGGCCAAACGGATTCAGCGCTGGCGGTCTGTCGTGGCCCGGGCGCAGGGGCAGCTCGTGTCGTGCAGCGTCGCTCCGGCAACCTACACGCAGTCGGTGACCAAAAACCGCCTGTTTGCTGCGGGCTACGCCGGCGCTGAGGCATTCGGCACCGAGGCCTTTGAGCCTGCGACCAGCAACGCCATGATGACCGCGCAGCTCATCGCGGACCTCATCGATCCCGAGTCGAAGTCGCGGCCTGAAGCCGTGCTGGACAACCCGGAGGAGCTGTTTATGGATGGCGCCAGCCACAGCGGCTTCTGGCGCATGGGCAGTCAGCTGTCGTCCGTCATCGAAGCGGCGGTGGTCGCCGGGGCATTCCGGCAGCTGAAGCGCGGAGGCAGGTAACTTGGCTGAACTTCCGGTGCTTTACTCATTCCGTCGGTGTCCGTACGCCATCCGCGCTCGTCTTGCGCTGGCTTGCGCCGGGCAGCGGGTTGAGCTGCGCGAGATTGTGCTCAAAGACAAGGCGCCGGAGTTTGTGGACGTATCGCCCAAAGCCACGGTGCCGGTGCTGGTGGCGGGCGACTCAGTGCTCGAGGAGAGCCTGGATATCATGAGCTGGGCGCTGGTCAGGCACGATCCGGAAGGCTGGCTCGACATGCCGGAGGCCGGGCACGCCCTGATTACCGAAAACTACGGCGATTTCAAGGCGGCCCTCGACCGCACCAAGTATGACAACCGCTACAACTCCGATCCTGAGCAGGAGCGAGCCTGGGCCAACGTCTTTCTCCGGCGGCTGGCTGAGGTCGCCGATGGCTCCAGCTGGCTGTTCTATGACCGGCCCACGCTGGCCGACATGGCGCTGCTGCCCTTCATCCGCCAGTTTGCGTTTATCGACCGACCGCGCTTCGACAGGGAGCAGCCGCCTTGGATCAGGCAGTGGCTGGACGGGTTCCTCAACAGCGAGCTGTTCGCCCAAGTGATGCCGAAATATCCGCGCTGGTCGGCCGGTGACCCCATCACCGTGTTTCCATCCTGGACCAGTTCTGATTCAGGCTAGCCTGGATCAGCCGCCTGCGCCCGTTTGAGCGCTTCCCGAAAGCCCTGTTTGTCCTTTGGTGAGATCAGCACGTAGCGCCCGCCGGCGTAGGTGATTTTCAGGCGATCGAGCGACAGGGCCGGACTGGACAGCATGTTGTGTGAGTCAGTCACCGACTCGATATCGCGCAGCGGAATCTTCCATCGCATCGGCCCACAGACGATCAGCAGCGTAGCGTCCCGGATCTCGTAGTAAGTCGCGGCGAACATCCAGACCACCGGAACGGTTGCCAGTAGCAAGGTAGCCGCCGCCACGGCAAGGCCAGCCGGGCCGAGGGACGAGATCACCGCCGCCAGCGACAGCACAACAATCGCCACGGTCACGGCCATCACCACCGCGAGCCACAGATCAACCTTTGAATTAAAACGCACCGTGACGAAACCCATAGAGCT
This sequence comes from Lysobacterales bacterium, assembly GCA_028285525.1. Classification (GTDB taxonomy): domain Bacteria; phylum Pseudomonadota; class Gammaproteobacteria; order Xanthomonadales; family SZUA-38; genus JANQOZ01. Next base: position 3,793 of record JANQOZ010000036.1, read on the forward strand.
CGCTGTAGGTTAAGGGAATCCGGTGGATTCGCTTGTGAGCCGAGGTCATGCGAATCACTCGCAGCGAAAGTTGTCGTGACACAGGCTCAAGGTAACGGCGCCGCCAGCGGCTTGGAGATGTTGATTGTGCCGTTCACGTCGCAGAAGTAGAAATCTGCCGCCCGGCAGCTGGGCGGCTGAAAAACGTTGGTCCGGGTGAATTCCCGACCGACAATTCGATACTGGACGTCACCGGTCACCTGACTACCGTCCGACTCCAGGAAGCGGCTCGGACCTAGCGTAAAACCCGTGTTGCCGCGGAAGCCAAAGTAGTTGATGTAGGTGCCACAGGCATCGGAATAGGCTTCCGAGATCGAGCGCTCCAGCGGAATGCCGCCAACGATGGAACCCACGTTGCCGGTATCGGGCGACTTGGTGGGACCGGACCCGAGAACCAGATCGATGCCGCTCACCTCCCCGTCGAGAAATACCCGAGGCAGCGATCCCTCCGACCCAGGCGGCCGGTCATCGCGGGCACTGTCAAAGATGATGAATCCAGCCGTCAGGGGCCAGTCGATGCCGTCCAGCGTCGCGGTTCCGAGATAGCCGTAGAAAGTCTCGCCTGACAGAAAGTTGAAATCCGACTCCGGGATCAGCTCCAGATTGCTGATGGTCAGCGTGCCGCCAAGGAGATTGGCGTAAGCAAACGGGTCCTGGCAGATCGGCCGGGGTGGTGGAAAGCCATCACCTGGTCGGCCGCCGATCCCGCGCACTTCCTCTTGCTCAACGACAACCGTGTACTCGCCCTCGAGCTCCGGCAGCACGCGAACCTCACCGGTTGTCGGGCGCGGAATTGTGCCGCCACCCGGCGCCGGCACGTTGATGGTGAGGTCGATGGTGACCAGACCAAGTTGTGTTGCCTCAGCGAGTACCCGGCCATCCTCCGTGCCCCGGATGTTGGCCAGCCCCGCCGAGCTGCCGACCAGACTGCGCGCGTCGATGATCGTGTTTTTGACCAGGTCATCAGCCACCAGGCTGGCGACCACGTCGTCAGAGGTCAGCACCTCAAAAACCACTGTGTCTCCAAGGGTCACGATGGGTGCACTGACCGGTGCCACAGCCAGGGCGTCGGGACACGTGAAGTCTTGCAAATCTGTCAGCTCGCTGTTGGTCAGCTGCTGGAGGTTCGACGCGATGCGCGCCAGATCGCCGACCTTATCCAGGGTCAGCCCGGAGGTAGTGCATTCGCTCAGAATACCGTCCCGGATGTCTACGAGCAGGCGCTCGATCAGATCACTGACCTCGGCGAAATAGGGATTCACCTCGAGGAAAGCGTCACCCGCGGCGGCCAGGCGCAGCGCTTCCCGGCCCAGCGTTTCGGCGGCGTCCAGATCCAGCGGCGGATCGGTATTGATCGCGTCTTCGATGCGTTTCCGGATGCCGTCCTGTGGATTCTCCAGCCAGTCGTCGAGCGCGCTGAAGACCACGTCGGTGTCAACCGTGCCCTCGCTGCCGTTGGCCTGGTCAACAGCGGCCGCGCAGGCCGCCTGCTGGATGCGATGGCTGTTGCGATCCTCCGCGCTGGCGCCCGGCGGCGGCGGGTCCTGGCACGCGTTGTCCGTTTTCCCGATACCCCCTGACGTGAAATGAGGGATCTCAAACTCGAGCTGCTGTCCCTCGGTCATCGCGGTGATGGGATCCGTGTTCACCAGCGGCAGATAGCGAAACGCAGAACCGTCGTTGTCAGCAAAGAACGCGACCAGCACCTCACCCGGATCTCGGGTGCCGGACGGTACACTCACCGACACTCGATTGTTGCGAGTGAAAGTCTGTCCATCAGGCTCCAGCCTGACGCCGGCGACGAGCTCGAATCCCTGCGGCAGGTTCGGCAGCGAGGCGACCTCACTGACGGTGATGACCGATCCGCCGTCGGGCAAACCACCCGGCGGAATCTCGAGGTCGAAGCCGGCGCCTGCAGTGGTCGTCAGCGACAGGGTCCCGCCCAGACCGCTGCTGAGCGCTTCGCTCGCGACCGCAGAGGGAATCAGTTCTCCGATCAGGTCAAACGACAGCGCGTCGAAGTCGACCGGCGAGCTCGCAGGCTGCCGCAGCGTGATCGTACCCGCCGACAACAGGGTGTCGTTTGCCGGCACGGTTCCCACAAAGCTCACCCCGTTGGCGACGGTGGCGACCGGATCCGTTGTTGTCGCCGCGACGGACACATTCTCGGCCGCGTCACCGGAGTTTTGCAGATCGAACCCGACGGTGATTTCCTCGACGCCGGCGCCGCCGTCTTGCCGGCTCACTTCCCGCGGGTTGATGACCAGAATGCCGGTCAGCTGGTCCTGGCCGATGGGCGAGGCCGTGGCAGCCTCAAAACCATCGGCAAAGATCGGAAACGGCTCCCCAGCCTGCGCGTCAGCAAAGAAAGTGACGGCCAGCAGAAGCGGCGCAGACCGAAGATACGAAGATACGATACAGACTCCGCGCCGGCTTACAGTGCGATTCATGAGGCTCTCTTCAGGTGCGAACAGACGGTCATCTCAGCGAAGACTAGAACAGGATTTTGTCCCTGGCAATGGGCGAATCCATCCCGGCGAGGCGCGTTGACTTCGCGATAGGCTATGCTGGACGCCTGATGCAAGCGAGCGGCAGAAAATCCGCCTGAAGTCGGGCTGCATGAACTACCGATACAAGGCTTTTATCAGCTATTCGCACGCCGACGAGGCCATGGCGCGCTGGCTGCATCGGTCGCTGGAATCCTATCGTCCACCGCCACAGCTCGGGATCACTAGCCGGCTTCGCCCAGTCTTTCGGGATCGGGAGGAACTCGCTGCGTCCACGGACCTGAGCGAAGAAATCATGGCGGCTCTCAGGGCATCGGAGAGTCTGGTTGTCATCTGCTCCAGATCGGCGGCCGCATCCCACTGGGTCAATGAGGAGGTCCGTCTGTTCCAAAGCCTGGCGCAGGGAAAGCGGGTTTTTTGTCTGTTGGTGGACGGCACCCCGAACGGTGCCGAAGACGAGTGTCTTCCGCCCATTCTTCGTCGGAATGACGGGCATGAACCGCTGGCCGCTGACCTTCGGCGCAGCGCCGACGGTAAGCGAGGCGCACTACTGAAGCTCGCGGCGGGGCTGCTGGGGGTTCGCTACGACGATCTGCGCCAGCGCGACCTGCTCGCCCGGCAGCGCCGTCTTGCGCTGGTGGCGGCCAGCTCCTTCGGCGCGATGCTGTTGGCCGTGGGTCTGGCCTGGTTTGCCTGGCAGTCCCGCCAGGAGGCGGTAGCAGCAAGAACCGAAGCCGAGACTCAGCGTCAGCTGGCTCAGCAGGAATCGTTGGTCGCCAACCAGACCACGGAGTTTCTGGTGGAGCTGTTCGACGTTTCCGACCCGTCCGAAGCACGCGGCAACGCAATTACTGCCCGAGAGATCCTCGATCGCGGGATGGAGGACATCCAGTCCGCCGAGGACCTCCAGCCATCGGTACGAGGCCGCCTGCTGCTGACCATCGGAAGGGTCTACCAGGAGCTGGGGCTGTATGCCCCGGCCAACACCGCGCTTGAGACCAGTCTGACGATTCACCGCGGGCTTGGCGTCGAAGACCCGGCGCTTCTCGCCGAGGCGCTGACCGAGGTAGGAACGCTGCAGAGCGAGCAGGGCGATTTCGAAGCCTCGCGCACAAGCTTCGACGAGGCGCTCAGCATCCGCCGAGGCCTGCTTCAGGCACCCCATGCTGACATCGTCGCCTCGATGGCGGCGGTGGCAAACACCCATTGGCGGCAGGACCAACTCGACGAGGCGGAGCGGCTGGCTGACGAAGCTCAGCGAATGCTTGATGCACTGCCTGGGCCCGATGAACCGCTGAGGCATGTCGTGCGCAACCTGCGTGCAAATGTCTATTCCTATCAAGGGCGCTACGAGCTGGCAGAGCCGCTGCTCTACGAGCTGCTTGAATACAGCTACCGCGAACACGGTGAGCTGTATCCTGGCACCGGCTTCGCCCACGACAACCTAGCGATCACGCTCACGTCGCTCGAGCGCTGGGAAGAAGCGGAAACGCACTACCGCAAGTCGCTGGCAATTCTCGAACACGTTTACGGCCCGGAACACCCAGAGGTCGCGCAAACGATGGCAAACCTGGCGGACTTTTTGCTGCAGCGCGAGCGGCTTGATGAAAGCGAGGCGCTGCTGACGGGTGCCATCGAACGTTTCAGTGAAACGCATGGCCGAGAGTATTTTATGGTGGCCGATTCGTTGGCGGGACTTGCCGACATCGCTCGCGTGCGCGGCCATTATACGCAAGCGATGCGCCATATCGACGAATGCCTGGCAATCTACGGCGCAACGCTGCCGGAGCAGCATGCTAAAACCCAGTATGCGCAGCTGCTGCGGGCCGATATCCTGATTGAAGAAGGTGCGTTTGACGAAGCGCAGGCGTATCTCGTTACGATGGCCGCCGGAATCGATCAGGCCGATTACCCGGAGCACGTCCAGGAGATCGACGAACTGCTGAAGGAGCTGGCTGACCGCCGCGCCGACCTGAAAGAGTGATGCTCGTGCGGTTAATCGTTGCTCTGCGCGGCTTCCCGAGCGCGGTTGATGCGGCTCTCTGTTGCCGGGTGGGAGCTGACAAAGTTGAGGAGCGCGTTGTCGGTGTCTGGGTAGCGGGCCTGCAGCCGTTCCATGATGTCAGCGAAAGCGCTGGGCGAAATACCGTTCTCTTTCAGCAGCGCAAAGGAGTATTCATCGGCCTCTTCCTCAAACTCTCGGGAGTATTCACTTTGCAAGATGACAACCGGAAGGCCGGCAACGGCAGCGGTGAGGGTTGCCGCATCGGCCGTCACGGCTGTCGCTGCCACCGCGACCAGTGAATCCTGGATCAGCCCGCGCATGACGTGGCGGCGCTCGATGTGGCCGATCTCGTGCGCCAAAATGGCCAGAACCTCTTCATCGTTTTCCGCCAGCTCAACGAGATCATCGGTGATGACAACGGTACCGCCCGGCAACGCGAATGCGTTGGCTCCGATGGCTTGGGAGTGGCGGAACTGAAGGTCGAGATACGCCTCGTAAGCCTGACCGCGACGGAAATCATTGAACCGTGCTCTGATCCGGTCCTGCCGTTGCGCATCAATTCTCGAGGGCGCCAGCCAGCCGAACTCGTGCATCGAGTCGAGGACCTCCTCGCCCAGATTCTTTTCCGATTCGATCGGGATTCGCAGCGCAATACTTTCCGCGGCGGCCGGCAGCCCGTATCGATGGCCGGCGAACAGCACCAGCGCGACCAGCACCACGCATCCCAGAGCCACCCCCCAGCGCTGCTCCAGCCAGGCGACGATCCCTTCGCTCGGGCTGTCCTGCGGTAGACGATCGAGCAGACCATTGTCGTCACACTGAAACTGACCGCCGTCGGGCATCGCGACCAGCCGGCTCCCGGCGCCGGTGCGCGGAGACACCCGCAGCTCCGAGCGCTGGAAGCTGCGAACCTCTTCCGCGTGCCTAAGCTGGACTTCATCGCCAACCAGCGCCAGCTCGGCGTCGTGGCGCAGAGCGCTCTTGCCGTCGAAGTAGTAGCCGCTGAAAACTGTCACAGCGAGAGGTCCAGATCGAAAAAGTCGCCAGTCTCAGCACCCGCTGCGTGCACCGTGCTTCGATCATCGCCGACGAACTCCGACAGGGGCTGCTCAGTGCGCGCCGAAAGATGCTCTAAGCGATAGCGCATCGTGCGCATCACCGCCCAGGGAGTCGCCAGGCCAACAGTTGCCACGATGGCCAGCGCGTTGGTGACGTAAAGCGCAAAAAGTTCACCGCTTTTCATCGTCGAGCGGAACGAAACCGAGCCTAGCCGGGCGTGGTTCCAGACCACGTTGGTGATAGAGGCTTTCGTGTAGGCAAAAGCGAAGACATAGCCGAGATAGAGCGGCACCGATACCACCACTACATCGATCGACGTGGTATCCAAGGACAGCAGGACAGCGCCCAGCACGGCCGTTACAACCCCTGCTCCCATCACGATAAGTCCGGCGACAAAATACACGCCGAAAAACTGCCCGCCGGTTGCTCCATAATCGACCCGCCACGTGCCAAAGGATGTATTGCGGGCAACAAAGCGCTTCAGGCGGTTCAACCACCAGGGAAACAGGATCCCGGCAGCCAGCACAACCACCAACACCACGAGCCAGAGCCCGGAGTCCTCCGTTGCGATGAAGGCGCTTTCGAGCCCACCAAACATCATGCCGACGACCAGTATCGGGATCAGGCCAAGCCAGTAGATCGTGAGGGCCGCGCCGAGATAGTTGCCGTGGAATACAAAGGTCAGGTTTCGCCAGGCCGAATAGCGCGCGTTGAAGGCCGCTGAGCTGGCAACGATCCACGGAGCGATGATCAGCCCGGCGCCCAGTACCCAGGGCAGCGCAGGGAGATAAAAGCTGCTGCTGAACCACCAGATAAACAGCAGCGCCGCGGCCACCAGACGCCCTTTCAGAATTGGAATGGGTTCTGCCAGATACTGGATCGGCGAATCGTCGATCCGGGTGCTCGCATAGAAATAGCGTTTCTTGCGGACCTTGGCCCAGGCGGAAAAGATGCCCAGCGTTAAAAGGGTCAGGCAGAGATTGACGATCCAGATTCGAAAATAGACGCTGGCCTGGCCGGTGAATTCAATCGGCAGCGTGCGGGTTTCATGGATTTCGACCTCGCGGAGGTCGTCGTCGGGGATAAAGGGTTCTGCCCTATCGGGTTCGTTTTCGGCGTCGAGCGAGGGTGAAGTCATGCGCCTCAGAAGAAACTCGTTGCAACCTGGCCAGGCGTTTCATCATAACGAATTCCCGATGACATGTGCGCGACTTTTTTCGGTCACTTCTACGGTAAACCCGTCAGCCCGGATCACACGCACCGCGAGTTACATTTTGCCCGGCTTGCCGGTAACCTTTCGCGGGTCCAATCATCGAGTTCAGCATGTCCGACCCACCGGTTTATCCGGGTTCTACGGGCATCAATCAGGCTTTGGCCGCCCTTGCAGACGGCAGGCTCGTTGCCATTCCAACGGAAACGGTTTACGGCCTCGCAGCTGATGCGGCCAGCCCCGATGCCGTAGCCCGTATCTACGCCGCGAAAGGCCGGCCGGCCTTTAATCCGCTGATCACACACGTGGCTGACGCCGCGATGGCGGCGGCTGAAGGGCGGCTCGACGAGCGCGCGAGGGCGCTGGCTAAGGCCTTCTGGCCGGGACCCTTGACGCTGGTGGTGCCGGCCCGCGAGCGGGGGAAAAGCTGTGAACTCGCCCGGGCCGGCCTGGAGACCATCGGCCTTCGTGTGCCGGGTCATCCGTTAACGCGTGAACTCCTGGAGCGTTTCGGTGGGCCGCTGGCGGCGCCCTCCGCCAATCCGTCAGGCCGCTTGAGCCCAACCACTGCCGCTGACGTAGCGCAGGCTTTCGGCGACGAGGTGGCGTTGGTAGTGGACGGCGGTCCCTGCGAGGCCGGGATCGAATCGGCCATCGTGTCGGTGCTGCCGGAGGATCCACCCAGGCTGCTTCGGCCCGGCGCGATCGGCCGGTCGGCGCTTGAAGCGGTGATCGGTGAGCTGGCAGGCAGGGGCTCCGCCGACATCAACGCGCCTGGCCAGCTCAGTTCCCACTATGCACCGGCCGCGGCGCTCAGGCTCAACGCGACGGCCTCTCGTCCTGGTGAGGTCCTGCTGGGTTTTGGGCCGGCCGCGCCGCCCGGACCAAACCTCTCGCCGAGCGGTGATACGACTGAAGCTGCTGCCAACCTCTACCGGATGCTGCGGAAGCTGGACGAGCAGGGGGCCGGGACCATTGCGGTGATGCCGGTTCCTGACGAAGGCCTGGGTGAAGCGATCAACGACCGTCTGCGGCGGGCTGCGGCGCCCAGAGAAAGCGCCGTGAGCTGAGCCCGAATTCAAGAGTTTCGCGCTTCTCACAATAGAGTCCTAGTCCTGACACACCGGTGACACTCATGAAGTCAGTCCTTTTTGCCGCATCTCTGCTGCTCGCCGACACCGGCGTGATGGCGTCGACGCCACCGTCCGCGAAGGTCGCTGATATCTCCGCCAGCGGCTCCTGGTTTGATCCCGCACGTGACGGAGAAGGCTTCGTGGTGCAGTTCATTGACGACGCGTCGGCGGTGGTCTACTGGTTTACCTACACCAGCACCGGCGAGCAGCGCTGGTTTACCGGCCTGGGCTCCGCCAGCGGCAACGTCCTGCAGATCGACGAGCTGCTGATGCCAACCGGGGGCGTGTTCGGCCCCGACTTCGATTCCTCGGCCATCGTTCGCGACGACATGGGTGAGCTGACCCTCACCTTTCCCTCCGACGACAGCGGACGGGCCGACTACGTGATCAACGGGCAGGCCGGCAGCCAGAACCTGGTTCGACTGACCCGCCCGCTGGAGGTGGGTGTTGCCAGCGAGCCGCTCGTGCCCGTCAAAAGCGGTTCATGGTTTGACCCGGTTAACGACGGCGAGGGTTTTGCGGTGGAAGTGCTGGAGGACGGCACCCCGCTGGCCTACTGGTTCACCTACGACGTCGCGGGCAATCAGGCCTGGATGGTGGGGATTGGCACCGGCAACATCGGCAACGGCAGCGTACAGCTCGATATGGTGCAGCCGGTAGGCGGCCTTTTTGGCGACAACTTCGATCCGGCTGACGTCGAGCGCCAGCCCGCCGGGCGGGTGAATTTCAGTCTGAACTGCGACGCGGGCTTCGCCGACCTGGACGCCACGGACGCCGACTTCGTCGATTTTCGTTTGCAGATTCAGCAGCTGGTCGGCATCGGCGGCAATGCCTGCAACGATCCGGCGATCGCTCGCATCATGCCGACCGTAGCGGGCGAGGTGCTCCTGCCTGACAACGACGCGACCGGACGGGCGAACTGGCTGTTGGCAGAGATAACCGCCGGAGGCAACACCAGCGACGCCGCCCTGCGCGATAACTTCGCCCCCGCCTGGTTCACCAGCTTCTCGGAGGAGCAAACACGCGGGTTCTTCGCCGACATCGCCACCCTCGCTCCCGAGCCCCGGCTGACGGACGTGTCCAGCGCAACGCCGCTGACGGTTTCTGGCCTGGTGACGGGCACCAACGGCCGCGAGGTCGCGCTCAACCTATCGATCGACGTGAACTCGCGTCTGATCAACAGCTTTTCGTATCAAAACTTTGGTTTTGGCGCGGGCACGCTGGTGTTTGCCGACGACCAGAACCTGAGCATCGAGCAGGCGGCCGATGAATATGCCGGCCTCTCCGCCTCGTCGGGTCTGCTGGTCGCTCGGATCCGGAACAATGAGTGTGTGACCGTCGTTGGTCGCAATGAGAACGAGCCTCGAGCGACAGCCTCGATTTTCAAGATCTGGATCCTGGCGGGCGTCGCTGAGGCGCTCAACGACGGCTCACTCACTCGCCAGCAGCTGCTGCCGGTGACCGCGGCCGATCGCGCTCCCGGCGGGCCGCTGCTCGATCTTCCGATCGGCAGTGCCGTGACGCTGGATGAACTGTCGCTGCTGATGATGGGCGTCAGTGACAATACGGCCACGGACATACTCCACGAGGCGGTGGGGCGGGACCGGCTCAACAACCTGCATGCCGAGTACGGACACTCCCGGCCTGAACTCATGGCGCCGCAGCTCAACATCAGCGAGCAGTTCCATCTGCTGTTTTCGGTGAGCGCGGCCGACGCGGACCGCTACGTTACCGGGACCGAAGATTTCCAGCGCCAGTTCCTTACGGATCAGCTGGTACCACTGGGCTCAATCGCCACCAACGGCGGCGGCTTTTTCAACGAAGAGGAGTTTGTCACCGGGACCTGGCAGGCAAGCCCCCTGGACGTTTGCGGAGCGTTCGCCCGGCACCGCCAGCACGACCCGGGTTCGGACGCCGCGCTGGTGGTCGAGCGCGCTCTGGGTGCCACGCCGGGCTTTCCCAACCTCTATGAGCGCTGGGACCGCATCTGGTTCAAGGGCGGCAACCTGGAATCCGGTGCGAGCGGCCAGATGGTGTACACCTACGCCTGGATGCTCGAGCGATCCGGTGAGGACCCCTACGTGGTGGTCGGCATGGCCAACGATCTTGAGGGTGGCCTCGAGGACGAGATCTTTAACTTCAACTCGCTGCTGTCACGCATCATGGAGCAGCTTTAAGCCGTTGGAGGAACCGCTGCCGCCAGCACGCGTCTACCAGGGAACAACCGCTCCTGTGTATGCGCGATACTGGCCGCTGTCTCCCGCGCTGAGCGAGCTGATCACCTTGCGCATGGCGGTGACCGACTCCTCAGGCGACAGCGTGGCGCTGGGCCCGCCCATATCGGTGCGCACCCAGCCCGGATGGAGCGCCAGGCAAACAAACCCTTCGGGCTCGAGCTCGGCGGCCAGCGTTTTGGTGAACATGTTGAGCCCGGCCTTACTTTCCCGGTAGCCGTAGAAGTTTCCGCCGTTGTTTTCGATGCTGGCAAGCTGGCTGGTGATATTCACGATGTGCTTCCTTTCGCCGGCCCGCAGGTTAGGCAAGAGTGCCTGGGTGACCAGCACGGGGCCGAGCGTGTTAACCATGAGCGTCCGCGCGTAGTCGTCAGCGTCGACCTTCTCGATGGCGCCGACTCGGGGAAAAATTCCGGCGTTGTTGATCAGCATGTCGATCGGTCGACCTTCCAGCGCTTTGGCCAGCGCCGCAATGCTGTCCCGGTCGGTGACGTCAAGCTGAAGCGTATCGGCAGCGATTGCTTTGAGGTCGTTGGCCTTTGCCGGACTGCGCGCGGTGCCGATGACCGTCCAACCGTCCGACGCATACTGCCTGGCAAACTCGAGCCCCAGGCCACGGTTGGCGCCGGTGATCAGCACAACCTTACCGTCGCCGTCCGATCCACCGGCATGTGAATCAGCCAGAACCGGGCTGGCGCCAATGATGAGCGCCAAAAGGCTCAAGGCCCAGAAAAGTCTACGGCAGGTTGGCCTCGTTGCGATCGATGGGTTCATGGGATTCTCCATAAGATAAAAATTCGAGCCGGGCGCTGAATCGCGAAGCCCGCCGAAACCGGTATTTGGATTTTAGTGCAAGGGCATTCCTGTTTCAGCTCCATCCATCGCACCTTTTCCGTCCGTTCGCCTCGCCAGCTTGGAGTTGGTGTGCTAAATCTTAAGACTGTCCAACGATCTGCAGGCAGGCCGTGCAACCCGTCAGCTCGATTCAAAAAACTCCCGGGACGCTCAAACTGACGGTTTTGCTGGCGGTGGCCATGGCGTTTTGGCGGCAGGATGCTGTGGCGGCGCCGGCGCTGCAGCTCGGGTCGACCGAGGGTCAGCCCGGGACGCGGGTGACGATCGATGTGGACTTTGAAGGCACCGGGAGTGGTGTTGATGCCTTTGAGGCGACTATTCGGTTCGACTTCATCAACCTGTCTCCCAGTCTCAGCCGGTGCGGCGGGAATTTCGGTCGGCCCGCAAACGTGGTGGTGACCTGCGAGGTTGTTGGCTTTGCCATTCGGATCCAAGGCGCCGGCAGTGGACCCGAGATACCCGATCTGTCTCTGGGCTCAATTTCGTTTGATATTGCCGCCAGCGCGCCGACCCCTGCTACCTATCAGCTCGAAATCGAAGACGACGTTTACCGGGACGGTTTGGACAACGTCCGACCGAGAGGGCGACGAGATGGTTTTATCGTCACAACAACCGGCCAGCCGCTGCCGGAACTCGATCGATTCGAGGTCGACGACACGCCGCTGTCCGCTCGGTTCCCAGACAGCAACGCCGCCGATACGACCCGGCGCTCTGACCGTCACTGGTTTCACAGCGACAGCGACGAGGACTGGATCATCTTTCGTCTCAACAACGGCATCTTCGCGTTCGACGTTTGTGAAGGCATCTGCGGCGACGGCAGTCAAATCACGCCCAACGTGCAGATTTTTGACGCGAGTCGGGTGATCGACCCCAACGCGCAACCCTTGGCGGAATTCAACGAGTGCGAGCCCAACGGTGTGCCCATTCCGGTCGGACGGGAAATTGTCGACGCGGGCCTCGGGGTGACTCAGAACAGCGAGGTGGTGCTTCTACGGATCCGCGAGTGTTTTGGACTCAGTGGCAACGAGTTTCCCTACGACGTGTTTCTTAACGTTTCGGAATTCAATCAGCTCGGCGCGCGGATTACCGGGAACGTGAGCGACGGCGACGGTGAACCGGTGGGTACTGTCATTTTTACCAGCACAAACCAGATTACTGCCTCGAATCCGCTGAGCGGAGAATACAGTTCGCTGGTGACAGCAGGGACGCCGATTGAGCTGACGGTGGTCTCGGAGAATTTTCCTGAGCAGACCGTGGCGCTCTCTCCGCTCGGCCCGGTGGAGATTCGTACCGTGGACATCGTGCTGCTGGGCGACGCGGTGTTCAGCGACGGCTTCGAGTAACCCACCACAACTGCTAAGACATAGGCGAGTCGCAACGATCTCTTCGCTATTTCCTGCTTGGGCATAACTTCATCGCGTCAATAGCGGCTGGGCCGAACATCCGCTGATCCGGTTTCCTCGCCACTTCCGCCTCTAACACTAGAGACGGAAACGAGGAGCCAGGCCATGGTCGGCAGTTATACACGGACCCTAATCTCCCTGGCAGCGCTATCGCTGGCCAGCATGACCCATTCCGCAACGTTTACGGTGACCAGCACCGCCGACACAGGACCCGGCACGCTGCGTCAGGCGATTGCGGACGCCAACGCGGCGGCCGGCAGCGACGAGATCGTCTTTGCGATTCCGGGGACGGGGCCGCACGTGATCCAGCTTGCCGGGTCGTTACCTAACGTTCAGGGTGAGCTAACTCTGGATGGTAGTACTCAACCTGGTGGTGATTGTGCCGCCTGGCCACCCACGCTAAACGTCTCAATCGACGCTGCTCAGTCCGCTGATTTTGGTTTGCTCATCCAGGGTGATGACGTAACGATCAGGGGGATCAGCGTTCACTCGGCGCCGCTTGAGGGGATCAGGGTGGTGCTTTCGGATCGCTTTACGTTGACCTGTAGCTTTGTCGGGACGGACGCAACCGGTACGCAGGGGATCGGCAATGGCCGGGTGGGATTAACCATCATCGACGGCGACGATCACGTGATTGGTGAAAGCAACGGCAGCGTTGGCAATATCATCGCCGCCAGCGCCCTGGAGGGAATGTTTCTCTTCAGTACCACGAATGCTCTGATTGTTGGCAACCGCATAGGCTCCGACATCACAGGCAATGCTGCGCTCGGCAACACAATTTTTGGCGTGAATCTGAGAGGCACGGTCGGTTCGACAGTCCAAGACAACGTTGTTGTGGGCAATGGGGGCGCCGGCGTAGTGCTTGAGTCCAACACCGCAAACGAAAATGTGGTGATTGGAAACTCGATTGGCATCGGCGCGGATGGAATCACCGCGCTTCCCAACGTAGAGTTTGTCGGCCCGACGGGCGGCGGTCCTGGTTCAGGCATCATTTTGAACAATGCCCCCGGCGCCCGTATCGGCGGGACCGCTTCAGGGGAGGGTAACGTAATCGGTGCCAACGAGGGCGACGGCGTCCTGGTATTCAACGATGCCAACGATACGGTGATTCAGGGAAATCTGATCGGAACGGACGCAACTGGTCTGCTGCCGCGAGGCAATGGTGACTCCGGGATCGCGATTTTTACGACCGGCAACGTTGTCGGGGGCTTGGCGGACGGTGCGGGTAACGTGCTCGCTGACAATGGACTCCAGGGAATTTCCATTCAGCGAACAAGCAGTAATGACGTTGTCGGAAACCTGATTGGTGTTGGCGCGGACGGAATCACCCCGCTCGGTAATCAGAATAACGGCGTCTTTATTCAAGACGCAGAGGACAATCTGATCTCGGACAACGTTGCAAGCGCGAACGTCCGTGACGGCATTCTGCTATCCGACGTTTCGACCCAAAACACGGTACGCCGTAACTATGTGGGTACCGACCGCAACGGGCTGCTGATGCTTGGCAACGGAGCAGACGGCATCGACACCGGCTCAGAGACAAGCAACAACACGATCGGCGGGAGCGAGCTTGCGGATGGCAACGTGGTGGCCTTCAACGGCGATCTCGGCCTCGAGATCGAAGGCCAGAACAACGCGCTTCTCGGCAACCGGGTATTCGGCAACGTGACCGCGGAGATCGACATCGGCAACGACGGACGCAACGTCAATGACCCGGGTGATGCTGACGCCGGCGCTAACAATCTGCAGAACTACCCGGAATTCTCCAGCGTGGTTGGCGACGGCGACATGCTGCTCACCTACAGCTACCTCGTCGACTCAGATCCCGCCAACAGCACCTATCCCCTTCGTATCGAGTTTTACCTGGCTGATAGTGGAGGCAATGAAAGGCGACGACTTGTGGGAATCGATGAATACCCGCTGGCCGACGCTCAAAGCATTCGGACCGCGCCGATCAGCCCGCTGGTTGCGGTTCTCGCGGGGGACGTGATCGTGGCCACCGCCACTGACGCCGACGGCAACACGTCTGAGTTTTCTGACCCGATATCGGTCATGGGCAGTGCAGATCCCGAAAGCATCTTTCGTGACGGCTTTGAAGCGCAACCACCCGGACGCTGAGGAAACATCATTTAGCCAGTGCAGACCGGCCAGCGGCGAGCAAGCTTCGAACCTGTTCAGCCGCTGCTCGATCAGCCTCTGACGTCAGGTGAGGCTCAGCCGCCGTCAGGTGCAGGGCCGAAGCGGTGAACTCGCCGCGTTGGGCCTGGCACAAAGCGAGCTGCACACGCGATTGATTCACCCGTCGTTCTTCGTCGCTGAGTTCGGTGAGGCGGATCTTGAGCGCGTTTTCCAGGCGCCCGCAGGATTCGGCCAGTTTGCCCTGCCTCAGCAGGACCTCACCCAATGCATGCTCGGCTCCAGCCGTGACCAGGTGATCGGCTGAATAGGTGTTGGCCATGACTCGGTAAGTTTGCCGCCAGTATTCTTCGGCTTGGCCCAGCTCACCCTCGTCCTCGGCAACCCGGGCAAGAAACCCCAACGTGAAAGACATGCGTGGGTGGTCATGTTCGTAAATGGCTTGCTCGCGGTGCAACACCTCGAGCAGCAGTTCCCGTGCTCGGGTGTTTTTGCCGAGGCTCCACTGCACCACCGCCAGGTTGCGCAGCGTATCCAGTGTTGACGGATGTGACGCCCCCAGTCGGGGCTCCTGGATCTTCAGCGCAAGCTCGTAGTAGGGAGCGGCCTGTTCAGCGAGCCCCTGCCGATGCAACACGATGCCGTAATCCCCTCGGGACATCGCCAGCGAGAGGTCATCTTCGGGCAACAGCTCCTCCCTGAGCTCAAGCGCCTGGCGGTAGTGCTCACTGGATTCGGCGGTCTTACCGTATTCCGCGTAAGTGTCGCCCAGAGAACTGTGGGTCTGGGCCACGGCGACGGATTTCTCACCAAACGTTGCGGTGCGAATCGTAAGCACCTCGCCGAGGAGCTCCAGGGCCGGCTCAAACTCGCCGGCACCCCGTAACGCGGCGGCGCGAGCCTCGAGAAAATCGGCGTGCTCGACGGTCGACTGTGGAAGCTCAGATCGTAGCTGCGCTGCCTGGTCAAATTGGGCGATTGCCGCGTCGAACTCGCCCAGCGTTGTGTAAATCCGCCCCAGCGCCTCCTGCATGTCCGCCTTAAGCGTATCCTGGTTGTCCAGCCTCGCGGCGAGCTGATCCGCACCGCGATCAACCATTTCCCGAATTGACAGCGGCTGGCCCTGCGTCACACCCGGAGAGGCGTACTCAAACAGATCGGTCATAAAGCGCGCCATCTCAGCCGCCTTGGCCGCCTCCAGGCGCACCGCGTCGCGCTCCTGCTCGATCTGACGGGCCTGCCGGGTCATGCTCGCGCCCCAGCCGAACAGGAGCAAAAACACCAGCGTGGCCCCGGCGGCCGCCCAGCGATGGCGAGCGACAAACTTGCGAGCGCGATAGAGCCGTCGCCCGGCTCGGGCATCCACGGGTAGCCCTCGCAGGTAGTGATCGAGATCCCGGGAAAAGTCTTCGACCGAGGAGTAGCGCACGGCGGGATCTTTATCCAGAGCCCGGAGGACAACGGCATCCAGGTCAGGCGAGAGGTGTTGGCCGGTCGCTTTTGCCACTCGGCTCGGTCGTGGAGGGAGCTCTTCCAGCATTCGGCGTTGCCAGTCGAGCGGCGTTGTATTTGCGGCGGCAAACGGGCGTTCCCCCGTGAGTAGTTCAAACAGCAGTAGACCTAACTGGTAGACATCTGACTCGCGGCTCACCGGCTGCCCCTGGATCTGTTCTGGGCTCGCGTATTGTGGGGTTAGAACCCGCGCATCGGTGACGGTTTCTGCATCACCCTGATCGAGCTGCTTGGCGATGCCAAAATCCAAAAGGCGAGGGTTGCCATTGGGCTCAACGAGGATATTCGCGGGCTTGATATCGCGATGAATGACGCCCAGGCGATGAGCCGCCGCGACGGCACCCATCACGTCCCGAACCAGAGCGATCCGCTGGGGAACGGTTAGCCCGTTCGCTTCGCAATACCGATCGATGCGTTCGCCGGGGGTGTACTCCATCGCCAGCCACGGTCGGCCGTCTTTGGTTACGCCGCCATCCAATAGTCTTGCAACGTGAGGGCTGGTGAGCTGCGCGAGGATCTGACGTTCGCGCTCAAAACGGTCCAGGAGGTCTCCGCGAATCAGCCCTGGCCACATGATCTTTATGGCCACCTCCTGATTGTAGAGCCCGTCGGCACGGCGACCCAGGAAGACCTGCGCCATCCCGCCACGACCCACTTCGCGAACCAAGAGGTAAGCCCCGACACGCTTGGGCTCGGTGTCGCGGCCGCGGGTCAAATTCTCGACCAGCTCGTCCCCGAGGTCTCCCGCAAACGCGCCGCCGCGGCTGATGAAGGTGGATTCCTCGTAGGCTGCCTTCAACAACGTGGCAAGCTGCTGGCGCAGGCTCCTGTCTTCAACGGAACTCACAAAATCCTGCTGCTGGTCTTCGGGTAGCGCTAGCGCCTGCTCCAGTAGCGGGTTCAGCGTTTGCCAGTCGTCGAATACGGTAGACATGCTCTTATTTCTAGCGTGATCAGTTGGCCTACAGTAGTTATCGAATTACGGTCGCAATTCCGCCACGAGCTTCGCGTCAGGTTTCGCCCCGATCCAGCCGCGTACGCAACCATGCCTTCGCTCGCATCCAGTCGCGTTCAACGGTTCGAAGCGAGACCTCCAGAACGTCGGCGGTTTCCTGAAAGCTGTAGCCGCCAAAAACCCGGCACTCCAGGAGCTTGACCAGCCGCGGGTCTTTCTCGCTCAGTTCGGTTAGAGCCCCGTCGACATTGAGCCAGAAGGCTGAGAGATCGGGTGTGCCGGCCAGCTCCTCGTCCAGCGGCAATGGAGCCTCGCCGTCATTGCGTTTCGCGGCGCTGCGGGCACGCAAATGATCAACCAGGAGGTTCCGCATGGCGCGCGCGGCCAGCGCATAAAAATGGCCGCGGTTGTTTACCGCTCGAGGATCCTGCGAAGCGATCTTGATATAGAGATCATTTACCAGGCCTGTGGTGTTCAGGCCGTTCCCGCCCATGCCGCGCAGCTGGCGGCTGGCTATTTTCTTCAGCTCACCGTAGACCAGCGGCATAAGCTCACTCAGCGCAGCGGTATCGCCATCGCCGTAGCGGGATAGCAGGGCGGTGATTTCAGGGCCCGACGCAACCATGAGAAAACTATAGCAGGCTTATGTGGCTCGCAGACGGTGCACAGCGGGAGCCGAATCACACTTGGTGCCGGGCCACCGATGGTTGGTGGCCCGGATAGTGGTCTATTCGAAGCTGTCGCGAAAGATCTCAGGATCTGGCGGCGGCAAGCTGTCGTTCGTGACGTCGAAAACGGCGTCAAGGTGGTTGTCGTCTTGCGTGACCTCAGGTTGACGCGTCGTTAACGTGATGCTGATCTCGGCCTCCTCAGACTCGGCGCTGGGTCGAGCGAGAAATTTCAGCACGTGCCGGTTTCCCGAAAAGAGCGGAAGATTCAGGTTGCACAGCAGGTCGTGCTGATTTTGATTGGTGCAAGTCCAGAGAGAGGTTGTGCCGCTTGCGACGCCAAGGAATTCCAGATCCGTGAATGTGTCAGCACCGCTCATGGTCAAGGAATCGATCTGATTGGTTCGTCCTACGTTATCGACAATCACCGGCAGTTCCGTTCCCTCAGTAGAAAGTGTAGTGGGTGCCGGTTGCTCGAGGTCTACCGACGCGTTGCTAAGAACGATAGTCCCGACTGGGTTTTCATAGGCCCCGGCATCGTAGACCCTCAAAGGTTCGCCGAGGCCACTGTCCACCGGTCGGGGTTGGCCTGATAGGTCCACCAAGTGTTGCAGTTGCAGCTCCGGCGCCAGGGCGCAGCGATCGACCGCGAGCGAGCCTTCTTCGAGGCGCAAATCACCCTGAACGAGGTTCTCGAACGGCTCGAAGTCCGGGTCGAGCTCGATGTAGTCTTCCACGGAACGATCAATCGAACTTCCGAGCACGCTGGACTCTTCAAGGGGTGCCGGAAATGCCGAACAGTGAAAGTCGAGAGCGTTGAAACGTTGCGATAGGGAGCTACCGAATAGCGGTCGTCCGAGGATGTAGAAGAGTGAGTTGTGGAGCGAGAATTCAGCGCCACCGGTATAGCCGAAGAGCGCGTCTCCCACCGCTGCAATGAAAGGTTGTACCGCGACGGTGGAGTGGCGCATTTCCAGGCGGCCACCGGAACCCACATTGATGGCATAGCGGGCACTATCTCCTGCATCTTCGAAGAAGGCTGAATTGATCACGCTTGCGTCACCGTGTCTGACCGACAGCGAACTGGCGTTCAGTACAAATACGTTGCTGCAGACGTAGCCCTGATTTCGAGCAAGGTGAACCCGATCCAACGTTAAACGATGGCGCTCATGGAGCTGGTGAAACTTGAACGTGCCCGCATAGAGCGCTCCCTGACCCGAAATGCAGCTGTTGTTGCTGTAGGCGGATACATCGCGGCCGGTTGCGTGATTCTGCGTGACCTCACCAGCGAGGAGCTCCGCTTCGCCATTGACCGTCAACGCCAACGCGGCTCCAATCGGCGCCCGGTTGTCCCGCATTTCGAAGTTCTGGAGCCGAACCCGTCCACTCTGAACCTCGATGGCGCCGCCAGAGGCACCGAGTTCCCGAAAGCGGGGCGGAACCGGGTTCTCTACCACGTCCCTGAAGCTGCCATCGCTATCTCGCTGTTGGCTGACGCGATTGCTGAACAGGCGGACAGCAATGTTTAGGTCGATATCGCCAAGGGTAACGTTGGACCGACGGGCAAAAAGACCACCGCCGGCATGCAAATTGGCGTTGTCGGTTACCGCCAGCGGGTCACTGAAGTCATCGTTTACGGCGTTCTGGGCCACCTCAATAGCGTAATTGGAGCGGGCCGTGTCATGGGTTAGCGTGCAGTCAGAAAGGAACACTCCGCCACCTGCACGGGCCGCTCGGTTCGTTTTGATGTTGGACTGACCTAGCATCAAGATGCTTCGAGTGCCGTCGGGCGCCTCGCAGTAGACCCCACCACCATCACCTCGAGCAGCCGAGTTGGCGTTGATGTTGCCCTGCCAGTAACCGGAGGAATCACCGAGGTAGATGCCGCCAGCCTGCTGTCCTGCATCGTTGCTAAAAACAGTCCCGCCGCGCAGGTCCATGGTGCTGTGCCTGAGAAACAGGCCGCCACCAGTGAATTCCTCCGCCTCATTGCCGTTTATAAAAACGCCACTACCCGACACGTCGCAGTTTGATGCAAACACGCCACCGCCCGAGTGCTCGGCGGTGTTCGATTCGATCATGACCTGGCGCAGGTTGATCATTGATCCACCGTCGCAGTAGATACCCCCACCATGGGTAGCGATATTGCCCGAGACCTGACTACGCGTAGCGCGGCGCGTGTCACCGGCGGCCAGAAAGGTCTCGGTATCCGCAGAAAACGCTGGCGGGTTGCTGTCGTCGTAACTCAGCAGGCGCGCGCCGTTAGTCAGATGGACCGCTCCACCGGTGATGGCAAAGTTGTCTCGGATGACGACGTTTCTCAGATAGAGGTCGATCGGCCCATCAGCCAGGATTCCGCCACCTCGGCCCCGTTCCGGTGTATCCCGGCGACCGGAACCTTCGATGATCAGGTTATCCAGTACGATCGTGCGCCGCGGCCCGGTGGGATCGGCCTCGATCGTGAAGCCTCTGCCGATCACGATGTCGATCACCGTTGGCACATCGAGTTGTTCTGGGTTGTCGTTATCTAACGACCCGGACGCCCACCCTCCAGAAATCAGCACGTCCACGTCCCGCAGAAAAATCGGGTTTCCGATCGCGTGCTCTGAGGCTCCCAGAATGTATTCTGCGCAGCGATTTTCCGTGAGCGCAGTCCTGATCCCACGGGGATCACCCAGCAGGACGTGTTCGGCACCCGGATCGTCAGCGTCGCACTGCACCGCGTAGCTGATGGGGTGTTGTAGGCAAAAAAACAGCGTGCAGAGGGCTGCTGCCAAGCTTAAGGTTCTTCGGTCGTTCATCAATCTTCTCCAGACTCAAATAGCTAGCCGCCGATAACCATTCAGCGACCTCAGGCTGTGAATCGAATTGGAGAGACAAAACCGCCATTTGATGATGAATTTTGGTGTGACAGACTTGAAAACGACCGGCAATACACTCAGCTCACGTGGATGAACATCTCGTACGACCTCTCTTTCTTTCTCGCGATTTTTCTAGTGTTTGTGCCGATGGCACTCATACTTCTGACCCGTCGAGTTCAGGGTTGGCGCAAGGTGCTGTGGACGGTTCTCGCGTTGCTCTTTTCCTGGCTGGCATGTGCCGCGCTGGTGATGTTGGTGCCGCCGAGCCCGAAAAGCGAGGAGGGAAGGACCCGCTGGCAGCAGCGGACCTGGGTGGTCGCCGTGCTGGCGATGCTTACGTTGTTCACCCCTCTAAGTGGCCTTTGGCCTCGTGAACCGCTAACAGCGCCACCCGTCTATGCCGGCCGTTCCGCCGAATCGGCCTATGAGGTGATCGACAGCGCCGGCTATGAGTCACGGATTTCTGACGCGCTCGAAGAAAAGCGCGGCGCCTGGCTCGGATGGCACCGGTTTTTTACGCTGCTGCTGGTGATCCAGAAAGACCGGTTCATCACGGGAACGCCTTATGTCCATGTGATCTTCCCTGACAACAGCAAAATCCAGTACAACATTACCCAGATTTCCACCGACCGATTTGAACTTGAAGTCGATAGCGCCGCTGACGCCGCGGGGAACCGGATCTACGGCCGCCGAGACGCCGAAAAGTATCGCTGGAGCAAGGGGCGCCTGATCAACGACAGTCATGTCGATCGATTCGTGGCCTACCTTTCCGATCTCGCGATCAAGGTAACCAATGAAGCCGTTGCGGGCGAGCCGGCGCGGTGGGAGTGTCGGGGACCACAGGACACGATGAGTTGCCGCATCTTCTCAGACCGGGCGCCCCGGCAGTCGTCATTGACGACTCCTTAAACCCTCAGCCTGCCTCACGCTGTATTCCAGCGCGGCGATTGTCTGATCTGTCTGGGCCGATGTCCTGTCGCTGCTTCGCCTGCTACCAGACGCTGAACCCTGAAGGAAAACCGAACGACGTAAGGATATCCGCTCGATCCTCGTCCACTTAGCAGGTACGAGATTGTCAGGCAGCAGCTGTGCTGAAAGTGAGGCAATCCCGACAATCAGCAAACGGAAGGAGGACAACCATGGTAATCCCAATAATGCTGCCTGCCGTAGGCCGCTTTTGTCGATTGTTGGCAACGGTATTCCTGGGCTCGCTGATCGTCGCCACAGCACCTTTCGCTGAACCAGCGCAGACGCCCGCAACGACCGACTTCCTGCTGCGAGTTGAGGCGCTGCGTCAGGAACATCGGATCCCCGGCCTGTCCCTGGCGGTGGTGAAGGATCAGTCGCTCCTGCTGGCGGCAGGCCTGGGCTGGGCAGATTTTGAGAACAGAGTGGCTGCAACGGCCAGCACGCCCTACAACATTGCGTCGGTGACCAAACCTATATCCGGTGTTGCGATCATGAAGCTGGTGGAAGACGGTCTCGTCGAACTGGATCGGCCGATCGGCGAATACAGCCGGTGGTCGGAATTCTGCGCAAGCTTCAGCCAGCAGCCTTCAGTTTTTGCCCGCGATCTCCAATGTGACCCCGCCAGCCACACGCTCCGCCACCTGCTTTCCCACACCGCTGCCGGGGTTCCCGGCAGCGCTTTTTCGTATAACCCGGTTGTCTTTTCCTGGGCCTCACGGCCGGTGATGGCAGCGGCTGGAAAACCGTTTTCGACGCTGGTCGCTGACCTGGTGCTTCGCCCGGCGGCAATGTTGGATTCCGCCCGGCAGCACCGTGCGCTGCCGCTCGCAGAACACCTGGCCCAAAAGCTGGCCCCGCCCCATCGGATCGACGAGACCGGGCAGATCATTCCGGCTGATCCACCACCCCCTCAGGGAGACGGCGCGGCCGGCGGCATCATCGCAACGGTACTAGATCTAGCGCGGTTCGATATGGCCCTGGACCGCGGTGAGCTGATTTCAGACCGTTCGCGCGCGGCGATGCTGCAGCCAACGCCACTTAACGGTGGCGGAACGGCGCCATATGGCATGGGTTGGTATGTCCAGGACTATGAGGAGCTTCAGCTGATATGGCACGCCGGCTGGTGGGACCAGGCTTACTCGGCTCTTTATCTCAAGATCCCCTCGATGGGGCTGACCATGATCGCATTGGCGAACTCGGAAGGCCTTTACTGGGGTAATCCACTCGACCGAGCCGAAGTGCAAAATGCGCCGCTTGCGCGGCTGTTTCTAGCCTCGTTCGTCGGGAAGTAAAAATCCGGCGGCCAAGATGCGCTTAGCCGCCGACGAACGTTACGACTTGGGCTGGTAGATCTGAATCAGATTGCCACAGGTGTCCACAAACACCGCAAAGGTCACCTCGCCGGCATCCGTAGGGCCGGTGGTAAACGCCACGTCGAGGTCAGTCAGGCGCTTGACCTCACCTTCCAGGTCATCGACCTCAAAGGCGGTCATCGGAATACCCTGTTTGAACATGGCTTCCTGAAAAACCCGGGCGTCGGGATTGGCATTGGGTTCTAGCGCGAGCTCAGCGTCGCCACCTTCGGGTGATGCAACGGTGATCCACCGAAACTCCCCGACAGGAAAGTCCTGGCTCTTTTTGAATCCCAGGATTTTGGTGTAAAAGTCGAGCGCCTTTTGCTGGTCGTCAACAAAGATACCGTTCAGTTTGATTTTCATGTGAGGCTTCCTGCTCAGTGAGTCCGTCTATTTCTACCGGCTCACTCGGACCGTCGCTTCTCGAATTTTGCGAATTGTGCTTTCGAGCCGCGTTCATCAGCGTGATGCAGCCCGGCGACAGCGATTCGCCGGAGCTCGTGAGCGCTTTTCGAAACGCCGAGGGCGGGCGGCCAAACCGCTCCGAAAACAGGGCGCTAAAGCTTCCCAGGCTGGAAAATCCCACCATCATGCAGATGTCTGTGATGGAGTGGTTTTCTTCGATCAGTAGATGCTTGGCGCGATCCAGGCGCATCCGGGTGCGATACTGAACCGGCGTTTCCCCAAAAACCGCTTTGAACTGGCGAATAAAGTGATAGCGCGACAAAGCGGCCTCGCTGGCAATCTCGTCGATAGACAGCGCTCCATCCGTATCGCGAAGCTGGTCACGGGCCTTGCACAGTCGAATCAATCGTTCTTTGGTGAGCATGGAAGCCGTTGACACCCAGCATGGAACGACCTCTAGTGTACCTTCCGTTGTGGAAAGTGTTTCTTCTTTTTGGGCTGGGTTGCGTGTGGTGCCGGGTTAACCTTGGTTCAGGACTGTATCTTGATCAGTCTCTAAGCTGCCAAGCTTGAGCGCGTTTTCATAGGCGAAAACATGGCCCTGGAAGAACCCCAAAATCGGAGTGCCATAGAGAAGCCACTGGCTGCACTTCTCAGTGACATGGCCCGCTTGGGCATAGCGCTGAGCGATGCCGACTGGGTGGGTCTGGCGCCACAATTCGACGTCGTTCAATTTGCGCCTGACGAAGTGATCGACCGGCAGACTGAAATCGCCGAGCGATGGTTTTTTGTCACCCAGGGGATAGCGGCATCGCGGCAAACCCATCTTGACGGGCAGATTTCGATAGCCCGATTTTTTGAGAAGGGCCAGGTCTGCGCGAACCTGACCAGCGCGTGGACACAGCAATACGCCGCCGATGATCTGATCGCATTAACCGAGCTGGCGGCGGTTGCCATCCCCGACACGCTGTTTCGCAATGAATTTCTCGGCGGTGGTGAGCTTGGACGTTACCTCCGGCTCAAAGCGATGGAGACCCTTTGCTTTGATAAAGAGGTGCTGTCCGCAAAGAGTCGCGTCGATACGGAAATCCGCTATCAATTCTTGGAGCGGTACCACGAAGCGGTTCTTGATCGCGTTCGCCAGCGCGACATTGCGGCGTTTCTTGGCATCACGCCACAGGGTTTCAGTCGGTTTAAGAGAAAGCGTCGGGCCGAGCTTAACCCGAGTTAAGCTGAATCCACAGCAGTTGTCATAAGCTTTCGCAGCAACGTCGTGGAGACAACCGCTGATGAGAAAGCTCGATACGCTAAGGGCCGCGTGGCCCATGCTGAACCGCGCGCTGCGCAGCGGACAGTTCTTCCGGCCTCAGTGCGAACTCTACGAACCTGACCCCGACATTGAGTCGCACTTTGACGTACCGATCGAGGTGCCGAGCGGCTTTAAGCTGACCGCCAATATCTTTCGTTCCCGATCGGCCGGTGCTGCCGCGCGCCCGACCATCATGTGCGCACATCCCTACGACAACCGAAAAATCAGCGCTCTGGGAAACACGCCGTTTGGCGGCCCGCCATCGCAGTATCGGTTGATCCCACAGGCCGGTGCACGGCCGAGGTTCTCTACGCTGACCAGCTGGGAGTCTCCGGATCCGGGCTTTTGGGTGCCTGCCGGCTACAACCTCGTAAACCTCAATCTACCGGGGTTTGCCAATAGCGGCGGACCGCCCTCCATCTTGTCAGAGCACCAAGGTCAGACATTCCGTGATGCGATTGCCTGGGTTGGAGAGCAACCGTGGTCCGACGGCGGCGTTGGCCTGTGCGGTGTGAGCTTTCTTTGTATCAGCCAATACCTGGCGGCCGCTGTTCCTGACGGTCAAAAGCTTCCGAATGCCCTCAAGTGCATCATTCCCTGGGAGGGCGTCTCAAACCTCTACCACGATCTGGTTTGTCGCGCTGGCGTCGCCGACATTGGTTTTCTGGATTTCTGGTGGCACACCGAGGTGAAGGAATCAATGAACGTGCCTCTAGAGGAATATCTGGCGATTGAAGAGGCGATTCCCCCGAAGATTCTGGATCACCATCCGATGTATGACGACTATTGGCGCGCTAAAGCACCGCCGCTTGAGAACATTACCGTGCCGATGCTTGTCGGTGCATCATTCTCTGATCACGAGCTGCACACGATGGGCACTTTTCGTGTCTATGAAAAGGCGAGCAGTGAAAAGAAGTGGCTGTATACGCATCGAAACGGCAAGTGGGCCGAGTTCTACTCGCCGGAATGCCTCGAGCTTCAGCGGCAGTTTATGGATCATTTTCTGAAGCGAGTCGAAAACGACTTTGCGGAGGCACCCTACATTCGGCTTGAGGTTCGATCGGATCGCGACACGATCAAAGAGGCTCGTCGAGAACGCGAGTGGCCGTTGCCTCAAACCGATTACGCACGTCTCTTTCTCACGTCGAACGGACTAGCAAACGACGAGCCCGACGAGCCGGGAGAGGTCTCTTTCGAGGCGCGCAATGCCCAAGCGCGTTTCGAAATGGTGTTTGATGAAGACACCGAACTGTCTGGCTACATGATGTTGAAAGTGTGGGTTGAGGTCAGGTCGGCAGCGGCCGGCCTGCCGAGTCCAGAGGATGTGGCCCTTTGTGGCTATGTGGATAAGCTGGACAAGACCGGAGCGCCAATGCGTTTCAACGGATCGGTGGGCAGCGAGGAGGACGTTCTGACGCGCGGCTACTGCCGCGCTTCCCGCAGAGCACTTGACCTCAACGCCTCCAAGCTATGGTTACCCGTACCTGCCGGAGACTCTCATTTGCCGCTGAAACCCGGCGAGGTCGCGCCGCTTCATTTCGCGTTTTGCCCCAGCAGCACCTTCTTTTACGCGGGCGAGGGACTCAGGCTGACGGTAAGTCCGCGCGACACTGTTCACGCACCGATCTTCCAAAAGGTCACGTCGGACAACAAGGGCCTCTATGTCCTGCATTTTGGCGGCGCTTACGACTCCTACCTGCTGCTTCCGCGAATACCTTCAGGCCCCGACACATAGGGGACGTCTTCAAGGGCAGGGTTTCCCTGCCCATCACTCCGTCAACCATCGTGAGCTTCGTGCGGTGCCAACGTATCGGAGTATGATCCCGCCATGGCTGAATCGCACCAAATCAAAGCGCGCCTGGAAGAGCTCACCGCCCCTCACAACGTGAGCGTTTTGCATGCGGTGGAATCCGGCAGCCGCGCATGGGGGTTTGCGTCTGAAGACAGCGACTACGACGTACGTTTCATCTACGTCCATCCTGTCTCCTGGTATCTATCGGTTAACGAGAGACGAGACATCATTGAGCTGCTGGACGGTGACTTCGATGCTGGAGGTTGGGACCTGCGCAAGGCCTTGCGATTGATGCGAAAAGGCAACGTTCCGCTGTTGGAATGGCTTGGATCACCGGTGATCTATCAAAGTGACCCCGCGGCCCTCTCCCGGCTGTCCGCGCTTGCCGCGCGAACGTTTCTACCCGAGAGTGCTGCGCATCACTATCTTTCCATGGCTCGAAAAAAGGTATTGCAGCTAAACAGTGGGGAAAACCGATCACTGAAAGCCGGATTTTATGGGTTGCGCGCCGCGCTTTGTGCTCGACACATCGCCGATGAGAAGACAATGGCTCCAGTTCCCTTCGCCCCCTCGGCAGATCGCTACCTGTCACCGGATGAGGCTGAGCGAGTTAACGCCTGGCTTAGGCAAAAAGAGGCAGGGCAAGAAAAAGACCAATTCAGTGAACACGCGGAATTTGCATCGTTGATCCAGACGCACTTGACGATTGCCGAGGCGAATGTTCCCCGAAATCCCGAGAAAGTGTCGGCCGATTTGTTCGATGAGACCTTCAAACACCTGCTCGGCGTTATGTAGTTGATGGCGAGTACTTTTGGAAAACTCTACGACCGTGGTTTGCTCCGCAGCGCACCCAAGTTCCTGCGGCATGGCGTCCAGTACGAGGTCCTAATGGGCTCGGTGGCCTTCGGGGTTTCCAACGACACCTCAGATATGGATGTCTACGGATTTGCGATACCGCCGCAGGATCATCTGTTTCCGCACCTTCGGGGCGAAATTGCGGATTTTGATGAGCCTGCACCTCGTTTCGCTCAATTTCAGGAACACCACGTCACGGATCCCGATGCCTTGGCAGGCAAAGGACGATCTCATGACTTCAACATCTACTCGATTGTGAAGTACTTCCGACTTTGCCTGGAGAACAACCCCAACATCATTGACAGTCTTTTCGTGCCGAGGCGCTGCGTGCTCTATGCCACGCCATTGGGCGACCGCGTAAGAGAACGGCGAAAGGACTTCCTTCATCGCGGCGCTTGGCACAAGTTTAAGGGTTACGCCTACAGCCAAATGCACAAACTTCGCGGCAAAGCGCCTAAGGGAAAGCGAAAAGCGCTCGTCGAAGAATTTGGCTTCGACGTCAAGTTTGCTTACCACGTTGTCCGGTTGCTAAACGAAGTTGAGCAAATCCTTATTGAGCAGGATCTCGACCTCGAACGCAGCCGGGAGCAGCTCAAAGCGATCCGTCGAGGTGAGTGGTCGCTGGAGCGACTGGAGCAATACGTCCAGGACAAGGAGGCCGACCTGGAAAGCGCCTACGCGGTGAGCAAGTTGCCGGCGACGCCCAATCAGCCGGAAGTAAAAGCCTTATTGCTCGAATGCCTTGAGCAACACTACGGTAGCCTCGATAAGTGCGTGGCAAATGAAGACAACGCGGTGCTCGCGCTTCGGGAGATTGACGCCGTGATAGAGCGAGTTCGCCCGAGAAAAGGCTGGTAGCAAGCGTTGCGGGCTCTCATTGTTCCAGTGCGAGGTCTCGAACGAGTGCTACTAAAGCGCCTGCATCTGAGGCATCGTCAAGGGAGTCGTTGGCTCAAAGTCACGTTCGATCGAAGCCTGGTATACAGGCTGCCTTACATCGACGGTTCAACCGACGCGCTGGCGTGCAGGCGCCCATGGCGGCCCAGGTCGCGCTGGTATATCTCCTCGATTGAGGCGTAGGCCGCACCGGCGCTGGTTTCGGCGCTGGAAAGGACCAGACGCAGTTCGCTCAGGCCTCGGAGCTTCCGATCGATCTGCAGGCTCATTCGTCGCGCCACCAGAAAAAACACGCCTGCCGCCAGAGGCAGTGGTAGAAGCTGGGCGAGCACCAGGGCACTGGCCACCCGCGGGTCCAGCTCCTTCACCATAGGCACCTCCATACCGATCAGAAACAGCATCACTACGGTATAGATCACCACCATGATCGACAGGACCGTTACAACACCCAGCGCACGCTTCAGGGCGCTAAGCCGGCCGGTTGTCAGGTGGCCAAGATCGTTGAGCTCATCCAGCAGCGAATCGTTCCGGTCGACCCAAATGGGGTTCTGGACTGTGCGGTAGGCAAGCTGGAGTGCGGTGTTCTGCCCGGTTTCTTTGTGCCGGGCCACGGCCTCCAGCAATTCCTGCTTGAAGCGCTCCAGCGCATTGAGGCGCGCGGCGATACGGTCGATACGCAAGGGCAACTCCCGCGCGTAAATGCGCTCAAAAAACGCGACGGCAATGTGCAGGGCGAAGCCGATCTCAAACAGACTGTTGAACTGGATCAGGTCTACCATCCGCGCGAGCGTGCCTTGCGAGCCGGGTCCCGTCAACCACCCGGTGCCGGCTTCTTCCGCCAATCAACTAGATCCTTCTTATTCCTTATATCCCGGGCATTCTTGAAGGGTGGTTTCTGCCTTCTCTAACCCGAGTAGCCTGGGATCTGAGCTCGGCAACTGAGCCCGTAGTCTTTCCAACGCAGGTCGCTCAGGCTGACGCGTGGGCGCTCTGGGAACGATGTGTTTGCGGTATACCGCTATGAGAATCCCGGCGAGCTGGTGACGAAGCGGCTGGGTCGTGGCAAGGTGAATCTCACCGTGGAGAAAAAAGTGGTCTCATGAAGTCGTTTACGATCAACACCGTTGTGCGCACGGTCAGCGGCGCTGGCGAGGCGCTGAAGCTGGCAGAACACTGCCGCTATCTTGGCGCAGAGAGCATTCTGCTGGTGACGGATCCAGGGCTTGTTGCCCTCGGCCTCATCGAGCCGGTGCACCAGGCGATCCGTGAGGCGGGCATCGGCGTTGAGCTTTACGCTGACGTAACCGAAGACCCGCCAGAGTCGGTGGTGTTTGCCGCGACGGAAGCCGCCAGGGCCGCAAACGTTGAGGCCGTAGTCGCCGTAGGCGGCGGCAGTTCGATGGATGTCGCCAAGCTGGTCGCCGTGCTGCTGGCCGGCAGCCAGCCGTTGCAGGAGCTTTACGGTGTCGATCAGGTTCGCGGCGGCCGGCTGCCGCTGATTTTGGTTCCGACCACGGCGGGCACCGGCTCTGAGGTGACGCCGGTGTCTGTGATCACCACGGGCGAGACCACCAAGGCGGGCGTGAGCTCACCGGTCCTGCTGCCCGACGTGGCGGTCCTGGATGCCGACCTGACGCTGGGATTGCCGCCTCACATCACGGCTATGACCGGCGTGGATGCGATGGTGCACGCTATTGAGGCCTATACGTCCAAGCGCCTCAAAAATCCGGTTTCCGACAACCTGGCCTGTAACGCGCTTCGGCTGCTGGCGACAAATATTCGCACGGCTGTGCGCGACGGCCAGCAGCGCGACGCCAGGGCAGCGATGCTCCTTGGCGCCATGCAGGCGGGACAGGCCTTTGCCAACGCGCCGGTGGCCGCAGTTCACGCGCTGGCGTATCCCCTCGGTGGGCACTTTCACATTCCTCACGGCCTCAGCAACTCGCTGGTGCTGCCGGGAGTCCTGCGATTTAACCTGCCCGAGGCCTGCGGTGCGTACGCTGAACTCGCCGATATTGTGGTGCGCTGCGCTGGTGGAACCCGACCCGTCGGCAGTGATGAAGCACGCGCCCAGGCCCTGATCGATGCCCTTGTCGGCCTGATCGACGAGATAGAGCTGCCGGCCCGCCTGTCGCTCGCCGGGGTCAGCGAGGACAGCCTAGAACGCCTGGCCGAAGACGCGATGCTGCAGCAGCGACTGCTGATCAACAACCCGCGTGACGTCGTCTATGAAGATGCGCTGGCAATCTATCGCGCAGCCTACTAGAACGCGAAACCCGAACCGGGACTCGCGCGGCCCTAGTCTGCGCCGCTTTCCGTAGGTCAGCGGCCGGTTGACGCAACCCGGATCGACATGGATTGGTAGAGCAACGCCGGGTCCACCGCCTCGCCGGCTTTCATGACCCACGACACCTTGCCGATTTCGCGGATGTCTTCATCAGGCCGACCGTCGACTAAGATCAGGTCGGCGCGCTGACCCGGAGCGATTTGGCCCACCTCCCGTTCAACGCCCATGACCCGGGCGCTGCCGTAGGTTGCAAGCTTGAGAATGTCGAGCGGCGTGATGCCTGCCTCCTGGTAGTACTCAAGCTCGCGCTGCAGAACAAAACCGGCCATGGCGTCGGTGCCGGCAACCAGCGGCACCCCTGCGTCATGGAGGGCCTTGATGACGGTCAGCATCTGCTTTCCGGAAGACTGGTAGCGCTCTTGCCAGCCCTCCGGTACCGGTAGTCCGCCCTTCAGGTTCCCGCGGTGGACCTGGGGTGGCAGCCGTCCCTCTGCCGTGCCGAGTGAGGGCGCAAGCTGGCCGGGAACGTGGGCAAAAAGGTCCGTGAAAATCGCGACCGTCGGATCCACGACCGTGCCGTTCTCCAGCAGTAGCTCGACAAATTTCTGAAACGGTGCCGATTCTGGGTCGAGGTCTGCCCCGCGCTCAGCGACCTTGATGAATCGGTCTGGGTTTCGGGTCTCAACGATGTCCTTATAGAAATTCAGGAAGATCATGTTGATGTGCTGGATCTCGTCGTAGCCCGCACGCACCGCGTCTTCGGCCCACATGCCTGCCGGGACGTGGCCGGAGAAACGCATCCCGTGGCTGTGCGCCCGTTGCGCCATGCCCTCAACCAGGTCGATCGGGATTGAGCTGTAGATCTTGATCTGCGAATAGCCGTGTTCGGCATAGAAGTCGATCCACTCGGCCGCTTGCTCTGCGGTCTGGATACGGGCCTTCGTCGGGCCCGCGAAGGGACCTGTGCCGTCGATGAATCCCGCGCGGAACACGTGGGGGCCGGGAGCCTCGCCCGAGTCCCACGACTTCTGGATCTGCATCACCTGGTCGTGGTCGTTGGCGAGATCGCGGACCGTTGTCACCCCTGCCGCGAGGTGCAGGGCGCCATCACCCGGGCTTAGGTGCGTGTGCATGTCCCAGAGGCCCGGGAGCAGCGTCCGGCCGCCAGCATCAACCACCGTTGCGCCGGCCGGTCGATCGTCGCCAGGCTCGAGCAGCGCCGAAATGCGCTCGTCATCGATAGCGACAGCGTTTGCGGTAAGAACCTTGCCGTTGACCACGTCGATAATCCGCGCGTTGTCGATGACCACAAAGCCGTCAAAGGGGGTAACCGCGGCATCGCCGATGATGCGGTACCGAGCGTCTCGACGCTTATCCTGGGCCGCCGCAAGCACTTCCATCACGTCGCTGCGGCCTTCCGGCACCATCCCAAACCAGCCGCTCACGACGGCGAAGATATTGTCACGCTCGTCCAGCCAGACGGGAAACGGTTCGAATCCCAGGCCGCTCAGTTCGGCCATCCGGACCGTCTCACCATCTTCGAACGTGTGGTCGCCGACAATTTCGAGCTTGGCCTCACCCAGCGGCAGCAGTGGAATCGTGCGATCATCGTCGGCGAGCAGCGCGCGGATGAGTAGGGTGGTTTCGCCCGGCGGTCCGTCGAGCGAAGTATAAAAACCGGGGTCGGCGCTGCTGCCCGCATCGGCAGAGCTCTGCCAGGACCAGATGCCGTCCTTGACGGAGACCGTTTCCTCGACTTCGGCTTTCATGTAGTCGACGCCGGTGATGCGGACCTCAACGGGCAGTCCCGCCTCATTGATCCGATATTCCGCCTCGATGTCCGGCCCGCGGCCACGGTCGTTAAAAGAGAAGGTCATCGTGGCAAAGTCCGGCGCCACCTCCTCCATAACCATCTCGCCGGCGCGGTTGCCTACGAGCATGACGTCGTAACGACTGATTTCCGCCGCGGTTGCCGTTGCCGCCGAGGCGAGGAGCGCGATCCCGGTGAGTTTGGGTAGTGCGTGATGGGCCATGAGCAGATTTCTCCCGTCAGATGACGGGATCATAACAGGCAACGTCAGGGCCGAAGTGCCGCCTAGTTACCCGGCGAACGTGTAAGAGGTTTTCACCGTGGTCATAAACTCTGCGGCGTAGCGACCCTGTTCGCGTGGTCCGTACGAAGAACCTTTACGGCCGCCAAAGGGCACGTGATAGTCAACCCCTGCCGTCGGGAGATTGACCATGGTCATGCCCGACATGGAGCGACGCTTAAATTCCCGAGCGTGCTTGAGGCTGCTCGTGCAGATTCCCGCGCACAAACCAAATTCGGTGTCGTTCGCAAGCTGCAGCGCCTCGTCGAAATCCTGCGCTTTAATCACCGCCGCGCAGGGGCCGAAGATCTCTTCCCGTGACACGGTTTGCTGATTGTCTACACCGAGAAAAAGCGCCGGCTGCTGAAAGAACCCATCTTTCCCGAGCGTCAGTCGGTCGCCGCCAATCACGTCGACACCGTCAGCTTTGGCGTTGTGAACGTAGCGAAGATTACTTTCCAGTTGATCTGCCGACACGACGGGCCCGATCTGAGTCTCTGGCGCCAGGGCGTCACCCACTCTCAGGCCAGTCGTCGCAGCCTTGAGTCGAGCAACGAACTCGTCGTGGATCGAGGCTTCGACAATCAGACGTGACGACGCGGTGCACCGTTGGCCGGTGGAATAAAACGCACCCTGGACGCAGCAATCGATCGCGAGGTCAAGATCCGCATCAGCCATGACCACCATGGGGTTTTTGCCGCCCATTTCGAGCTGGATTTTCTTCATCGTGGCCGCGGCTGCGGCGGCCAGGCGACGACCTACGGGTACCGATCCTGTGAAGGAGATTGCGTCTATGCCCGGATGCTCAACCATGGCCTGACCCACCGACCGCCCCGGCCCGGGGAGGAAGTTGAACGCGCCAGCAGGAATGTCCTGATCTTCGAGAATCTGCGCCAGCACGCCGGCACAGCCCGGGACCAGTTCCGCCGGCTTGAAGACGACGGTGTTGCCATAGGCCAGGGCTGGAGCAATTTTCCAGGCCGGAATGGCGATAGGGAAATTCCACGGCGTGATTATGCCGACTACGCCGACCGGCTCGCGGGTGATCTCGATATCGACATTGGGCCGCAAGGATGCAACCAGCTCGCCGCCAATGCGCAGCGCTTCCTGAGCGTAAAACTTAAAGATCTGCGCGGCTCTGGCGGTTTCGCCGATACCCTCCGCCAGCGTCTTGCCTTCTTCCCGAGCCAGGAGATGGCCGATCTCTTCCTTCCGCGCCAAGATGGCGTTTCCGACCGCTTCCAGTAGATCCGCGCGTTGCTGGGGCGTGGTCTGGCGCCAGTCCGCCAAAGCGCGGTTCGCGGCGTCCACCGCCAGATCCACGTCGCCCGGTCCGGCGCAGGCGGCACGTCCGATCACATCCGAAAGGTCGGAGGGGTTGATGTTTTCTACGGTCTTGTCTCGCGGTAGCCACTGTCCATCGATCAGCAGGCCTTTCGTAAAACTCATCGTCATCGCCATTCCTTCTTGCCGGAATTCAGTTGTGGTGCGGGTTGGGGTGGGGCCAGGGAAGAAGCCGAAAACCGGATGGGTGTCCGGATGCCGCCAACGCTTGGACGCTCATCGCCTCGCTGCATGGATAGCTGCAGGTCCCGATGTTGGATTTGCGGGTGCGCAAACGCTTCTTCTACGGTATTGATGGGCCCGCAGGGAACCTTGGCTGTCTCCAGCAGCGCGAGGAGAGCATCTTTGGTGTGAGTCTTGGTCGCGCTGCTGATCTCAGCACTCAGCGTTTCCCGATGAGTCACTCGTGCGTGGTTCGAGGCAAAGCGGGGGTCCTGATCGAGATCGGGCCGCGACAAGGCGGTGCAGAGCCGGCTGAACTGGCCGTCATTGCCGACGGCGATGATGGCCCAGCCATCGAGCGTCTCAAACGCCTCGTAAGGTGCGATGTTGGGGTGCCGGTTACCCATGCGCTTTGGGGTGTCGCCGGACGTCAGAAAATTGAGGCCCTGGTTTGCCAGCACGCCAGTCATGCAGTCCAGCAAAGACATGTCGATATGCTGACCTTCGCCGGTGCGCTCGCGATGGCGCAACGCCGCTTGAATGGCAATGACGGAATACAGACCGGTGAAGATGTCAGCAAACGCAACGCCGGTTTTGATCGGAGGGCCATCTTCGTCGCCGGTGATGTCCATGATTCCGCTCATACCCTGGATGATGAAATCGTAGCCCGGTCGTGACGCATAAGGTCCGTCCTGCCCAAAACCCGTGATGGAGCAGTACACGATGCCGGGATTGATGGCGGCCATGCTGGCGTAGTCCAGGCCATATTTGGCCAGTCCACCGACCTTGAAGTTTTCGATAACAACGTCGGCATCGCGCGCCAGGTCCAGGATCTGCTGTCTGCCTTCGGCGGTCGAAAAATCGATGACCACCGACCGCTTGTTGCGGTTCGTCGCGTGGAAATAGGCTGCATCGTGATCGCCGTCATCGTCGGTGACAAACGGCGGCCCCCAGGACCTCGTATCGTCTCCGGCTGCGCTCTCGATTTTCAGTACGTCTGCGCCAAGGTCGGCCAACACCTGACCCGCCCAGGGTCCCGCCAGAATTCGCGCGAGTTCCAGTACCCGAATCCCAGCGAGCGGCGTATCCGCCATCAGAAACTCAGGCCAGGCGTCGGCGTTGCCGGGTTACCCGATCGAAGCGCGCACCAACCCGGCGTGGTCATCAGGCGGCGTTGGCGTGCGCGGATATCGCGGCGCTCAGGGACGCCTCGAGGATGTCCAGCGCTTCGCCGAGCGTCTCATCTGACACGGTCAGCGGTGGCAGGAGGCGAATCACGTTTGCTCTTGTCCCGCAGATCAGAATGATGAGTCCTCGTTGTTCCGCTTCAGCGATGATCGCGGCCGCCAGAGCCGGATCCGGGGATCGTTCCTCGCGGTCCTTCACCAGTTCGATCGCCAGCATCGCGCCGACGCCTCGAATATCGCCGATGGATTCCATCCCGGGTTGTGCTGCGATAGCCCGAAGCCGATCGGAGATCTGGCTTCCGATATCCGCCGCGCGTTGGCAAAGGTTCTCTTCCTCGATCACGTCGAGCACGGCGTTGGCGGCCGCCACCGACAGCGGATTGCCGGCATAGGTTCCGCCCAGACCACCGATGTGGGCGGCGTCCATCAGGTCAGCCCGGCCGACCGCCGCTGACAGCGGGAATCCTCCGGCGATACCTTTGGCGAGCGTCACGATATCGGCCTTGATGCCTGCGTGTTCGATACCAAACATCTTTCCGGTACGGGCCATGCCCGCCTGCACTTCATCGGCGATCAGCACAATGCCGTGTTCGTCGCAGAGCGCGCGGAGGTCTACCAGAAAATCCAGCGGCGCCGGCACAAAGCCTCCCTCACCCTGGACAGGCTCCACGACAATCGCGGCCACTTGACCCGGGTCAACGTCGGAGCGGAACAGGCTCTGCAGCGCCGCCATCGATGCCTGGGTGGATCCACCGTGATACTCATTGGGAAACGGCACGTGGTAAACCTCAGACGGGAACGGACCGAAGCCATGCTTATATGGATGGACTTTGCCGGTCAGCGCCATGCCCATCATGGTTCGGCCGTGAAACGCCCCGGAAAAGGCGATCACCGAGGACCGCCCGGTCGCAATGCGGGCAATTTTGACGGCGTTTTCCACGGCTTCCGCGCCGGTGCTGACCAGCATCGTTTTGGCCGGGCCGGGCACTGGAACAAGGGCATTAAGCCGCTCGGCCAGGCGCAGATAACCTTCGAAGGGCGCTACGTGAAAGCAGGTATGGGTAAAGTTGGCGGCTTGCTCGTTGACCGCCGCCATCACTTTGGGGTGCCGGTGACCGGTGTTGAGCACGGCGATGCCGGCGGCAAAGTCGATAAATCGCTTACCATCCACATCCCAGAGATGCGCGTTTTGCGCACGTTCGGCGTAGATGGATCGGGTTCCGACGCCTTTGGGGACGGCGGCGAGTTGGCGTTCTCGGAGTTGTTCAGCGCGGGCCACGTTGGTCTCTCTCGGGCGGGTGAAGATCCGAGATTAGCAATGCTTTTTTTTCTGAGCAAGCGCTTTTAAAGTTATGCGCTATCGGCGCAGCGATGAGCGTGCGGGCAAGGAGTTCAGTGAATGCAGGATTTTGATGTGGGGAGCCGTCTTAAGCAGGTCAGGCTTGCGGCGGGGCTGAGTCAAAGGATGCTGGCGGAGCGTGCGGGTGTCCCTCATGGCCAAATCTCGTTGATCGAAACCAATCGGAACAGCCCCTCGGTTTCCTCATTGCGAAAGATACTCGGCGGTGTGCCTATGGCTCTGGCGGAGTTCTTTGAGCCTGAGCGAGCAGTGGTAGACCGCGTGTTTTTTCGAGCGGATGAGCTGACGGACCTAACGTCGCTCATCGGGGGTCACGGCGCGGCGAGCCGGCCGAAGATCGTGCTGCAGCAGGTGGGTGATGCGCGCGTCCACAATCTGCAGGTGATGCATGAGCGTTATGAGCCAGGGGCTGATACCGGTGCCACGCTGCTTGAACACCCGGCTCACGAGGGTGGGGTGGTGGTTTCCGGCAGCATCGAGGTCACCGTAGGTACAAGCCGTGCGATCTTGCACAGCGGAGACGCCTACCTGTTCGACAGCCGTGTTCCCCACCGCTTTCGCAACGTCAGCGGTGACGAGGCGGTGTTGGTTTCAGCCTGTACGCCCCCTTATCTGTAAAAACTGAGCCTGCATCGGATTGCCAAAAAAAAATCAATAAATACAGCTAATTAGGGTTTTTCAGCCTGATTTCTGTGTCTTGTGCTGTGAGGTTTGAATGAGCTATTCTTCATTTTCGTGAAAAAGCCGGTGGTGGCAACCTGTCATAAACCTGATGCACTCGAAGATTAAGCAACGCGACGAAGACCAATCTCCCACCGAATCACCCGGCAACGTCGGTACCGAAATCAGGCGTTTACGAAACATCCGAAAGCTGACGCTCGACGGGCTCAGCCGCGCCACGGGTCTGTCGGTTGGCTACCTAAGCCAGGTTGAACGAAACAAGTCGTCTCCGACCGTCAAAGCGCTGTTCGACATCAGTCACGCGCTCGGTGTCACCATCAACTGGTTTTTTCACGAGGGTGCCACCGACGAGCGAGCCGGTGACCGCTTCATTGTCCGCAGCGAGCGCCGACGCAGCATCCGTTACGACACGGGCATTGTTGACGAACTCCTCAATACCCAGGCGGTGAAATCCTTTGAATTTCTGATGAGTACGTTTCCGCCGGGCTTCACCTTTCAGGACGAACCATACAGCCATGATGGCGAGGAGTGTGGGCTCGTCATCAAGGGGCGTCTGAATATTCAGATTGATGGCATCGAGTACCAGCTCGGCGAGGGTGATAGCTTTTCGTTTCCCAGTTCGCTCAAACATCGGTACACCAACCCGGGTGAGGAAGAGACCCGAGTGATCTGGTGTACCTCACCGCCGACCTACTGACGACCCAAGCAAGGCAAACCTGGGCTGAAGGCAGGAATCGCCCAGTTTCGAATTTGCCGTGCTTTTTCCAAAAAAATTTCACCAGAGCGAAAAAAATAAAGAAAAATTGCTGTCCAGTGAAAATATGCTAACTTAATCACCCTGTCCTTTCGTGGGGTTTCACCGGGGTCGATGGCGAAACGAGGGTTCTGGCCGGAAAACTGGGGTTTGTTGTATTCCGCCTTTGCGTTCTCGCAGGGCATAGGCCTCATCACCTACTGGACGTTGCCCATACTTGCCGGCGCGCTGATGAGCGGCCTGGGTCTAACCACAACGCAGGTTGGGCTGCTCGGCACGATCGAGTTCGCCGGACTGTTTGTCGCCTCGCTGCTCCTGGCGCCCTACGTCGATCGAGGCGTGCGAAAACGCGTTGCCGGGATCAGCGTTGCGCTCATTATCCTGATCAACGTCGCTTGTGCGCTGCTTGAGCTGGGCTTCTCGGCGCTCGCCTCGCTCCGTTTTGTGGCCGGAATTGGTGCCGGGTTTGCGTTGGCGGTAGGTAACGCAACGATCGCCAACGCGAAGGACGCGGAGCGGTTCTCGGGCCACCTGACGATCGCCCTGGTCGCTTTTATGGTGATTGTCATGCCCGTGTTTTCCCGGGTCAGCGAAGCCTATGGGTATACCGGCGTGTTTGCCGCGCTGGCGGTCACGGTCGCCATCGGTGGACTCTCAATTCTGTTTTTGCCCAACGAGCCCAACGCTGAGCTTGCCGCCGAGTCGAGCGCGGCGAGCGGCCCCAGCGTTCTGCTTTCAGTCGCTGGGCTTTCCATTCTCGCTGTGGCCCTCCTTTTTGGTGCTCGCGATACCTTGCCCTGGCTCGTCGCTGAGCAGCTCGGTGTCGATGCCGGCATGTCGCTGCCGGAGATTGGCGATCTGTTCTCGCTGATGTACGCGGCGAGCATTCTGGGGCCGCTGCTGCTGCTTTTTCTGTCCCGGCGTTTTGCCGGCCATACGCTGCTGGTGTGGACGATGGGGCTGACCGGTCTCTTTGCCTGGATGTTTACCGTATCCGACGGCAGCTACGCCCAGTTCGCCGTGGGGATTGTGATCTGGGCGACAGTCTATTTCATGGCATTTGCTCTGCTGAATGCCGTGGCCGCCACCATCGACCGCACCGGTCGACTGGTCTCCGCGGTGGGCAGCAGCTTTATCGCGGGCGTCACCATCGCCCCGTTTTTTGGGGGCTACCTGGTGGACCAGGGTGGCTATGCGTGGCTAGGCATCGCTGAATTGGCCCTGACCGCCGCGGTGGTGGGCCTGATCTTAATGACCGTCCGGGGCAGTCAATTGCCGTCCCCGGACGCTTCGACTCCGCAGGCATGAGGAGAGGAACACGATGAGTACAGCCTTGGAAACCGGCAGCGGTGTGCTGCCCGGCGCGCTGATCAACGGCGAGTGGGTTGCCGGGTCAGCCGGGACGTTTGAAGTGCATTCGCCTTTGACGCGCGACCTGCTGCATGTTGTCGGGCGTTGTGGCGAGGCGGACGTCGCCGCCGCCATCCAGGCAGCCAAAGACGCCTTCCCTGAAT
This sequence comes from Lysobacterales bacterium, assembly GCA_028285525.1. Lineage (GTDB taxonomy): Bacteria > Pseudomonadota > Gammaproteobacteria > Xanthomonadales > SZUA-38 > JANQOZ01. The sequence goes on from JANQOZ010000036.1 coordinate 43,331, forward strand.
GGGCCGCGACGTCGGTCAACGTCCGGGCCAACATTCTGCGCAAGATGCATCAGCTGTTTGTCGATCGGGGGCGAGACATCGCCACGATGATCACGGCGGAGGTCGGAAAAACTAAAGAGGCTGCGCTGGAGGAGGCGTTTGAGTACGCCGGACCCTCGTGGGGGAAAGCGGCTGAGGAGATTCTGCGCTATCGCGGGATGCTGCTCCCCTCCACCCAGGAGAACACCACGAACAAGCGGCTGGTGCTGGGGCATCGACCGCTGGGCCCTATGGGGGTCATCACCCCCTACAACTTCCCCACGGATATTGCCTCCATCGCGCTCGGCCATGCGGTCGCTGCGGGCAACACGGTGGTTTGGAAACCGACCGAATATGCGCCCAAGGCCTGCCAGATGGTGGCCGAGCTGTTCGAGGAGGCGGGCCTCCCGCCTGGGGTGATCAATCTCGTCCAGGGGCTTGGCGATGCCGGCGCCGCGATCGTTGATTCGAAAGACATCAAAGGCATCTTCTTCACCGGCTCCACGACCACCGGCGAGAACATCGCGCGCAAAGATCCGCTGCGGCCTATGTTGCTCGAGCTCGGAGGAGACGGGCCGCTGATCGTCCTGCCGGACGCCGACATCGATGCCGCCGTTGAGGGCGCAATCGTCGGCTGCTTTTACTACACCGGCCAGGTCTGTACCTCAGCCGAGCGGCTGTTGATTCATGAAGAGATTTACGACGAGTTTATGGCGAAGTTTCGCCAGGCGGCGTCTGAACTGCGTATCGGCGACCCCGCGGACGAAACCACCGACATGGGTCCGCTGTGTAACCCGACAACGCTGGCCCGGGTGAAATCTCATATCGACGATGCCGTGGCCAAAGGCGCGAAAATCGAGCAGTTCGGCCCGGAAAAGGATCTGTTTTATCCCGCGACGATTCTCACCGGCGTTTCTTCGGATATGCAGGTGCTGAAGGAAGAGACGTTTGGGCCGGTCGCTACGGTGATCAAGGTTGCTTCCGCGGACGAGGCCATCAAGATCGCCAACGAGTCGGAGCTTGGCTTGGTCGCCTCGCTGTGGACCCGAGATCTGGGAACTGCCTGGCGGGTCGCCGAAGCGCTGCCCCACGGCAGCGTTAACGTCAACGAGACCACCAACTACTGGGATCAGCTAGCACCCTTTGGCGGCGCGGGCAGAAGCGGCGTCGGTCGCGAGCTGTCGCAGTGGTTCCTCGATTCATTTACCGAAGCCAAGCTCATCTCCTTCGATCTGGGTGGCGAGCGCGGCAGTCGACGAATCGCGGGTGGTTGGTAAGAGCGACAGGGGCAGGCATCGATGGCACGCAAGCAGCACCCATCCCAAGCACAGATTGTCATCATCGGCGGGGGCATCATCGGTTGCAGCATCGCTTACCACCTGACCAAGCTGGGCCGCAAAGACGTGGTGGTGCTGGAGCGCGACCAGCTGACCAGCGGAACCACCTGGCACGCGGCGGGCCTGATCACCACGCTGCGCCACACCGAAAACGAAACCCGCCTGGCCAAATATTCGCAGGAGCTTTACAAGAACCTCGAGGCTGAAACCGGCCAGGCGACGGGTTTTATGCAGGTGGGTTCGATCCAGCTGGCGTCAAGCAAAGTGCGCCTCCAGGAAATGCGGCGCGGCTGCGCGATGGCCAAGTGCTTCGGCGTAGAGTTTGAGGAAATCTCGCCCCAGCAGATCAGGGACACCTGGCCTCTCGCGCATACCGAAGATCTGCATTGTGGCTTTTTCTTTCCCAATGACGGTCGCGCAAACCCGACTGACACCACCCAGGCGTTGGCGAAGGGTGCGCGGATGGGAGGCGCCGAGATATACGAACACGTCAGCGTCGCCGAGGTGCTGATCGACAAGGGTCGCGTCAAAGGGGTGGTGACCGACCAGGGCTGCATCGACTGCGAGGTGGTTGTTAACTGCACCGGCATGTGGGCACGGGACCTGGGGCTTCAGTCCGGGGTCGACATCCCGCTGCATGCCGCTGAGCACTACTACCTCATCACCGAAAACATCGAGGGCATGCATAATCGCCTGCCCATCCTCCGGGATCCCGATCGGCGCGCCTACTACCGCGAGGAAGGTGGCGGCAAGCTGATGATCGGTCTGTTTGAAGATGTGGCCGCGCCCTGGGCGAAGGGCGGTGTGCCGGAAGGATTTAGCTTTGGAGAGATTCCACCCGACTGGGACCGGATGATGCCTTACCTGGAAAAGGCCATGGGTCGGGTGCCCGTCTCCGAAGACTCAGGCATTCAGATCCTGTTTTGTGGCCCGGAGAGTTTCACCGCTGACCACAACTACATCATGGGCGAAGCGCCCAACGTTGGCGGCTACTTTGTGGCGGCGGGCTTCAACTCGCTGGGGATTCTCTCCGCGGGCGGAGTAGGGCATGTGCTGTCTCAGTGGATAGCGGAAGGCTATCCCCCGATGGATGTGTTTGACGCGGATATTCGTCGCACACAGCCATTCCAAAACAACAAAAAGTACCTGATCGATCGCACGGTCGAATCGCTCGGCCTGGTGTATCGAAACCACTGGCCGTTCCGTCAGTTTGAGACCGCCCGCGGCGTGAAGAAGCTGGTCCTGCACGATCGTCTGCAGGCCGCCGGAGGATGTTTCGGCGAATCAGCCGGCTGGGAGCGGCCGAACTGGTACGCACCGCCGGGGGTGGAGCCGCGCTATGAGTACAGCTGGGATCGGCAGAACTGGTTCGACTATGTGGGGGAAGAGCACCAGGCGGTTCGAGAACGGGTCGGCTTGTTTGAGCAGAGCTCGTTTTCCAAGCTGCTGGTCCAGGGGCGTGATGCGTTGGCCCATCTGAACTGGCTCGCCACGAACAATGTGGATATTGCGGTGGGCCGGAGCGTCTACACCCAGTTTCTCAACGCCCGCGGGGGGATCGAGGCTGATATCACGATTACCCGCATGGACGAGGAGTCTTTCCTGCTCGTTACGCCCGCTTTCACCCACACGCACGTGTTCCACTGGATCAAGGGCCAGATTCCAGACGACCGAAACGTGGTGGTCACCGATATCACTTGCACGCTGGGAATGCTCAACGTGCAGGGGCCGGCATCCCGTGAGCTGCTGTCCTCGATCAGCGACGCCGATTTCAGTCACGAGGCGTTTCCCTTCGGCGCCATGCAGCGCATCAACGTCGGCTATAGCCAGGTGGACGCGCTGCGTATCACCTATTGCGGTGAGCTCGGGTGGGAGCTGTACGTGCCAACCGAGTATCTCCAGCAGGTTTACGATGACTTGATCCAGGCAGGGGACGCCTTTGGCCTGCGTCACTGCGGCTACCACGCGCTGAACTCGCTACGTATCGAAAAGGCCTACCGGGAGTTTGCGCACGATATCGGTGGTGACGACAGCCCGATCGAAGCGGGCCTTGGCTTCACCTGCAAACTCGACAAACCCGGCGGCTTTCTGGGGATGGACAAGGTCCAGGAGAAGAAAGCTGGGGGCGTTCCTTCCCGACGCCTGGTGCAGTTTTTGCTCGAAGATCCCCAGCCGCTGCTCTATCACGCCGAACCGATTTATCGCGACGGCGAACTGGTTGGTTACACCACTTCCGGCATGTACGGATACACCCTCGGCGGAGCGGTAGGGCTGGGTTATGTCAACGCGTCCGATGGTGTCACGAAGGCGTACGTCGAATCGGGGCGATTCGAAATTGAGGTAGAGGGAACGCGGTATGCGGCTCGTGCCTCGCTTTCCCCCATGTACGACCCAGGCAACAAGCGCGTGCGGTGCTGATTGAGCGGTGTTTGCGCAAAATTTTCATTATCATGAAAAAAATTCGAGAATCTCACAGAAATTTGAGATTTATTTTCACATAAGGCCGAAATTAGCCAAAAATAGGCTAGGATTGGCAAAAAATTGAGACAAGGGTCAACCCCGAGGAGCCACGCTATGCGAATTTCACCACTCCGTCAGGCTGGGATCCTGTTATCCCTCCTTGTTGTCGTTTCTTCTCCCAATGCGCAGGTGCTCGAAGAGGTGGTGGTGACTGCCCAGAAGCGAGAGCAGAACCTGCAGGACGTCGGGATCGCGGTAACCGCCTTTACCGGTGAACAGATCTCTCAGCTCGGCTGGTTCAACGCCGAAAACGTAGCGGCACAAACGCCGGGTCTCATCGCAACCTCGTACAACAACGCCGGAACGATCTCGCTCTTTTCGATTCGTGGCGTGGCGCAAACGGATTTCAACGACCACCAGGAGGCACCAACCGTTGTCTATCTGGACGGGGCTTACATTCCGCAAACCAGCGCCGCTGGCGCCGCCCTGTTCGATATGGAGCGAGTTGAGGTGCTCAAGGGTCCTCAGGGAACGCTTTACGGGCGCAACGCAACTGGCGGCCTGGTTCATTTGATTACGGCCAAACCTACCGAGGAGGTGTCGGGCTACGCGGACCTGCAGTTTGCCGAGAACAGCCGAATCCGCTTCGAGGGCGCTTACAGCGGACCGCTGTCTGACAACACCCAGGCGCGCTTTTCGGTGTTTCATCTGCAGAACGATGGCTATATCGATAACCTGATTGGTGAAGATCTACGGGAAACCGATACAACCCACATCCGAGCGCAGATCCAGTCGCAGTTGACCGACAAGCTGTTCGCCAACTTTTCCTTTAACTGGGGTGAGTTCGACAACGCCGCCACGGCGTATGGCCATCGCACGGCGGTCCTGAATGCCGACGGCCTCGGCGAATTTGCCGGCCCAGGGTCCGTGGATTTTGGCGGCTACGCTGACAACGACGGAGAGTTTTATCGCGGCTCCTTCGGGAGCCCGGGGCCAAACGATGCGGAGGGTTGGATTGCCACGCTGAACGTTGAGTATGAAATCAACGACTC
>JANQOZ010000071.1 GCA_028285525.1 Lysobacterales bacterium
TTATGGCTCGTCGCAAGCCGGCCAGCCTTCCGGCTGTTCGCACAACCCCAGCAAGAACGCGTACTCCAGCGCCTGCTCCTCAAACTGGCGGTAGCGGCCGCTCACGCCGCCGTGACCGGCGGACATTTCGGTGTGGAGCAGCAGCAGCCGGTGATCCACTTTCATCGCCCGTAGCTTCGCGACCCACTTGGCCGGCTCCCAGTATTGAACCTGACCGTCGTGAAGGCCAGCGGTGACCAGCAGATGGGGATAGGCCTGTCGGGAAACGTTGTCGTAGGGTGACCAGGCTGCCATCCGCGCATAGTCGGCAGCATCGGCCGGATCGCCCCATTCGTCGTACTCGCCGCTCGTCAGCGGGATATCCGCATCCTCCATCGTGGTGAGCACGTCGACAAACGGCACCTGAGCGATCGCGCCGCATAGCGGCTCCGGGGCCTGGTTGATGACCGCGCCGATCAGCAGGCCGCCGGCGGAACCGCCCATCGCAAAGACGCGGCTGCGGTCGCCGATCCCCGCATCCGGCAGCCCGCGCAGCACGGCGATGAAATCGCTGAAGGTGTTGGGTTTATGCTCCCGGCGTCCGGCGTGATACCAGTGTCGTCCCAGGTCTTCGCCGCCACGTACGTGGGCGATCGCAAAGATCACATCCCGGTCGAGCAGGCTGAGCCGGGAACGGGAGAACTCGGGGTCGATGCAGGATCCGTAGGCGCCATAGCCGTAGACCAGCAGCGGCCGCTCGGTCAGCGCCGGCCCCTCCCTGCGGTAGACCAGGGACACGGGTATCCGGCTGCCATCCCCGGCGCTGATGTGTCGCCGTTCGCTGGCGTAGCCCGCCGCGTTGTAACCTCCGCCCACCTCCGAACGTTTGCGCAGCGACGCACGCCGGCTCTCGAGATCAAGGTCGTAAATTTCGTAGGGTCGGGTCAGCGAGGTAACGCCGAAGCGCAGCGCCGGCTGGTCCAGGCCGTTGTCGTCGAGAAAGTAGCAGGGACGCTCGTCAGCCTGCAGCCCGTCGGTGCCAACCGCCCAGGGCGTGTCGCCGTCCAGCGGAAAAACGCGCAGCGCCGGCAGACCATCGCGTCGCCCGGCCACCACCAGCCGGTTTTCGAACAGCGCAAAATCCTCCAGCAGCACCTGATCGTCAGCCTCGATCAACGCCCGCCACCGCTCAGGCTCGCCGAACGCGCCGCGCTCCGCCTCAAACAGCTCAAAATTCTCGTGCCGCAGGTTGCTATGGACAAAAAACCGCCCGTCCCGGTCGTCGACGCCGTACTCGTGCCCGGGGCGCCGGGGCGCAAACAGCTGGAAGGACGACTCCGGCTCGCCGGCGTCCAGCCACCACACCTCGTCACTCAGCGTGCTGCCGTGATGGATGTAAAGGTATTGGCGCGACGTCCCCCGGCTGATGCTGGTATAGAACGCGGGATCGTCTTCGCGACGAAGGAGCTGGTCGCTCTCGCCGATCTGCCCGAGGCGGTGTCGCCACACTTCGTTCGGCAGCAGCGTCTCCGGATCTTTCCTGACATAGAACAGAAAGCGGCCATCCGAAGACCAGGCCACGCCGTCGTCGATGCCGTCGATTTGAGGGTCGACCTCCCGACCGGTTTCGAGATCCAGCAGGGTCAACGCGTAGAGCCCGCGACCCAGGCGATCCTCGGTGACCGCCAGCCATCGGTGATCGTCGCTGACCGCCAGGTCGCCCAGCTCGTAGTAAGGATGCCCCTCGGCTCGCTGGTTGCAGTCCAGGATCTCCTGCGCATCGGCGTCTCGATCCAGGCTGCGCCGCAGAAAGACGGGATACTCCAGGTCACCGCTGACGCGGCTGAAATATTCGAAGTAACCGCGCCGATACGGCACGCTCTCGTCGTCGCGAATGACCCGGCCGACCAGCTCCTTTTCGAGCGTACGGCGCAGTGAGGCAAGCGGTGCGAGCACGTCCTGCGTGTAACGGTTTTCCAGCGTCAGGTAGTTTAGGACGGCTTCGTCAGAGCGACGGTCGTCTCGCAGCCAGTGCCAGGGGTCGTCGCGGCGCTGGCCGTGAGCCTGGTGCTGAAACGGTCTGCGGGCCGCGAGCGGCGGCTTGACCACCGCCCGCTCGCCGCGGGGTTTGCCTGAGGTCAGGCGCGCTCCGTAAGCGGCACGTAGTCGCGCGCCGCGTCACCCGTGTACACCTGCCGCGGCCGGCCGATGCGGGTTTCCGGTGTTTCGCACTGCTCGAGCCACTGCGAAACCCAGCCGACGGTCCGGGCGATGGCGAACATCACCGTGAACATGTTGGTCGGGATATTCAGCGCTTTGTAGATGATGCCGGAGTAGAAGTCGACGTTGGGGTAGAGCTTACGCTCGACGAAGTAGTCGTCCTGCAGCGCAATTTCTTCGAGCTTCATCGCCAGGTCCAGCAGCGGATCGGAGATGCCCATCTTTTCGAGCACCTCGTGACACGTCTTGCGGATGATCGTCGCCCGTGGGTCAAAGTTCTTGTAGACCCGATGACCAAAGCCCATCAGCCGGAACGGATCGTTCTTGTCCTTGGCGCGCTCCATGAACTTCGGCACGTTTTCCACGCTGCCGATCTCATTCAGCATGCGCAGCACGGCCTCGTTGGCGCCACCGTGGGCCGGACCCCAGAGCGCGCAGCATCCCGCCGCGATACAGGCGTAAGGGTTCGCGCCAGTGCTGCCGGCCAGGCGGACCGTGGAGGTGCTGGCGTTTTGCTCGTGATCGGCGTGCAGGATGAACAGCAGGTCGAGCGCGTTCGCCGCTACCGGATCAACCTCGTAAGGCTCTGCCGGAACCGAATACATCATGTGCAGCAGGCGCGAGGCGTAGCCGAGTGCGTTACTCGGGTATGCGTAGGGCCAGCCGATCGAGTGCCGGTAACAGGCCGCTGCGACAGTCGGCATTTTGGCGATCATGCGGACCGCTGCGAGCCGCCGGTGGGCCGGATTTTCGATGTCCAGCGAGTCGTGATAGAACGCTGACATCGAGGCCACGATGCCCATCATCATGGCCATCGGGTGAGCGTCGTAGTTAAAGCCGCCGATGAAGGTCTTCATCGACTCGTGGATCATCGTGTGATAACGGATTTCCTGACGAAAGGCCTCCAGCGCCGAAGCGTCGGGCAGTTCACCATTCATCAGCAGGTAGGCGACCTCGGTGAAAGAACTCTGCTCGGCGAGCTGCTCGATCGGGTAACCGCGATACAGCAGGATGCCCTCGTCGCCGTCGATGTAGGTCACCGAACTGCGACAGGCTGCGGTGGCCGCGAAGCCGGAATCGTACGTGAAATAGCCCAGGGCGCCAGGCAGTTTTTTGATGTCGACCGTGGGAAGACCCGCGGAGCCGCTGATTACGGGCAGTTCAACGTTTGAGCCCGTATCGGGATCGGTAATCAGCAGTTTGTCGGCTGGCACTTGTCGCTCCTGTGGACCGTTTTTGGGGGCGCAAGGATACCACAGCTCATCGTCCTGAGCGTGTTTTTTCCAACAGGTGTTTAATTTTCTGGCTGGCCCCGATCTGGCGTCGTCACGGGGCGGGCGAAGGCGACGCCTTCGCCGATCCGAAGCGGGCTGGTCTTAGCTGCCGCCGCCGCGACGGTAGCGCCGCTTGAACTTGTCGACCCGGCCACCGCTGTCCACAATTTTGTGTTTGCCGGTGTAGAACGGGTGCGACTGGCTGGAGATTTCCACCTTAATGAGCGGGTATTCGTTGCCGTCTTCCCACTGGATGGTCTCTTTGCTCGACATGGTCGACCGCGTCAGAAAGGAGAAGTCGCAGGAGATGTCCTGAAAAACCACTTCGCGGTACTGAGGATGCGTATCTTGTTTCATAGTCTTCTGTCGCTGGAGCCCGAATCCTGCCTCGGTCTGCAGCCTGCTGTTGTGTGGCTTTGTCGCCGGGCCATCGCCTGGCAATAGAGCTGTTGACGGTTCACGCCGCAGGCCGTTGGTGGGCCCGACGCGGCAAAGCCGGCTAGTCTATCGCGACACGGGGAACGCAGCAAGCGCTACAATCCGCCTATGAAACGTGCCCCCCTGCTGACACTGCAGCTTTTACCCTGGCTGCTGCTCCTGACCATCATCGGTTCGCGCCTGGCGCTGCCGGTCGAAACGTTTCGCGAGCGCTTCATGGGCGAACTGGGGCCGATCGAGCTGGGTACGGTGGTTGTACTGCTGCTCGCCATCGTGCTCGGCGCCCTGCTGCTGAAGCGGGCCGCGCTGCCGCCACTGCAGCGCACCTGGTACGCCCTGGTGGTGGCGGGCTGCGTGTACTTTGCGGGCGAGGAGCTGAGCTGGGGTCAGCACCTCGCCGGCTGGTCCACACCGGCCGCCATCGCCGAGCTGAACGACCAGCAGGAAACCAACCTGCACAACATGAGCAGCTGGCTTGATCAAAAGCCTCGCCTGGCGCTCGAGCTGTGGATGGTGATCGGCGCGCTGCTGGCGCTGGGACGACACCTGCGCGGCAGGCAAACGCCCCTGCCCGAGCCCTGGCGCTGGGCGCTGCCGGGCCTCGCCTGCGCGTCAGCCGGGCTGGCGGTGCTGATGAGCCGACTACCGGAGCGCGTTGCCGAGCTGTGGCCGCCGGCGGGTCTGGCGCCGTTCGACATCCGGCTGGCGGAAGTCCAGGAGCTGATGATCAGCGTGCACCTGCTGACGTATCTGTGTGTTGCGTTGCTTCACGCTGGCGACCGGCAGGAGCGTTAGCCGCGCTAACTCTCCCGGTCGACGGCGAGAACCTCACCAAATTCCGCCAGCACCACAATCGGTCGACAGCAAACCTCACAGTCGATCACCTGCTCGTCCCGCGCCTGATCGGGCTCCAGAAATACCGTGAAGCTCTCCCAGCAGTAGGGGCACTGAATGGTTCGCTCGCTGAGCTGCTCAATCATGACGGAGAAACAGGGCCTGTACGTCGTTCAGATACTGATAGCCCAGCTCGCTGGGCGCAAGGCGGCCGGCTTCCGACGCGAGCCACCCCTTGTCTATGCCAGCCTGGCGCTCCGGCTCCAGGCTCGCTAGCGCCAGCCCCGTTCGCCGAGTGAAATCGCTCACGTCGACGCCGTCAGGGAGCCGCAGGGCCCCGAGCATAAACTCAAACACCAGATCATCCAGACTTAACGTGCTCGACTGAACGATCCGCTCCCGGCCGGCCAGATAGGCCGCCGGATGCCGCTGCTTGACCAGGCGCTTCACCACACCCTCGGCGGCGCTCGTGATCTTGCCGTGGGCGCCCGCACCAATCCCCAGATAGTCGCCGAAGCGCCAGTAGTTCAGGTTGTGCTGGCATTCGTGCCCGGGCCTGGCGAAGGCGGACACCTCGTAGCGCTCGTAGCCGGCGGCCGCGAACAGCTGGTGAGCCTGCTCCGTCATCTCCCAGGACAGATCCGCGTCCGGCATCCTGGCGGGCGGCTTCCGGTGGAACAGCGTGTTGGGTTCCAGCGTCAGCTGATAGTGGGAAATGTGACCCGGGTCGAGCGCGAGCGCGCGCTGGAGGTCGGCGACCATCTCTGCCGTGCTCTGCTCCGGCAGACCAAACATCAGGTCGACGTTGACGCCGTCGAAACCGACTTGGAGCGCTTCCCGGACAGCGCGTTCAGCGCAGTCGCCGTCGTGGATTCGGCCGATTTTGTCGAGCAGCCGATCGCTGAAGCTCTGGACGCCCAGCGACAGCCGGGTCACGCCGGCCGCTCGGTAGTCCGCCAGCGGACCGCTCTCCAGGGTGCCCGGGTTAGCCTCCATAGTCACCTCCGCGCCGGGCCTCAGCGCAATTCGCGCCGCGACTCCGCTCAACAGCCGCTCGATCTCCGCTGCCGGAAACAGGCTCGGCGTGCCGCCGCCGATGAATACCGTGCTGACCGTGCGGCCCCAGACCAGCGGCAGATCCGCCTCCAGATCGTTGAGCAACGCGTCCACGTAGTCGGACGTCGGCGCATCGCCGCGCAGCTCGTGAGAATTAAAGTCGCAGTAAGGACACTTGCGAACACACCAGGGCAGGTGGATGTAAAGACTGAGCGGCGGAAGTCCGTTGAACATGGGCCTGAACCCGACAGCGAGACCGGTAGTGTACTGAGTTAGTGTGGACTACATGTCTGTGGACGACAGGTCTGTGGACTCAGCCAGCAGCGCGAGCAGCTGGTCGATCGCCTGGCCCCGGTGGCTGAGCCGGTTTTTAGTCTCCGCCGGCAGCTCGGCGCTCGTGACGCTCCCGCCGTCGACCACAAACAGCGGATCGTAACCGAAGCCGCCGTCGCCGCGGGGCGTGTCGACGATCGTGCCTGCCCAGGTCGCCTGCACGATCAGCGGCAGCGGATCTGCCGGGCTGCGCAGCAGCACCAGGGCGCAGCAAAACTCAGCCCGCCGATCTTCTACGTCCGTTAAGTTTTTGACGAGCAGACGATTGTTGTCCTCGTCGCTGGCGTTTTCACCCGCGTAGCGCGCGGAGTGAACGCCGGGCGCACCGCCCAGGGCCGGGACCCGGAGTCCCGAATCGTCGGCCAGCGCCGGCAGGCCGCTCGCCTCAGCGGCCGCGCGAGCTTTTAGGATGGCGTTTTCCACGAACGTGGTGCCGGTCTCGTCAACGCCGCTGAGGCCGAACTCGCTCTGGGCGCGGAAGGTGACGTCCGTTTCCGCAAAGCGCTGATTGAACTCCCGTACCTTGCCCGCGTTGCCGGTGGCCAGCACCCAGGTGCGGTCGGTCACGGCCGGCGCCTCACTCGGCCAGCGCCGCGCGCTGCAGCTCGACCAGTCGGCTGATGCCCAGCTCGCCGAGGTTCAGCATCGCGTCCAGCTCGTCGCGGCGAAACGCGTGACCCTCCGCCGTGCCCTGAATCTCAACGATCGCACCGGCGTCGTTCATGACCAGATTCAGATCCGTCTCGGCGTTCGAGTCTTCCGCGTAGTCGAGGTCGAGAACGGGCGTGTTCTTGTAGATGCCCACCGACACCGCGGCGATGCTCCCGTGGATCGGGCTCGCCTTGAGCTGGCGCTTTTTCTTGAGCGTGCGGCACGCGTCGACCAGGGCCACAAACGCCCCGGTAATCGATGCGGTTCGCGTCCCGCCGTCAGCCTGCAGCACGTCGCAGTCGAGCGTAATGGTCCGCTCACCGAGGGCAGCAAGGTCGACCACGGCCCGCAGCGAACGACCGATCAGGCGCTGGATCTCCAGCGTCCGCCCGCCCTGCTTGCCTCGCGCCGCCTCGCGACCCGTGCGGGTGCCGGTCGACCGGGGCAGCATGCCGTACTCCGCGGTCACCCAGCCGCGACCCTTGCCGCGCAGCCACGGCGGCACCCGGTCTTCCACCGACGCGGTACACAGCACCCGGGTGTCTCCGGTACTGACCAGCACCGAGCCTTCCGCATGTTTCGTGAAGTGTCGCTGCAGCGATACGGCGCGCAGCTCGTCGGGCTGTCGACCGCTGGGTCGGATGGTCGGTGGCTGATCGTTCATTGCTGGGGGAGGGTCCTAGAGGCGGGTTTTGTTCCGCTGAGCGATGAGTTTACCATTGCCGTTTTCGCGTCGTGAAAACCACCATGTACAGCATGACCGCGTTTGCCACCGGCAGCGAAGATACGCCCTGGGGCCATCTCACGCTGGAGCTGCGCAGCCTCAATCATCGTTACCTCGAGCTGTTCATTCGCCTGCCCGAAGAGCTTCGAAGCCTGGAGCCCAGCTTCCGGGAAACGCTCGGCGAGCAGCTCGGCCGCGGCAAGGTGGACCTGTCCCTGCGCTTTCGCCGTTCCGCCAACGATACGCAGGCCAGCATGCAGCTCAACCAGGCACTGTTGACCAACCTCGCAGACCTGGCCGCGCAAACCCGTGCCGCGATCACCGATACGCCGCGGGCGACCGACCTCGACTATCTGCGCTGGCCCGGCGTTGTGCAGGACCCCGACCCCGATCTGGGCGCGCTGGCGGCCGCCGCGCAGGGGCTGCTCGAGCGGGTGCTGGGCGATCTTAAGACCATGCGCCAGCGCGAGGGGCAGCGCCTGGAGGAAACCCTCGTAGACCGGCTGCGGCAGATCCAGCCGATCGTAGAGCAGGTGCGCGAAACGCTGCCGGAGATCCGCCAGCGCCTGTCGGAGCGCCTGCACGAGAAGGTCGAGCAGCTGACCCAGCAGCTCGACCCGGAGCGGCTTGAGCAGGAGGTGGCCCTGCTTCTGCAGCGGATGGATGTCGACGAAGAGCTCGACCGCCTGACCGGTCACGTGGCGGAGGTCGAGCGCCAGCTCAAGGCCAGTAAACCCGTCGGGCGGCGGCTGGATTTTCTGATGCAGGAGCTGCACCGCGAGGCCAATACGCTGGGCGCCAAATCGATCGACCAGCGGACCACGCAGTGGTCGGTGGATCTCAAGGTTCTGATCGAGCAGATGCGGGAACAGGTGCAGAACATTGAGTGACGAGGGCGCCGGCCGGGTGTTTATCGTTGCGGCGCCTTCCGGCGCGGGCAAAACGTCGCTGGTCCGCGCCCTCATCAGCGAGACGCCGGGCATCGTGATGTCGATCTCCCACACCACCCGCGCCCCCAGACCCGGCGAGAACGACGGCGAGCACTACCACTTCATCGACCCCGCGACCTACCAGGACATGGTGGACCAGGGCGAGTTTCTCGAGCACGCCCAGGTGCACGGCAACGGCTACGGCAGCAGCCGCGGGGAGGTCAGCCGGGCCGCGGAGCGCGGGCTGGACCTGGTGCTGGAGATCGACTGGCAGGGTGCCCAGCAGGCCAAGAAACTCATCCCGGACGCCCGCTCCATCTTTATTCTCCCACCATCCCGCGCCGAACTGGCTGCCCGGCTGCGGTCCCGCGCGCAGGACAGCGATGAGGTGATTGCCCGCAGGCTCGCCGGCGCGGTCGCCGAGATGCGGCACTGGGACGAATTCGACTTCCTGGTTGTGAACGATGAGTTCGACCGGGCGCTGGAGCAGCTCAAGGCCATCATCTGCGCCTGCCGACTGAGTCGCGCCGCGCAGAGCCAGAAGCTCGGACCGCTGCTCGAAGACCTTCTCGGGCCCGGCGAGACGGACGCATAACGGCTGGCAATAGCTGCAGCGGGCGCGTAGAATCGAAAGGCTGTGCGCCCGAAAAGGGCCAGGAATACTCAGGAAATTGTTGTTATGGCTCGAATTACCGTAGAAGACTGCCTCGAGCAGGTCGACAACCGCTTTGAACTGGTGCTGCTGGCTACCCGCCGCGCCCGACAGATCACCAAAGGCGCTGAGCCGCTGGTGGAGCTGGAAAACGACAAGCCCACCGTGATCGCGCTGCGCGAGATCGCCGGCGGGGAGGTCAATGCCCGCACGCTCGAAGAACTCGAAAAGCGCGAGCAGGAGATCATGGAAGCGGAAGCCCTCGCGGAAGCCACTCGGGAGGCCCTGGAAGGCACCTGATCGGGTCGCCCCCAACGGCAGTGTCCGTCCTTGGTCCAGGCCGCAACTCCTGACCCAACCACCGCCTCCGGCGTCAGTCCGGAGGACGCTTTTCGCACGCTGAGGCGTCAGCTCAAGTATTTGACCCGCCGCCAGATCCGGCGCGTCGAGCGCGCTTTCCTCACCTCGCACAAGGCCCACGCCGGGCAAACCCGCAAAAGCGGTGAGCCCTACATCCACCATCCGATCGAGGTGGCTGAGATCCTGGCTCGGATGACGATGGACGACGACACCATCGCTGCCGCGCTGCTGCACGACACGGTGGAGGACACCTCGCTGACCCTCGAGCAGGTGGAAGAGGAATTCGGCGGGACGGTTGCGGCGCTGGTCGACGGCGTCACTAAGCTCGAAAAAGTTGACTTCTCGACCCGCCAGATGGCCGCGGCGGAATCGTTCCGCAAGATGTTTATGGCCATGTCCCGGGATATCCGGGTCATTCTCATCAAGCTCGCTGACCGGCTTCACAACATGCGGACCATCGGCGCCATGTCGCCGGATTCCCGGCGCCGAATCGCGCTGGAAACGCTCGAGGTCTACGCCCCCATCGCCAATCGCTTCGGGATGGAAAACGTTCGCCGGGAACTGCAGGAGCTGGGCTTCCAGGCGCTTTATCCGCTTCGAAGCCGCGTTATCCGCGATCATGTCCGCCTGGCCGAGGGACGCAATCAGGAAAAGCTGGCCATCATCGCCCGGGCGCTGCGCAAGCGCCTCAGCGGGGCGAGCATCCGATGCCGCGTCGAGGCCAGGGTGAAAACGCCTTACAGCATTTATCAGAAAATGCGGGGCCGCGGCGGGACCTTCAAAAACGTCTCCGACGTCCTTGGCTTTCGGATCATCGTGGAGCGCGTCAGCCAGTGTTACCAAGTGCTGGGCGTGGTGCATAACCTCTACAAGCCGCGCTCCGGCAGCTTCAAGGACTACATCGCCATTCCCAAGGCGAACGGCTACCAGTCGCTCCACACCGTGCTGTTCGGACCGTTCAGCGATCCGGTGGAGATTCAGATTCGCACCGAAGCCATGCATACCGTGGCGGAACGCGGCATCGCCGCACATTGGATCTATAAAGACAGCGACGACCACCAGCAGGCCACCACGAGCCGGGCGCGTCAGTGGCTGATGCAGGTGCTGGACATGCAGCGCACCGCGGGCGACTCGGTCGAGTTCCTGGAACACCTGAAGGTCGACCTGTTTCCCGACGAGCTTTACGTGTTCACGCCGAACGGCGCGATCAAGGAGCTGCCGCGCAATTCGACGGTGCTGGACTTTGCCTTTGCGGTCCACACCCAGGTCGGGCTGACCGCCACCCACGCCTGGGTGGACAAAGACGTCCGGCCGCTGCACTACCGGATCGAAAGCGGGCAGACCATCAAGGTTGTGACCGCC
This sequence comes from Lysobacterales bacterium, assembly GCA_028285525.1. Taxonomy (GTDB): domain Bacteria; phylum Pseudomonadota; class Gammaproteobacteria; order Xanthomonadales; family SZUA-38; genus JANQOZ01. The sequence continues at coordinate 10,813 of JANQOZ010000071.1, forward strand.
CCGTCGGCCGAGCCTCGGGCCAGCTGGCTGGACTTTGTTGTCACAAGCAAGGCGCGTACGGCCATCCGCCACCACCTGAAGGGCCTGGCCCGCGCCGACGCCGTGCGTGTAGGCCACCGGATTCTGGACAAGGCCCTGGTCGCCCGCGGCGTCTCCCTGGACGCGATCAGCGAGCAGCAGCTCACCGCCTACCTTGAGGAGGCGAAGCTTCAACACCTGGAGGACCTGCTGGCCGACCTCGCGCTGGGCAATCGGATTCCGGCAATTGTCGCCCGGCGCCTCACCGAGGGTATGGACACCGGTGACGACGCGACCGAAGAGGACCTGACCGAAGAGGCCCTCCTGCTGACCGGTCTTGAGGGCAACGTGGTCAGCTACGGCAAGTGCTGCCATCCGATCCCGGGCGACCGGGTGGTCGGGTATATCAGCGCCGGCAAAGGGATTGTCGTGCATCGGATCAGCTGCGCGAACGTCCGGGAATTCCGAAAGTTTCCCGACCGCATGCTGGACGTTGCGTGGGACCCGGAAGAGAAGGGTCTGTTCAGCGTCACGCTCCGGGTGGACTCCAAGAACCGGCCCGGCGCGCTGGCAACCGTTGCGGCCGCGATTTCCGAGACCAATACCAACATCGAGCAGGTCGCGAATCAGGAGCGCGACGGCGAGGCCAGCCAGCTCGAGTTCACCATCTCGGTGGCCGGCCGCAAACACCTGGCGCGCGTGATGCGCCGGATCAAAAATTCTCCCGTGGTGCTGGCGGTTCATCGGGAACGGAATTAGGCTCCAGCCTCCAACTTTTTGCACGAGCAGCTCATGAGTCGAGAAATCATCCAAACCCCTGCCGCTCCCGCCGCCATCGGCACCTACAGCCAGGCGGTGAAATGTGGCCAGACCGTCTATCTTTCCGGCCAGATCCCGCTCGATCCCGCCAGCATGACGCTGGTGGACGGCGACTTCGCGGCGCAGGCGCATCAGGCCTTCAAGAACCTCGCCGCGGTTTGTGAGGCGGCCGGCGGCAGCCTCGCCCAGATCGCCAAGCTCAACGTGTTTCTGACCGACCTCAGTCATTTTGCTGAGCTCAACGAGATTATGGGTCAGTACTTTTCCGAGCCCTTTCCGGCCCGCGCGGCGCTCGGCGTATCGGAGCTGCCCAAGGGTGCTGCGGTCGAGATGGATGCGGTGTTGGTTCTGGATTGAGCCGCAGCAAACCCTCAGGCGGGCTGGACGACCCGCTCACCGCGCTGACGGGCGTCGGCCCCAAGGTTGCTGAGAAGCTCGCCCGGCTCGGGCTGGAGCAGGTCTCGGATCTGCTGTTCCATCTGCCGCTGCGCTACGAAGACCGGACCCGGATCTGGCCGCTCGCCGAACTGCGACCCGGGCAGCTGGCGCAGGTAGAGGGCGAGGTGATCAACAGCCGGATCGTGTGGGGCCGCAAGCCGATGCTGCTCTGGACCCTTGGCGACGGCTCGGGCCGGCTGACCATGCGCCTGTTCAACTTCTTCCGCTCGCAGCTCAATCAGCTCAAGACCGGGACCGCCTTTCGCTGCTACGGCGAGGTGCGCGCCGGGCAGCGCGGACTGGAAATGATCCACCCCGAATACCGCCGGGTGGACGAGTGTGATCCGCTGGCCACGGCCCTCACTTCCCACTACCCCTCCGGCGACGGGGTGTCGCAAAAGCTGCTGCGCAAGCTGGTGCCCGAGGCCTTGAAACGGCTGGACGACGTGGCCCTCGCGCCGCTCCCCGCGGATGTTGTCGCCGGCGCGCCTGTCGACGCCGGCGCGTCGCTCAACGAGGCGCTGCGCTATGTGCACCAGCCGCCGCCGGGGGCGGACGTCGATGCGCTGGCGGAAGGCGCGCATCCGCTGCAGCAGGCGCTGGCCTTCCAGGAGCTCCTCGCGCATCGGCTCAGTCTGCGGCTCCGCCGCCAGAGCGAACGCAGCCGCAGCGCGCCGGTGATGGCCGCCGACAGCACGCTGCGGGATCGGCTGGTTGAGTCGCTCCCGTTTACGCTGACCGGCGCCCAGCAGCGGGTGGTCCTCGAGATCGGCGAAGACCTGGCACGGCCGCGCCCGACGCTGCGACTGCTGCAGGGCGACGTTGGGTCGGGCAAAACCGTCGTCGCGGCTGCGGCTGCCGCCCAGGCTATCGACGCCGGGCACCAGGTGGCGCTCGCGGCGCCGACCGAGCTGCTGTCGGAACAGCACTTCAGCGGCCTGCGAGCGCTGCTGGAGCCTCTGGGCGTCAACGTGATCTGGCTGACCGGCCGGCTTCGCGGCAAGCAGCGAACCGCCGCGATGGAGGCTGTCAGCGGCGACGCTGACCTGATCGTCGGCACCCACGCGCTCATGCAGGACGGCGTCGAATACCGCCGGCTGGGCCTCGTGGTGATCGACGAGCAGCATCGCTTTGGGGTCGACCAGCGGATGGCGCTTCGCGCCAAGGGGGGTGGCGTCGACAGCTCACCCCATCAGCTGATCATGACCGCCACACCGATTCCCCGGACGCTGGCGATGACCGCCTACGCCGACCTGGATATCTCGACGATCGACGAGCTGCCGCCCGGACGAATTCCCATCACCACGGTTGCCATGAGCAACGCCAAACGCGACGTGCTGATCGAGCGGGTTCGCGGCGCCTGCGCCAGCGGACAGCGGGTCTACTGGGTGTGCACCATCATCGAAGAGTCCGAAACGCTGCAGGCGGAAGCCGCTTCCGATCTGGCCGAGTCGCTGACGGCCGCCCTGCCCGACCTGTCGGTGGGCCTGATCCACGGGCGTCTCAAGAGCGCCGAAAAGGACGCGGTCATGGGCGAATTCAAAGACGGCAAGCTTCAGGTTCTGGTGGCCACAACCGTGATCGAGGTGGGCGTCGACGTTCCTGAAGCGACCCTGATGATCATCGAGAACGCTGAGCGACTGGGTCTGTCACAGCTTCACCAGCTTCGTGGACGCGTCGGACGCGGGGACGGCGCGTCGTCCTGCGTGCTGCTGTATCAGCCGCCGCTCAGCAATATGGCCCGGCAGCGGCTGAACGTCATGCGCGAGACCAACGACGGTTTTGAGATCGCCCGTAAGGACCTGGAGCTCCGCGGACCCGGCGAGGTGCTCGGTACCCGCCAGACCGGAGAGGCGCAGTTTAGGATCGCCGACCTGTCCCGCGACCGGGCGCTCCTGCCGTCGGTGGGCCAGGGCGCGGACCGGATGCTGGCATCTTTTCCAGAGCAGGCGCAGGAGCTGGTGGACCGCTGGGTCGGCCGAGCCTCGCAGTACGCGGATGTCTGACCAGCCACCGAGGGTTAAGCTAAAATAGCGAAGCCCCCATGTTCTACCTACTGACCAACCCCGCTAAACGCCGGGCGGTGGCGCGCCTGACCCGGCTGCACCGACCGATCGGCATCTACCTGCTGCTCTGGCCCACGCTGTGGGCGCTCTGGGTGGCGGCGGACGGCTGGCCCAAAACCGACGTGCTGGTCATCTTCCTGCTTGGAACGCTTCTGATGCGGATGGCGGGCTGCGCGATCAACGACTTTGCCGATCGTAAGGTCGACGGCGCGGTCGCCCGAACGGCAGACCGCCCGCTCGCAACCGGCGAGCTGACCGCCCGCGAGGCGCTCGCCGTCTTCGTGACGCTGAGCGTGCTGGCCTTCGGACTTGTGCTGCTGACCAATCCGCTGACGATCGCCATGTCGCTCGCCGGCGCGGCGCTGGCCGCGGTCTACCCTTTCATGAAGCGCGTGACCCACCTGCCCCAGCTGGTGCTCGGGGCGGCCTTCGGCTGGGCCGTGCCGATGGCCTTTGCGGCACAGACCGGCACAGTGCCCAGGCTGGCCTGGCTGGTTTTTCTGGCCGCAGTTCTGCTGACCATCGCCTACGACACGATGTACGCCATGGCAGACCGACCCGAGGACCGCAAGGCCGGCATCAAAAGCATCGCCATCGCCCTGGGGGACATGGACCGCGCAGCGGTCGGCCTGCTTCAGCTGCTGCTGCTGAGCACGCTGATCATGCTGGGCACCCAGCAGGGATACGGCGTGGCGTACTTCAGCAGCGTGGCGGTGGCCGCAGGGCTCTGCCTTTACCAGCAGTGGCTGATCAAAGATCGGGAGCCCGCCGCATGCTTCCGCGCCTTCCTCAACAATCAGTGGCTGGGTATGGCCGTGTTCGTCGGAATTTTTCTTCAGACCACCCCGCTCAGCTAGTCCTCAATTTGTCGTTTTGCAGCGCGAGCCCAAAGGGTGTGGCGCAGCGTCGACAGCACAGGCGTCAGGCTAAAGAAACCGGCTGAGCGGCCGTTCTTACTTCCGTTGCTGGCCCGTTTGCCATCGGAAGTCGTTGAATGATCGTGGAAGCCTCCGTCCCGCCGCGCTCGCCCTCTCCACGCGGGCCGCTGCTGCGCGTCAGCCGCTGGCAGGCCATGACCGTTCAGGGTATTTGTATGTGGCTGACGATCATCGCGTCGTTTGCGGTGGGCTTCGTCAGCAACGGCGTCGTGGCGATCTGGCCGGCCGCCGGATTCGGGGTGGCGATGGCCATTTACTACGGGGCCTGGTCGCTGCCCTTTATCGCCGGGGCCAGCTTTGCCTACACGTTCGCGTTTCAGGGTGAGCACCTGGTCTTCTACCTTTTTACCGGCACCGGCAATGCGCTCGCCTGCGTGCTGGGCGCGGCGCTCTACCGCCGCATGGGCGGGCCAAAAAATCCGCTGAAGACGGTCGACGGGCTGGTCAAGCTGGTGGTGGTGCTGGCGTTCAGCATGAGCGTGATCGCCGCATCGCTGGGCGTAATCGTCATCTTTTTTGCATACCAACTCCCTGCCGAGCAGCTCATGCAGGTCGGCTGGCGCTGGTTTTTTTCCGACTTCACCGGCGCTGTGCTGGTCGCCCCCGCCCTGCTGGCGGTCTTTGGCAGCTGGCGCCGGGTCCGGCGAAGCTTCTGGCCGTCGCTTCTGACCCAGACCTGGCAACCGATGCTGATCTGCGCCGTGTCCCTGGTGCTGCTGTCTGTGGCGACCGGCTACATGCCGGACGGCCTGGGGCAATATCCCACCGTGCTGCTGACGATGCCACTGTGCGTCTGGCTGGCGCTGCGCAGCCACACGCCGTCGAGCATGCTGCTGCTCGCGGTCACGGTGATCGGCTCGCTCACGCTCACGCTCTCCGCCACCGGCGACGCCTCAGAAAGCGCTTTTCTCGCGGTGCAGCTCTACGGCCTGGTCGCAATGTGTACGAGCCTCGTGCTCCACGCCAGCACCGCCGAACGCAAGCGCGCCCTGTCAGCCCTCGACTCCGAACGACAGTCGCTCGAGCAGGCGGTCAAAGACCGCACAGCCGAACTGCGCCAGCAGGTGAAAGCCAACAAGCAGGCGAACGCCAAGCTGGCGCTGCTGGCCACCACCGATTCGCTGACGGGCCTGGCCAATCGCCGGGCCTTCATGGATACCGCGAGGCGCGAGATTGCGCGCTGCCGGCGCCATCGGAGCAGCCTGAGCGTGGTGATGCTCGACATCGATTTCTTCAAAAAGATCAACGACCGTCACGGCCACGCGGCGGGCGATGCGGTGCTGGTCAGCCTGGCCGCCGCACTGCGCCACGGGGTGCGGGACGGCATCGATCTGGTCGCCCGGCTCGGCGGCGAGGAGTTTGTTTGCCTGCTGCCGGACACTACGGTGGAGCAGGCGATCGAGTTCGCCGGGCGAGTCCGCGAGAGCGTCGAAAAAATGTCGCTGGAGCACGAGGGTGAGACCCTCAAGATCACCGTCAGCCTGGGCGTCAGCAGCTTTTCGCCAGGGATGGAAAGCATCGAAGACGCGCTTCAGATGGCCGACAACGGGCTTTACCAGGCAAAACAGAACGGCAGAAATCAGGTCGGCTGCTGCCAGAAGGCGGCGGACCCGGTCGAGGCGCCCGCCTGACGCGAACGGCGACCGCTATGGCCCTGCGACGTTGATCCATGGCCGATGCGGTTGCGCTACTCGAAGCCGTCCCGGAACAGCAGATCGCCCAGACCGCCGCCCTCGGTCGTGATGCAAACCGACATCCCGCCGTACTCCAGCGCGCCGAGGTCGGCCGCACCGTCATCCCGCGGCCGGCCACAGAAGTCGTCGACGACGGTGAGCACCGGCCGCCCCTGATCAACCAGAGCACTGCCGTCCAGCAGGCTGAAGTCGGCGTTGTCCGGATCGGCAAACCACGCCCTCATGTCGGCTAGCGAAACGTTCTCGAGATTTCCCTGCTCAGTGCTGACTCCCTGATCACGGTTGCGGATCTGGCCCATCAGCAGGTTGTTGCGCAGGTCGACGTTGCTGGCGGCGAACCGCACGTCGATGCCCGTGTTGTTGAACAGCGTGTTGTGGTGAACCTCGGAGTCAGCCGCTTCGTTCAGGTAGATGCCGACATCCGCGGGACAGTTGATGATCAGGTTGTTGCGCATGATGCCGCCCTCATGCTCGGGCGTGCAGGTGTTCTCTTCGCAGATACTTGGCGGACCGGAACCGCCGCCGCCGAAGGACAGGCCAAGACGGATCTGGCCCGAATGAAATCGTTCGCACATGACCAGGTTGCGCTCGATCACCCCGTCCTTGGAGTTGCCCTTGAGAAACGCCGCGTAGCTGATCTGATTGCCGCCGGCTTTAGCGAAATCGTAGATCGTGTTCGAGCGCAGGATCCACCGCCGTCCGCCGACGACGTCGATTGGCGTGACCGGAAGTGCGGTGTTGCGTGGACTACCGTTGAACAGCTCGTTGCCTTCCACCAGCACGTCATCCGGAAACTGGCCGCCGGTCTGGTTCGCCTTGAGCATCGCGTTGAAGCCGTGCAGGCGGTTGCCGCGGATCACCGTAAAGTCGGCGTCGCCGACGACGTGGAACGCGTGTTCACAGTCGGAGTCGTTCACGCAGATGCCTTCGATGTCCAGATTTTCGAAACGCCACCAGGGCGCGCTGATCAAAAACCCCTCGACAAAACTGCCGGCGCTGTCCCACAGGATCTGCACCTGCCCCAGCGCCTGAGCCCGGACCGTAATCGGCTGGGTTGAGGTGCCCGGAACGTTGACGCTGATGCGGGTCGCCGTAATGCGGTAGGTGCCCGGTGCAATGGTGATCGTGTCGCCGGGCTGCGCGTTGGCGATCGCGTCGGTCAGGCCGCTGACGCTGTCAACCGCCACCCCCGCATGAGCGGCGCTGCTCAGCAGCAGGAAAAACGCCGCCGGCCACACCGGCGCACGACGAAAGAGGTTCAGCGTAAACATCAATCTCATAAATCGTATCTTAGCGACCTCTGAGACGGGCCAACTGCCGACGTTGTCTCAAAATTGGGCACCTTCGGTGCGTCGGGGCCGGGCTCAAGTATGCGTCAGGAAAGCCGATCCCAATACTAATCTTCGGGCTTCTCCGGTGACGCTTATGAAAATCGAGCAACTGATGAGTTCGCCGCCGGTCACCATCGACATGGACGACACGCTGGAACAGGTCAGAAACCTGTTCCTCGAGCTGAAGTTCCATCACCTGCTGGTGGTGCGCCACGGCGTCCTGCGTGGCGTGCTGTCGGACCGCGATCTGCTCAAATCCGTCAGCCACCGGGTGGGAACCGCGGCGGAGACGCGCAGCGACCTCGACACGCTGAAGCGCCGGGTTCACCAGATCATGGTGCGCGACCCGGTGTCGCTGGCCCCCGAAGACACGGTGCGCGATGCCGTGAGGCTGTTCAACGAGCACGGCGTGTCCTGCCTGCCCGTCGTCGATGACCGCAACCGGCCTGTCGGCATCGTCAGCTGGCGCGACATCATGGCCCGGCTGGCCGCGTAACGCCGTCCCGGCGGACCGGTCGAGGGCGCGCCAACCCACAGCGCTGCCTTTTCCCACGCGGGTCTGACGGTTCAGTTAGAATTGCCGCTTCTTTTTCGACGGGGGACAGGGCCATGGGAGCAGCCGGCCTGCGGTTGGGTTTGGGCGGATTGACTTCGGCGTTGCTGGCCGCGGTGCTGACCGTGGTCACGGGACCCTCAGCTGCCCAACCCCGCGATTCGATTCTGCCCGCAGATCATGCGCTGGACCCGTCGGTGCCGACACCCGCCTCGCTGCTGGGCTACCAGGTGGGCGACTGGCACGTCCATCCGGATCAGCTGATGATGGTCATGAAAGCGCTGGCCGACGCCTCGCCAAAGGCCACGCTCGAGGAGATCGGCCGAACGCACGAACGTCGTCCGCAGGTGACCCTCGCGATTTCGGATCCCAAGAATCTGGCCCAGCTCGAGACGCTGCGCCAGCGCCACCTCGCCGGCGACGAGGACGGGCCGCTCGTGCTCTGGTTCGGCTACAGCATCCACGGCAACGAGGCCAGCGGATCGAACGCGGCGATGCTGTTCGCCTACCTGCTGCTCGCCAGCCAAAGCCCGGAAATGGATCGGTGGCTGCAGGACACCGTGGTCTTTATCGACCCGGTGCTCAATCCCGACGGGCTGGGACGGTTTTCCAGCTGGGTCAACAGCCACCGCAGCACCTCCATGGCCGTCCCCGAGCGCAGCAACCGGGAGCATCAGGAGGCCTGGCCCGGCGGCCGCTTCAACCACTACTGGTTTGACCTCAACCGGGACTGGCTGCCGCTGGTCCACCCGGAGTCGCGGGCGCGGGTGGCCTTTCAGCAGCGCTGGCGGCCGCACGTGGTGACCGATTTTCACGAAATGGGCAGCGACCAAACCTATTTCTTTCAGCCCGGAGTGCTCAGCCGTCGGCACCCGATGACCCCGCAGCGTAACGTCGACCTGACCGCAGGGCTGGCGCGGTTCCATGCCAGCGCGCTGGATGCGCTGGGCCAGGGCTACTACTCCGAGGAAGGGTTCGACGATTTTTATTACGGCAAAGGCTCGACCTATCCCGACGCCCAGGGCACGATCGGCATCCTGTTCGAGCAGGCCAGCGCCCGGGGCCACCTGATGGCAACACGGCGCGGGGAGCTGTCCTTTCGCACGGCGATCCGCAATCAGTTTACGACCTCGATTTCGACGCTGCGCGGCTCGGTGGCGTTGGCCGACGAGCTGAAGGACTACCAGCGCGGCTTTGACGACGTGACTCTGGATCTCGCGCGGCGCGATGAGCACGCCGCCTACGTGGTCGGCGACGACCGGGACCCGCAGCGCGCCCTGGGCCTGCTCGGGACGCTGCTGCGCCACCAGATCCGCGTCTACGAGCTGGCCGCACCGATCGAAATTGACGGCGAGTCGTTTGAGCCGGGGCATGCCTGGGTGGTGCCGGTCCAGCAGCCCAAATACCGCCTGCTCAAAAGCCTGTTCGAGAAGCGGACCGAATTCGCGGACAACACATTTTACGACGTATCGGCGTGGCATCTGCCGCTCGCCTACGATCTCCCCTGGGCGCCGCTGAAGCGACTCGGCAAGCTCCAGGGGGAGCCCTTCGAACCGCCGGTCCTGGACAACGTATCGGAGCTGCGGCCGGCCGTGGCGTACGCCATTCCCTGGCACCAGCAGGGTGCCCCCGCCACGCTGAACGCGCTGCTTCAGGCCGAGATCCCGGTCGTGGCGGCCACCCGTGAGTTCAGCGCCCAGATCGCGGACGGTGAGCGCCGCTTCGAGCGCGGCACGCTGGTGGTCTATCCACCGGCGGACCAGGCGCTGACGCCGCTGCTCAAGCCGGGGGTCGAGATTGTGCCGTTGACCACCGGCCTGACGCCGAGCGGCCCGGACCTCGGGTCTCCGAGCCTGCTGCCGCTTAAGGCGGTACGCCCCCTGCTGCTGGTTGGACGTGGCGTGGATCCGCAGGCCGCCGGTGACGCCTGGCACCTGCTGGACACGCGGGTCGGCCTGCCGCCGGTGATGGTGGAAACCCACCAGCTGCGGGAGCTGGCGCTGCATCGCTACACGCATCTGATGATGGTCGACGGCGACTACGATCGTCTGGACGAGGATCTGATCCAGCGGCTGCGCCAGTGGGTGCAGCGTGGCGGCGTGCTGATCGCCAGCCAGCGGGCGGCCGTCTGGGCCACCAAAAACCAGCTCCATCTGGCGCCGGATAACGGCGCTGAGACCGCGCCCGAAGCCGCCGCCGACGAGTCGAAGGACGACGAGAAGGAGCCGCCTGCCCCTCAGGCCTACGGCGACTACCGGCGGCGCTTCGCCGACAGCGTGATCGGCGGCACCGTGGTCAACACGGATGTCGACCTGACGCATCCGCTCGCCTACGGGCTTCAGCGGCCTCACCTGCCCCTGCTGCGTCGGGGCACGGCGTTTCTCAAAGTCAGCGACAATCCGTATCAGACGCCCTATCGCTACAGCGAGAAGCCGCTTCTAAGCGGTTTTCTCGGGCCGGAGCGTGAATCCCAGATGGCCGGCAGCGCGGCGGTCATCGCCAGCACGGTCGGCGCGGGTAAGGTCGTGCGAATGGCTGACAACCCGAACTTCCGCGGGTTCTGGCTGGGCGGCAACCGGCTATATCTGAACGCCCTGTTTTTTGCGCAGCTGATCCAGGCAACGCCGCTGGCGGATACGGAGACACGGCATTGAGCGAGCGGCGACACCCGGTCCTCGATGACCTGATCAACCTGCTGCGGCTGGAGCGCCTCGAGGACAACCTGTTCCGAGGTCAGAGCCGCGATATCGGCAGCAAGCAGGTGTTTGGCGGGCAGGTGCTGGGCCAGGCGCTTTCGGCCGCCAGCTACACGGTGGAGGATCGCTGCGTCCACTCGCTGCACAGCTACTTCCTGCGGCGGGGCGACATGGAGGCACCGATCGTCTACGAGGTGGACCACCAGCGTGACGGCCGAAGCTTCTCCAACCGACGGGTGGTCGCTATTCAGCACGGTCGGCCGATCTTCAACCTGGCGGCATCCTTCCAGGTTCCGCAAACGGGTCTGGAGCACCAGGCGGCCATGCCGTCAGTACCGCCGCCCGAGTCGCTCGAAAGTGAGACCGCCGGGTCATCCCAGGATCTCCAGTTTCTGCCGGAGAAAATGCGCCGCTTCATGTTTGAACAGCGGCCGTTCGAATTCCGCTGGGTCACCCCCCAGAGCTACGACGGCGAAGCCGCCGAGCCGCGGCGCGAACTGTGGTTCCGATCCGATGGCAGCGTGCCGGACGACCCGCAGCTGCACCGCGCGATGCTGGCGTACGCGTCGGACTACGGTCTGCTCACCACCGCCGGCCTGCCTCACGGCAAAAACCTTTTCTCGGACAAGATCCAGATGGCCAGCCTCGACCACGCGATGTGGTTTCATCGCCCGGTGAAGATCGATGACTGGCTGCTGTACTGCTTCGACAGTCCGATCAGTATCGACACGCGGGGTTTTGCCCGCGGCCAGATCTTCAATCAGCGTGGCGAGCTGGTCGCCTCGACGGCACAGGAAGGCCTGATCCGGCTCCGCTGACACCCCGGCCACACCTCAACGGCCCAAGCGCGATTTCAGTGCTGCTGATCGAAGCTGGCGCCTCGCTGCGCGTATAGGAGTATCGCCAGCGAGATTTCCGGCATGCCAGCTACCGCCATTTGGGTTCGGGCCAACCGCATCTTCGACCAGGTCAGCCGACTGGAGGCCGCCCAGCGCCAGCGCCGGGTGGCAGAGCTGTGCGGCGATGACGCCGCGCTCGCCGACTGCGTCGCACGGCTGCTGAACGCCGACCGTCAGCTCGAGCTCGAGGCCGCTGACACCCCGCCGGAGTTTACGATGGACATCGGCGACGAGGCGTTGATCGGCCAGCGGATCGGCGCGTATCGGATCGAGAAGCAGATCGGCGAAGGCGGTATGGGGGGCGTTTTTCAGGGCCATCGCGAGACGCCCGGTGGACCTCAGCTAGCGGCGATTAAAGTGCTGAAGCCCGGACTGGATCGCCGGCGCTTTGTGCTCGAGCGACAGCTCCTCGAAAAGCTCCGTCATCCCAACATCGCCCGGCTGGTCGACGGCGGTGAGCTCGCGGACGGGCGGCCCTACGTCGTGCTGGAATATATCCACGGTGAGCCCATCACGCGCTTCTGTCGCGGCATGGCGCTGCGGCCGACGCTCGAGCTGTTTCGAACGCTGTGCCAGGCCGTGGCGTATTCGCACGCGACGCTAGTGGTGCATCGGGACATCAAGCCGTCGAACGTGCTGGTGGCGTCGGACGGCACGCTGAAGCTGCTGGATTTTGGCATCGCCAAACTCATGGCCCAGAGCACTGAGCTGACGAGCGTCTCAACGCTGTCGCGGCTCCGGCCGATGACGCCGGAGTATTCGAGCCCGGAACAGCTGCTCGGTGAAGCGATCTCCACCCGTACGGACGTCTATCTGCTTGGCGTCCTGCTTTACGAACTGCTCAGCGGCGTCAATCCGCTCAGGGAGATTTCCCAGGCCCGGCGGCTGCGGGACATCACCCACGGACAGCCGCCACCACCGCCGAGCCGAGCGGCTGCGGCCGGCAGCCTGCTGGCCGGGCTCAGCAGCCGGCTGCAGCGCCAGGACCTCGACCGGATCACCCTGAAAGCGCTCTGCGTCGATCCGGATGAGCGATACCAGAACGTGAGTGAGCTGATCGGGGATCTCGAGAACTTCCTCGAGGGCCAGCCGGTGCTGGCCCGGGGCCGGTCGCGCAGCTATCGCGTTGCCAAGTTTGTGCTCCGAAATCCGCTGGGGTCAGCGATGGCTGCCCTGCTGGTGGCGCTGCTGCTGGGCATCAGCGCACTCTCGGCGCACCATGCCAACGTGCTTCAGGAGGAGATGGCCCGGACCAGCGCCGAGAACCGCCGCGCGGATCGCATCACCGATCTGCTGATCGAGTCGTTCGCCGAGGCCGATCCAACCCGGAGGCACGCCAGCCTGTCGACCCGTGACGTGCTGCTCAAGGCAGCGGAACGCATGGAGCGCGACGACCGCAGCGACCCTTCTGATCTCGCACGCCTGCGCCTGGCTGTTGCCAGCGTGATGGCCCGCCTGGCGATGCATGACGAGGCGCTGGTGCAGCTGGAGAAGGTCCGCACCTTGAGCGCCCGCGCCGAACTCACGCCGC
>JANQOZ010000095.1 GCA_028285525.1 Lysobacterales bacterium
CGCGCCGCCAGGAGCGACTTGGCGCGCGCCTTGTTCTTATGCTGTGAACGTTCGTCCTGGCACTCGACCACCTGCCTACGGGCACCGTGGTCGAGTGCCAGGACGAACGTTCACAGCATAAGAACAAGGCGCGCGCCATGTCGCTCCTGGCGGCGCGACTGGTCGAAGCGGAGCGCGAGGCGGTGGCGAGCGAGCAGTCGGAAAAGCGCCGGCTGCTGGTCGGCAGCGGCGACCGGTCCCAGCGCATTCGCACCTATAACTTCCCCCAGAGTCGGGTGACCGACCACCGGATCAACCTGACGCTTTACAAGCTCGGGGAGGTGATCGAAGGCGATCTGGACCAGGTGGTGGATCCGCTGATTCAGGAAAACCAGGCGGCGATGCTCGCCGAGCTCAGCCACTGAGCCCGCCAATCTGGCGACCGAGTGGCTGCTACGTACGTCCTTAGCTGACGGGCTGCCAGCCCGTCATAAATCCTTCGGCTGGCGGCGTACCTTCGGGCACGGACTCCGCGACGACTTTTTCAACCCGCGCCGCAGGCGGCCCCTGCTGGAGCTGTTTTGCGAGCTCCTCCAACGAGGCTTCGCTACCAAAAGCGAGCACCTCAACGCGCCCATCAGCGGTGTTGAGCGCGTGCCCGGTCAGGCTAAGCCGATCAGCCTGCTGCCGGGTCCACTCGCGGAAAAAGACGCCCTGGACCTTGCCGGAAACCCAGAACCGACGCGCTGTCACTGACCGAAATCGGGCTGCGCCGCAATCTCCGTTTCGATCATCTCGCTGGTCACCGGCCCGACAAATCGCTTGCGCTGGGTCCCATCCGGGGCGATCAGCAGCGTAGTCGGCAGAACCTTCGGCGTTCCGAACTGGGTGGGCGGGTCAAACACGTCGACGAGCGCCACCGGATAGCTGGCGGGGTGTTTTTCCAGAAAGCTCTGCACGTCCTGCGCGGTGGTCTCCTCGAACGTCAGTCCAACCAGAGTGACGTCCGAGCGTCGGTCATGAAGGTCCGACAGATCCGGGATTTCCTTGAGGCATGGCTTGCACCAGGTTGCCCAGAAGTTGATCACCACCCACTGGTCATCCAGGGCGGCCAGATCCACTTCTCCGCCGCGCACGTCGGTGGTCGAGAAATCCAGAAGATTGTCGGCGGGCTCAGCCTGAACGGAAAGCGCCAGCACCATAGCGCCGAGCATAGCGGTCAGACCGCGGGGGATGGCTAAAATCATGAGTCTCCTATCGATCGTAGTTTTGCCTGACCGCTATCAGGACCGTGCTGGCGGTAAAGTGATTTCAACGACCGCTTCAGCGTTTGATCCATGGAGGGCTGGAGTTCGGCCAGCGCGGCCGTCAGCGCGCGGTTCAGCGCATCATTTTTACCGCCCTCGGAGTCAGCCACCGACGGCCAGACAAACGCGCCGGCGTGATAGAGATCCGCCAGCGTGGTGCGCTCAAGATCCCGACACAGGACCCACTCTCCCTCCTCATCCCGGCGGATCATGCGCGCAAGGCGAAGGTTTTCCAGCAGCGTCTGGACCTGGTGATCATCAGCACCCGGCTCCAGCTTCAGGAGCGATTCGGTGGTTTCCCCCGTGCCCTGCGCCTGCGCGTTGGACAGGTGTCCGAGCAGACGGTAGGCGAGCACAAACTCCCGCTCCTGCGGGTAGGCGTCGCCGCGTTCCCGGTAGCGGAAGCTGCCAAGCGACGCCGTGAACGATGCGCCCAGCAGGATGACGGACCAGAGCAGGTAGATCCACAGGATAAAGATCGGCACCGCCGCGATGGCGTCGTAAATTTTTTCGTAGCTGTTGAAGCTTCGGATGTAGAAGCCGAAGCCCCATTTGACCGTCTCGAACAGCAGCGCTGTGACCACCGCACCGATAGCCGCGTTGCGCCAGTGAACCGTGCGGTTGGGGACAATCAGAAACATCAGGAAAAAGGCCAGCGCCAGCGCAATAAACGGACCGCTGGCCCGCGCCAGCGCCAGCAGAGGGCCGGCGGCGGGGGCCTGGCTGAGAAACTCCAGCGAAAAGAAGTAGGAGCTTAACGCGAGCGAGCCGAGGACCAGAATGGGGCCGATGGTCAGCGTGGTCCAGAAGATCAGGAACCGGTTCAGCAGCGGACGTGGCGTATTGACCCCCCAGATCTGATTGAAGGTCTTTTCCACGGTCGCCATGAGCATCAGCGAGGTCAGCAGCAGAAACGCCGCCATCGTGGCCGACAGCTTGGTTGCCTGGCTGGCCAGGCCAAACAGGGTGTTTTGAATCGTGTCCTGCTTTTCCGGCACCAGGTAGTCGGCGATCAGGGCCTGGAACCGGGTCGTGAGGTCTTCCGCCACCGGCAGCGCCGCCAGCACCATCGTGATCACGGTGATCAGCGGCACCAGCGCCAACAGGGTATTGAAGGTGAGCATGCCCGCGAAGGTGAAGCAGTTGTCGCGCTGAAACTGACGCAGCACGTAGCGCAGCAGGGCCCAGTTGCGCTCCCGATCCAGCAGCTTGCGAGGGACCTTCACATTCATGACATCAGCGACGGTGTTAGTATCCGGCGGCTTTTCATCAGTACTCGACTATGGCACTCAACCCGACCTTTTACCACCACACGCCGGCCCGGCAACACCCTGGAGCAGAACGATGACCGAGGTGTTGGTCCTTTACTACAGCCGCCACGGAAATACCGCAGCGATGGCTCGCCAGGTTGCCCGCGGTGTCGAACTGACGGAGGCGACTGCCCGGGTGCGGGCCATCCCGGCGCTCGACGGTTCGGTCGAAGCTTCGGGACCGCCCGCCGCCATGCTCGAGGACCTTCAGGAATGCCAGGCGCTGGCGCTCGGCAGCCCGACCCGCTTCGGCAACATGGCGGCCCCGGTGAAGGCATTTCTGGACGACACCGGTTCGCAGTGGCTGTCGGGCAGCCACGTGGGTAAGCCGGCAGCCGTCTTCACCTCCACCGGATCGCTGCACGGTGGCCAGGAGTCGACCCTGCTGTCCATGATGCTGCCGCTGATGCATCACGGCATGATCCTGCTCGGCATCCCCTACAGCGAACCCGAGCTGCTCAAAACCCGCTCGGGCGGAACGCCCTATGGCGCCAGCCACGTGGCCGGCCCCGACTCCGATCAGCCGCTCACCGACGATGAAAAAAATCTGTGTCGCGCCCTCGGTCGCCGCCTCGCTGAGACGGCGCTCAAGCTGGGGACGCCGTCATGATGAAAGGCGTGTTCATTACGCTGTTCATCGCCCTGATCGGCGTAGAGGGCTGGTGGCTGACCTGGCTGACGTACGGTCGGATCGGCGCGGCGCTGTTCCTGCTCGTACCGCTGCTGGTCTGCCTGCCGTGGGTGATTTCGGGCGGGCACCGCGCCCGCCTAATCGGCAGCCTGGTCTCGCTGCCCTACCTGGTGCACGGCATCACCGAGTCGGTCTCGGCTGAGCCGCCACGAACCGCTGCCTTTGCCGTCACCGGACTGTGTCTGGCGCTCTACGGCGCGCTAGTTCTGGCTCGCCGCCCCCAGGGTGTGACGCAGGCTCGCGAGCCGCGCTAGCGCGTTGGTGACCAGCGGCTCGGCCTGACTGATCTGTCTGCCGGCGGTCCGCATGCTGGGCGCATCGGAGCTGGCTGAAAGCATCACCGGCTGCCGCAGGCTCGGCGCGCTGGCCCGCGTTGAGCCGAACAGAAAGCGGGCGTCTTCGAGGTAGCCCAGCGCCAGCGGCGCAATCTGGTTGACCGGCACCTGCTGGCGCGCCATGCCCCGGGCCCGATCGCGGTCGAACAGACCCACGGGCCCGAAGAGGGCCGCCCGGGTGGCCGACTCGGCCACGCTTTGCACCGGCGCCAGCAGCCGCGCCAGCGTCACGAGCAGCCGGCGCTCCCGCTCCAGGGCCGCGGTCGCTGAGCTCAGCGCGCTGTTGGCCTCCGGATTCAGGAGGGCCTGATAAACCGCTTCGTTCCACTGCTCGTAAAGGTCGGCCAGGCGCGCATCGGCGCCCTCCAGCAGCCATTCAGCGTCCCTTGCGGCCAGCACCTCGACACCCTCGCCGGTCACAAACCGGTCCCGCCACTCGTCGCCGCCGTCCCAGTGACGATCGAAAATCTGACTGGGGTCTGCCCGGCCCGCCGTGAGAAACGTCAGCCGCGAGGGCACCAGCCGCAGACCGCGGGACGGCAGCTCGGACACCACCTGGGTCCCCACCAGCTCGATTGGACAGGGGTTATCCAGCACCTGGGCACTGTTGGCGCCGAACAGGTATTCGTATTCGTCCTGACTCGTGAGGCGCATGCTGCGGATCGGCTCTTCGCTGCCGCTGAACGAGACGTGGAGATCAAAGCTGAGGCGACCGTAGTAGCGCGCCATCGCGGCGTTGCCGACGCGGGTGGGCTCAGCCCGTCGCTCGATCCAGCGCACGTTGCCGTAACAGGCCGACAAGCGTCCAAGCCGAATCTGATCAGCCACGAGATAGGTCTGGGGCAGCAGCCCCAGCAACGCGCGAGAGGGCAGCAGATCGCGACTCATGCCGCACTGGAGCTCAGCTTCGCAGGGCAGCACCCGAAGATCCTGGGGTCGGTAGTTGGTGGTTTGCTTAGCGTCGGCATCCAGCCGCACGTCGGCTTCCGGCTCCAGCTGCCGGGCCCGGAAATCGGCAGTGGCGGTACCGATTTGCGCCACCACCCCATCCATCGCCGCCGCGTAGCTTTCCATGGAGAGTCGCAGCGCCGAACGACCCGGGGTTTCGCCGAAGCGGCGGCACTGGTCCAGGCGCCGCAGGGTCTCAACAACGGCAGCACCCCGGGTCATCAGGCGATCGATGTCCTCCAGCGGCCGCAGCGCCTGAAAGTAGGCCGGCCAGCTCTCGGCGAACCAGGCATAGGCGGCTACCGCCAGCGTCCACTCCAGCGGGTTGACCAGCGTTTCGTCAAACGGCCCGCACTGGGCATCGAAGCGATCGTTCAGATACCCAACCCAGTAATTGATGCGCTGCCACTGGCTGAGCGCCAGCTCGCGCGTCACGGTGCCGGACTCGAAGGGTCCCGACGAATCACCCGCCAGCTCAGGCTGCTGAGCCTGCTCCAGCCCCCAGCGGGCCAGACCGCTGAGGCAGCCGGCGAACTGCTCCCGGGTGATGGGCTCAACGGGATACTGGCCGCTGTGCTGACCGAGGTCCAGACAGACGGCCAGCTCCTCGTTCAGCTCGCCTCGGACCGGCTGGTCAAGGTAACCGGCAAGGTCCGGCGTATGCCGCTGCGCCGCGGCGCGCAGCGAAGCCAGCTCCAGCAGCGCGGCCCGGCGTTCGGGCGGATCCCGCTGCAGCGCATCGCCAAGCAGCTGACGCAGCCGCAGGTAGCTGTCCCCAAGGGCGGGGTCCACCCGTCCCATCTGGGCGAGCACCAGCGGATCGGCTTCCCGCAGAATCTCCAGCGTTTCGGTCAGCACCTGATCGGCGATCGTCGATGGCTCGACGAGCCCGATTTCCACGATGCCGGCCATGACCTGGACCAGTTCGGCAAAGCTCCCCTGCTCCACCTTGGCCAGGGCCCGCGCCAGCGACAGCAGGGCAAAATCCATCAGTGCCGGCTCGGCGGACCGGCGATAGAGCTGATACGGCGCGAGGAGCAGATCCGGGGCTGAGACCCGTTCGACGAGCAGCTGTTCTGAGTTCAGCAGCGACGCCTGGCTGCGGAGCAGCACCAGCGGCGCGTCTTCCACCGGCTCTTCGAGACCGGAAAGTTCAACCGCCGCCTGGTCCTTGAGGTCTAGCCATTCAGCCAGTGATGCGTCCAGCGGCAGCGCGAGGCGCTCGGCAAACACCGGCGCCACCAGCGGCAGCCAGTCCGGGTTCTCGGCCAGGATCACCAGCAGCGACTGCCAGATCATCGGCGCATGATCGCGGGCCCAGCCGAGCAGCTGCGGATACTGATGAGCCGTCCACTCCGGCGCGAGGTCCGCCGTGGCGAGCCGGGTGAGCGCCGCCGCGGCGGCCGACTGCTGCAGCGGATGCCAGGCGGCTGAGTCGCGCTGCATCAGTCGGTTCAGCAGGAGAGGCTCGAGGGTGCCGGCCTCGATCGGCGCAAACCAGGCAGGGAGGTCGGCCAGCGGCGCCATGTCCAGCTGCCGCAGATTGGTTTCCCAGCGCTGCGCCTGCTCCAGGATCACCTCGCCGGCGGCGAATTCCCGCTCGACCAGAGCCGAAGTGAGCCGCCAGGCCAGCAGGTGCTGCCTTGCCGCGCGTCGCGCGCCCAGCTCCCGATCGAGCCGGTAGGCGATTTGGGCCGCGAGCAGCGGCGTTTCCCGAAGGTTCACAGCGGCGTTGGCGGCCCCGGGTCCGGCCGAAAACAGCAACAGCGCGCCGAGCGCAAGCAGGCGCGGCAGCCTGAAGCGGCGCGTGGCGCTCGACGGAATCCGGCCGGTCGGGCCGCGTGTGGGGTCCATCCTCATCGGCGGCATTCTAGCGTGAGCCGGACCGGGTAGAAACGCGGGCCTGGCCAGGAACAGGCCGACCTGCGGGCAACTCGCAGAAATCCGGACCCAGCAGTTATGATGCGCGGATGAAGATCACCTTTATCACCACCGGCGGAACGATCGACAAGATCTATTTCGACGCCAAGAGTGATTACCAGATCGGCGACCCGCAGATCGTGGAGATTCTCCAGGCCTTTAATGTCGCCATCGAAATGGACCTGGTGGCACTGATGCGAAAGGACTCGCTGGAGATCACGGACAGCGACCGCCGGCAAATTGTCGACACCGTGCGGGACCACCCCAATCATCGCTTTGTGATCACGCACGGCACCGACACGATGGTGCAGACGGCCCTAGCCCTGGCGGATCTGGGCGAGCGAAATACCGTCGTGCTGACCGGCGCGCTCAATCCAGCGCGATTCCTCGGCAGCGACGCCGTGTTCAACGTCGGCTGCGCCGTAGCGGCGTGCCAGACGCTGGAAAACGGGATCTTCATCGCCATGAACGGCAGAATCTGGGACCCGGATCACGTGCGAAAAAACCGCGGCGCCAACCGCTTCGAGGCGCTACCCGATGAGTGACGACCGGCAAAGCCTGGATGGCGCAGGCACCGGGACGCCGAAAGATGACCTGCGCAATTCTCCGCGCCTAAGAATGTATGCGGGCGTTTTTATCACCCTCGGCGATCGCGCCTACCTCACTGAGCTGAGCAACGTCTCGGCCGGCGGCGTCATGGTGCGGCGCCCCGACGGCTGGCCGGAGCAGACGACGGAAACCTATCGACTCTATTTTGTGCTCGACC
>JANQOZ010000020.1 GCA_028285525.1 Lysobacterales bacterium
GGCGCCAAGAACAAGGCGCATCGCGCCGCCAATGGCCGTAGCCCTTGGCAAGCGATGCAACGCGGTTATTGGCGCCCAAGGGGGCTCCCTTCGGGCGCGTCCCACAAGGCCTGGAGCGGCGTTGCGAACCTTGGCCAGGGAACCACCCTGGCCGGCGGCTCGCGCGTAGTGGTCCGTGCGGCGTGGCTGTCGCTTCAGTCCATCGCTGGGCGCGTCTGGCAAGGCGCGAGCCGCAGCCAATGGCCGTCGCCCTTGGCAAGGCTTGCAACGCGGCCAGGCGTGCCCAGCGGTGGACCCGCAGGGCGAGCGTGTCAGGCGCCATGCCGGCGTTGATCCGCCGCGGCCATAGCTAGGGCTATGACCGCGACGAATCGCCTTGGCCTGACGCCTGACACGCTCGCTGAAGCGACAGCCACGCCGCACGGACCACTGACTCCAGGGCCTTGTGGGCACGCGCTGAAATACAACGAACTTTCCAAACAGGACACTAGCCGGTGTTCTGAATTCCGCGGGCGATGCCGTTGACGGTATCAAACAGCATTGATAGCAGGTGATCGTCCTTGCGCTTGCTCTCACGCCACTGCTTGAGCAGCCTGATCTGGACGAGGTTCAGCGGATCGACGTACGGGTTTCGCAGCCGGATCGCGCGGCGCAGCGTGTTGTCATCCTCCAGCAGCCGGGGCGCACCGGTGATCGTCAGCACCTTTTCCCGCGTGAGGTTGATTTCGCCGCAGATGTCGTCAAAAACCCGGTGCAGTTTCGGCTTGGCCAGCAGGCTGTACTCGCGGCCGATTGTCAGGTCCGACTTGGCCAGCACCATCTCCACGTCCTTGATCAAACTCCGAAAGAAGGGCCAGCGGAGCATATCGACAATCGCGTCTTCGCCGAACGCTTCCATGGCGGCCTTGAGTCCGCTGCCAAAGCCCAGGATGCCGGGGAGGTTGATGCGGGTCTGGCCCCAGGAAAACACCCAGGGAATGGCACGAAGATTGACGATGCCCTGCTGGCTGCGTCGCGCGCTCGGCCGCGAGCCGATCGCAAGACGCTGGATCACGTCGATCGGTGTCGCCTCGCGAAAAAACGGCTCAAAATCCGGATCGTCGTAAACCATCGCGCGGTAGCGGGCCCGGGCCGCGTCAGCGATGTGGGCCATACGCTCAGACCACTGCGACGTGTCCGGCGCTGACTCCCGCAGGCTCGCGAGCAGCGTGGCGCCGGTCATTTGCTCGAGGTTGCGCAGACCCAGCGAGCGAATCCCGTACTTTTGATGAATCACCTCCCCCTGCTCGGTCACCCGCAGGTAGCCCTGCACGCTCCCGGAGGGTGCCGCGAGGATGCCGTCGACCGTGTTGCCCCCACCCCGGCTGACCGTGCCGCCACGACCGTGAAAGAAGCCGATCTTCAGATCGAGCTCCGACGCGACGTCGGTAAGCTGACGCTGCGCGCGCTGCAGCGCCCAGCGCGCCGCAGCGATCCCGCTGTCTTTGTTGCTGTCGGAGTAGCCGATCATCACCAGCTGGCGGTTGCCGCGCTGGCCCAGGTGCTCCCGATAGGTTTCCTCTGCGGCCAGGCCGCGCACGATTCCCTCGCCGGCGGTGAGGTCGTCCACCGTCTCCAGCAGCGGGGCGATGTCCAGCGGCACATGATTCCCGTCCGACACCAGCCCGGCGCCGCGCGCCAGCAGCAGCACGCTCAGCACGTCGTCGGCCCCCTGCGCCATGCTGATGATAAAGCTGCCGATCGCCGAGCTGCCGTAGCTTTTCTTGGCTTCGTCAATCGCCCGGAAAACGGCGAGCACCCGCTCGAGCTGATGGGGCACGTCCTCGGGCAGCAGCGGCGGTTCACGCAGCCATTCGCTGAGCTGTTCGGTACGCTCCTGCGCGGACTTCTCGGTCCACTCATCGTCCCCCGCCCAGCCGCCTACGGCCCGCCGCAGGTCCATAGCGTCCTGGCGGACGTCCAGCGTCGCCAGGTGAAAGCCGAAGGTTCGAACACGCCACATGAGCCGCTTGACCAGAAACAGGCCGGCATGGCTCCCGTTGTTTTGCTCCAGCGAGGTCCGCACCATCTGCAGATCAGACAGCAGCTCGGTACTGCTGGCGTAGGCGGATTCACCGTAGTTGAGCACCTGCACCAGCCGCGCGGTGACGTAGGTCAGCAGACAGCGGTACGGCATGTCCTCGTAGCGGTCCGGAATGGTCTCGCGGGTGTCGGGCAGCATCCGCTCATATTTAGTGACGCGATGCATCACCGCCTCATTGACGTTCACCAGCCCCTGGGACTGCGACAGGTCGCGCGCCAGGCGTCGAACCTCCGGCAGATAGCGGGCGACAATCAGCTGGCGGTGTTCCTTCAGGCTTTCGCCGATCGTTTCGAACGTCACGTTGGGGTTGCCATCCATATCGCCCCCGACCCAGGAGCCGAAGCGCAGCACGCTCGGCAGGCGTTCGCCGGAGAATGCGTCCGGGTAGTAGCGATCCAGCGACCGGCGAAACGACTCATAGAAAGCCGGCACGATCTGATAGATCACCTCGGTAACGTAAAACATGACGTGTTCGCGTTCGGTTGCGACGGTCGGGCGCGCTGCCGAATACGCGCGGGTTTGCCAGGCGGAGGTCAGGGCCTGGCGAATCCGCTGCAGCGCCATGTCCTCTTCCAGCGGCGTTCGGCCCGGATCGAAGCGCTCGACCATGCGGATGACCATCGACCGGTCCTTCTCCAGCAGCGTCCGGCGGGTGGCCTCCGTCGGATGAGCGGTCATCACCGGCTCGATGACGGTCTGCTGCAGCAGCTCCCGGAGCTGCTCGCTGGTCACCCCGTCATCGCGCAGCTTTTTCAGGCTGGCATCAAGGGACCCCGAGATGGTCTGCTCCTCGCGCTGACGTTCGCGGATGCGGCGGATGCGGTGGACCTTTTCAGCGAGATTCACCGCCTGGAAGTAGGCGGAAAAACCGCGGACCACCTGGGCCAGACTGTCCTGATCGGCATCGCGGACAATGTCTGAGAGGGCGTCGGTACCGTGATCGTCCCCCTCGCGCCGGGCAATGGCCGCGAGCCGAACCTCCTCCACAAGCGAGTAGAGCGCTTCACCGCACTGTTCGGCCAGCACATCGCCGACCATGGCACCCAGCAGGCTCACGTCCTCCTTCAGCGCCAGGTCTTTGTCTGGAAACGATATTTCTCTCGGACTCATGTATCAGGAAACGGCTTTTCGGCACGTTCGTTCGGTTTGGGGAGAGGCCGACTATAAAACAATTGCCGGGTGCTTTTCAGCGATGACAGCGACTTGCGAAAACCGCCACGCTTGGGCACCATGACGGTCCCCCGATCCACGCTGCAGCGTCCGCGGACTCGGTAGCATCAGCCGTTGATCCATATCCGGCTGACCCTTTGTGCCGTGCTGAAGAGAGTGACACATGGACGTTAAGGAATACGATTACATCGTGGTCGGAGCCGGCTCAGCCGGCTGCGTCCTGGCCAACCGCCTCACCGAAGACCCCAGCATCAGCGTGCTTCTGCTCGAAGCCGGTGGTCGCGACTGGCACCCGTTCATCCACATGCCTGCGGGCCTGGCCAAGCTGGTCAATATCAAGTGGCTCAACTGGGGCTACGAAACGGAGCCTGAGCCTGAGCTCGACAGCCGTCGCCTTTACTGGCCCCGCGGCAAGGTGCTGGGCGGATCGAGCTCTATCAACGCCATGTGCTACGCCCGCGGCCATCGCGCCGACTACGATCACTGGGCGGACCTCGGCAATCACGGCTGGAGCTACGCGGATGTACTGCCGTTTTTTGTCAAGGCGGAAAACCAGGAGCGCGGGGCCTCGGACTATCACGGCAGTGACGGTCCGCTCAACGTTCAGGACCTGCTGCACCACAACCCCTTGAGCGACGTTTTTCTGCAGGCGGCCCAGGAGTGCGGCTACACCGCCAACGACGACTTCAACGGACCAACCCAGCGCGGCTTTGGCTACTATCAGGTCACCCAGAAAGGCGGCGCTCGCTGGAGCACGGCCGCCGGCTATCTGAACCCGGCCCGGCCCCGACCCAACCTCACCATCGCCACCAAAGCCCTGACCCATCGGGTGCTACTCGAAGGCCAGCAGGCGGTGGGTGTCGAGTTCTTCAAGGGTCGCTACCTGCAAACCGCGCGGGCGCGCTGCGAGGTGCTGCTGAGTGCCGGCGCCATCAATTCACCCCAGCTGCTGATGCTGTCGGGTATCGGCCCGGGCCAGGTGCTGAGCCGCTGCGGCGTGCGCGTCAACCACGAACTGCCTGGCGTTGGACGCAACCTGCAGGATCACCTGGACATTTGCACGCTCTACCGCAGCAAAACCGACATCACCTACGATCGCACCAACGATCTGGCGGTCGGCCTCAAATACATGTTGTTCCACCGCGGTGTCGGCACCTCAAACATCGCCGAGTCCGGGGGGTTTGTTGTGAGCGATCTGGCGGAAGACGACCGGCCCGACCTGCAGTTTCATTTTGTGCCGGCTATGCTCGACGACCACGGCCGGAACCGGCTTGCCGGCGCCGGCTTTACCCTTCACTGCTGCGCGCTGCGGCCCGACAGCCGCGGCAGCATCGAAATTGTCAGCCAGGATCCCAAAAAGTATCCAGCCATCCAGGCCAACTATCTGAGCGCGCCTCAGGATATGGACCTGATGATCGAAGGCATTCGGCTGTCCCGCAAGATTCTCGGCGCCAAGGCGTTTGACGAGTATCGAGCTGACGAAATTTTCCCGGGTGCGGACGTGACCAGCCGCAGCGACCTGGAGGCGTTTGTTCGACGCAAAGCCGAAACCATCTACCACCCGGTTGGCACCTGCAAAATGGGATCAGACGACATGGCGGTGGTGGACAGCGAGCTGAAAGTGCACGGCATCGAAGGCCTCCGCGTCATCGACGCGTCGGTTATGCCCACGCTGGTCAGCGGCAACACCAACGCGCCGACGGTCATGATCGCTGAGCGCGCCAGCGCCCTGATCCGCAACATCGCCGGCTATCGCACCAGCCAGGAGCGGACGGACGCCGCCGCCTGACGCGCCGGTCGCCGGGCCGCCTCAGATGTTGGTGCGCAGCGCCAGCAGCTCCGGGTAGAAGCTTGTGTCCAGGGCTTGCTTGAGAAAGCCCACGCCGCTGGAGCCGCCCGTCCCTCGCCGGAAACCAATGATCCGCTGCACCGTGTACATGTGGCGGAAACGCCAGTTCTGGAAGGCGTCTTCGAGATCAACCAGCGTTTCGGCAAGTTCATAGAGGTCGTAAAAGCGGTCGCTGAAGCGGTAGACCTTCGTCCAGGCGGCTTCGACCGAGTCGTTGTGCTGATAGGGCTCACGCAGGTCGCGTGACGCGAGCTCCGGGTCGATGGCAAAGCCGGCGCGCACCAGCTGGGCGATAGCCGCATCGTAGAGGCTTGGCTTCGCAAGCAGCGCCTCGAGCCGTGCGGTGCAGCTCGGCCGGTCCTTGTGCACCCGAATCGCCTGGGCGTTCTTGTTGCCCAGTAAAAACTCCAGCGATCGATAACCCACCGATTGAAACCCTGAGGCATTGCCGAGGCTGTCCCGGAATTTCAGGTAGTCCACCGGCGTCATGGTGGCCAGAATCGACCACGACTGCTTCATCTGGTTCAGGATTTCCTTGACCCGGGCCAGCACCTTAAAAGCGCGTCGAAACTGCCCCTCGTCGATAAGCCGAATGGCGGCGGAGACTTCGTGAACGGCGAGCTTCAGCCAGAGTTCGCTGGCCTGGTGGATGACCACAAACAGCATCTCGTCATGTTCTTCGGTCCGCATCTGCTGCGCGGAGAGAATCTTGTCGAGGTGCAGGTAGTCGCCGTAAGCCATGGCGTCTTTGAAGTTGGTGCGGATGTCGGACTCAACTTCCCGAAAGTTTGTGCTGGGGGTTTTCAACGCTCTTCTCCCAAACGCGCAGGCGGCGGTTGTTTGCAGTCAGAAATTGAGCTGGTGGTGATTAGTGACCAGATCAAGCAGGAACTGCTGCACATCAGCGGATCGATCAGCATCTGCAACCCACGGCAGCGCCATCACCTGATCCATGATTTTCTGCTGGCGCACGCCGGCCGCCAGCGCTTCGCTGTAGCTGACCTCCGGCAGAAACGTCACCTGGGTGTAGAGCGGCACCCACAGTTCGGGATGAGCGCGATGGAAATCGCGTTCGATGGTCTTCTGCAGCAGGAATTCCGGCTGGCCGGAGAGCTCGCTCATTTCGGTGAAATTTTGCATCGCCAGCTCGGACAGCGCATCGGCGTTCGGCTTGCGGGCCGCCTCGTAGGCCGCGAGCGTAGGTGCCCAGCTGCCGTTGTGCTGAGCCAACAGGTCAGCGAAGGTCCGGCAGTCCTCAAATCCACAGTTCAGCCCCTGGCCGTAGAAGGGCACGATCGCGTGCGCGGAGTCGCCAATCAGCGCGACACGCCCCCCAAACACCCAGCGCGACACCTTTGCCAGCGCCAGCATCGACGGCCGAGTGCCCAGAAAGCGCGCAACGGGTTGCTCCAGCAGCGGCCGGGCGTCCGGAAAATCCCGGTCGAACAGTGACTCGATGGCCTCACGGTCGGTCAGGCTTGCAAACGAGTTCTTCCCTTCGTCGGGCAAGAATGCGGTAGCCGTCATCGAGCCGTCGGGGTTAGGCAGCGCAATCAGCATATGGTTGCCGCGCGGCCAGATGTGCAGCGCGTCCGCGGCGACCGCGTGGCTGCCGTCCGGCGCCGGGGGCATAGTCAGCTCCAGATAGCTGTGACCCATCCGCCGCACGTCGACCTCCGCACCGTGATCTTCGGCCAGCAGCCGCCGAACCTTGGAGTTGGCACCGTCGGCGCCAAACAGGTAGTCGAACGACAGCTTCAGGTCGCTGTGCTCCGGCCGGGTAAAGGAGGCCTGTTGGCCAGGGACGTCGATCGCGGCCAGCACCGCTTCGAAGTGCACGGTGATGTTGGGCTCTTGATCCGCCAGGTCCAGAAGCACCTCGTTGACGGCCGCCCGGGACACCGACCAGATCGCCTCGCCGGGCTGACCATAAGGTTGGAGCGTGACGGCACCTTCTCGATCGTGCATGGCTCGGGCCGACATCGGCAGGGATACCGCCCTGACCGCATCGTCGGCCCCGACCCGACTCAGCGCGAGCCAGCCGCGCTCGGACAGGGCAATGTTGATAGAGCGCCCTTCATAGACGTCGTGGATGCGCGAGTCGGTGCGTGCCTCGAGCAGATCAACCTGCATCCCCTCGCGGGCGAGCATAATCGCCAGGAGCGTACCCACCGGCCCGGCGCCGACCACCACCACGCGGACGCTCATTGCTGTTCTTCGAGCAGGCGTCTCAGGATGGCGCCCAGCAGCCAGATATCTTCGAAGCGATTGTAAAAGGGTGTCGGGGCAAAGCGCACGACGTCAGGCTCGCGGAAATCCGCGCTGACGCCCTCGGCACGCAGTCGATCGAAAAAGGCCCGGTCCGTGCCCCCAAGCTGGACGGAGAGCTGGCAGCCACGCTGTGCCGGATCTTCCGGCGTGATCGACCGAAGCCCAAGCTCCGGGCGACGGCCAAACTCCTCCTGCAGCACGTACAGCAGATAGCCCGTCAGCCGCACGCTCTTTTCCCGCAGCGCGGCAAGCCCGACCTCGTCAAACATCGCGAGCGACGCGCTGAGCATGGCGACCTCAACCACCGGTGGATTGCTCAGCTGCCACCCCTCTGCCCCGGGGATCGGCTGAAAACCCGGCTGCATGAGGAAGCGTTTTGACTCATCGTAGCCCCACCAGCCGGCGAAGCGCGGCCCGTCGAAGCTGGTGCCGTGGCGTTCGTGAACAAAAATGCCGCCTAGGTTGCCCGGCCCGGCGTTGAGGTACTTGTAGGTACACCAGGCGGCGAAATCCACGTTGTCGTCGTGAAGCGACAGCGGCACGTTGCCCGCCGCGTGAGCCAGGTCAAAACCGGCGATCGCCCCAACGCGATGCGCCGCCTCGGTCAGTGGCCGAATGTTGAACAGCTGACCGGTGTAGTAGTTGATGCCGCCCAAAAACAACAGGGCTAGCTGCTCGCCGCAGTCCTCGATCGCTGCCAGCAGGTCTTCCTCCCGGACGACGTGTTCACCCTCCCTCGGGCCGACCTCGACGATCGCCTCTGCGGGATCGAAGCCGTGGAACTGAACCTGTGTTTCCAGCAGGTATCGGTCGGAGGGAAACATGCCGGCTTCGCTGATGATCTTGAAGCGTTCGCCCGTCGGTCGGTAGAACGAGACGAACAGGAAGTGCAGGTTGGCGGTCAGCGAGTTCATGCAGACCACCTCGCTTTCCCGGGCGCCGACAATCCGCGCCATAGGTCCGGCAAGCTTCTTGTGGCAGGTGTACCAGGGGTCCTCAGGAGAAAAGTGTCCCTCGACGCCGAGCTTCGCCCAGCGGTTCAGCTCGTGATCGACCGCTTTGCGCGCCGTCAGGGGCTGAAGCCCGAGCGAGTTGCCCGTGAAATACAACAGTGGCTGGCCGTCCACCACCGGATGATGGAAAGCGGAACGCCACTGGGCCAGCGGGTCTTTTTCGTCGGTTTCCCTGGCGAACGACAGCGTGTTCTCAAACATACGGGGTTAGTCGTCTCCGTTTGCGTTGGGTTGGGTGCCTTCCTCAGCCGGCGTCAGCGGGACCCAGCCCTCCGGTGGATTCTTGCCGGGATGCACGGCGCCGCAGCGTCCGCAGGTGCGGTCTGCCTCGCTGGCATAGAAAGCCGAGAAGATCGGCGGCAGGTCGTCCACCAGCGACTTCAGCTCCACCTCAGCCCGATGCACCAGTGCTCCACACTCAAAGCAGTACCACTCAAACGCATCGAGCGCGCCCGGTGGGCGCTTGGGCTCGATAACCAGTCCAACGCTGCCCGCCTGCGGCCGCTGCGGCGAATGCCGCACATGCTTCGGCAGGAAAAACACGTCGCCTTCGCGAATCGGGATGTCGTAGAACTCGCCGTCCTCGTAAACTTTCAGCAGCATGTCGCCGCGCAGCTGGTAAAAGAACTCCTCAACCGGATCATCATGATAGTCGGTGCGCTGATTGGGCCCGCCTACCACGGTCACCATCATGTCGGTGTCCTCCCAGACCTGCTTATTGCCAACGGGCGGCTTCAGCAGATGGGCGTGGTCATCGATCCACTGGCGAAAATTGAAGGCGCTGAGGCGTTTAGACATGTGCGTGACCAGGCGGCGTTGTGCGATTGTTGTTGTTCAGTCGCCATCATAACGGGAACTGTGCGACAAAAGTGTGGTGGTGAAGGTGCGACTGGCTAAAGCTTGCGGGGGGCCTCGGCTGTGCTATTTTCGTTGCCCCGGTCCGCTCCGAGTCACATTCAGGAACCTCAAGTCCATGTCCAGCCAACCCGCCGCGCCCGCGCGCAAACCGGTCACCATCACCACGCTGCAGAACATGAAGGGTAAGGAGCGGTTTTCCTGCCTCACCGCCTACGGCTATAGCGAGGCGTACGCCGTCAGCGATGCCGGAGTTGAGGTGATTCTGGTGGGTGATTCGCTGGGCATGGTGATCCAGGGGCACGACAACTCCCTGCCGGTGACCATTGAGGACGTGGCTTACCACATCCGCTGCGTCCAGCGGGGCAATCAGGGCTCGCTGCTGATGGGCGACCTGCCGTTTATGACCTTCTATTCCGAAGAGGTCACGCTGGAAAGCGCCGCCGCTCTGATGCGGGAAGGCGCGCAAATCGTCAAGCTGGAAGGCGGCGCCTGGCTGGCTGAGTCGACGCGACTGCTGACCCAGCGCGGCATACCGGTGTGCTGCCACATGGGCTTGATGCCGCAGTCGGTGAATCACCTGGGTGGATTTCGCGTGCAAGGGCGCGATCCGGCCAAGGCGCAGAGCATCATCGATGAGGCGCTGGTGCTGCAGGACGCCGGGGCGAGCATCGTGCTGCTGGAGTGTGTGCCCGCCGAACTGGGAGCACGGGTTACCGAAGCGCTCGACGTGCCGGTTATCGGGATCGGCGCCGGCCCGGAAACCGACGGACAGATCATGGTGCTGCACGACCTTCTGGGCCTCTACCCGGGAAGACCCGCCAAGTTCGTCAAAAACTTTCTGGCCGGCGAGACAGACGGCGTCCAGGGTGCCGTCAAAGCCTACGCCGAAGCCGTGAGAGCAGGAACCTTCCCGGGCCCCGAGCACTGCTACCAGTAAAGCGGCCGCTCAAGCGGCGGACGCAACCCTCAGCAGCGTACCGCGAAGCCAGTCCAGCGCCGGGTGCTGACCAAAGCGTCGGTGCCAGACCATGGAGGTGCGCGTAAACGTTTCGAGGGGTTGGAGCGGGCACGGCTGCTGAACCACGCTTGGGTCCTCACAAAATCGCTCAGCCACTCGCTCCGGAAGCGTCAGCACCAGATCCGAGTTCGCCACAATTTTGCCGGCCGGGGCAAAATGGTTGATCACCATGGCCACCTGGCGGGTCATCCCCTGACCGGCGAGAACCGTGTCCACCCAGCCCCGCGCGTCCCCCCGCGGGCTGACGAGCAGATGGCGGGCCTGAGCAAATCGTTTGACCGTCATACTGCCCTGCGCAAGCGGATGGTCCCGGCGGGTCAGCACCACATAGCCATCCTCAAACAGCTGTTCGTGGGCAAAGCGCGAGCCCAACTCGCCGAAAGCCGAGATCGCGAGCTCTGCCTCCTGGCGGTCGAGCATCTCCAGCGCGCGCCCTTCGGTAGGCTTGAGGTGAATACGCACGCCAGGCGCAATTTCGTCGAGATAAGCTGCCACGCGATCCATCAGAACCGTGGTGAGGTAGTCGTGCGTAGCGATGGTAAAGCTCCGGTTCGATTCGGCCGGGTTGAACTCCGCTGGGTCCAGCGCATCTCGTAACGCCATGAGTGCGGCATTGATCGGCTCCGCGAGTTCAGCCGCGCGGGGCGTGGGCTGCATGCCCTGGGGGCCTTTCACAAAGAGCGGGTCTTTTAAGGTGTGCCGAAGACGCGTCAGTGCATGGCTCACCGCCGGCTGGGACAGGTAAAGGCGCTCGGCAGCCCGCGTCACGTTGCGCTCCAGCATCACGGCGTCGAACACGCGCAGGAGGTTCAGATCCAGCGCATCTACATTTATTTTGTGCATATTGAAAATATTTCATATTCATTTCATTTATACAATCGCGTTCCGTAGCCTGAACTCACTGAAGCAAACGGCCCCCGGGCCCAGGTTTAAAGGAGCAACAATCATGAGCAAATTGAACGGAAAAGTAGCGGTCATCACGGGCGGCAACAGCGGCCTCGGTTTGGCTACCGCGCAGACCTACATCGAGCAAGGCGCGAAGGTGGTGATCTTCGGGCGCAACGAGCGCAGCCTGAATGAGGCCGTCGAGACGCTGGGCGAGAACGCCACAGCGGTACGGGGTGACGTCACCAGCCTCGCAGATCTGGATCGGCTCGCCGAGGTCACTCGGCAGCAGCACGGCGGGATCGATATCCTGTTTGCGAACGCCGGTCTTGGGGTCTTTGCGCCGATCGAGCAGGTCGACGAGTCTGGCTACGACAAGCAGTTCGATATCAACGTGAAAGGCGCATTCTTTACCGTGCAGAAACTGCTGCCGCTGATCAAAGACGGGGCCAGCATCATCCTGACCGCCTCGGCGGTCCATGAGAAAGGTGTGGCGACCGGCAGCCTGTACTTTGCCAGCAAAGCCGCCGTCCGCTCGCTCGGGCGAACGCTGGCAGCGGAGCTGGCGCCGCGGCAGATTCGGGTTAACACGCTCAGTCCCGGCATCGTGCGCACCAACTTTGCTGATCGGACGAACGTACCCGCCGCAGACTTCGAAGGCTTCATCGGGATGGTCGAAAGCCAGGCCCCGCTGGGCCGCGCAGGCACACCGCAGGATATGGCCAATGCTGCGCTGTTCCTGGCCAGCAGCGATTCGGCCTACATGACCGCCGCAGACCTGCTGATCGACGGCGGCTGGATGAGCGTCTGACCGATCGTGCCCCATCCCGCCATCAGTGGCGGGGTGGGGTTTCGCCTACAGAAATCAGGAAGACGGGCCTCCCGAAATCTCAGCTTCCGCGGCAAACCCCGCCGCCGCGCCCAACAGCCCGAGCTGATCGTGCGATGCAACCATCACCGGGATCTTCGCCATGTCCGACTGATAGCGCCCCTTGGCACAGAACTGTCGGAAGAAAGGCTCCTGACGCAGCGTCGGGGCCAGCCGGTTGGACAGCCCGCCGACCAGAACAACCCTTGAGGCGCCGTGGGCCAACGCCAAATCTCCCGCCACCGCGCCGTAGGCCCGACAAAACCGCTGGAGCGCCAGCGCCGGGAGGTCATCTTCGGGGTCCGGGTCCAGCGCCTGGGCCCAGAGCTCCGGATCATCCAGCGGCTGTATCTTCCGCCGCTCGATCCTGGCGATGGCGTGCGCTAAATGATTGAGACCCGGCCCGGACACGATGCGCTCCACCGATACCCGGAGAAACTGCTCGCGCAGCTGGCTGACGATCTTCGACTCCATTTCGTCCAGCGGGGCGAAGTCGATGTGCCCTCCTTCCGTTTCCAGAACCATCAGTCGTCCATGGCGGCGGATCAATATCGCCACGCCAAGGCCGGTTCCCGGACCGATGACCGTCGTGACGCCGTCCGCCAGCGGGTCAGCCGCCGGACCGCCCTGCTCGCCGCAAATCGGTTCGAGCTCATCCCCGCTGAGCTGCGACACACCGTAGGCCATCGCACCAAAGTCGTTCATCAGATGAATCTGGCTTACCCCCAGCTCCTCGGCCACGCGGTCGCGCTGGATCAGCCAGTGGCTGTTGGTGGCCTTGAGCGTCTGGCCCCTGACGGGTCCGGCAAAACATACCGATACCGCTTCGGTGGAAGGGTCTTCGAGTCGCGTCTGGCCGTGTCGGAGATAGCTTTGCCAGGCTGACGTGAGCCCGGCGAACTCGGCGGTTCGAAGCACCACCGGCTGACCGAGAATCGGCCGCTCCCCGGCGCGAAGCTCCGCCGGCGCGAAGCGTACGTGAGTGCCGCCAATGTCGACGGCGGTGATGCGACGAACCTTCGCCATGGTCAGGACGCCTTGCTCACGGCTGCCGCCTTTGACAGGCTCTCGACGCTCGACGCCGACTCCCAGAACGTTTTGAGCAGCCGACCCTGCAGACGACTGTCCTGCGCAAACAGGCCGATCTCAATGGATCCAAGGCGCGGTCGCAGGGGCAGTACCCGAACCCGATCCGCCAGCGGGCTATTGTCCAGCACAATCTGGGGGACGACGCCCAGGCCGCGACCCAGGCTCACCATGCTGACAATGGCCTCGTTTCCGGCAACCTGGGCTGCGACCGCGGGCGTGACCCGCTGCTCACGCATCCAGGTGTCGATGCGCACCCGACCGACGCCCCGCTCCGGCAGCACCAGCGATTCGTTGGCCAACTGCTTGGGACCGAAGCTGGCCGGGACTTCGCTGGCGTCCGCGGCCGCGATGAGCTGCAGGGCTGACTCGGCCAGGGGACGAAACGACAGTCCCACCGGCAGCCGATCCGGCCTCACGCCGATCGCAATTTCCTCCTGCCCTGACCGGACCCGGTCGGGCGCAAGCTCCGGGTCGCCGGTGCGCAGGCTGATTTTGACGCGCGGATGCTGGCCCAGAAAGCCGGTCAGCATCCGGTGCAGATAGCTGTAGCTGGCGGTCACGGAGCAGTAGATGCGAATTTCGCCGCGCAGGCTCTCGGCGCCCTCGCGCAGATCCTGCCGCACCGAATCCCAGCCGGCCAGCGCCTGCAGCGCGTACTGCTGAAAACGCTCTCCGGCAGGCGTCAGCACCACTCGTCGGTTATTGCGCTCCAGCAGTTCGACCCCCACCAAACGCTCGAGCTGGGCGATGCTGCGGCTCAGCGTCGAGGGGCTGATATTGAGCTCGCTGGCCGCCCGGCCGAAGTGCAGCGTGCGGGCGAGCGCGGTAAAACTGGTCAGATGGCGAAAGTCCATTGTTGTGGTTAGCGGTACAATACGGTGATTATATTTCATTTTTCTAAACACTGCGTTATGGCTTAAGCTTGCCGCCAACGAAACCGGGAGACCCGTTAACCGTGGACATTTATTACGATAAAGATTGTGACCTGGCCCTGATTCAGGCGCGCAAGGTGGCCGTGATCGGCTACGGATCACAGGGCCACGCCCACGCC
Source organism: Lysobacterales bacterium (assembly GCA_028285525.1). GTDB lineage: Bacteria > Pseudomonadota > Gammaproteobacteria > Xanthomonadales > SZUA-38 > JANQOZ01. The sequence goes on from JANQOZ010000020.1 coordinate 14,156, forward strand.
CTGAACCTTCAGGATTCCGGCGTCGACGTGACGGTCGGCCTTCGGAGCGACTCGCCCTCCGTGGACAAAGCGCGCCAGGCAGGACTCAAGGTTGCTCCGGTGGCTGAGGCGGTGGCGCAAGCAGATCTGGTCATGGTGCTGACGCCGGATGAGTTTCAGGCGGCGCTGTACTCCGAGCAGATCGAACCCAACATCAAACAGGGCGCAACCCTCGCCTTCGCGCATGGCTTTGCCGTGCACTACAACCAGGTGGTGCCACGAGCCGACCTCGACGTCATCATGATTGCCCCTAAAGCCCCAGGCCACACGGTGCGCAGCGAATTTGTGCGGGGGGCCGGCATCCCCGATCTGGTTGCGGTGTTCCAGGACGCCACCGGCGATGCCCTCAAGGTTGCGCTGTCTTACGCCAGCGGCATCGGCGGCGGGCGCACCGCGATCATCGCCACGACGTTCAAGGACGAAACGGAAACCGACCTGTTCGGCGAGCAGACGGTGCTCTGCGGTGGGTGCGTCGAGCTGGTCAAAGCCGGATTCGAAACGCTCGTGGACGCTGGCTATGCCCCGGAGCTCGCCTACTTCGAGTGCCTGCACGAACTGAAGCTGATCGTCGACCTCATGTACGAGGGCGGCATCGCCAACATGAACTACTCGATTTCCAACAACGCCGAGTTTGGTGAATACGTGACCGGACCGAAGGTGATCAATGACGCCTCACGGGCGGCGATGCGCGAGGCGCTGGCGGACATTCAGTCGGGCGAGTATGCGAAGAAATTCATCTCGGAAGGCGCCACCAACTACCCGTCGATGACCGCACGGCGGCGCAACAACGCGGCACACCTGATCGAACAGGTGGGTGGCAGACTGCGGGATATGATGCCGTGGATCACGGCGAACAAACTCGTGGACCGGGAAAAGACGGCCGGTCAATAGGATACGAAGCTGGAATGAAAAAACCGATCGGGCCAGCCCTTCCGTGGGCAGCCCGATCGGTAGTCTTGATCGGGTCTCAGGCGGCGCCTGAGTCTTTCGGTATGGACTGCCTTAAATGGCCAGGTGCTTGATGGCGCTTTGCAGCTTGGCCCGCTTGGCCAGCAGCGTTTGATCGATATCCTTCTCGTCCTGGTTTTCCATCGCGATCTCGATCCGGCACAGTTCAACTGACAGGTCGTGGTACATTTCAACGCGGCTGACGCGCTTTGACTTTGCTTGGCTCATGTCGTGTGCTCCTTGCTTGACTGCCGTTTCCATGGCGTCAATGTACCCAAAGCCTTGCCGCTTGTGTTTTAAGAAATGTTACGTCGGCCTTTTTTCCGTTAACGAATGTCAACTACCCCCTGGGCGTCTGCTAAAGCGCCGGTTCTGCTAGCAGCCGGTTGAGTTCCGCCTGCAGCTCAGCAAGCATCTCGGTGTGAAAATCCCCGGTTCCGGGGCCGGCAAAACCGCTGTGGATTCGCTGAACCCGATGCTCGCGGTCCAGGAACAGCGTGGTCGGGTAGGCAACCACCTTGTCCAGAAAGCCGAGGGTTTTCGCGGCCTCTTCCTTGTCGTTGACGCCGGCCAGCAGCAGCTCGTATTCGATCTCATGGCGATCCCGGAATCGGCTGATCATCTCCCGATCGCGCTCGACGTCTCCGGTAAACTCAAACGCCAGCCCGATGATTTCCAGCCCATCGTCGCGGCGCTCTTTGTACCAGCGGCTCAGCACAGGCGCCTCGTCATTGCAGTTCGGACACCAGCTTCCGAAGAGATTGACTAGCACCACCTTCCCCTCAAAACGAGGGTCGTTGAGGGAAACCGTCTCACCCAGCAGATTTTGAAACGCAAAGTCGATACGGTCGCTGGCGGAACTCAGACTCACCTGCTCCCAGGCGTCGGGCAGAAACTTCTCTCCAGCGTCAGCCCGGCTCGCCTGCCAGGTTGCGTGATAGGTTTCCCGCGACCAGAAGTCGCCGCGCAGCATCCCGTCCTCACCCAGCTGTGCGTCGAACAAAAACACGTGGGCGCCGTCGAAGGCTGAGAGGCGCAGCCGGTTTTGCTCGAAGCTGCCGGCAAGAAAGCGATAGTCGCCGGTGGGGGTCAGAAAGGTCCCGGTCACCGCCTGACCATCTTGGACGAACTCACCCCGCGCGGGCTCGGTGCCGTCTTCATCGCTGAATTCGACGCGCCAGGTGCCGTCGATCGACGTGTCGGATTCAGCCGCTGTCGCCGCGGCCAGCGGCAGAAATCGGATTGCCATACCGCGGGTTGCGCTGAAGGGCAGCGAGGAGTCCACGCCTCCCTCGTGGGTTTTGCGCCAGCGCCCGCGCATGACCGAGCCGTCGGAGGACAGCTCAGCGGTGATCTCCGAGTCGTACCACGGATAGCTCATCACCACCTGGCTGCCGCGGCGCTCGACGCTGCCGAAGTTCGCCTGCTCCTCACCGTTGACCACATAGCCGCTGGCCTGATCGTCTCCGATCACCAGCTCGAACGGCAGCTCGCCACCCGGGGAGGACAGCACCGCCCGCCAGCTCCCGGCGATGGTCGTGACGGCCGGCGGCTCCTTGGCGGTCGCTCGATCTGACGTCGCGGCACCCTCGTCACCGCAGCCAGTGAGCAAGATGGTCGCCAGCGCGACCGTCCCGATAACTCGATTCATGAAGTCTCCTCGGCTCTGGTGCGAACCAGCTTGATGTGGCTGCGCAAATGGTAAAGCTCGTCGGCGTAGGACAGCGGTGTGTCTACCTGCTTGACCTCGCGATCCAATGCCGCCACCTGACTCAGCAGCTCGGGACCCGCACCCTCTTGGTCAAGGCGCGACTCCAGCTGCCGCAGGTCTTCGTACCAGCGATAGATACGCGATCGAACCCGCCACCGATAGACCGGCGGGAACAGTCGGATCAGCGGCAGCAGCAGTGCGAGAAGCGGGATCACCATGACAATCAGCCGATCGATGAGCGTTGCCGCCCAGAACGGCAGGATACTCTGCAGAAACGACGGCCCGCGCTGGTGGAATCGCTGGGCTTCATCAGCAAGCGGCAAAGACAGGTAGTCGGGCGAGGGAAACTGATCGCGCTGCTGAAACAGACCCGGCGCCCCGACCACCGTCGGTGAGGCCATCAGCAGCAGGTCCACCAGCGCGGGGTGAAGATCTTCTCTGGCGACAAGCATGGCGGCGACCCCAATCAGCCGACGATCCTCGGGCGGATTGTCGGTCGCCAGATTGATCGCGCCGGCCGGCAGCTCCAGGGCGGACAGGTAACGACGATGCATCGGGTACGCGCTGGCTCGGGGCAGATCCAGCAGCCGTACCGCCGGATCGGCCAGCAGCTTTTGGACCCGAGGCGAGGACTCACCAGCCACCACAGCGAGCACGTCCAGCCTGCCTGCGACCAGCGCGCCGTCCGGATCGGCGGGTTCCGGCAGGGCCAGCGATGACAGGGTTACCCCGTTGAGCTCCAGAAGTTCGTCGACGAGGTCCCGGGTACCGCTGCCGGGAGCACCCCGGCTGATCCGCAGCGGCGCCAGCTCCTCCAGCTCCCGAGGCACGGGACTTAGCTCCGCACGATGAAAGAGCCAAAGCGGCTCAAAGTAGAGGCTGGCCAGCGCGTTAACCGCCACCTCGGGGTTGCTGTCCAGCTCAGTGCCGCCCTGCATCAGCGCCACGTCAACCTCACCGGCCGCCAAGATCGAGGCGTTTTCCTGACTGCCGGCGCTGGTCCTTAAGGTCAGCTCGATGCCCTCTTCGGCCAGAAGCTCGGCCAGCGCGAGGCCAAGCTGATGATAGGCGCCATCGGAACCGCCGGTCGCCATGATGAGCTGCTTTGGCGGCGCCGGCTCGACGAACTGATAGGCCAGGAGGAAACCGCCGGCGACCAGGGCCACGGCAAGACCACCGCCGCCCAGCAGGGGCCGGTTCATGTGGCCTGCTCCGTCTTCGGGCCGGCCGTACCGTCCCGGTTCGAGCGAAGGCTGCTTACGAGACCCAGCAGGCTGATGCCCAGCCAGCAGGTTTCGATCACAAAAGCGGAGAGATTAAAGTCCACCCATAAAGACAGGAGAATCAGCCCGGCACCTGCGGCGTTGGCCGCGTAGTAGGGCCACGCTGAGGCGCTCCACCAGCCACGCTGCAGCGAAAGGTACGCCAGCAGCAGCAGCGCCACGCCAATCATGCCCACTCCGTCGTGAATTGCCATTTGTGTTCAGCCCGTTTAGCCTGCTTCCGAACCTGCTTTGGCAGCATAAGGTCCAGAAAAACGAACACGCATTCTATCCCACGGCCCGAACGCGCCGGCAATCGGTTATGGCCTTTCCGAATGCTGCTCGGCCTGCTGCTGCTTGTAGTCGGCGGCGTCTGCAGTGCGCGCGTCGACTCCGTAAAGATTCGGGATCGGCAACTGATTCCGGCTACCGAGCAATACCCGGCCTACGAGCGCCTGACCGGCACGGTTCGGTTTGCCATCGACCCGGCGCTGGCGGTCAACCAGCGCATCAGCGACATCTCCCTGGCCCGCACAACCCACCCGCACGGCTGGGCCGTGGCCAGCGCAAACTTCATGATGCTGAAGCCCGCGCGGCAGCCGGAGGATCCGGTCGCGCTGCTGGAAATCTCCAACCGCGGCGGGATTGCCGGACTGCGCTACTTCCAGGGCGGCGACTACAGCCTCCAGCCGGCGCTGCCGGAGCACTTCGGTGACGGTCTGCTGATGCGCCGCGGCATGACGCTGATCTGGGTCGGCTGGCAGTGGGACGTACCCAAAGACGGTCAGGGACGACTTCGCCTGGAGGTCCCCTACGCGCCGAGTCGCGATCCCGCAAACTACGGTCTGGTCCGGTCAGATTGGGTGGTGGATGAAGCCAGGGAGCTGCTGGCGCTGGCTCACCGCAACCATCAGGCGTACCGGCCGGCGCGCTCGGTGGATCCGCGCAACGTCCTGACGCGCCGTCGCGCCCGCCTTGGACCGAGAGAGATTGTGCCGCGCGAGCAGTGGGATTTTGTGATCGAACGCGATCCGCTCGGCAATAAGGCACCCCATCTAAAAATCGACGGCAAGGCGGAACCGGGCTTTATCTACGAACTCACGTATGTGGCCAAGGATCCCAAGCTGGTTGGGCTGGGGCTGGCGGCGATTCGCGACGTGGCCAGCTGGCTGAAGCATGGGGCGGACGACGGCATGCGTGTCGGGCACGTGCTGGGGTTTGGCGTTTCGCAGACCGGTCGCTTTGCGCGCCAGTTTCTTTATCAGGGTTTCAATCAGGACGAACAGGGCCGCCGAGCGCTCGACGGGCTGCTGATCCACTCCGCCGGCGGCGGTCGCGGCAGCTTCAACCACCGCTTCGCCCAGCCGTCGCGTGACGGGCATCGGTATTCGGCATTCTTTTATCCCACCGACCTCTTTCCCTTCAGCGGCACCACACAGTTCGATCCGGTGAGCGGCCAGACGGACGGCCTGTTCGCAACCTATCAGGACCCGGCGCTGCTGCCGCGGATCATCTATACGAACACCGGCTATGAATACTGGGGACGCTCCGCTGCCCTGCTTCACGTCAGCCCGGACGGCGCGCGCGACGTGCCGCCGCTGGACAATGAGCGGATTTACCATCTCGCCTCGGGTCAGCATTTTGTCGGCCCACCGCCCGATCCGGCGCAGCCGCCCAGCGACGGAGTGTGGCGGAGCAATCCGCTCGATTTTCTGGTCAATTTACGCGCGCTGCTGCTGAAGCTTGAGGGCTGGGTCGTTCGCAACGAAGCGCCCCCGGAGAGCCGGTACCCGAAGCTTGCCGACGGCACGCTTCAGGCTTTGTCGGACTTTCGTTTTCCGACTTTGAATGGCGTACAGGCGCCGCAGGTGGCCCAGGAAGCGTACCGAGCCAACTACGGCCGGCGCTGGCCCCAGGGCATCATCGATCAACAGCCACCGGAGCTTGGGCCAGCCTTCCCTGTGCTGATTCCGGCGGTGGACGACTACGGCAACGAGCGCGGCGGCGTTCGCAATCTGGAAATTGCCGTGCCGGCCGCCACCTACACACCCTGGGCACTCCGTGAAGGCCTGCCCAACCCCGGCGAGCTCAAGGATTTTACGGGTCTCCTGGTGCCGCTGAGCGTCTGTCGGGTCGCTGGGGACAGCAGGCCCATGCTGACCGAGGCCGTGCCGGCGGACGACATCAATGCCGCCGCTGACGAACTGGTCCACCAGGGTTACGTCCTGCATGAAGATCGACAGCGCATTATCGACAAGGCGCTGGATCGGCACCGCTGGGCACGCGGGCTGACGTGTTCAGAGTCGGACGCGGCGGTTGCCGGCATCTCGGAAACCGGTCCTAAACGCTAAAGTTTTTCCCGAATCGGCCGACCCCTAGTTTGATTTATGGGTGAAAGCCGTAAACGATTGTCACCTCAGCGGTTTATTCATCCACCCCCAAGAGTTTTGCGGATAGATTTATGTCAAAGTACCGATAGTGTCCTGTTTGGACACCAGGGGTCCAGACAGGAAGATGGAAGCATGGCGAGGACAGCAAAAATCCGGCCACGGAGCGGCGCTGACGGGGAAAGCCCGACCCTGCGGCTGCCCGCTGCTTCAGAAACCTGCGAAACCTTTGCTGGCGCCAGGCGGTTAGCGGCGCACCCTTCGATTATCCCGCCGCAATGCCGGCAGGAGCTCTTCTGAGGTGTCATCACAAACTCCCACAGGCGGCACCGGACGTCGACTGTTTCTGGCGTTTTTGCTGGTGGCGGCCGTCCCGGTCATCACGGTCAGCGTGTATGCGGTCGGGCATCTCACCGCTTCGCTTCAGCAGCAGCGACAGTCTGAGCTTGCAGCCATTGTCCAGTCACAGCGGGCGCTGCTTGCAACCCGGCTGGAGGAAGCACTGCTGCAGCTCCTGCGGTCGGAGACCGTGCTCGAAGGCGGCGCGTTCCAGTCTCTGGAAAACACGCTGGACGTTGCGCCCTCTGGTCCACGCGTTTCACTGGAAACCTCCGGTGACGGGGTCTGGTTGCTGCTGCGCGGCAACGAAACCGGCGTCCGCGCGTTGCTGGACCCAGCCTGGCTGTGGCGCGGAACGGTCACGTTGCCGCCCGGCGTTGTCCTGTGTCTCGAGTCGCTGGCAACCATTGCTCCCGTCTACTGCGGCGATCGGGAGGGTTCAGCCCCCGAAGCCGCCCGGCTGCTCAATCGCCTCGACGAACAGGCCAACCGCACCTTCTCACCAGGTTTTGAGACCAGCACGGCTGACCGTGTCCGCCAGAAGCTGGCGCTGAAGGACCCGTTAGCTGGCGCCGCACTGGAGCTTATCGCCATCAGAACCGACACCGGTGCTGTCGGAAACCTGGGGCTGGGAAAACTTCTGGGCCTGCTGGCCTTGCTGTCGACCGTCATGGCGGCGCTGGCTGCATGGGTCATCCGCCGGCGACGGCTGAAGCCGCTGCAGGCGCTCAGCGAGGCCACGACGCGGGTAGGAATGGCCAACTTTGATGAGCCGGTTCAGCTTGGCGAGGCGGATGAACTCAGCGACCTCGGCCAGCGCTTCAATGTGATGATGGCGCAGCTTGAGGAACAGGTCGACCGCTACCGAAGCAACGCCGAAATCGATCGGCTGATCCTGCAGAGCGAATCGCCGGAGACCGTTCTCAACCTGATTCTCGGACGCGCATTCACCTTTATCGAGGCGGACTATCTGACCATCGGCATCGTCGATCCGGAGTGTCCGACAGAGGCGATTTGCCAGAGCACTCGCAAGAGCGACGGCAAGATTACGGATCTGTCGCGCGCCACGCTGAGCGAAGCTGACCTTGCGCTGCTGGCAAGCGCCCACCATCCGGTGGGCCTCGACCCGAAGTGGGCCGGCGCTGAATCGATGCGGAGCCTCGGCGGAAGCAATGGTCTACTCCTGGGCATTACCTGGCACGCCCGACCGCTCGGTTTTTTGCTGGCCGGAATGCCCGCGTCTGACACCTCAGAAGCGGAAATCCGCAATCAGGCGATGGAGCTCCGGGACCGTGTCGCCGTAACCCTGACCGCCGCCGAAAAAGAAAAAGCCCTGTTTGCGAAGGCGAACTTCGACTCGCTCACCGGCCTGCCCAACCGTCATCTTCTGGAGGATCGGCTTCGGCTGGCGTGCGACAGCAACCTGTCGACCGGCGAGCCGTTCGCGCTGCTGTTTCTCGACCTGGACAACTTCAAGCTGGTGAACGACTCCGTGGGTCACGAGGGCGGCGACCAGCTGCTGCGCGAGGTTGCGGTGCGGCTCAACGATCTGTGCCAGCCGGGCGATGCGATCGCGCGCCAGGGCGGCGACGAGTTTGTCATGCTGCTCACCAGCTATCGGACGCCGCAGGATCTCGACCAGCGGGCGCAGGAGGTGATCGCCGCCTTATCCGACGCCGTCACCATCGGCGGACACAGCACGGAGGTCAACGCGAGCATCGGGATTGCCATCTACCCGGAGGACGGGACAACGCCCGGTCAGCTGCTGCGCAACGCCGACGCCGCCATGTACCGGTCAAAGGATTTGGGCCGCAACCGCGTCACGTTCTTCACCGACGACATCAACCTGGAAATCACCCGCAAGTTCCAGATCCTCACCCAGCTCAGGCAGGCGCTCGCCGAAGACCGTCTGACCCTCGCCTACCAGCCTCAGCTGTCGCTCTCGAGCGGCGAGCTCTGCGGCGCCGAAGTGCTGGTGCGCTGGCCGGAATCCGACGTCAGTCCCGGCGAGATGATTCAGATCGCGGAAGACTATGGCGTGATCAACGCCCTGGGACGCTGGGTCCTGGAGCGGGCATGCGCCGATTTTTCGCAGCTGGACGAAACGCTGCGACCGCCAAAGATCTCGGTGAACGTCTCGGCACGACAGCTCGCTGATCCGCAGTTTGTCGACTTTGTCTTGGATTGCCTGGCGAGACATGCGCTGAACCCGGTCAACCTGGAGCTGGAGATCACCGAATCGCTGCTGGTGAACGATAACGGCTGGGCGATCCGCCAGCTGCAGCAGCTCAAAGAAGTTGGGCTCAATCTCGCGCTGGATGATTTCGGTACCGGCTATTCCTCACTGACCTACCTCCAGCGGCTGCCCGTCGACTCCATCAAGATCGATCGATCTTTTGTTACGCGGGTCGACAGCGACGATACGCAGCAGGGGTTTGTCACCGCGGTGGTGCAGCTTGCCCACTCGCTGGGCAAACGGACGGTCGCCGAAGGCGCCGAGACCGATCTTGAGCTGCGAAAGCTCAAGGCGCTGGGCTGCGACGACCTTCAGGGCTATGTCTTTTCCGAGCCGTTGCCCGGGATCGATCAGCTCGCGGAGTTCATCGTGCGCCGGCAGTTCGAGCGCAGCAAGACCGCCGAACGCCACCTCGCCCAGGCCTAATGTCCTGTCAGCCCCTTGCCGACAGGCTGGGCGGCATGGGGCAGTGCAGCGCCGCACAGATCGCCCGCAGGAGCTCAACCTCCTCCAGCGTGACCTGACCATCGTGGGCCAGCGTGCTGATCGACGCTTCGATCAACGCCTGTTTGAACATGGGTTTGAGTTCGTCCACCTTGGTGAGCGCGTCGTCCAGCGTGGCCACCCAGTTTGCCGGGGCCTGGTAGCTCGCCGGATCCATGGGAAACAGGTGATTCATGCCGGACGCGAATGCCTGGCGACACGCCGCCTCATCCTCGTGACCCACGCTGGCGAGCACCGCCAGCAGCGCTGAGGCTTCCTTCCGGCACTGCTTGAGACTCGCGTGTCCGTTGTCCACCGTGTCTGGCCGAATCGACTCTTCCAGGTACTGGCTGATGACCTTCGACAGCGCGTACTCGAAGACCGAGATATCGCCATCCGCCCTGATCAGCTGACCGATCACCTCCAGGTAGGTGCGGATCGCCTGACGCGGTCGACGTTTGACGGCCGGAAAGGCAAGCTCCACCAGCGGCAGCCGATGCAGGGCCGGGAGCGCGTCGGTTTCAGACAGATTTTCTTCGACCCGCTGCCGGTGGTTTGGACCCATGCCCGACTCGATAATCGCCAGCTGATGCTGACGCATGGCCGGATCGCGATCGAGCAGCAGCGCAAGCACAACGTCCACGGCGTGCTGCACCGAGCGGGCCTTGTCGAGCAGATCTTCGGGGATCGCGTCGATCAGCAGCTCGGCGTAGGCCACATGGTCCCAGCTCGGATTGCCCACCTCCGCCAGCAGTTCTTCGCTGTCGGCCGCGATCGCTGCCGTGCCGGCAGCCGCAAATCCCATCGCCGTCCCGGCAGCGTCCGCCGGCGCGGGTCCGGCGTCCATCGGCGGCGGCTCCAGCGCAATCCGTGCCGCCAACTCGCGGATTTCTTTCGGGTCAAACCGGGAGTCGATCGCTTTGATCCGTTCCTCCAGCGGCGGGTGGGTGGCGAACACCCGCCGGCCGACGCCGTCCGCAAAGAGCATGTGCCCGACCTCCTCGGGGTCTACCGCCTCGATCCGGCCATGTTGGGACACCGCCATAATCTTTTTCAGCGCCCCGCTGATGCCGCTCGGGTCGCGGGTGAACTGAACGGCGGATGCGTCAGCCAGGTACTCCCGCTGACGCGACACGGCGGCCTGGATCAGGCGCCCGAAAAACAGCCCGACAAAGCCGATGACCATGAGTGACCCGCCGACGAATACCAGCGGCGCGCCGTCTTTCTTCGAGCCGCCGTGGTAGGTCACGCGCAGGATCTGGCGCCCGGCGAGACCGATCACCAGAATGCCGAAGAGCACGCCCATCAGCCGGATGTTCATCCGCATGTCGCCGTTGAAGATGTGACTGAACTCGTGGGCAATGACGCCCTGAAGCTCGCTTCGGGTGAGTGTTTCCAGACAGCCGCGGGAGACGGCGACCGCCGCGTCGCCGGGCGCATAGCCGGCGGCAAAAGCGTTGATTCCGCTTTCGCCCTCCAGCACGTAAACCTCGGGAACCGGCACCCCGGAGGCCAGCGCAATTTCCTCCACGACATTGCAGAGCTGGCGGCGCTTGGGGCCGGTTGCGTCCGGCGACACCAGCGTCCCGCCCATGGAGCGTGCAACCACCCCACCCCCGCCGCGCAGCAGCGCCATCTTGAACAGCGTGGCGCCGCCGATCGACACCAGGACAAACAGTGACGACCACACCAGAAGCGTGGGGTTTTGCTTCAGCCACTCCCACGTCGGCATCGCCATATCCCGCTCGGAGCTGGAGATGCTGGCGGCCACAACCAGCACCACGGCATCCACCGCCAGCACGATGCACACCACCGCCAGCAAAAATATGCCGATCAGCCCGCGGGTCTTTTTGCGGGCCTTGTCCTGCTGATCAAAAAAATTCATGGACGCGGAGATCCCGGCGGGCGGGGCCGGCTAAGGCGCTGGCCGCAATCGCTGATGACCGGTCGGATCAAAACTCGACTTTGGGGGCCTCCCGCACTTCGGGGTCCTCAATTTCCAGCAGGTCTGCAGGCTCAAAGTTGAATGAACCGGCAATCAAATTGCTGGGGAAGGTCTCGCGGGCGTTGTTGTAGTTCATCACCGAGTCGTTGAACGCCTGTCTCGCAAAAGCCACCTTGTTCTCAGTGCTTGTCAGCTCTTCGGTCAGCTGCATCATGTTCTGGTTGGCCTTCAGATCGGGATAGCTCTCGACCAGCGCAAACAGCTTGCCCAACGCTCCGGTCAACATGTTTTCCGCGCCGGAGAGCTGCTGCATGGCGCCTGGGTCCCCCGGATTGTTGATCGCCCCCTGCAGGCCACTGACCGCCTGGTTCCGCGCCTGGATCACCGCTTCCAGCGTCTCGCGCTCGTGTTTCATGTAGCCCTTGGCCGTCTCCACGAGGTTGGGAATGAGGTCATGGCGGCGGGTCAGCTGTACATCGATCTGGGCAAAGGCGTTCTTGTACCGATTTCGTTTGGTAACCAGGCCGTTGTAGAGCGATATTGCAAAAACAATGGCCGCGATAATCAGGCCAAAAAAGATCCAACCCATGTTCATCTCCCGGGAAAACGGATAAACCGCAATTATGCCATGCGTGTTGCCCCCTGAAATGCGCTATGCGTCCCCCCTGTCAATAGTCATGCAAGTCGCTGACCGGCGTGGTTTTTGGCTGGCGGCGGGTGAGCCGGGCGGTTAAGCTGGCTCGCGATGTCCGTCTCAGCAACACAGTTACCGCGCCGTCGGAACGATTCCTCCCAGCCCGACCGCGAGCGCCACAGGTCACGCCTCGCGCGCCGACTGCTGGGGCTGGGCGCGGCGGCGATGCTGACCGCCACGGGTGCCGGCAATGCGGCCGGGCTGGACGATGCGCTGGCAAGCCTGCAAGACAGCCTGGCGGTGCTCGATACGGCGCCGAATATGCTGGGTCTGGGCGTCTGCGTGGCCGACGGCACCGAAACCCGCCTTATGCTGACCCAGGGTCGGCGCACTCTCGCCGGCGAGCCGCTGGATCCTCATACGCGATTCAGGCTCGCTTCCGTCTCGAAAGGTTTTGCCGCGACAACCGCGGTGATCCTGTCAACGCAGGGAAAGCTGGATCTAGGCACGCAGACCAAGACGCTGGTTCCCTACTTCACGCTGCCCGACCCGGGGGAGGTGGAGCGTGTCACTCTGACCCACGTGCTGAGTCATCGGCTGGGGTTGCCGCCCAACGCGTACGACAATCTGCTGGAAGCCAGCCGTAAGCCCGAGGACATCGTGCCCCGCTTCGCGCAGGTCAAACCGCTGTGCCCGGCAGCCGACTGCTACGGCTACCAGAATGTGGGCTTTAATCTGATCGCCGAGGCGATCGAGAAAACCACCGGTGTGGCCTACGAGGAACAGGTGGAACATCGGTTGCTCCGGCCGCTCGACATGCAGGACGCCGGCTTTGGCCAGAGCCATCTGCGCACCGACGAAAACTGGGCCCGGCCTCACCGCGGTCGCGGGCGGTTTCTGCGGCAGAGCAAGGTCAACGACAACTATTACCGGGTGCCGGCAGCGGCTGGGCTGAACGCGAGCACCAGCGACCTGTGCCGCTGGCTGAAGACGCAGCTCGGTGAAGCGCCGGAGGTGGTCAGCCCGCAGGTGCTGGAGATCCTGCGTACGCCGCAGGTGTTCACCCGAGCGGAAATGTACCGCGGCAAATGGCGTCGAACCCGCCTCAAGAGCGCTCACTACGGCCTCGGCTGGCGAATTTACGACTACGCAGGACAGGAAGTTATTTTTCACGCCGGCTCGGTGAGCGGGTACGGCGCGGTAGTGGCCGTGCTGCCCGACCAGCAGGTTGGCCTTGCGGCGGTCTGGAATTCCGAAAGCACCCGGCCCTGGGGCATTCTCCCCGCCTTTCTGGATGCCTACCTAGGCCTGCCCGAGCGCGACTGGATGAAGCTCGACCCCTTGAGGCTCAGCGGCGAGCCCGCCGCGACCGGCGCCTACGCGCCTGAACCCCCGCCCTGACCCGGACCGATCGGAATTCCATCCATAGTGTGTTTGCTCTAGGACGTAGTCCTATCCTGACGCTATCAAATCATCGTGTCAGGAAGAAAAGACCATGAAAAACGCATCACTGAACAAGTCGATCAAACACGTCAACAGCGCGGTCAAAGAACTGCATCAGGCTGGCCTGGACATCGTGACCCAGCTCCGCAGCAACAGCACGAGCCTGTTTGCCGAGCTGGTGCAGGAAGGCGAAGCTGTGCAAAGCCGCGCCATCACCGCCGTCACAACGCCGGTGACCAGGCTGCGTCAGGAGCTGAGCCAGCGCGTTCAGCTTGCTCCGAAGGTTGATCAGGCGCGTGAGGTTGTCAGCGACAACGTTCAGCGGCTGGAAAACGTTTTCCAGGAGCAGTTCGGCAAGGTGCTGGATTTTGCCGGCCTGCCGAGCCAGGCTGAGCTGGATCGGCTGAACACCCGCCTCGCGTCACTGCGGCGAGAAGTGACCCGCCTGAAGCGCGCAGCGTAACGTTCCAAATCTGGGTGGCAGTTCGTCTGCCACCCTTCTCCTACCACCGCTGCTCAGCGATCGGGAACCGCGGAGCACAACTCCGGTCCAACACATCACCTTCGCGGGCCGCGCTTCGGGCGGCAGAGCGCAGCTCATCCGCGATCGCTATTCCTCGTTCGGCGCCCGGGAATGGCCGTGCCATGCTCTATAATGCCGCCTGATCTCGACCGAGCAGATTTATGACCGACTCCAGCCCCCTGGGTGGTGCCCTGACCCGCCGCATTCTGATTGGCATGGCCATTGGCGTGGTCGTTGGCGTTGCCATCAACGTCACGGACTGGGAGTGGGGCCAGCAAACGCTTGCGCTCGGGCTTTTCGACCTGCTGGGACAGATCTTTCTCAAGCTTCTGAAGATGCTGATGGTCCCGGTCGTGCTGGTTTCGCTGATCTGCGGCGTCACCTCGCTGGCCAATCCGGCGGAGCTGGGCCGGCTCGGCGGTAAAGCGGTGGGGCTTTACATGCTCACCACGGGGCTCGCGATTGCGCTGGCGATCTCGGTGGCGAGCCTGGTGGGACCCGGCGAAGGCTTTTCCCCGCCCGACCAGGCCTACACGCCACCCGCAGGTCAATCGCTCTTCGAAGTGATCTTGGGGATGATTCCTGAGAACCCCATCCAGGCGATGGCCGAGGCCAAAATGCTTCAGCTAATCGTGTTTGCCGTCCTGTTTGGATTGGCCATTTCACTGGCCGGTGAATCGGGCAAACGTATCCGGGGGATCTTCTCCGACCTCAATGAGGTGGTGATGATGCTGGTCACCATGGTGATGCAGACAGCACCGATCGGCGTCCTCGCGCTGATGGCAAAGCTTTGCGCGACGCTGGACCTCAAAGAATTCTCCGAGGTCCTGACCTATTTCCTGACGGTTGTTGCCGTGCTGGCCATCCATGGCGCGGTCACCTACCCCATGCTGCTGAAGCTGACCACGGGACTGAACCCGCTGGTGTTTCTGAGCAAGATGCGAACCGCTATGGCGTTTGCGTTCAGCACCTCCTCGAGCAACGCAACCCTGCCGGTGACGCTGCGAACCACCGAGGAACGCCTCGGGGTCAACAATTCCGTTGCGTCCTTTACGGTCCCGCTGGGGGCTACCATCAACATGGACGGAACGGCCATCATGCAGGGCTGCGCCACCATCTTTATTGCCAACGCTTACGGGGTCGACCTGACGCTCGCGCAGCTGATGACCGTCGTGCTCATGGCCGTGCTGGCCTCGATCGGCGCCGCCGGCGTGCCCGGGGTGGGTATCGTGCTGCTCGCCACGGTACTCGAACAGGTGGGGCTCCCGGTGGAAGGGATCGCGCTGATCCTCGGCGTGGATCGGCTGCTCGACATGATGCGAACGGTAGTCAATATCACCGGCGATGCTGCGGTGACCACGGTGGTGGCCTACACGGAAAACGAGATGGATACCGAGCGCTTCAACGATCCTGACGCCGGCGCGATCAACGGCGTGAAGGAGAGTTCGCACGAAAAGCTGGAGGAGAAACCTTCGCAGCAGCCCGCCGGCCCCTGAGTTGCGCCGCCAGCTACCCCAACTGAACTTGCTGCTCGCGTTCGAGCGAGCGGCCTACCACCGCAGCTTCAAGCTGGCTGCCGCCGAGCTGCACATTACGCCCTCGGCTGTCAGCCACCGGATTCGTCAGCTCGAGTCCGACCTGGGTATCCCGTTGTTTCAGCGGCTGCCGAGATCCATTCGGCTCACGGCCGCCGGCCAAACGTATTTCCGGGATATCCACCGGGCCTTCGCCCGCATCGAGAACGGGACGGAGCAGCTGAGTCATCAGTTTGGCCGCCAGGTGCTCAGGCTCCACCTGCTGCCGTTTTTTGCCACCGAGGTCCTGGTCCCGCGGCTGCAGAGCTTTCAGAGCCAGCATCCGGACATCGACCTGCGGCTGGAGTCGTCTTTCGGCCGGAGCCAGACGCATCCGGATCACGCCGACCTGTCGATCGGCCTGGGTCAGGGAAGCTGGCCCGGCCTGGTTTCCATCCCGCTGATGGAGCTGGAGCTCCAGGCCATGTGCACGCCGGCGCTGGCCGCAACCATTCGGCCCGACCACGCGGAAGACGTGAACGAGCACACGCTGATCTACTTTGAAAGCAACCTGGATGCCTGGGAGCAGTGGGCCAGGGGCGTGGGCCTGAAGAAGTTTGAGCCTGCCAACACGCTGACGATGGACAGCATTTTCTCGGCGCTCCAGGCCGCCGAGCAGGGTCTTGGCGTGATCACGGCGGCGCTTCCGCTGACCGCCAACTGGCTGGAGCGGTCGCACCTCGTGCCGGCATTTCCGCAGCGGGTCAAGATTCCCGACCAGTACTACGTGCTGTATCGAAAAGGGGACGAGGTGCGACCCAACGTGCAGCAGTTTCTCCGCTGGCTCAGCGAGGAGTTTGGCTGACCAGCCGTTGGAGGAGGCTGGAGGTGTCCCAGCGGCCGCCGCCCAGCGCCTGTACGTCCGCGTAGAACCGGTCCACCAGCGCCGTCACCTCGAGCACCGATCCGTTGCGTTCAGCCTCCTCGAGCGCAAAACCCAGATCCTTTCGCATCCAGTCCACGGCAAAACCAAAGTTGTACTCACCTTCCAGCATCGTCGCTGCGCGATTGTCCATCTGCCACGACTGCGCTGCACCTTTGGAGATCACGTCGACGACAGCCTGTCCGTCGAGACCCGCCCGGCGGGCGAAGTTGAGCCCTTCAGCCAGACCCTGCACCAGGCCGGCAATGCAGATCTGATTGACCATTTTGGCCAGCTGCCCCGAGCCGCTGGGGCCGAGCCGCGCGGCAGATCTTGCGTAGCAGTCCATGACCGGCTTCGCCGCCTCGAACGTGGACTGGTCGCCACCCACCATGATCGTCAGCTGACCCTTCTCAGCGCCGGCCTGCCCGCCGGAGACGGGCGCGTCGAGAAACGCAACGCCCGCCTCGTTGGACCTTGTTGCCATCTCGCGGGCAAGCTCGGCCGAGGTGGTCGTGTGATCGATAACAACTGCGCCCGCCTTCAAGCCCGCCAGCACCCCGTCGGGCGGCAGGACCACCGAACGCACGTCGTCGTCGTTGCCGACACACAAAGCCACCACTTCGGCATGACGCGAGGCAGCAGCGGGCGTCGGGGCACTCGCGCCGCCATACTCCGCAACCCAGCGGGCGGCTTTGGCTTCGGTTCGATTAAAGACCGTGACCTCGTGGCCCGCTCGCTGCAGATGGCCCGCCATGGGAAAACCCATGACGCCGAGGCCGATAAACGCCGTCTTCATGCCGCCTGCGCCGGGCTGTTCTGCGGCTCCAGCTTATTCAGATGCACGTCCATCTGCGGATAGGGAATCGACACGCCTGCCTGATCGAAGCGCCGCTTGATCTGCTCGGTGATCTCAAATTTCACCTGCCAGTAGTCTTCCGTTCGGCTCCAGGGCCGGACCACAAAATTCACGCTGGAGTCGGCCAGCTCGGAGAGCGCAATGGTGGGTGCGGGGTCCTGAAGCACCTGCGGATGGCCGTTCACGACCTCTTCGATGACCTGGCGGGCCTGATCGATATCGTCGTCATACCCGATACCAAACACCATATCGACTCTCCGGGTCTCATTGGCTGAGTAGTTGGTGATCGAGCTGGCGATGATGTCCCCATTCGACACGATGACCATCTTGTTATCCGGAGTCTTGAGGCGGGTCCAAAATACCGCCAGCTCCTCTACGCTCCCGGCGACTCCGGCCGCCTCTACGTAATCACCGGTTTTGAACGGGCGGAACAGGATCAGCATGACGCCGGCGGCAAAGTTCTTCAGCGAGTCCTGCAGCGCCAGGCCGACCGCAAGTCCCGCCGCACCCAGCACCGCCACCAGTGACGTAGTGTTGAGACCGAGCTGGTCCAGCGCAGCCACCACCACCACTACGGTCAGCAGTGCAGCCATGATTGAACAGATGAAGTTGACCAGAATCTGGTCCATACCGGCGCGCTGCATCACCCGACGTACAACAGCCACGATCAGCTTCGCGACCCAGCGACCGACGACGTAGACCACCAGGGCGAGCGCCAGCTTGATCCCCCAGGGAATCGCGTATTCCTGAAGGAGATTGTTCCAGTCCAGTTCGAAGTTCATGAGAGGTTCCCGTTCGGCAAAAAAAGCGGATGATACCCGAACCCTTCGGCTCGATTCGCCTCGGCTTTGGCCGGCGGGCGTGAAAGTCCATACCGGTCACGGAACTACCGCACGCGCGTGATAATATGCCGGGCGTTCCGGGGTCAGCCTGACCCCGCCCGGAGCGCTGTCGCGACTCGACAACGTCAAAAACCAACCAGCTGATCGACGCTGGCGGCGGGAACGCCAAACGGAGGTTCACCATTGAACGATGACATCAACGGCATCCGCGAGGACGTCGTGGCAACCGATACGCCGGAGCTTCAGGCGCTGGACCGGGCGCGCACCGCGCTGCGGGCCGGCGACGGCCCTGGCGGAGAAGCGGAGCTGGCCGAAGCACTGAGAATCAACCCGGAGCTGCCGGCCGCGCTGGAGCTGCGCGCGATCATCGCCTGCCAGAAAGGCGACTTTGATGCCGGCCGAAAAGACTTTGCCCGGATCACAGAACTTCAGCCGGACAGCGCGGCAGCCTGGCTCAATCTCGGCAAGTGCCTGCGCGACAGCGGCGACCCGGCTGCCGCCATCGACAATCTCAAGCAGGCAAACGAGCTCGAACCGGAGCTGACCGACGCGCAGGTGCTTCTCGGCCTTTCTTACCGCGACAGCGATCAGCCGGACGAGGCGCTAGCCCAACTGGAGGCAGCAGTGCGCAGCGCGCCGGATAACCTCGCGGGGGTCAGTGCCCTGGCCCTTCAGTACCAGGAGATCGGGCAGCATGACCAGGCGATGGAGCAGTTTACGCGTGCCCGCGACCTGCGCCCGGACCTGCCGCATACGCACTTCAATCTCGGCCGCGCCCAGCTCACCGCCAATCAGCTGGCGGAGGCCGAAGAGTCGTTTCACCACGCGCTGACGATCAACCACCACTACCACGACGCCCGGCTAGCGCTGGCGGAGCTGGCGGAAAAGCGCGGCGACGAAGACACCGCGATCAACATCTATCGGCGCCTCACCCGCCGGGCCCCGCGGGTGCTGCATGCGCACGTGGCGCTGATGCGGCTGCTTGCGCAAACGCGACGCCGGTCGGACATGCGCACGCAGCTCAGCATCAGCGGCGAACTGCTGGCCGAAAGCGACTTTCCCGCTTTCTGGCAGGCCCAGCTGCTCGCGCTCAGTGGCCAGACGGAACAGGCCCTGGCGCAGCTTGAGCAGCTCGCCGCGAAAGACGAGCCCACGCTGGATCGCAGCGCGCTGGCCTCAGAGATCGAACGCGTCAAACAATCGCTCGAAACGTCATGACCGAATCGACCCAAACAACGGCCACCGGCCGAACCACGCAGTCATCTCGTTCGGCCGGACTCCTGGCCCTTGCTGCCGCCGCGGCGCTGTCGTTGACGCTCACCGGCTGCGGCTCTGCCAGCGATACGGCCGCGCAGCGTACGCCGGACAAGAGCGCTGGCGATACCGCGGAGCCTGACGAGAAGGCCGCCGCGCCGGTCGGCCAGGAGATTTACACCGAGGTCACCCTGCGTGCCGACCTCGACCACCTGTCAGCCAACCAGCGGAAGATGGTTGGCCTGCTGATCGACGCTGCCGACATCATGAACGGGCTGTTCTGGCGGCAGGCCTACGGCGATCCCGAACCGCTGCTGGAGGCGATCGGCGATCCCGCGCTGCGACGCTTTGCCGAAATTAACTACGGCCCCTGGGACCGCCTCGACGCCAATCGACCGTTCCTGCCCGGGGTCGAGGAAAAGCCCGCTGGCGCTCGCTTCTATCCGCCCGATATGACCCGGGCAGAATTCGAAGACTGGGAGCAGGCCGGTAAAGACGGGCTTTACTCGATGGTGGAGCGCAATCAGCAGGGCGAACTGCACCTCCACCCGTACAGCGAGGTCTTTGCTGACGAACTGGGGCGGGCGGCACAGCTGCTGCGCCAGGCGGCTGAGCTGGCGGAGGACGAGGGTTTTGCGAACTACCTCAGGCTGCGGGCCGACGCGTTCCTCAGCGACGACTACTTCGAGTCGGACATGGCCTGGATGGACAACAAGACCAACCCGGTAGAGCTGGTGATCGGTCCGATCGAAACCTACGAAGACCAGCTTTACGGCTACCGGGCGGCTTTCGAAGGCTACGTGCTGATCAAAGATCTGGCTTGGAGCGCCCAGCTGGCACACTTCGCTCAGTTTCTGCCGGAGCTGCAGCGCGGACTGCCGGTCGAGGACCGCTACAAGGCCGAGAATCCGGGCTCCGATGCGGACCTGAACGCTTATGACGTCGTTTATTACGCGGGCGACAGCAACGCCGGCTCCAAATCGATCGCCATCAACCTGCCCAACGATGAGCGGGTCCAGCTCGCCAAAGGCACCCGGCGGCTGCAGCTCAAGAACGCGATGCGGGCCAAGTTCGACAAGATACTGCTGCCGATCAGCGAGGTGCTGATCACTCCCTCACAGCGCCCGCACGTGACGTTCGACGCGTTTTTCGCCAACACCATGTTCCACGAAGTGGCTCACGGCCTGGGAATCAAAAACACGCTGGACGGTTCGGGCACCGTACGCCAGGCGCTCAAAGAGAACGCCTCAGCGCTGGAAGAGGGAAAGGCCGACATCCTGGGGCTGTACATGGTCACCCGCCTGTTCGAAAACGGCGAGCTGGAGGGGCGGCTGGAGGACTACTACGTCACCTTCCTGGCCAGCATCTTTCGCTCGGTGCGCTTCGGCGCAAGCTCCGCCCACGGCAGGGCCAACATGGTGCGGTTCAACTACTTTGCCGACAAGGGCGCGTTCACCTACGACCCGGTTGAGCGGGTGTACGCAGTCGACTTCGACGCGATGGCCTCCGCCATGAACGATCTGGGCCGACTGATCCTGACGCTGCAGGGTGACGGCGACTACGAAGGAACTCGGACGCTGCTGGCCGAACAGGGCGTCGTGGGTGAGGGCCTGCAGGCGGACCTCGACCGGCTGGCGGCTGCCGGCATCCCGGTCGATATCGTGTTCAAGCAGGGTAAGGCAATTCTGGGCCTCTAACGGCGACCGTCTCAGGCCGCAGCCAGCTCCGCCGGGTCGACAATCGGCGCGGAGCAGCGTGTTCCCTCGCAACGGTAGGCGGTAAAGCTGCCCTTCGCCGGATAGCGATCGATCAGCGAAGCGGGATCCAGTGCGTAGACCTGGTCACGCACGTTGCCGCGGGAACGCAGCGTTCTCTGAAGATCCTGCACCTGCTGGGCCTCGCCCCGCATAACTACCAGCGCCGGCGGGTTGAGCCACTCATCCAGCGCTTCGAGCATGGCGCCGCAGGCCTGGGGCGCTCGCTGCAGCTCGTCCCACGCGCTCTTGAGGGTGCGTTCGGCGGCGTTCACAAAAACCAGATTATCCAGCAGGCGACCCAGGCGCAGCAGGCTTCGGGCAGCAACGGCGTTGCCCGCCGGCGTCGCGTCGTCCTGCATGGGCCTCGGCCGCTGAATGAGAGGCTCATGATCGTTGGCGGTAAAAAAGAACCCGCCCTGATATGGATCTTCAAAATGGGCCAGCAGCGCACGGGCGAGCTGCTTCGCAAAAGCGAGATCTGCTGGTCGGAAAGCAACGCTCAGGAGCTCCAGCACCCCGTCCAGCAAAAATGCGTAGTCGTCGAGGAACGCCATCTGGTAGCACCGCGAGCCCCGCGACACCGCCAGCAGACGGCCGCCCTCCCACAGGCGGGAGCGCACAAAGTCGAGCGAGCGCTGGGCAGCAGCCAGCAGCGCGGGGTCTCCCGTCGCGCGAGCCGCGGCCGCTAGCGCGCTGACGGTCAATCCATTGACGCTGCTCAGCACCTTGTCATCACGATCCGGCGCGGGGCGAAGGCGGCGGTGTCCCAGCAGCTTTTTCCGGGCGTTGTAGAGACACTCCTCGGCCAGCGATCGGCCGATACCCATTCGCCGCGCCACCTTGCTCAGGGGTTTGCCCGACCCAAGGTGCCAGCGCTCGCCGTCCATATTCGCCGGCTGATCAAAGCCCCAGCAGGCACCCGCGATCTGGGCCTCGATGTCGCTGAGATTCGCAGCCAGCTCGTCCCGAGACCAGAGATAGTACTGGCCTTCTTTGCCCTCTGAGTCTGCGTCCAGCGCGGTGACAAAGCCGCCGCCCGACGACGCGAGCTCGCGCTCCATGAAGGCGGCGAGCTGGCGGGCGACCTCCACGAAGTCGTCGCGCTTGAAGCGTTCCCCGGCCATGGCATAAAGCCACAGCAGCTGCGCGTTATCGCTCGTCATTTTTTCGAAGTGCGGAACACTCCACGCGCCGTCTACGCTGTAGCGAAAAAAGCCGCCGCCCAGCTGGTCAAACAGGCCACCGCCGGCCATCCGTCCGAGGGTGTTTTCCAGCATCCGATCCGCCGCCGACTGCTGCTCCGGGTCAAACGACGACCAGCTCAGCAGGAAGCGCAGCAGCGGCGGATTGGGAAATTTCGGCGCTGACCCGAAGCCACCGTAAATCGGATCATACTGGCGCTGGAGGTTGCTGAGCGCCGCGGACGCCGGGCTTATCGACAGCGCCCGGTCGGTCGCCGTCACCTGGGTTGACCGAGACAGAAAGTCCCGCAGCCGCTCCGTCTGGTCGTCGAGTTTTTCTCGCTTGGTTTCCCAGGCTTTGCTGATATTGGTCAGCACGTCCCGGAACCCCGGCACGCCGTCCCGCCCGCTCGACGGGAAGTAGGTTCCGGCAAAAAAGGGTGTCTGCGAGTGAGGATCCAGCACCAGCGTCAGCGGCCAACCGCCTGGATGTTCCGTGATCACCTGATGACTGAGCTGATAGATACGGTCCAGATCGGGCCGCTCTTCGCGGTCCACCTTGATGCACACGAAGTTTTCGTTAAGCACCTCAGCCGTGTCCGGGTCCTCAAACGACTCACTGGACATCACGTGGCACCAGTGACACGCGGAATAGCCGATGGACAGCAGCACCGGGACGTCTTTTTCCCGGGCCGCCGCGAGCGCTTCTTTGCACCACGGCCACCAGTGCACCGGCTGACCCGCATGCTGCTGGAGGTAGGGGCTGGGCGAGTCGGCCAGACGATTCAAACGGGTGCTTTCCTTGTGCCACGATGAGGACTACTGCCCCAGTATAGCGGCGGCAGACCCTGTTTCAGACCGGAAATCCGTCGCGACGTTCGATCGAGGCGACGCGCGGTGCTCCAACATGGGCCCTCAGCCCCTGGAAAGCATCGACGACCCGTAAACTCGGGTAGAATCGCGCGATGCCGTTTCTCGTCGATTTTGACCCCGTAGCCGTTCAGCTCGGGCCCCTGAAGGTGCACTGGTACGGGCTGATGTACCTGCTGGGGTTTCTGACCTTTCTGCTGCTGGGCAACTACCGGGCCCGCCGGCCCGGCAGCGACTGGACCGAGGCTGAGGTCAGCGATTTTCTGTTCTACGGCGTGCTCGGCGTGGTGCTGGGTGGGCGCATCGGCTACCTGCTGTTTTACGACCTGGGCGCGGTACTGGATGACCCGCACCGTATCTATCAGATCTGGAACGGCGGCATGTCGTTTCATGGCGGTCTGATCGGCGTCGGCGTGGCGTTCGCGTGGTTCGCGAGAAAGACCGGCAAACCCTATCACCGGATCGCCGATTTTGTGATCCCGATGGTCGCACCCGGGCTGTTTTTCGGCCGGATCGGCAACTTTATCGGCGGCGAGCTCTGGGGCCGGCAGAGCAACGTGCCGTGGGCGATGATTTTCCCGCAGTCCATCACGCCGGTACTCAGCCCCGACGCGCTTAAGGCTGAATACCTCGCCGGCAATCTCAACCACCTGGCTCGCCATCCGTCCCAGCTCTACGAAGCGCTGCTCGAAGGGCTGGTCCTGTTTATGATCGTGTGGGCCTATTCCAGCAAGCCGAGGCCACCGCTGGCGGTCACCGGCCTGTTTTTTGTCGGCTACGGCATTTTTCGGTCGGCGGTTGAGTGGTTCCGCGAGCCGGATCGGGATATCGGGTTCCTGGCCGGTGGCTGGCTGACCATGGGGCAGCTGCTGTCCTGGCCGCTGATCGCTGTGGGCTTGGTCATGCTGGCGCTGGCGTTCCGACGTGCACCCCTGAAAACCCAATAAAAAAGTTATGGACACCTATCTCAAGCTTCTGAATCACATTGTTGAGCACGGCGAACAGCGGGGAGACCGCACAGGCACGGGGACTTTGAGCGTCTTCGGCTATCAGATGCGGTTTGATCTCGGCGAGGGATTTCCCCTCCTGACCACCAAGAAGCTGCATTTGAGGTCCATCATCCATGAGCTGCTCTGGTTCCTGCGCGGCGACGACAACATCACATACCTCAAAGAAAACGGGGTCTCAATCTGGGACGAATGGGCCGATGAGCAGGGAAATCTCGGGCCGGTCTATGGGTACCAGTGGCGCAGCTGGCCGGACTACAGCGGCGGGCACGTCGATCAGATTGCCCGGGTGCTGCACGACATCCGACATAATCCTGACTCACGGCGCCATATCGTCTGCGCCTGGAACGTGGCCCAGATCGAGCAAATGGCGCTGCCACCCTGCCACACGCTGTTTCAGTTTTACGTCGCCGGCCGCCGCCTGTCCTGCCAGCTATACCAGCGCTCGGCCGACGTATTTCTGGGCGTGCCGTTCAACATCGCGTCCTACGCGCTGCTGACCATGATGGTGGCCCAGGTGAGCGGCCTGAAGCCCGGGGATTTTGTGCATACGTTTGGGGACGCCCATCTATACCTGAACCATCTGGATCAGGCCCGGGAGCAGCTAACGCGCACCCCGCGGGCGCTGCCGACGATGTCGCTGAACCCCGAGGTGGACGATCTCTTTGCATTCCGCTTCGAGGATTTCACGCTCGAGAACTACGACCCGCATCCACATATCAAGGCGCCGATCGCCGTGTAGTCCCCCGGTGGGCCGAGCGGATCAGGGGATGACCATCTTGCCTTCGAGCATGTCCTGGTAGCGCCGCCCCAGCGATAGGGCCAGCACGGCCCAGATCAGCGCCGCAAACATGCCGACAATCGAGATGGCGCTGAGTCCGCCGCCGGTCGCCATCATGCCGGTAAAGGTCCAGGCGCCCGTGCTGTCACCGGCGCGATACACGACGGTATTGGCAAACTGCTTGAACTTGTAGCGCGACTGAGGCCCGACCACGGTAAAGAGCATGCCGACAGCCGGATTGTTAATCGCAAACAGCACCGCCCGACGCAGCGCCTGGATGACGGCAATGACGCCGAGCACCGGCGTTACGGCGATCACCCCAAACCCGACCAGGGCCAGCGCCGGCAGCAGCAGGAGTGTCAGGCCGAGACCGAGCCAGCGAACAATGCCGGCGGTGAAAAGCAGCTGGATCACAATGGTGAGGGTGTTGGCCAGGAGGTCGAGCCGGGCGAACAGGCCGGTCATCGATTCGGTGCCCTCGAAGCGTTCAGCCACAACCTGGGCCTGCTCAAAGTACAGCAGGGAACCCGAGAAGGTCCCCAGAAACATGATCCCGCAGAACGCGGCGAGGTAGCCGTACTTAAACGGGAGCGTAAAGCCGGCGAAGATGCTGCCACCCATCGCTTCCTCCGGGTCGGGCCGGGTCCCCTGCACCGGTCGACCGCGCGACCAGCGCAGCAGCCAGAACTGGCACACGAGCGCGAGCAGCAGCAGCGCCGCTGAAAGCAGCGGCAGCCCCGCCGTGCCGATCCGATCCACCAGCAGACTGACCAGCAGCGGGCCGGTGATAGCGCCGATGCTGCCGCCCGCGGCGATGGCGCCGAAAAGCCGCCGTGCCTGGCCAGCCGCAAACAGATCGGCCATGAAGCTCCAGAACACCGGGACCACAAACAGATTGAAGATGCTCACCCAGACAAAAAACACCCGCGGCAGCCAGACGCTGTCCGGAAACGTCACAAAAGCCCAGTGGAGCAGCAGCAGGTTGAACACAAAAAAGCTGTAGACGATGGGCAGAAACTTGCGGCGCGGCAGGCGACTGGTCAGCCAGCCGTAAAGCGGCACGATGGCCAGCATGCAGACAAACGTCGCCGTGAAGAGATACTGCATCGAATCGACGCCGCCGCTGACGGCCAGCGCGTCTCGAAGGGGCCGTACGGTGTAGTAGCTGGAAAGGATAAAAAAGAAGTAGAGAAACGAGGCGGACGCCGGCAGCCATTCGTCCCGCCGGATATCCAGCAGCTTCACGCCAGCGCCCCTTTGTAGCCGAGCGCCTTGATGATCCTCGGGTGACTGGCGTCATCGTCGATGGTGGCAACCTGTTCAAAGACGGGCGTAAACAGGTCCAGCAACGCCTCCCGCTGATCCAGGCCATGCTCCAGCAGCAGGCTGCCGCCGCGCTGAAGGTGACGGGACAGTCCCTGAGCAATGGCGCGATAGGCTTCCAGGCCGTCGTCACCGCCGAGAAGCGCCAGCTCGGGTTCCCCACGGGTGGTCATCCGAGGGTCGCCGGGAACAACGTAGGGCGGGTTGGAGACCACCATGTCGAAACGGCGATCGCCGAGCGGTTCCCACCAGGAACCCTGCAGCGTCTCGATCCGGGTACAGTCATGCTGCGCGAAGTTTTCGCGCGCCACGGCCAGGGCCGTGTCCGACAGGTCAACCGCGCAGATCCTGGCATCAGGTCGGTGGACGGCCACGGCAACCGCAATCGCCCCGCTCCCCGTGCCCAGATCCACGAGCGTTCCACGCCATGCAGGCTCCGTGAGCTCCAGGACCGCTTCCACCAGCAGCTCGGTCTCCGGTCGCGGCACCAGCGTATCGACGGTGACCTTGAGCGGCAGCGAAAAGAACTCCCAGCTGCCGAGCAGATAGGCCAGCGGTTCGCCCCGACGCAGTCTGACCAGATCCCCTTGCAGCGCGTCGGCTGTCGCCGACGGCACGGGATCCTCGCCGTGCGCATACAGCCAGCTGCGGGGCCGGCCCAGACGGTGGGCAAGCAGCCTTTCAGCGCTCAGCCGGTCGCGGGAACCGGCAGCGGCAAGCAGTTCAGCCGCCGTTGGCAAGTCGGGCCTGTATGTCGGTCACCAGGGTGTCGAGCGGCAGAAACTGATTTTCCGAGTCGCCGCGCGCCCGGTATTCAACCTGCCCCTGGTCGAGACCCTTCTCACCGACAACCAGCCGGTGCGGGACGCCGATCAGTTCCCAGTCGGCGAACATCACCCCGGGCCGCAGGCCCCGATCATCGAGCACCACCTCGATGCCGGCAGCCTGGAGGTCAGAGTAAATCTGCTCAACGGCTTCCCGCACCCGGTGCGACTTGTGGGCGTTCATCGGCAGCAGCGCCAGCTCAAACGGCGCGATGGCGACCGGCCAGCGGATGCCGGCATCGTCATGATGCTGCTCGATGGCCGCGGCGACGAAGCGGCTCACGCCGATGCCGTAGCAGCCCATCAGCAGGTGCTGGGCTTTGCCCTGCTCGTCCAGCACCGTGACGCCCATTGATTCAGAGTACTTGGTGCCGAGCTGGAAGATGTGCCCCACTTCGATACCGCGAGCCATGGCCAGCGTACCGGCGCCGTCCGGGCTCGGGTCACCCGGCTCCACGTTGCGAAGATCCGCGGTCTCGGTGATCGACGCGTCACGCTCCCAGTTCGTGCCGACATAGTGAAAGCCGTTTTCGTTGGCGCCGCAGACGAAGTCGGCCATCACCGCCGCGCTGCGGTCGGCGATGACCGGCAGCGCCGTTCCGACCGGCCCGAGAAAACCGGGCTCGGCGCCGAACGCCTCCTGGATCTGCGCTTCGGTGGCCATGGCAAAACCCTCGGCAAAGCGGGCGAGCCGACCGAGCTTGATTTCGTTGAGCTGATGGTCGCCCCGCAGCACCAGCACGACCAGATCACCTTCGCTGTCCGCCACCACCAGCGTCTTCAAACACTGCGATGCCGGCACGTCGAGGTGCTCAGCGACCGCCTGAATGGTGCGCTGCGTGGGCGTGGCAACCT
Source organism: Lysobacterales bacterium (assembly GCA_028285525.1). Taxonomy (GTDB): domain Bacteria; phylum Pseudomonadota; class Gammaproteobacteria; order Xanthomonadales; family SZUA-38; genus JANQOZ01. The sequence goes on from JANQOZ010000020.1 coordinate 42,095, forward strand.
TGTCCAGCGACGCCGCGGGCGCCGGCCGTTCGGTAACCGACGGCACCGCTTCAGCGGTTTCCACGTTTGCGGCGTAGTCGCTGTCGGGGCAGTACGCAATGGCGTCTTCACCCGATTCGGCAATCACCTGAAATTCGTGGGAGTGGCTTCCGCCGATGGCGCCGGAGTCAGCCTGCACGGCGCGGTACTCGAGCCCCATACGCTGGCACATGCGCGAATACGCGTCGTACATCCGCTGGTACGTTTCGTCCATGGACGCCTGGTCCAGATGGAAGGAGTAGCCGTCCTTCATAATGAACTCGCGCGCCCGCATGACGCCGAAGCGCGGCCGGATCTCATCGCGAAACTTGGTTTGGATCTGGTAGAAATTCACGGGCAGCTGCTTGTAGCTGCGGATCTCGTCGCGCGCAAACTCCGAGATCACCTCCTCGTGTGTCGGGCCGAAACAGAACTCCCGCTCCGCCCGGTCCACCATCTTGAGCAGCTGAGGGCCGAAGACGTCCCAGCGGCCGGACTCACGCCACAGCTCCGCGGGCTGCACGGCCGGCATCAGCATCTCCAGCGCGCCGGCCCGGTTCATTTCCTCCCGCACGATGTTCTCCACCTTGCGCAGTACGCGAAAGCCAAGCGGAGTCCACGTGTAGATGCCGGATGTCAGACGCCGTATCATCGCGGTCCGAAGCATCAGCTGATGGCTCGCGATCTCCGCATCGGCTGGAGTTTCCTTGACCGTGGTGATGTGAAATTGTGCCGCACGCATGGCCGAACACCTAAACCCAAAGGCGCGAATCTTACCACTGGACATGACTCGATACGTGATTGGCGATGTGCAGGGCTGTTTTGGCCCGCTGATGCGGCTGCTGAAACGGCTCAAGTTCGACCCGCAGCGCGATCGCGTCTGGCTGGCGGGCGACCTGGTGAACCGCGGTGGACAGTCGCTTGAGGTGCTTCGTTACGTGGTGGAACATCAGCACGCGTTTCGAGCCGTGCTGGGCAATCATGACCTGCACCTTCTCGCCCATGCTGCTGGACTGATCGAGCGCCCGGAAAAGGAGCTGGCCCGGGTGGTCGATGCTCCCGACGGCCCGGTGCTGATCGACTGGCTGCGCCGTCAGAAGCTGCTGAAGGTCTTTCGCAAACACAACGTGCTTTTGGCCCACGCCGGCGTACATCCCGGCTGGTCTGTGCCGATGGCCGAAGCGCTGGCGAATGAGGTAGAGAAAGGTCTGCGCGGACGCAATTGGGGCAAACACCTGGCGCGCAGCTACGGCGGCAAGATCGGCTGGGATCCATCGCTGGAGGGCAGCCGGCGATTAAAAGCCATCACCGCCAGCCTGACCCGGATGCGTTATCTAACCGCCGGCGGCTCCTTCGACTCGGTCAATAAAGGCCCACCCGGGACGCAGGGCGCAGACCTCTTCCCCTGGTTTTCGCTTCCCAGCGTCCGCCCGACGCGCTGGCGGGTGCTCTTTGGCCACTGGGCCACGCTGGGGTACCTCGCCACCCCGCAGGCGGTCTGTCTGGACTCCGGCTGCGTGTGGGGCGGTCGCCTGACCGCCGTTAAGCTCAAGCAGCCCGACAAGCCTATCCAGGTTTAACCGATCGTGAGTCTCTGGGGACCGCTGCCCGGCGCTCGGCGCAGCTCACCCGCCGACTCGAGCTCGAGTTTGACCGTGGTGACGTGCCAGCCAAGTGAGCCGAGCGAGACCCGCTCCGCCTTGCTGAGCCTGCGGTCCACCAGCCCGGGCAGGTCCTTAAAGAGGACCGGGTCCTTTCGGCTGCCGACAACCGCCAGGATACGGTCGCGCAGCATCTCAAATTTCCAGGCTGGAATCCGGTTGGGTTTCTTCCCGATTGTCGGCGTCCGGCATAAGACCTTGTCGTCGACGACCCTCGGCAGATACTCGACGATCGAGAAGCCGTGCTCGTGCTTCAGGTCCGGGTCCTGTTCGCTCATGGCCCAGCCGGACCAGCGCTTTGATGAGATTCGGGGAAACCAGGTATCAGCTCTCGCAACCCGGGTGTGCACGTGGGTGATCAGCAAACGACTGGCCTGGCGCAGCGTGGCCCGATAGATTTCGCCGCCGCCGATGACCATCACCTCGTCGGAGTCCGCCATCGCCAGCGCGCCACTCAGGGTAGCGGCCAGCAGACAGCCCGCTGGCGCGGTCTTCATGGATCGCGACAGGATCAGATTCTGGCGACGCGGCAGCGCCTTGCCCACTTCCTCAAAGGTACGGCGCCCCATCAGCACGGTCTTGCCGACCGTCGAGGACTTAAAGTGCTTGAGGTCCGCCGGCAGGTGCCAGGGCAATCCGCCATCGATACCGATGGCGCGCGCCTGGTCCATAGCGGCGATCAAAGTCAGTGTTTTCATGATGTGTTTCGTCTGTGGGTGGGAGCTCAGGTGCCATCGGGCCCGGGGAAGACCTGGTTGCGGCCGGCGTCTTTTGCCCGATACAGGCGCCGATCCGCTTTGGACATCATCTCGGACCAGCCGCAGGTGCCCTGGTTGTCGGCCACGCCGATACTGATCGTGACGCTGAGACCGGTCTGCAGCTCATCCCAGCTCCTGCGTTCGACGGCCACGCGCAGCTTCTCACATGCTGTGACAGAGCCTGCCTCGTCGGTGCCGGGCATCACAAGCACAAACTCCTCGCCGCCAAAGCGAGCCAGGACGTCTTCGGTGCGTATCCGGTCTAGCAGCAGTTCAACCAGCTGCTTGAGCACCTCATCTCCAACGGTGTGCGAGTACCGATCATTGACCTGCTTGAAGTGGTCCAGATCCAGCACCGCCAGCGACAGCGGCGTGCCGTGACGCTCAGCGAAGTTGTATTCCTTGCCGAGACAGCTATCCAGATAGCGGCGGTTGTACGTACCGGTCAGCGGATCGCGGATGCTCAGCCGTTCAAGCTCCGCTTTCTGAGCCTCGACTTCCTGCAGCGCCTCGGCCAGCTCGACGTTCCGCAGGTGTGATACCGCTCGCTCCATCTGAGCACGTTCCAGATCACGCTGGTTCACCATCGACTGAACGCGTGCCGTTGCCAGTTCCTCGAGCATGTCGGTCTGAACCTGGTGATACGCCTTAAAATGTGCGAGGGCCGACTGGTGGTCACCCATATCTTCGGCCAGCTGGGCCAGCTTTTCATGGGCCCGGCCAACACCTGAGCGCGCGTTGACGGCCCGAAAGATACGCAGCGCGGAGTTCAGGTTTTCCAGCGCCTGCGTCTGATGGCCTAAGCTCGAGAGGTAGTCGCTGAAGTGCAGCAGGATCTCGGCCTCGCTGCGGGTTTCCTTTTCCTGGTGGCAGTGTGCAATGGCGCTGGCGAACCATTCGCCTGCCGCTTCCACGTCACCTTTGGCCGCAAGAGCCCGGGCACGCGCTCCCTCGATCCAGCCGAGCATCGCGTTTTCGCCGCTCTGCTCGGCCTGTCGCGCCGCCCGCTCGAGCTGCTTTAACGCGTCGTCGAACCGCCCTTCGCTCGCCATGGCGTCACCCATGTTGGCCAACACGCGCGCCTGCAGGCTGCGGTCTGCGGTGTGGTTGGCCAGGGCCAGGGCCTGTTCGTAGTTCTGGTATGCCTGCTGCAGGTCGCCCAGCTCTTCGTGGGCAATGCCGATGTAGTTGTGGGCGAAACCCGTTTCCTCGCGCTGGTCGTGCTCGAGATGGAGATTGATCGATAGGCGGAGCGCGTCGAGCCCGTCGCGGTATAGGCCGAGCTGCACGAGCGCCGCCCCCTCCAGCGCCATCGCCTGCGCGGCGCGGGAAGGCTCGATGTCGTCCTGGGCCAGAAAACCACGCGCGGTCTCAGCCGCCTGCACAAAACGGGCTTCGTCAAAAGCGCTTCGGGCGGCGGCGAGCTTCGGCATAGACACAATTATGCTGCGAGACGGCTCATTCGTCAGCCCGCCCCGCGCCAGAGGTTTCGTCGCTGATCAACAGACACGGCTTGGCCACCTATTTGCCAAAGGACAACGTGGCGCGGAGACCACCCCCATCACGGCTCGCAACGTCAACGCTCCATTCATAGAGTTCGCAAAAGCGCTGCACGATGGCCAGCCCGAGACCGGAGCCTTTCCCCTTCACCGTGCTGCCGCGATAGTGGCGCGTAAAGACTTTTCGCAGCTCGTCCTCGGCGAGCCCTGGCCCCGTGTCCTCGACCACCACCTGGTTGTTCACCACGGTGATGTCGACGCTGCCCTGCGGCGTGTACTTAAACGCGTTGCCGATGAGATTGCCCAGCGCGACGGCAATCACAGACTCAGGCGCGCACACGAGAAACGAGTTGACGACTTTGACGGAGACCTCGACAGGCTTGCTGCCAATCTGCACCCGCTTGAAGTCGACCACCTCCTCGACAATGCGGTCGACGCGGAAGTACTCGCCGGTGGCGCGATCGACCCGCTCAGCGCGAACGAGGTGCAGCAGCGCCTCGGTGAGCTCCGTGGTCTGGCGGGCCGCGCGTTCGATACGATTGAGCCTGGTGCGTGTCTTTTCATCCACCTCCGGCTGAGCCAGCAGAAGCTCGGTCGCGCTCTTGATCACCGCCAGCGGCGTGCGCAGCTCGTGGCTGACGTCCGCGTTAAATTCCTTATCCCGCACCACCATCGCCGTGAGGCGTTCCGCGTACTCATCGAGTCCTCGCGCGAGCTGCCCGACCTCGTCGTCTGCGTAATTGGGCGCCAGCGGTTCCGGATGGGTGTCCTGCCCCATGGTTGAGACGCGACGGGCGAGGTCGGAGACGGGCCGAATGACCCGCTTGGATGACCAGATCGCCAGCAGCAACATCAGAAGCGAGAATCCCACCGCGGCGCCACCCAGGAACCCGAATAGCAGCAGGTTTTCACGCGGATCCGGGGTGGTGTCGTAAACCACATAGCCCCAGGCCTCCGGCCGCTTGTTGACGGCAATTTTATACCGTCGGGTCTCGGTGGCCATTTCGTGGATGCCCGTGGGCAGCCCGACCAGCTCGATAACGCGCTGCCTTAAATCGGAGTCGTCGGGCAGCGCCGCCGGCATTGCCTGGAGCGCGAGGTCGCGGCGTCCGATCCATGCGTAGTAGCGGGAAGAAAAACCGGCGGCTCCGCTGTCGCCGCTCAGAACCTTATCGAGCTGATCGTCGAGATCTCTGACCAGGGTCTCGTCGATCAGCGCGTTTTCCAGGTATTGCCGCATCCCGAGGGCGGTCACGGCAAACAAACCGCTCAGCAGCGTGCCGAACAGCAGGAAGGAGATAATAATCCGGGCGCGTAGCTTACGTCTGAACCGCATCGGGGTGGACCAGCCGATAGCCGATGCCGTGGCGGGTCTGGATGAGCGCAACGTCAAACGGCTTGTCGATGGCAGCTCTCAGGCTGTGGATGTGAACACGCAGGCTGTCGCTGTCGGGCAGCTCTTCACCCCATACCCGCAGCTCTAGCTCGTGCCTGGAAACCACGCGCGGCGAGGCCTCCATCAGTCTCTGAAGGAGCTTTAGCCCGGTCGGGTTCAGATTGATGTCTTTGCCCGCGCGATTGACCGTCAGGGTGTCGAGGTTGAACTCCAGGTCTCCCACGGTCAGCACCCGCGGCTCAACCGCCTTGCCGCGCCGGGCGAGCACCACAAGCCGTGCCTCAAGCTCCTGCAGTTCGAACGGCTTGACCATGTAGTCGTCGGCGCCGGTCTGAAAACCTTCCAGCTTCTGCTCCAGCGCGTCGCGCGCGGTCAGCATCAGGATTGGCGTGTTCTTGCGCGCCTCCTCACGGAGCTTGCGGCAGACGTCCAGTCCGTCCATGCCCGGCAGCATGAGATCCAGGACAATCGCGTCAAATTCATTGACCACGGCCAGGTGCAGACCGGTGACGCCGTCGCCGGCAAAGTCCACGACATGACCACGGTCTTCCAGATAGTCGCCAATATTGGCGGCAATATCCGGATTGTCTTCAATGATCAGTATCTTCATCAGCGTATTTTACCCGGGTGAGTGCATTTCGGAGGAGACCCGCCGGGCTGGCGCGCTCTTTCAAGGCGCCGGGACCGTTTGTTGCTCCACCCGTTCAGGACCCGCCCGTACTGGCGGTCGAGTGACTTAGTGAGGTATTTTTGGTGTTCTTACATAAAGAAAGGGCCCAAGTAGGAGTGCTGACCAAACTCCTTGCTTGAGCCCTTGAGCTACTGCCCCGATTACCGTGACCCGATCTGCCAATCCCAGATCATGGGCCGTGGTTGTTTCGTTAGCGAGTGCAGGGTCAGAGTACTAACATTTGTATTAAGAATAAGTTAAACGAAGCGTAACTGCTCGTTAACATCTGCATTAATTCGGGGCTTTTCTCCTTTTCGGCTTTCCATTCACCCTGAGCCCTAACCTGTTTGTCGATTTTTTGTGAGGACTTTGTCGAAACCACGTGACAAGGACATCTAGTCAGGTTAATATATTCGCATACTTGAATATATTAAGGTTTTAAGTCTTGCCCAGCCGCGCGATTGTTGCCAAAGAGCTATCCCAGGTTCTGAAGACCATCTCGCACCCCGATCGGGTGCGGATTATTGAAGAGCTGCGGGGCCAGGAAAAAGACGTCAACACCATCGCCGAGGCGCTGGAACTCACCGCCACGAGAATTTCCCAGCACCTGAGTCTTATGAAAGCCCACCGCATCGTCGACGAGCGGCGCGAAGGGCGGCACCACTATTACCACCTGGTCCAGCCGGAAATCGCAGACTGGATCGTCAACGGTTTGGCCTTCGTCGAAGGCCGCATGTCGGCGGTATCCGCCGCAGAAATCAAATCCGCCCGCAAATTGTGGGGCGCTGTTCCCGTACAGAAATAACGGTTAACCCAAAGAGAATTTAAGGTCGAAGATAATCATGCCTAAGTTTGCAGCTGGCGTAGTCCGATTCCAGAGCGAAGTATTTCCCGAGAAACAAGCGCTGTTTGAACAGCTGGCGCAAGGCCAATCGCCGGAGGCGCTGTTCATCACCTGTTCCGATTCCCGGATCGAAACGGCGATGATTACGCAGACGGAGCCCGGCGAGCTGTTTATCTGCCGCAATGCCGGCAACATCGTGCCGCCCCATCGGAGTAACGGCGGCGGCATGACGGCTTCTATCGAGTTTGCCGTTGCCGCGCTGAAGGTCCCGCATATCGTGGTCTGCGGCCACACCGAATGTGGCGCGATGAAAGGTGCCATGCACCCTGAAGGGCTGGACTCGCTGCCGCAGGTCCGTGACTGGCTGTCCCACAGCCGCGCCGCGGTAGAGGTGGTTAATGCACTTGGCGCTGACCTGGACGACGAGACCCGTATGAAAATGCTGCTCGAACAGAACGTCAAGCTGCAGCTGCAGCACCTGCGTACCCACCCGTCGGTTGCGGCCCGCCTCGCGAAAGGTGACCTGACGCTGCACGGCTGGATCTACGACATCAAAACAGGTGGCGTAAGTGCCTTGAACGAGAGCAGCGATGAATTTGTTTCGGTCGACGAGCAGTACAGCGAGGCGATCGCGTCGATGATGGCTCACGATCACGCTGCCTGCCACGCCTGAGGAGTAGGAACCCAATGACTACCAAAACACAATCATCCGGGCGCACACCCTGGTTTGACTTCAGCAACATGAGAGGCGACATCTTCGGCGGGATCACCGCCGGCATCGTCGCCCTGCCGCTGGCGCTCGCCTTTGGCGAAGCGTCGGGCGCCGGTCCTATCGCCGGCCTCTGGGGCGCAATTATCGTTGGCTTTTTTGCCTCCCTGTTCGGCGGCACAGGATCGAACGTGTCCGGGCCAACGGGACCGATGGTCGTCGTCTTCGCCGGCGTATTTGCCTCCCTCTCCGGCAATCCAGCGCTGGTCTTCGCCGCGGTTGTACTGGCAGGCCTCCTGCAGATCGCCTTCGGCGTGATGCGCTTGGGTCAGTACATCCGACTGGTGCCCTACCCCGTGGTTTCGGGCTTCATGAGCGGCATCGGCTGCATCATCATTGCGCTGCAGCTGTCGAGGCTCTTTGGCCACGAGCCGGAAGGCGGGGGCACCGTGCCCGCGCTGATTGCGATTCCCGGCGCCGTGATGGACCCGAACATCAGCGCGCTGGTGATCGGCCTGGTCACGCTGGGAGTCATTTTCTTCTGGCCGAAGACGCTCAATAAGTTTATCCCCGGCGCGCTGGCCGCGCTGATCATCGGTACGCTGCTCAGCCTCGTGCTGAAGGGTGCTCCGATTCTGGGCGACATTCCGACCGGCCTGCCGTCATTCATCATCCCGTCGTTCACCCAGGACACCTTCCTCATCGTGCTGGAGGCAGCCTTCATTCTGGCCCTCCTGGGTGCCATCGACAGCCTGCTCACCTCGCTGGTGGCCGACAACATGACCCGGACCCGTCACAACTCCGATCTGGAACTGGTCGGCCAAGGCGTGGGCAACACGATTGCCGGCCTGTTCGGCGCCATTCCCGGTGCTGGCGCGACCATGCGGACCGTGGTGAACATTCGGACCGGCGGTCAAACCCGGATTTCCGGCATGCTGCACTCGCTGATCCTGCTGGCCGTTGTGCTCAGCCTGTCGCCGCTGGCCTCCCAGATTCCGCACGCCGTGCTGGCCGGAATCCTGATCAAAGTCGGCTACGACATCGTTGACGTCAGCTACCTGAAACGCGCCCACCAGGGACCACGCTGGGATCTGGCGCTGATGGTGATGGTGCTCGGACTGACCGTGTTCGTCGACCTGATCACCGCCGTAGCGGTCGGTGTGATCCTCGCCGCACTGGCTTTCGTCAAGCGGATGGCCGACAGGCAGCTCGAGTCATTCAAGAGCACCACCGGCGACATGACCACCTCGGAGGAACAACAAATCCTGGATCAGGCCAAAGGCAAGATCACGCTGTTCGACTTCGGGGGCCCGCTGAGCTTCGGCGCGGCGGCCGATTTGGGACATACCGTCCGCGAACGCGTCCGCGAGCACTCGGCCGCCATCGTGCTGGACTTCTCGAGAGTGCCTTTCATGGACGTCTCCGCGGCGAGAGCCGTCGAGACGATCGCCTGCGACGCCCGTGCCGCGCACAAGACGCTTTACGTCACCGGCATGAGCGATGAAGTGAAGCGGGTGCTGACCGGCCTCAACGCTGATCACTGCATCCCGGGCGACACCACCCACGCAACCCGCCTGGAGGCGCTGAAGGCAGCGCTGGCTGAAGTCTCGGGAGCCGCCGGCGGCGACCCCGACCTGAAGCTGGCCGCTGCCGGCCAGGCTTAATTCCGGCGCAGAAACCGGTAACAAGGCCAGGCGCTGTGCGCCTGGCCTTTTTTTATGCACGAGAGAAAGTACCCGAACATCACAGCGCCCCGTGCACTTCGTCGACGGCCCGCGGGAAAGGCAGCTCGAAGAGCAGGACTGCTGATGTCATTGGGTGGTAGTGGAAGGTGGAGCGGGTGATGGGAATCGAACCCACGTCATCAGCTTGGGAAGCTGAGGTTCTACCATTGAACTACACCCGCGAGGCGCGTTCCGGCACGGCACAACTATAGCGCCGAATCGGCTGGCGGTCAGCAGCGGGACGGTCCGCAGTCGTCAATCGGAAGGTATCCTCATCAACGGTCTTACCGGCTGGGCGATAAGCCTCTGCGGGCGGCACTGTATTTTTCTTAGCGGCGGGCGGCCTGGGCGAGTGATTCGCAGAGCGCCACGTTGTCGTTGGTGACGCGCTGAATCGGGATTTCTCCGGTTAATCCGAGCCTGCTGAGGTTATAGGTCACGGTGCCGGCAGTGCAGCCGGAAAACCTCACGGTGAGCGTGCCCTCGCCAGCCCCGTCGGTCTCGGGCGCTGGCTCAGCGCTGTCGAATACGCCGCCGGTGCTCGAAAAGATCGTCAGCGTACCCCCATTATCCTCGTAGGGTCCCTGCGCCGTGAGCCAGCGCTGCTGAGGGCCGCCCAGGGTGGCCGTGTTGCCAGGCTGCGTCTCGCTGTCGAAGGTAAACCACGCGACAAACATCTGCCCGAGATCGGGAAACACGCTGATCAGGAAGCCCTGGCCCGCGGTAGCCGGGTTAAACCAGGCGTCATTAAGTCCGGCGTTGATCACAAACGGATCACCAAGCGGACGGATCACCACCGCGTTAGGCTGAATCAGCCCGTTGGTGCCCGACAAAATGAAGTCGCCAACCAGAGTCCCTGAGGAGCTATAACGCCGTACCGATGACGTTCCGCCGTTGCCGATGAGCAGATCGCCACCCGGCAGCTGCGCGATACCCTCGGGCTGGCTGAGCCCGGTGGCAAAGTTGCTGAGAATCGCGCCGCTGGCGTCGAACCGTCGGATGGCGCCGCCCTGCCAATCTAGCACCAGCAGATTTCCGCCGCTCTCAAACCACACGTTGGTAGGCCCCTGCAGGTTGCTGTTGATCAGCTCGCCAAGATCCGCCCCCTGGCTGCTGAACTGGCGCACGATGGCCTGATCAAAGGAGGCAACAACCAGGTTGTCGTCGATGTCCCAGTCCAGCCCGATGCTCTGCGATACGCCTGTCGTGGTGAAGTCCGGCGCCGGCGTGCCGTCGAGCTGATAGCGTTTGACGCGACCGGAGCCGGTCCACTGCAATACATAAAGAAGCCCGTCGGGTCCGATTCTCATGCGGGTCGGGCCGCTGGCGTCGGTCGCAAACGCGTCGATAAACGCGCCGGTGTCGGCGTTGTGACGGTTGATCCGATTGCTGTTCAGGTTGGAGATCAGCACCACACCCTGGTCCTCAAGAAACAGCAGGTCCTGGGGCCACGCCAGGTTTTCGTCGGTGAACAGCTCGGGGTTGTGGCCGTTTTGATCGAACTTGAGGATCTGCCAGGGCGGACTGCTGAGGCCACCCGCATCGCTGACGTAGACCTCAAAATCCTGAGCCTGTGCCGGCGCCAGCGTGACGGCAAGGCATCCGAAAAGCACTGCTGCTAGGAAACGATGAGGCATGGCGCGGGACCGGGCAGTCGAGGCTGTGAAACATACCGTCTCGCGACGTACGCCGCACGCCGCGGACCAAAAACAGCAACTTTCGCCAAATCGAAGGAAGCTAAGCCTCGGTAACGGCGAAAGAAGAACCGAGAAAATCTCCGCATCCGACCATATCCGGACCGGACCACGGGCACGCCCGGATTTCGAGGTGCCGGGCCGGGTGATCTTCCGGACCGGCCTCGAAGCGGTCAGCCCTTAAGCTGAACCACGACCAGGCACTGGTCGTCTGAGTTGTCGCGGCCGCGGCTGTGGTCGTCAACCGCCTCGCGAACCGCCTCGACAAGCTCCCGCGCATCCCCTTTAACGGCGCCGAGCGCCGCCTCGAGACGGGCCTCACCGAACTGCTCATTGCCTGCGCTCCGACACTCGGTGAGGCCGTCGGTATAGAGCACCGCCGCTTCGCCTGGCTCCAGCTGGGCCTCACCGCCGATGATCGCAACGTCCGGGATGATGCCTAGCGGCGGCCCACCGGCCGAATCGAGCCGCGCAACACGGCCGTTGCGTCGCAGCAGCAGCGCAGGACTGTGGCCGGCGTTGACGTACATGACCCGCCCCGTTTCCGGATAGATCCGCATGAAGAAGACGGTGACAAACGTCCCTCTCCCGAGACTCTCGACAAACAGCCGGTTCACCTTCTCAACCACGTCGACGGTTGGGAGGTCCATGCCTCGAAAGATCATCATTGCGGTGCGCAGCATCGCCATCACCACGGCGGCACCAGGCCCGTGACCAGCGACGTCGGCGATCACAAACCCTAATGATCCGTCGGAGAAAGTTCGAAAGTCGTAGTAGTCACCACCGGCATAGTCCGAAGGCCGATAGTGAACGGCCACGTCGAGCGCGGGATGCTGCGGAAGCTGATCCGGCAGGATGGCCTGCTGGGCTCCGGCAATCTCGTCGAGCTTCACCTCCAGACTGTCCCGCAGGTCGGAGACCTGGCGCGTCAGCTTGAGTTGATAAACGCTGCGCGACAGCATGTTCAGCACCGAAATGATGACCCGCAGCTGCATCGGGTCCAGCGGGAGGCCAGGCTCCCGAAACAGGATCAGCCACTCGTTGATTTCTCCCTGCAGATAGACGGGAACGGCCAGCGCGTCCCGCGGACCGTCGACCCAGTCTGCAAGTGTCGGGTCCTGAGCTGGATCGAGGTTCAAGCCAATCTTGGGCTGCCCGCCCGCGATGAGCGCACCGACCAGGCCGCCGTGCGTCACGGGAACAGCATCCGACGGCTCATCCCAGCGACAGTTGGCGCGAATGCTCAAGGGAGAATCACCCGCCTTGGCAAGATCGATGCGGTCCATCACCCGGAAAGCGTCTGGCTGATCGGGCACAACCGCGAGATCGAGAATCTCGCTGACGCCGGCGATCTCGTGAAACCGTCGGCTGAACCCATAGACCAGCTCACCTTCGGTACGCGCCTGGCTCATGGCACGCTGCATATCGAGCACCACGCTCAGCGAAGGGGTGTCTTCCAGGGATCGGATGTGCATGGGCGGAACCTCAGGCGCGTCGCTTCACGTTAGCGCGCGCCGGCGGGACCTTCAATCCTTCGCCAAAACGGTGTCCATGGCATTCGAGCCGGGAGCCAGCATGTGGGTTAATCGAAGACTAAAAGCGGTAAGAAACTGCGTCAGGCTTACCGTTGACAACCGGAATGTGAGGCCTAATGCTGAATAGCTTCTCCAGGCTCGCTGAAGGCATCGACTTCCGACGTGGCCGAATGCCGCTGAAGCTTCCACAAGCACAGCATGGCGATGATGCAGGACCCGATCGAGAAACCTCGCAGCGCCGTCAGCACGCCGCCGTCATCGGGCTGCAGATCACTGAGGAATCCCACCAGCGTCGGGCCGAGTCCCAAGCCGACGATATTGATCATGAACACGTAAACCGCGGACACCCTGGCCCGGGTGACCACCGGCGCCACTCGCATCACCGTGGCAGGCCCGGTACCCACAACGGTGCTCGACGCGAACTGAATCGCCCCGATAATGGCAAACAGCGCCCACGCCGTCTGCGCAAACAGCGAGATGATCACCAGCACCAGCGTAAGCGCTGCGCCAGACAAGAGCACTTTCTGATAGGCGGCTGAGACGCCGCGGCCTTGAAGCCAGTCTGCTGCCACTCCTCCAAACATAACCCCAGCCGGAGAAACCAGCAGCATCAGCAGCCCAAATCGGAACCCGATGTCCGGTAGCGCCCAGCCGTGCTCCCGGACCAGTATGGAAGGCATCCAGGTCATGTTGCCGTAGTTGACGGCTATCAGAAATGCATTCCCGACAAACAGCAGGCTGTAAATTTTCCACCTCAAGCGCAGCTCTGCGACGAGTCCCGAGGCGCGCTCCGGCCCTGCGGACTCGGCGGCCGGATCGAGCATTCCTCGTTGCGGTTCGCGAATCAGCAGCAGCAGAACCAAGAACACGACTCCTGGCAAAGCCAACAGAATGAACGTGAGCTGCCAGGGCTCGAGCTGCGCGAGCATTGGCGTCGAAGTCAGGTCAACCCGCTCAGCAAACTCAAGGACCTTGCCGCCGGCCAGAAAGGCCAGCCCGCCGCCCAGCAGAGCACCCATCTGAAACAGGCTCAGCGCCGTGGCTAGCGATCGACGGGGCACAATATCGGTCAACAGCGAATACCCAGCGGGCGCCAGCGCCGCCTCTCCAACACCGACGCCAACGCGGGCGCCAAGCAACGTCAGAAAACTACGCGCCAGCCCGCATAGTGCCGTCATAACGCTCCAGCAGGCGATGCCCCAGAAAATAATCCACTTGCGCGACCAGCGATCGATCAGCCAGGCGATCGGAATACCCATGGTGGCGTAGAACAGACCGAAGGCGACCCCGTGCAGCAGCCCAAGCTGAGTGTCACTGAGTCCGAGGTCAGCCTTGATCGGCTCGAACAGGAGCGACAGGGCGAAGCGGTCCACCAGAGAGAACGCCATGGCTGCCGACAGTGTGGCCACCACAAAAACGCGATAGCCGGTACCTGTGGATTCAGAGGGATCGGGTTCAGTCGACATTACGACAGCCAGCATAGCCGCTGTAAGCGGCTGTCGCTAAGGCCTGGACGCCGAATTTGAACGCGAAACAACCGGCTCTGGCGGTGGGGTCAGTCAAGCCTTGCGGTGAACTCGATCCCGTAGGTTCTCGGAGCACCCCAGAGCACCTGGTCCGAGCCCTGAAACTGGCGGGCAAACTCCTTGTAGAGCTCGTCCGTGAGATTCCTGCCCCAGAGATAGACGCCGTACTGCCCGTTCCCAAACTCGTAGCCCATCCGCAGATCAAGGAGGGAATAGCCGTTCTCAACGTTGAAGGGACCGTTGTCGGGCTGCAGAAATGTTTCACCCTGATAGGAGACCTGAGGCGAAAAGCTGAATTCGCCGGCTCCTAATTCCCGGCGGTAGTCGATACCGACGCTGGCAGTCCATTGCGGTGTTTTTTCCGTGGCGTTGCCCGTAAAATCAGCACCCGCCGCAGTTGCACCGGTGAAGTCGGTATATTCGCCGTCCAGGTAGCTCAACGCACCCGTGAACTGCCAGTTTTCGCCGGCCAGAACATTGAATTCAAGCTCCGCCCCGGAAATTTCGGATTCACCGGCGTTGCGCACAAACACCGTTGGCACCCCGTTCGCCGACTCAAACTGAGCCACTTGACGGTCTTTGTAGTCCGAGAAGAACACAGCGCCACTGATCCTTGCTATGCCGCCGATTTCTGCCTTCAGACCCAGCTCATAAGTCGTAACAAACTCGGGATCAAAGGTGATGTCTGCGGCAGTCAGAGGCGAGGGTGTCCCCAGCGGATCAACGTTGAACCCGCCAGACTTAAAGCCCCGCGAAACCGATCCATAGGCCGACAGGTCTTCGCTGAAAGTGTAGTTCAGCGCTGCCGTCCACGAAGGCTCCGTTGCGGAAATCTTCAGCCCGGGAATGTCTTTGTTGAACGGTGGCACGATAGCGCTGGTCTGGACGTAAGACCCTTCCTTAGTCTCGTCGGTGATCCGAAGACCGGTGGTGAGCGCCAGGTTGTCGGTCAGCTGGAAATCCACATTGCCGAAGAGCGCCAGCGCCTCCGTGTCCACGGGTCCGTCGGTAAAGAACAGAGGATTACCTTGCGCAAAGATCCTGCGCGAAGCGTCAGCGTCCTGGCGATAGTAGAACAGGCCAATCACGTAGTCGATCTGGCCGTCGTCCGTCGAGGCGAGCCGAACTTCCTGGGTGAACTGAGCCGCGTTGTCGGTAAAAGGACCGGAACGGAAAATGTCTACCGGCGTTTGGTCGATGTCGCTGAAAACGGTGATCTCAACGTCGCGCCACGCGGTGATGGACGTCAGCTCGTGTCCGGAACTGAAGGCATAATTGACGCTGAGGTCCAAACCGACCATGTCACGCTCGGTGGTATTCGGTTGGTCGGTGTTGACGAGAAATCGGTTTTCGTTGAAAAACGCTCCCCCGAAGGCAGCCGGTGAGCCGAGCTGATTTAAGATCGTATCCTGATCGTCTCGGGTAATATCAGCACCGAAATTGATTTCCAGGTTGGCGTTCGGCGTATAGCGCAGCTGGCCCCGCGCAGATCGGCGCTCCTCGCTCTGGAGCTCCGAGCCATCGAAGAGATTGTCGAGGTAACCCTCCCGATCCCAGGTGGCAACGGTGACTTTGCCCGCAAGATTTTCCGACAGCCCGCCACTGACCGAACCTCGGAAACGGACCGCCCCATAGTTGCCGAAAGACAGGCTACCGTTGGCGCGAAACTCATCAGTCGGCTTTTTTGTCGTGATGTTGATGGCGCCTCCGGTGGTGTTTTTTCCAAAAAGTGTGCCTTGCGGCCCGCGCAGCACCTCAAGCTGGGCGATGTCGGCGAGGTCGATGTTGTAGGCGGATGTACGCCCGGCGTAAACGCCGTCGATATACATCCCTACGCCGCTCTCTAGACCGATATTGCGAGCATCGCCCCCTACCCCGCGGATCGTTATTTCTGTCTGCAAGGCGCTGCGGTCCTGATAGTGAAGGCTGGGGACCACGTTTTTGAGATCTTTCAGGCTGACAGCGGTAAGCCGTTCCAGCTGTTCCTCACTGAAGATGCTCATGGCAATCGGTACGTCTTGAAGCGTTTCGGCGCGCTTCCTGGCGGTAACCACCACCTCTTCCAGCACACCCTGAGCCTGGGCCGGGACTGAAAGCGAAAGAGCCACCGCAACTGCCAGTGACAATGCAGCCGCTCGCCCCGTCGCTTGCTGGGGTCTGGTTTCGCTGGAGCCTACGGTGCTGCCTGACATGCCTGCGCCTCCCGATGTGCTGAACGTTCGGTTACGGTACGCACTGGCCCAGACAGGAATCCAATGAGTTGTTCTTATCAGCTCAAATAAGGAATTCTTGGGCGCACCCGGGCGCCATCAAACGTGACAGAATTCCTGCGGGCAACTGGCGGCAAACTCCTTCGCCGAGCAACGCGCAAGATCCACTAGCCTTTCGACCATCGGGTCACCCGCGGTGGTTCGCATACATGCCGTTAAATCGATAGTTGGCAGTGATTGAGCCACCGGCAAAATTCCCACCTCACCACGGGCGATCTCATCGGCCATGACAAACGGCGGGATCGCCATCACTCCGAGGCCGCTACGAACAAGCTGGCATGCGGTCGCCAGCGAATAGGAGCAGTTCAGCCCTACCCGATCAGGGGACGCAGGGACGTTCCTGATGTCATGCGAGGTGAAATAGTCTCTGATCAGCTCGAAGCCGGACGTGCCCTCGCGATTCATGATCACCGGCAGACTCGCCAGATCGACGATATCCAGGGGCATCTCGCAGTCGAAGTGGTTGGGCGACGCCAGCCACTTCATCGGAAACGAGCAGATGGGTATGTTTTCAACGTGGGGTTCGTTGATGGGGCCCCAGACAAACACCAGGTCGAGCTCATTCCGGCACAAAAGGTCCACGAGCGCTGGCGACGTTTCCGTCGTGATGTCCAGCGTTGCGCCGGGCTCTTCGTCTCGAATCGACGCAACGAAGGCGGGAAGCCACGAAAGGGTGACAAATTCGATAATGCCGACTCGCGTTACGGCGTTCTCGGCGGCAACGGACACGAGTTCACGGTGCATCTCCCCCGATAGCTCGACAATCTTTTCGGCAAAGGGAAGAAGGTGCCGTCCGGCTGCGGTCAGCTCAAACTGCTTGGCGCCCCGCACATAGAGTTTTCGCCCAAAAAGATCTTCCAGGGTGGAGATTCGCTGAGACACACCCGGCTGCGTGGTGTGGAGCTTCTCGGCCGCAGCGTTGAAGTTCTTGAGACGGGACAGCCAAACAAACGTCTCGAGGAAACGAATATTCATTTTATTTATGTACGCCCATCAGGAATGCCGTTTGCCGAGCCCGAATGACAATCCTATGCTGGCTCCGAACAAAAATGCCGACGGACGGAGCAGCAGCCATGCCTATGTTACCCCAACGACAGGTCTATCAGGTTGAACCGATGCCCGCGCAGATTTCCGATAAACAGCGCAGCGCGCTGCTGGCGCTGGACACGCCGACCATCGGGCATCATCTCGAGAGCGGATTTATGGATCCCGGAATCACCCAACAGATGCCCGGCACCAAGATCGCCGGCACGGCAATCACCGTGCGGGTCACGCTGCCGGATTCCGTCATGGCCCACTACGCCCTCAAATTTGCCCGACCGGGGGACGTGCTCGTCATCGACCGCGGCCAGGATCAGCGGACCGCCTGCTGGGGCGCAGCCACTGCTCATGCAGCCGCAGCCGTTGGGCTGGCCGGCCTGATTCTTGACGGCGCGGCGACCGACATTCCGGATGCGGAAAGGCTCGGCCTGCCGATCTGGTGCCGGGGCCTGAGTCCGGTGACCACAAAGTATCGCGGGCTAGGCGGCGAGATGAACGTGCCGGTGTCCTGCGGCGGCGTGGCGGTGAATCCCGGTGACGCTGTCTTTGCTGACGATAACGGCATTGTTGTCATACCCCCGCAGATTCTCGATGAGACCATCGAAGCAGGCGAAGCGTGGCACGCGGCGGAACAGAACTTTCTGGAACGGCTAAAACGGGAGCCCGACCTTTGCTACCCGGATGTGACGGGTGCGTCAGAAATTGTCGAGAGCCGGCTACTCGGGCGGTAGTGTCTCAATCGCCGTATCGTCCCGGCTTCCCCACTGCGCCCACGACCCATCGTAGACCGCCGCAGAGCCCGCCCCGGCCTGCTCTGCCGCGAGCGCCAGCAGACAGGCTGAGATGCCGCTGCCGCAGGTCATCACCAAAGGCCTGCCGAGATCCACGCCAGCGGCGGCGAAGCGCGCACGCAGCGCCTCGCCCGCGAGCAGCGTTTCCCCGCTGTCGTCGAGAAGATCACTGTAAGGCAGGTTTCTCGCTCCCGGCATGTGGCCACTCCGCAGGCCAGGTCGAGGCTCTGGTTGGGTGCCTGCAAAACGACCCGCTGCTCGCGCATCGACAATTTGCGGTAGTCCGTCGCGAATCGCAGAGCGGATCTGCGAGAGCGAGTAGATCCGTTGGGGGTCTGGCGGCTTGGCAACCCAGTCTCCCGGTGATGCATTTCCACCTGCAGGGGCCTCTGAGGACTGAACGGCGCCACCCGCCGCCAGCCAGTGCGGCAGGCCGCCGTTGAGAATGGCCACACCGGCGTGACCGAAGAGATGGAGCATCCACCACGCCCGCGGTGAGGAAAACACGCCGACGCTATCGTAGACCACAACGCGGTCCGATCGATTAACGCCGGCCGCTTGAAGCGCCCGCGTAAAATCAGCCGCCGAGGGAACCATGTGCGGCAGATCAGACGAGTCATCGCTTAGCCCGTCTATGTCGAAGAAGACCGCGCCTGGTATATGGCGAGCAGCGTATTCTGCCTGCGCATCGCGGTTGCTGGTCGGCAGGTGCCACGACGCGTCGAAAATGAAAAGGTCGTCGGCACCGAGGTTCTGCTGCAGCCACTCAACGGACACAACAGACGACATCCCGTCTGTGGGCGCCGACTTCAAGGAGATGACCATGTGGCGTCCGCCTTGTCTCGTCCGTAATGCTCGCGAGCGAACTCCAGCGTGGTTTTCTCTTCGAGGATATCGTCTCGTATCGCCTCGTCCCTTCGATCCTCGCAGGGGCCGTAACCCGCACCGCCCGGAGTCTCCAGCCGGATCGATGTACCTTTTTGGACTACTTTTCCGGGCTGGTTCGCCTTGAGGATTTCCTCTTCCGCAGTGCCTGGATTGACAATGATCCGGGCATTGGACCCATCCTTTCCACCCATCAGCCCCGTGGGGTGGATCACCGTTTTTTCCGAGTTAGCGTAAAAAAAAGTTCCCTCATCGAGCACACGGATTTCTCTGGCGATACCGAGTCCTCCGCGTTGTCTCCCCGCCCCGCAGCTGTCGGGAATCAAGCAATACTCCTCGACCAGCAGCGGGTATTCATTCTCCAGCGCTTCGGCAGGCAGGTTGGATGAGTTGGTGATATGGACGTGGGTCCCATCAGCGCCGTCAAGATCACACATGGACCCGGAGCCACCTCCAATGGTCTCGACGTAGACGTAGGTTCCTGGGCGTCGACGGGATTGTCCGGACACTACCAGTGCCGGCATGGCATCGTTCCCTGATGCCATTTGGCGGTCTGACGGCAGCAGTTCGTTAAATGCGCCGATGATCGCGCCGGAGAAAGGCTGTGCGGTACACGAGCGCATGCCTACGGCCCCTGGGAACTCGGGCTTCGCCAGGCTGCCGTCGGGGGCTTTGATCGTGACCGCCGCAGCCATTCCGTCATTAGGCAGCAGCTCCGGATCGAGCATGGTCTTGACGCAGTAGTAGACCGTGGCATTCAGCGCCGCTTTTGGCATGTTGTAGGCGCCGCGCGCCTGCGGACCGGTACCCTCAAAGTCGACCGTCAGGTCGCTGCCGCTGACCGTCACTGTCGCTTGGATTCGGACCGGGTCTCCGCCGAACCCGTCGTCGTCGAGCCATGTGGCAAAGGTGCTGGAGCCATCATCCAGAGCCGCAATCCGAGCTCGAAGACGCCGCTCCGTATAGGCGAGGAGATCGTCGACTGATCGCTCCACTTCCTCGATGCTGTGGGCCGAAACAAGGTCCTGCACCAGCCGCCGACCACGATCGTTGGCCGCGATCTGGACTTTGAGATCAAACGCACGATCCTCGGGTTCCCGGCTGTTGGACGTTACAAAAGAAAGGACGTCTTCATCCAGCGTGCCGGCGCGCATGACCCGGACCAACGGAATCCGAAGACCCTCGTCGAAGATCGTTTGTGCCGTGGGCGACACCGAGCCCGGTGTCGATCCACCGACGTCCGAATGGTGGCCGAGGTTGGTGGCAAAAAAGCGCAGGCGACCACCGCAGAAGATGGGCGTGACGATGGTGATGTCTGGGGAATGGGTCCCGCCGGCGAGGTAGGCGTCGTTGCACATAAACACATCGCCGTCCCGAATGTCATCCAGCGAATATTTGGCCAGGATGGTCTCAACCCCTCCCTCCAGCGCGCCGAGATGCATGGGAATATGGGACGCTTGGGAAATCAGCCGACCCCGACGGTCGAACAGCGCCACCGAACAGTCCTGACGCTCCTTGATATTGGGCGAAAACGAGCCCCGAATAAGCGTTATGCCCATTTCTTCAGTGATGGTCAGCAGGCGATTGGAGAATACCTCCATCGCTATCGGGTCGAACCCGGAGGGAGTGCCTTCAGGCATTTTCAAGAGCCTCCTCGTGTGGGGCTGATCGAGTGATTATCAGGTTACCGAATTCATCAACAATCACCTGCTGGCTGGGATGAATTACGGTAGTCGAGCTCATTTCCTCGACGATAGCGGGCCCCTGGATTTCCATACCTGCCGGCAGCCTTTCGCGGCGCAATACGGGGGTCTGACGCCAACCGATCTCCCGGCCAAAAAACGCGTTTCGCTCCCCGGTCTTTGGGTCCTCGCCACCAACTCCTTCTAGACGGGAGTGGGCCTTTTCAATCCGGCCGACGGCTCGAACCCGGCAGTTGACGATCTCGACAGCCCGACCCTCGATATCGTAACCATACTCCCGTTTGTGTCGATCTTTGAATTCGGCGACGAAACCATCGACCGACAGTTTGGCGAGATCGCGAACGACCACCGCTAATTCGTAGTTCTGGCCGTCATAGCGAGCGTCGATCATGGTCTCGATTCGGCGCTCCGAGTCCGGGACCAACTCTCTGGTGAGCCATGCCTCTGCCTTATCGTGCATACCTCGGAGAACAGCAATAACTTCTCGCCAGATGTCAGGGGTCGCGAGCATCAGTTCGCTGCGGACAAAGTCCATGGTGATATCGGACAGCAAAATGCCTCTGGCGCACAGGGTTCCGGGCTCACGGGGCACGATGATGGTATTGATGCCGGCTTCTCGAGCCAGGTCAGCGGCATGCAGTGGACCGGCTCCACCGTAGGCAATCAGGGCAAACTCACGAATGTCGTGGCCCTTTTCGGTGGATACCGCATGAATTGCCCGATTCATATTGGCGGCAGCGATGCGCAATATCCCGTACGCGGCGTCTTCGAGATCGATACCCAGAGGACCGGCTACCTTATCCTGGATTACGGCCCTGGCGCCTGCCGCATTAATCAAGAGCCTGCCATCGAGCAGCGAATGCTGATCCAGCCGTCCGAGGACAATATTGGCGTCGGTGATCGTTGGCGCAGTGCCGCCTCGGTCGTAGGCTACCGGCCCGGGAACGGCACCGGCGCTTTTCGGCCCAACCTTCAGGGATCCCGCGTCGTCCACTGCGGCGATGCTGCCGCCGCCAGCGCCGATGACGTGGATATCGACCATCGGTGTTCTGACCGGAAAACCCGCTACCGTCCGATCGGAGGCAAACAGCGGTTGGCCGTCGACAATAATCGAGACGTCGGTTGACGTGCCGCCGACGTCAAACGTGACCAGGTTTCGGAAGCCAGCCGTCCGTCCCACCTCGGCGGCGCCGATCACGCCGGCCGCAGGGCCGGAGACACAGGTCCGTACCGGCATCTCGCGGACCGTAGCGACGGACATCAGCCCACCATTGCTATGGACCGTATCGAGGTTGGCGCTGATTCCGAGACCCTTGACACGAGTCAGCAGCTTTTCCAGGTAGCGCTGCATTCGCGGCCCCATGTAGGCATTCAGCACCGTCGTCGAAAGCCGCTCAAATTCTCGAAACTCCGGCAGCACCTCGCTCGAAAGACTCACGTAAACGCCAGGCAGCTCTTCGGCCAGGATTTCGCGGGCCCGGCGTTCGTGAGAGGGATTGCGATAGCTGTGCAAAAAACAAATTACGACCGCTTCGATATCGCTCTCAACGAGTCTCCGGGCAGCGGCCCGCACAGCGTTCTCGTCCAGGGGCCGGTGCACCGAGCCGTCAGCAAGGATGCGTTCATCAATTTCGAGCCGCAGATGGCGCGGTATCAGTGGCTCGGGTCGGCGTACGCGATAGTTATAGAGGTGCGGCCGGGTCTGACGGCCGATCTCAAGCACGTCCCTGAAACCGCGCGTTGTCATCAGCCCGGTCCGCGCCCCTTTGCGCTCGATCGCCATATTGGTCGCGACTGTTGTGCCATGGCCTAAATGGGAAACCTGATCCGGTGAGATCTCGAGGTTTTCAATCAGACTGGCCAGCCCAGACTCAATCGCGGCCGAGGGGTCGTCAGGCGTTGAGGAGACCTTGAAGTAGTCAACGACGCCGCTTTCGTCATTGATGATCGTAAAGTCGGTGAACGTTCCACCGACATCGAATCCAATTCGATAGCCCAACGGTCCGGCCTCGCTGAAGAAGGTGTTCTGAGCCTACCGGTGCGGGTTGCACCCCGACAAATTGGATATCGTTATGACTGCTTATAAAGATTTTCGAACCCCGCCAGCAGCGGGGCTGACCGGCAGCAGCCCGCCACATCGAGCCAGCGGAAGCCGATCTCGAGTGCAGCGGCCATGGCGTTGTGAGGCTCAGTACTGAAAGTGTTTGATCTTCTCGCCGGTTTTGCCGATGTCCGTCATCGACTCGATGCCGAGGTTCAGATGCATGTCCACCCAGTTCTGGGTCACCGCACGATCGGATTCCTCGGTCTTGACGCCGTCGGGCGTCGTCGGCACGTCCGACACCAGCAGCAGGGCGCCGCGGGAGATTTCGTTCTTATGGCCGACAATAAATAACGTAGCCGTCTCCATATCGATGCCGATGCAGGTCATCTGCCGCAGCCGCTCGTGGAAGCCGTCGTCATGCTCCCAGACTCGCCGGTTGGTCGTGTAGATCACGCCGGTCCGGTAGTCCAGTCCGTGGGCCCGAAGTTTTTCCGATACAAACTTGTGGAGCTTGAAGGACGGCAGCGCCGGCACCATCGGGTCGAGGTAGTCGTCGCTCGTGCCCTCCCCCCGGATGGCGGCAATCGGCAGGATGAAATGGCCGATCTCGGTCGATTTCTTGAGGCCGCCGCATTTGCCCAGAAACAGCACACCCTTGGGATGCACCGCCGTCAGCAGATCCATCATGGTGGCGGCGTTAGGCGAACCCATCCCGAAGTTGATGATGGTCAGGCCGTCACTGTTGGTCGCGGCCTGCATCGGACGCCCCTCTCCATAGAGCTCGCAGCTGAATCGCTCGCAGAAGGTGGTGACGTAGTTGGAGAAGTTGGTCAGCAGCACCCAGTCGCCAAACTTTTCCAGCGGCATGGAGGTATAGCGAGGGAGCCAATTGCGGGTGATGTCGAGTTTATTGATCACAGGTTGTTCCAAAATTCTGGTGTATTGTAACGCAGCGCTTTCAGCCTGCGGCAGCAGCGTTACAATAGCGAGTCACGCAGCGCTGCCGGCGGCAACCCCGGATCGGCAAGCCCCGATAAGAAGCACCACCGACACATGAGGAAGGCAGCAGAACGACCCGCAATTCCGGCGCCCGGCGGCGGCGACAACAGCGGCCGGCGCACGGTACGGAGTTTCGTTTTGCGGGGTCGGACCACCGGCGCGCAGGAAGAGGCGCTGACCACCCACTGGCAGACCTACGGCCTCGAACCCGAGGCGGGGAAGCCGCTCGCTCTCCTCGCCTCGCCGTCCTCACCGGCCGTTATGGAAATCGGGATCGGCAATGGCGAGGCGCTGATCGCGATGGCGTCGGCCGATCCTGGTTCCCTGTATCTCGGCGTTGAGGTTCACCGGCCAGGTCTCGGGGCCGCGCTGCTCGACATCCAGGCGCGCTGCCTTAAGAACGTGCGGCTGCTGTGTCACGACGCCTGCGACCTGCTGGCCCATCACGTGCCGGCCGGCAGTCTGGCCGGAGTCAGACTGTATTTTCCTGACCCGTGGCCCAAGACCCGTCACCACAAGCGCCGGATTGTGCAGCCGGACTTCGTGCAGCACGTGGCCCGGGCGCTCGCGCCCGGCGGCCTGTTTCACCTGGCGACCGACTGGCAGCCCTATGCCGAGCACATGGTGGCGATCATCGAGCCCTCGAAGGAGCTCCGGAACCTGGCCGGGCCGGGGCAGCCATCGCCGCGACCCGAATGGCGGCCGGAGACGCGGTTTGAAAAACGCGGCCTGAAGCTGGGCCATCAGGTGACCGACCTGATCTACCAGCGCCGCTGACCGATGGGTGGCGACCTCGTCCTAACCACCGAAATGATCCAGGTCCTGGCGGTGCTTGGCGTGACGGTCGTGCTGTTTGTCCTGGAAATCCTGCGGGTGGACGTGGTCGCGCTTTGCGCTCTGGTGGCCATCGGGCTGCTGGGGCTGCTGCCCTCCGACCAACTCTTCGCCGGATTCGCCAGTAACGCCGTGATCTCGATTATCGCGGTGATGATCATCGGGACCGGTCTCGACCGGACCGGCGTGATGGCGGTCGTGGCGTCGATGATTTTGCGCCTCGGCGGCCGCACGGAAACGCGCATCATCCCGCTGGTCTCGGGCACGGTGGGCGTGATCTCCGGCTTTATGCAGAACGTTGGGGCCACCGCTCTCTTCCTGCCCGTGATCAGCCGCATCGCCAGCCGCAGCCAGATCAGCCTGAGCCGACTCCTGATGCCGATGGGCTTCTGCGCAATCCTCGGCGGTACGCTGACGATGGTGGGTTCCTCCCCGTTGATCCTGCTCAACGACCTGATCCAGAACTCCAATCGCAACCTGCCGCCCGGCGCCGACACCGTCACAACGTTCCACCTGTTTTCGGTCACGCCTATCGGGCTGATTCTCCTGGCCTCTGGGATCCTGTTCTTTCTGCTGTTCGGTCGCTTTTTGCTGCCCGCCAGCCAGGTGCTGGAGAAAACCCGGCCAGGCCGGACCCGCAGCTACTTCGCGCAGCTTTACGGCGTAAAGGGTGACGTTTACGAGCTGCTGGTGACCTCCGAGAGCCAGCTGGTCGGCCTGACCATTGGTGAGGCAGAGGTGCTGGAGGGCGCACCGTCGCTGGTGGCGATCCGCAACGGCGATGAGCAGCATCTGGCGCCGGCCTCCGAGGAAATGATCTGGGTCGGCACGGTGCTGGGGGCCATGGGAGAGCGCGAGCAGATCGGCGAGTTTGCCGAGGCCAACGAGCTTGTCGTGCGGCCACGTCTGGTGAGCTTCGGGGCCCTGCTCAATCCCTCCCGTGCAGGCATCGCGGAGAGCGTGATCACGCCAGGGTCCCCGCTGGTCGGCAAAACCGTGCAGGAGGTACGGTTTCGCAAAGCGTACGGCTTTAGCGTGCTGGCGCTGCAGCGGGCAGACGAGGTACATCGCCAGGGCCTGCGCAGTCTGCCGCTGCAGGTCGGGGATACCCTGATCATGCACGGCACCTGGCGCGACCTGGGCCGGGCCAGCAGCGAGCGTGACTTTGTGGTGGTCACGGACCTGCCGAAAGAAGAGCAGCGGCCACACAAGGTGGGATGGGCGCTGGCCTTCTTTCTGCTCTCTATGGGCCTGATCGTCTTTTCCGATTTCCGGCTGTCCGTGTGCCTGCTGGTGGGGGCCGTCGGCATGGTGGTGACGCAGGTGTTGAGCATGGACGAGGCCTACGCGTCGGTGAGCTGGAAAACCGTATTCCTGCTGGCCAGCCTGATCCCGCTGGGCCTGGCCATGGACACCACCGGCACGGCTGCCTGGATGGCCCAGCAGGCGCTGGCTTTTTTGGGTGACGTACCGGTGCTGGTCCTGCAGATTCTCCTGGCGACGATGACCACCTTCTTTACGCTCGTCATGTCCAACGTGGGGGCGACGGCCCTGCTGGTGCCGCTGGCGATCAACGTGGCGCTGGCCGTTGGTGCCGACCCCGCGGTGTTTGCTCTGATCGTCGCGATTTCGGCGTCCAACGCGTTCCTGATCCCCACCCACCAGGTGAGCGCGCTGATCATGAGTCCGGGAGGCTACCGGGTGACCGATTTTCTGAAGACGGGCGGCCTGATGACCATCGTCTTTCTGCTGGTCTCGATCCCGGCCATCAACTGGGTTTACGGCTGATCAGGACTGATCGGGCGGCCGCTTCACCACCTCATACTCTCCCTCGAGCACGTCAGTACGTTGGCCTGCACGGCGTCTTCCGCCAGCCGCTGATCCTGGCCCGGTGCCGGTGTAGCCGGCACCAGGCCGCCCCTGACGGCCCAGCCACCAGCCGCGGACGGTGAGTACGGCGGCCACCGCCGCGCCAACCGCCAGCAGCGCCAGGGCCACAAAAATACCCACAAAAAAGGTGAGCGCGGCCATTCCGAGGCCGAGAATCCCTGCAACGACGCCGCCGGCGGTCGTTTTAGGGGTCAGCGGGGGCTGAAATTTGTAGACGGGCATAAAGATATTGTTGGGCCCCGCGGGCTCTTGCACAACCCCGGACTAATGGCACGGGTCACCGATGCGTCATTGAAGATCACTCACCGCTGCAGCCAGAACGCTTGGGCGGCTGCGAACCAGCGTCGCAAGTTCATCGACACCGATGCGCCATATTTGAGCCACTTTCGGCAGCCAGTATGGCGACATGAAAGTACAAGACAATTTCTCACTCCGTCGCCGTCGATCCCGAACCCGTCTCCTGGTGCGCATCACTGCGGTGCTGGCGCTGGCGGTCACGTCCGCCGCATCAGCTGCACTGCTGATGGTGAGACCGGTGCCCGGCACCGACTTTGCGCCCGGACTGGCGCTCAAATGGCATGAACCCGGCGACCTGCCCGCCTGGGCCCAGGCGGTCCTTGAGGACCACGTCGAGCAGTCGGACTACCAGATTCAGGTCGCGCTGGCCGAACTGAACCGCGATCGGCAGCCGGAGCTCCTGGTGGCGCCAGCGGCCCGGCGCTACGACGTGTTTATTCCCGACACGCCGCTGCGGATCATTCACAAGAATGACGGCCGCTGGCGCACCAGCGAGTCCGAGTTCAACTGCCGGCCTCAGCGGCTCGGGAGTTTTGTGACCGATGGGTACTGGGATCTGGATTGTTCCAGCAGCACCAGCCGCCGGGTCCTGCGCTGGGCCGGCGATCGCTACGCTGACGCACGCACTTTTCGACACCCCCGACAAGGCTAGGCCGATTGCAGTATGATCGTCGGCCTGTGCGCTGCGCTGCTGGCTGACGGGGAGGTAGGCAGCAGCACTACGCAAACGTTTTCCAAGGAGCGTTGGCGTGTCGAATCATCAACTGCATCGCAGTACCCGCACCCTCGCCGATGGCGAGATCCTGTTCCGGGAGGGGGACGAGGCGGACTGCGCCTATATTATCGAAGAAGGCGGACTGCAGATCTCCACGAACTCCGAGGGGACGCCGGTCATCCTGACTCAGCTCAAGCCCGGCGACATCGTCGGCGAAATGGGCGTGATCGACAGCGCGCCCCGAACGGCGACCGCCACCGCTGCGGGGCCGACCCATCTGATGGTCGTTACCCGCGACCAGCTAACGGATCGAATCTCCCAGGCCGATCCGATCCTCAAGCTCCTGGTCAAAATCCTGCTGGATCGGTACCGCAGCGGACTGAACAAGGTCAAAGGGGAAGGCGGCCTGCTGGCGGGTCCTGACGAGCTGATTGCCGAAGATGTCGTCGGCGAGTACATCCGCCACGGGATTGACAAGATCCGCCTGGAATCCGAACTCAAGAAAGCCCTCAAGGAGCAGCAGCTCAAGGTCTTCTACCAGCCGCTGCTGGGCTGTGAGACGGGGAAAATTGCGGGCTTCGAGGCCCTGACGCGCTGGGAGCACCCGAAGCGAGGCCCGATCTCGCCGGCGCTGTTCATCACGCTGGCCGAGGAAACGGGACTGATCGTGCCCGTGGGCCTCTACGTTTTTGATTCGGCCTGCCGCCAGTTGGCCGCTTTTCAGCAGGCTCCAGGCTATGGCGCCGGTGCCCTATTTATGAGCATCAACGTCTCCGCCAAGCAGATAGCGGACAAAGATTTCATCACCCAGGCGGCAGAGATCACCGACCGCTATCAGCTGAACCGATCCGATATCAAGCTCGAGATCACCGAAAGCCTCGCGGTCGACATGGAGGCCACCGACGTGTGGATCGACCGCGCGCATGAACTCGGATTTCAGGTGTCGCTGGACGATTTCGGTACCGGCTACTCCTCTCTGGCCACCCTGTATCAGCTCGACGTGGACTACGCAAAAATCGATCAGGCCTTCGTTCGACCGCTGGACACCGAGCCCCGCAGCCGCGAGCTGCTCCGCGGTATCGTTGCCCTGATGCGCGCGCTGAAACTGAAGATTGTGGTTGAGGGCGTGGAGACCGCCAGCGAGCTTGAATACATCACCGCGCTGGGATGCCACCTCGCGCAGGGTTACCTCATCGGCAAGTCCCTCAGCCCCGAAGACGCCGGCGAACTGCTGCGCAACCCCGACCCGCTGACCTTCATCGGTTAGGTGACGCTCGAGCGCTGCCCTCGGCGCGCCGTTGAAGAGATCTCAGGTCGCAGAGGCCGTCAGGGCTCACTCTTTTCGTTGGCCGCCCGAACCTTCTCGTGAATGGCATCGAGCGACTCGTCGATCTTCTGCTTTGCCGTAGCCGTCATGCCGCCCTGCTCAACCTGCTGCTTGAGCCGATCTTCCAGGGAAGTGAACAGGTCGTCGATCCCGGGCTGGCCGGAGCGACTGCCGAACAGATTGATCCAGACCTCGGTTTCCCGACCGAAGGCGAGCACCCGATCAAACAGCCGGCGGGGCGTTGCCGGTTCAAACAGCAGCCCGATCAGGGCCGCGACCAAGCTGATAGGACTCATCAGCAGATCTCTCAGGCCGTCGACAAAGAGTTTTGCCTGAAATCGCAGGACGTCAGCGGCCAGCTGCCAACGAGAATCGTTCGGGCTTTCCTGCGGTTCGGGGGGGCTCGGTTCCATGCTCACAAGGGTCGGTCGTCAAAGCCTCTATGATAAATCAAAGACACTTTCTAACTTATGATTTTCTAACGCAAAATCGGGTAATATCGGGATCTTGTCTGGTTACGTCTGGCGAGAACTGCCGTTCGCATGATTCGGAATGTGCCACTGCTGGTTCGCAGCGACCTTCAGACGCCCCTGGCCCGGGCTGCCTTTGACGGGAATCTGCGGGAGCTCAAGAACCTCGTTGCCCGAGAAGGTGAGCTGCGCGAGGACCCGCAGCAGATCCCGGCGCTGGTCGCACTGGCGGCAGGGAACAGCAGTGAGAGGCTGCAAATCGCCAAGTGGCTGCTGGAGCAGGGCGCTGACGCTGACGCAACGGCACCCAACGGCGACAGCGCGGCTCACTTTGCCGCCCAGCTCGGCGACACCCAGATCCTCGGACTGCTGTCCACCCATCGCGCCAACCTCAACCTCGAAAACCAGCAGGGCAAAACCCCGCTGGCGACCGCCGCCGGCGCCGGCATGTGGCCCGCCCTGGAGCTGCTGCTCGGCCACGACGTGGCCGTTAACCCTGCCCGCGGCGCGGCGCCGTTGGCCGAAGCCGCGCTGCTGCCTCGCGATGATCCTGCTGGCGTTGAGCTGCTCCTGCGCTACAAGGCGGACGTCAACCACCGCGGAAAGCTCGGTCGGACCGCGCTGATGGGTGCCGCCCTGCGCGGCAACGCCCAGATTGCTGACGCCCTGCTCCAGGCTGGCGCTGACGTCAATGCGCGCGACGATTTTGGGAATACCGCCCTGATGGAGGCCGCGCGCTCGGGCGCCAACGGCGTGTTGGAGCGATTGGTCTTCTGGAACCCGGAAACCGAACACCGCGACAAGCCGGGCCGAACCGCACTGCTGGTGGCGGTCAGCTCGACCCGCGCCGACGCTGAAACGATCCGCCTGCTGATGGCGATGGGCGCTGAGCCCGACGTCAGCAACCGCGAAGGCAGGAAGGCAGGCGATCTCGCAGCCGCTGCCGGGCGGTGGCGGATCGCTGACGCTCTGGGCACCCGCAACGCGCCGGCGCCGGTGGCCGAAACGGCGGCTTCCCCGGACGGTCTTGCCGCTGCGGAAAACGTCATCGATCTCAAGCAGTTTGAAACGCCAGAGGATCTCGACTGGGCAGAGCGCCAGCTCAATCCGCGCAGCCGCACGCAGCTCGAGTCGGCCACCCTGGTGATGCCCGCGATCAAGCTGGACGACGCCGAGACGGTGCAAACCGACGATGCGGCGAGCCGGCCAGAGCCGGATCAAGGCAGCACCGAGGCCGACACAGCCGCTGCTCAGACTGAGGATGCGGCCGTGCCGACGTCCGATGCGGAACACAGTCCCGAGACAGACGCCACGGCCGAGGCAGACCCGCCCGCCGAAGCACCCGAAGCGGAAGACACGACCACCCCGTCGGAGCCGAGCGTCCAAGCGGAGGCTGATCAGGAAGACGACGAGCCGGAGATCGAGACCGACAAACCCGACGCGGTAACCAGCGAAGCCTCAGCCGAGCCGCCTTCTGACGAAGCGTCCACGTTCGAAACCGTAGCGGCCGAAGCGCCACCGCCGACCGATGCCCAGGCGGCTGAGCCGGACGCCAGCGCGTCTGCGCCGCCCGAAGTCGACGCCGACTCAACCGAAGCAGCGCCGGGTGTGGAAGAAACACTACCGGACGATGTCGGTACCGAGGTTGCGGATGACCCGCCGGCAGAGACGGTCACGCCGATGAGCGAAGCCTTACAGGAAGAGGCGTCCGCGGCCGAGGCTGACCCTGAACCCGTCACGGAGTCCGCACCGGTCACCGCCGCCGAGCCGCTGCCCGTGGTGGAAGAACCCGCTGATGAGAGCCTCCTGACGGCAGCCGCGTTTGAGCAGGACGTCAGCGAGGCGTCGGGCGCGTTTTCGGGGACGCCCGAGGAGGTCAGCGCCCGCTTCACGCCACCGCCGGCGTTTGAACTGGTTCCGGAGGATCTGCCGGTTCCAGGTTCGGCAGCCGGCGAGCCCGCGCCGGAAGCGTCTGAAGCTGCTGACGCCGCAAGTGCAGAGACGCCAGAGGATGTGTCGGATGATCAGGGTACGGTCGAGCAGACCGCCGAGGAGGAGGCCCCGGCGTTTCCGGATCTTGAGGCGCTGGGCGAAGACCCGACCGCCGCTCTGATCAGCGCTGTGGATATCGACATCGGCCTCGAGGCCGAAAACAGCCTGATTGGCGAGCCGCAGACCGGGGAGCTGCAAACCGGAGAAATTGCGCTCAGCATCGTCAGCCTCGAACCCGAGGAGCCGGAGACACCGGAAGCTGCGGACGGTCACGCCGACGACGCGATGGTGTTGTCCGACGTGGTGGACCTGAGCACCGGTCTCGGAGAGGTCGACACCGAGGACCTTGGTGCGCAGGGCGCCATCGGCCTGACCGAAGCGCAGCAGCAGGAGCAGGAAGAAGCCGGCTATGCGGGCCTGATGGACGCAGCGCTGGTCGACGATACGGAACAGATGAAGGCGGTGCTGCTCAGCCAGCCTGAGGCGCCGGCCTGGTGGCTGTCGTCAGCATTTCTAAACTCGGTTGCCGCCGGCCGGGCCATGGCCCCGCGCTGGCTGCTGGAAAACGGTCTTGGCGCCAACGCGCTGTCTCGGACCGGCGATTCGCTGCTCAGCTGCGTACTGCAACAGGCCCCTACGCCGGTGGATATCGTCGAGCTGCTGCTTTCACGCGGCGCGCAGGTGGAACCGGGCGGGCAGCAGCTGATCTGGGTCGCCGGCTTCGCGGACGCCCAGCATGAAGAGCCGTCGGGCATCGATGACACGCACGAAGAGCAGCTGGCCGGGCTGGCGGGCAAACTGATTGCTGACGGTGCGGTGGTGGATGAGCGAGACGCGCTGGGCCGGACTGCGCTTCACTGGGCCGCAACACACCGCGACAAGCGCTTCGTGAACGAGCTGCTGATCGCGGGCGCCGACGCTAACGCCCAGGATGAAGGCGGCAACAGCGCGCTGATGCTGGCGCTCGAGGTTGAGCGACCGGCGCAGCTGGGCGTGCTGCGGGCGCTGCTGCAGGCAGGCGCGGATCCGAAGCTGGCCAACAGCGAAGGCGTCTCACCGCTCGGGCTGGCGATGCAGAACGACGACGCGACCCTGCAGAACATGCTGATGCGAGGAAGCCGGGCCGAAGCGGCCGAGCGGCCCGCGGAGCTGACGCCGGGACAGCTTGTGCGCGCCGCCAGCGAAGGGAATCTCGGGCGCGTCAAGCGTCTTCTGGCCCAGGGACACAACGTCAACGAACGCGACAGCGAGCTGTGCTCGCCGCTGCTGCGCGCCAGCGGTGCCGGTCACCCGAACGTGGTCGGGGCGCTGCTGGCCGCGGGGGCTGACGGTAATCTGCCGGCGGCAAACGGTACAACCCCGCTGGGAACCGCGGTGCTGGGCGGGCACC
>JANQOZ010000021.1 GCA_028285525.1 Lysobacterales bacterium
CACAGCGGCGACGCGGTGTTTACCGGGCTTGCCTCCGACTCGAACACGCCGGTCAGCATGTCGGGTTACGCTGACGTTGCGACGCTGGACTCGGCAGGCAGCTTCAGTCCCAACACCGGGCGCTACGAAGATACGCACCTCGCAGGCCTGGCCGAAATGTACGGCAACGGCGTTGGAACGCTGGACCTGGCCGGCCAGGCGGCGGTTGACGCGGTAGAACTGATCGATTCCTTTGATCTGGACAACTATGTTCCCGCCGGCGGCGTTACCTATCCCGATACGGGGATCGGCAACGATCTCGCGCTGATCGCCCAGCTGTGGAAGCTGGACATCGGCATTGCCGCGGCAACTCTGAACAAAGGCGGGTGGGACACCCACAACAATCAGCAGACGGTGAACCCAAACGCGGGCTTTGGGCGAAACATTCGGGAAGTCAGCGAGGCCGTCACCGCCTTCTACCTCGATATCGCGAACGACCCGAACAAGAACGCCGACGATATGTGTCTCGTGATTCAAAGCGAGTTCGGGCGGCAGGTCAGCGAGAACGGCAACAGCGGCACCGATCACGGCTACGGCGACCCGATGACCGTGATCAGCGGGCGGGTGGCCGGCGGACTCTACGGGACTTTCCCCAGCATTGCGACGGTCGATCGGGAGGGAGACGGCGTGATCCCGACCACCGACTTCCGCCAGGTTCACGGGACCGTCATGGACGTGATTCTGGGCAACGGCAGCGGCGTAGTCGGGAGCGTTTTCCCCGGCTACAGCTATTCGCCCCTCAATCTTTTATAAAGCGCAGAAACCGGAGCCCCCGACGGCGCGAGCCGTTCGGGGGTTTTTTTGGCTTAAAGCTCGCCTCTCAGCCGCTGACGGCCCGAGCCTCGGACTGCAGCGGCGCGTCCAGCGAGATCTCCAGGGCAGCATCGAGCGCGGCCTGCACATCGGACACCAGGTCATCAGCGTCCTCAATGCCGACGGACAGGCGAACGAGCGTCGGCTCAATGCCCGCCTCCCGCTGCGCCGCTTCGCTCATCGCGGCGTGGGTCATGGTTGCCGGGTGGGCAACCAGTGACTCGACGCCGCCCAGCGACTCAGCCAGGGAAAACAGCTCCAGGCTGCGCAGGAATTCGGTGACCTCGCCGACGCCCCCACGCAGTTCAAAGCTGATCATGCCGCCAAACCCGTTCTGCTGTCGGCGGGCGACAGCGTGCCCCGGATGGCTCGTCAGCCCCGGGTAGTAAACCCGCGACACGGCGCCGTGCGACGACAGCAGGTCGACCAGCCGACGAGCGTTGCTCTCATGCTGAGCGACACGGACCTTCAGCGTGCGGATTCCCCGCAGGGTCAAGAAGCTGTCGAAGGGTGCGCCGGTCACGCCGATGCAGTTGGCCCACCAGGTCAGCTGTTCGTGCAGCTCAGGTGTTTTGGCGACCACCGCGCCGCCGACAACATCGCTGTGGCCGTTGAGATACTTGGTGGTCGAGTGGACGACGATGTCAGCACCCAGAGCCAGCGGCTGCTGCAGCGCGGGCGAGAGAAAGGTGTTGTCGGCAACAACCAGGGAATTGACCTCCCGGGCCGCTTCGCTCAAGGCGGAGATGTCGCTCACGCGCAGCAGCGGGTTGCTGGGCGTTTCGAGCCAGACGAGCTGCGGCCGGCTGCGGCGGATTTCCTCGCGGGCGGCGTCGGTATCGGAGAAGTCGCAAAACTTGAGCCGCAGCTTGTTCTGCTTGGCCAGGTTTTCCAGCAGACGGTAGCAGCCGCCGTAGCAGTCATGCGGTGCCAGGACCAGGTCATCGGCCGCCAGCAGGTGGGTGACCAGGTAAACCGCCGACATGCCCGACGACGTGATCACGGCTCCGGCGCCACCCTCCAGCTCACTGATGGCCTCGCCGAGCAGGTCGCGAGTCGGGTTCCCCGAGCGGGTGTAGTCATAGGGGCGCTTGTCGTCGAAGCCGTTGAACGCAAAGTTGCTCGACAGGTACAGCGGCGGCACAACGGCGCCATGCTCCTGGTCGCTCTCGATGCCGGTGCGTACGGCGGTGGTGGCGGCAGATCGACGCTTCGGGCTCGTCTGACGATCCTTCAGGGTGCTGATCGGCGTTGCCGGCGCGTTGGCGGTTGTTGGTTCGGCTGGTTGCTGGCTCATTTCCAATGTTCTCCGTTAGTCGGTGACTCATTGGTCCTGGGCCGCAGGCGGTCAGGTGGGCGTCGGGTCCTTCGCGTTACCGCTTTTGCCGACACTCATTTCCCGGAACCAAGGTTCCGCAGGATTTGGCACCTTTACGAACGGGTTAGGTTCGCAGGTTGCCCCGGCTTCTAAGGGCCTTTCCCTCAGCCGGTCTCAATGAGTACCCGGCTATTAAAACCCGCTCTCTCGACGAAAGTCAATATCTTTTTATCGCAATAGAGAGATGCGTCACGTTCCCGCGGCAGCCTCGGACTGCGCCGCCGCCGGGGCCGCTGTCTCCGACTCATCATCCACCGTGAATTCCGGAAAGTAGACCGTGGCGCAGGTGCCCACCCCCAGCTCGGACTGGATTTCCACCGGCCAGCCAAATCGGTCCGCCAGGCGTTTGACGATCGTCAGCCCGACGCCATGGCCGCCCTTGCCGCTCCGCCCAGCACGGTAAAAAGGCTCAAAGACGCGCGACACCGCGTCTTCGGACATACCCACGCCTGAATCATCGACCGACACGAAGCCACGGCCCACGATCACCTTGACCTCCCCGTCGCTGGTGTAGGCACAAGCATTTCGAATCAGGTTGCCAACCATCACAGCGAGCACGCTCGGCGGGCCGAGAACATGGAGCTGAACCCGATCCTCCTGGCTGAGCTGGACAGCCTTATTGCGCACTAGGAACCCGTAGCGATCGAGCTCGTCAGCCACGATCGCGTTCACCTTAAATTCTTTGACGGCCAGACCTTCCCCGCTCTCCCGGGCGAGCATCAGCAGTGCTTCGATCAGCGCCTGCATGTCCCGGGCGACATTTTGAATACGTCGCACGGTTCGCTCCTGATAGGGCTCAAGCTCGCCCTCTTCCAGCAGCATGTCGGCAGCCATCTGAATGACCGTCACCGGGCTACGAAGCTCGTGGCTCGCGTCTCTGGTGAAGTTGCGCTCACGCTCCACGAAGCGCTGGATACGCCCGCCAAGCTGGTTGAGCGCACTTGTCAGCACATAAACCTCATCGTGACTGTTGGCGAATTGCTCAGGCTGAAACTCCGCCTCGTCGAGCCGGTTTAAGTTGAGATTTTCGACCCGCCGTGCGAGCTGCACCAGCGGCGAGACAGCGCTGTGCGACATGCGATAGGTCCACCAGGTAATGAGGTAGATGGTCAGCAGCACAATCCCGAGCGGCACCACGCCGAACAGCAGAGACAGAGACAGCACCGCCTGCTGTTGAAACACCAGATAGAGCGTACCGACGTCCCGCCGGGTGACAAACGCAATGGCGCCCGGCACGGCCGGCTCCAGGCTATGAAACCCTTCGTCGAGCGCCGCGAGATAGCTCGGCAGCTCGTCGCCGCCGGAGCGCTTAACGTAGCCGCGGAGGTTCGCAGTATGCGGCATGGAGGCCAGAGGATCGGAGCGAAGACGCTCGGTCAGCGTGTCGGCTTCCTCGAACATCGCCCGTTCGACGAGCGATTCCTGCAGCACCCACGAGGTGCCGGCAACCCCGAGGATGACGGCCAGCGAGATCGCGGCCGCCTGCAGGGCAAAGCTAAAAAACAGGCGGCGGCGGACGCCGCGGCGCTGGACGTCGCGGGACGCCACCTCAGCTCTCGGCGGCCTCGACCTCCAGGTCGGCCAGGCGGTAGCCGGCGCTGTGGATCGTGTGCAGCAGCGGACGGTCGAACGGCTTGTCGATCACCTTACGCAGATTGTAGAGGTGGCTGCGAAGCGTATCGCTGTCGGGCAACACATCCCCCCAGACCTCGTGCTCGATATCCCGTCGGGAGACAACTTTCGGCGACTCGCGCATCAGGATCGTCAGCAGCTTGAGGGCGATCGGCGAAACCGACAGGTCTTTGCCGGCGCGCTTGAGCTGCAGAGTTGAGGTGTCCAGCGTCATGTCGCCGACCGTCAGAACCTCGTGGCTGACCTGGCGGCGGGACCGTCGGATGAGCGCACTGACGCGCGCCGCTAGCTCACGGATTTCGAACGGTTTGATGAGGTAGTCATCGGCTCCCGCGTCGAGGCCCTGGACCTTGTCGTCGAGCGTGTCACGCGCAGTGAGCATGATCACCGGCGTTGAGCTTTTTCCGTCCTGGCGCAGTCGCCGGCACAGGGCGAGTCCGTCCATGCCGGGCAACATAAGGTCAAGCACAATGCAGTCGTAGGTGTTGGTGACGGCCAGGTGCAGACCGGTGAGTCCGTCTGCCGCAAAATCCATGCGATAACCGCGGCGCTCGAGATACTCGGACGCCAGCTCTGCGATGTCGTGGTTGTCCTCAATCATGAGGATCAAGCCTTGGTCATCTGCTGCCATAGTAGTGACTCCGTTGGAGACTGGTGCAATCAGCCGGCGAGTATATTAGGCCTTTTAATGACGCCGGTGTGAAGTCCAGGTCGTCATTATGCGTTGACAGTCGGCTAAGGATCGGCCGCCAGCGCTGCGTTTACTGGGCCGTGAGGCTGGCTTTTGACGCCTCGTCGAGACTGCATGTGTCAAGCTGAGATGACACGTAGGGAAGCACATTCTGGAGGATCACCGGCTGCGCTGCGCCCGTCGGATGGATGCCGTCCCCCTGGATCATGCCGGGCTGTAGCGCCACCCCTTCCAGCAGAAAGGGAATCAAGGTCAAATCAAGCTCCGCCGCGAGCTCAGGGTAGACGTCACTGAAGGCCTGCCGATACCTCGCACCGTAGTTCCCGGGGATCTGCATGCCGGCCAGCACCACCCGGGCGCCCGACTGCTCAGACTTCACCGCGATCTCACGCAGATTTTCATACAGTTTGCGGGTGGGGAGGCCACGCAGCCCGTCGTTGCCGCCGAGTTCAACCAGGACGATTGACGGTTGGTGACGCTCCAGCAGGTCGGGTAGTCTTGCCAGGCCTCCGGCTGATGTGTCGCCGCTGATGCTGGCGTTAACAACGCCTACCTGGCATTCGGTCAGCGTCTGCCCCAGCAGGTCGACCCAGCCGCTCCCGAGCGGCAGATTGTAGGCAGCGCCGAGGCTGTCACCCAGCACCAGCACCGGACCCGTCGCGCGCTCGGGCGCGTCCGCCGAGGCGAACGGGCATACGCCGGCGCCGAGCAACCCAACGGCCAGGAGCAAGAGAGACTTAATGTTGAACAAACGCTTCATACTCAATGCCAAGGATATAAGCAAAGCGGTCAGCGGGCCAGGTGGCGAACTGACGATTCTCAAGCCCACCAGCCTGGCCGTGGCTCAGGGAGATTCGCTGGCGATCGTGGGGCCTTCGGGCTCGGGCAAAACCACGCTGCTGGGTCTGCTGGCCGGGCTCGACCAGCCAAGCGGCGGTTCGGTCGAGCTTCTGGACCGCAACCTCAGCGCGATGAGCGAGGACGAGCGGGCCGCACTGCGCGGCCAGGGTGTCGGCTTTGTGTTTCAGTCGTTCCATCTACTTGACAGTCTGACGGCTGAAGAAAACGTGATGCTCCCGCTTGAGCTTGCCGGCGCTGATGACGTGGTGACGCAGGCGCGAGATATCCTTACGCGCGTAGGCCTCGGCGATCGCCTGGACCACTACCCCAATCAGCTCTCCGGCGGCGAAAAGCAGCGTGTGGCCATCGCCCGCGCCTACGCCGGGCAGCCCCAGATCCTGTTTGCCGACGAACCGACGGGCAATCTGGATAGCGCGACAGGCCAGGAGATCATCAACCTGCTCTTCGACCTCAATCAGCAGGCCGGGACGGCGCTGGTCCTGGTGACCCACGAGCAGCGTCTGGCGGATCGCTGCGCCCGCGTCATTCGACTCGAGGCGGGCCAGATCCAGTCCGAATCGGAGCCCCGCCTGGTGGCCGAATCGTGAAGGTCCTCAGCTTCTCGCTGCGCCAGGTTCGCCGCGAGTGGCGGGCCGGCGAGCTGCGGGCGCTCGCGTTGGCGCTCGCGGTTTCAGCGGCCGCGCTCACCTCGGTCGGCGCTTTCTCCGAACGCGTCAGCAAAGCGCTGACGATGGGGGCTAACGAGCTGCTGGCGGCCGACTTGGTGATCCAGTCCCGTCAGGTGGTCAACGCTGAGTGGCTAGAGGAAGCGCGCGAACGCGGGCTCAAGACGGCCCGCACGATCGAATTCCCGACCGTCGCCTTTGCCGGAGAGCAGTCGCTGCTGGTTCAGGTCAAAGGCGTCAGTGACGGTTATCCGCTGCGCGGTCGACTGGAGATCGCCAGCGAACTCTATGGCCCTGCCCGCACCGCCACAGGCATTCCGCAGCCGGGCCAGGCCTGGGTCGACCCGCGGGTCGTGGCGGAGCTCAACCTGACGGCCGGCGGTGCGCTGGAGCTCGGGGACCAGACTTTTGCGGTGACCGAAACCATCGCGCTCGAGCCCGATGCGGGCGGCGGCGTGTTCAACCTGGCGCCGCGCGTGATGCTGCCGTTTGGCGCGATCGAGGAGGCCGGCCTGCTCGGACCCGGCGCGCGGGTCCAGTACCGGGCCCTGGTGGCCGGTGAGCCGGAGGCGGTTGCCGCGTTCAAGGATTGGCTGGTCCCGAACCTGAAGCCCGGCGAGTCCATTCAGACCCTCGCTCAGTCGCAGCAGCAGATCGGCCGCGCGCTCGACCGGGCGCAGCAGTTTCTGATGCTGGCGGCGCTCACCGCCGTGCTGCTGGCAGGCATCGCTATTGTGATCGCGGCACGCCAGTTTGTTGAGCGTCACCTGGATACGGTTGCGATCCTCCGCTGCCTGGGCAGCCGGCAAAACGCCATCATCCTTTCTTTTGCCCTGGTGCTCCTGTGGACGGCGCTGCCGGCCCTGCTGCTGGGGGCTGGTCTCGGCTATCTGAGTCAGCATCTGCTCGTGCTGGCGCTGGGGGACCTGCTGCCGGGGACTATTCCGGGCGCCGGCGTGCAGCCGGTGCTGGTGGCCATGGGAATCGGCCTGCTGACCCTGCTCGGCTACGGCGTGCCGCCGCTGCTGCGCCTGCGGCAGGTGCCGCCGGTCCGGGTGCTCAACCGCCAGCTTGGCGATGCCCCGGCCAGCCAGTTTGTGGGCGACGGTCTCGCGCTCGCCTTCTCTCTTGGGCTCATCTGGTGGCTGTCGGCGGATATCAAGCTCGGGGCGGTGATGGCGGGAGCCTCACTCGGCGCCGGGCTGGCCCTCGCCGGCGGGGCTTTCCTGCTTATACGCCTGGCCCGCCGCCTGGCCCGCGGCCGAACGCTCGGCTGGCGTTATGGCGTGGCGAACCTCGCCAGGCAGAATCGCGGTGTCCTGATGCAGGTTGCCGGTCTCGGTTTGGGGCTCACCGCGATTTTTCTGCTGGGCGTGATTCAGCGTGACCTTCTGAGCGGCTGGCGCGACACGCTGCCCGCTAATGCCCCGAACTACTTCCTGATCAACATCCAGCCCGACCAGGTTGAGACCGTCAACGATCATTTTGCTGCCAATGGGGTTGCCAGCCAGGGGCTGTTCCCGCTGGCGGTAAGCCGGCTGTCGGAAATCAACGGCGCCGCACCCGACCTTGCCAGCCTGCCGAGCGACCGGGCCCGACGCCGGGTGGATGGCAATATCAACATCTCCTGGTCCGACGAGCTGTCGATCGGCAATACCATCATCCGCGGACAGTGGCGCGACCCGAACGTATCCGGTCTGCAGATCTCCCTCGCGCAGTCCTGGGCTGAGTCCATGGGATTCAAGCTGATGGATGAGCTGACCTTCACCGCCGGCGGCCAGTCGATCAGCGGGACCATCACATCGATTCGCAAGGTGGACTGGGACTCCTTTCAGCCCAACTTCTTCATCGTCTTCAACAGCACGCTCGACGGCGGCTTTCCCCACACCTACATCAGCAGCGTGTTCCTGCCCGGCGGACGCTTCGACGTGATCGCAGACCTGGTCAGGCAGACGCCCAACGTGTCCGTCCTCGATATCGGTACGATTATGGAGCGGGTGCGGACCATGATTCAGCGGGTTTCCCTGGCGGTGCAGGTGGTGTTCGTCTTTACGCTGCTGGCGGGCGTTGTTGTGCTGCTGGCGGCACTCGGCGCCGGGCTGGCACAGCGCCAGCACGAGGGTGCGGTGATGCGGACCCTCGGCGGGTCGGGCCGCCAGCTTCGGGCCGCAATCTTTTCGGAATTCGCCGTCATCGGCGCGGTGGCGGGGGTACTCGCAGCCGTCGCCGCGGTGATCGCCGGTGGCGTGCTGGCGACCCAGGTGTTCAACATCGTCTACCAACCGAGCTGGTGGTTGCCGGCTCTGGGTCTGGCCAGCGGCGCGCTGGCCATCGGCCTCACGGGGCTCGTCGGATCACGCAGCGTTTTGCGCACGCCGCCGATGGTGACACTGCGGCACGGCGCCTGACGCCGTGCGGTCCCGCAACGACGCTCGTCGCGCCAGACCTTAGTCCGCGAAGGCCAGGTCCAGCTGGCGGGCCGCCTTGACGTCATCCAGCCGCCTCACGGGCATGGTGAACGGGGCACCTTTTGCCTGCTCGGGATCCTCTTCGGCGCTGCGCCGGATGTCGACCATCGCGTCGACAAATCGATCCAGCACCTCTTTGCTTTCGGTTTCGGTCGGCTCGATGAGCTGACACTCCGGCACAAGCAGCGGGAAGTAGTTGGTGGGCGCATGAAAGTCCCGATCCAGCAGCATCTTGGACAGGTCGGTGGCCGTGAGGCCGAAAGCCTTCGCCTCTCGCTTGAGGGTCACGATGAACTCGTGACTGGCCCGCCGGGTCGGAAACGCCAGATCGAACCCTTCAGCGGCCAGGCGCGCCGCCAGATAGTTGGCGTTCAGCGTGGCGTATTCGGCCACCCTCGGCATGCCCTGCCGGCCCAGCATCAGCGCGTAGATCAGCGCGCGCAGCAGCACGCCGGCGTTGCCGGCGAAGCCGGACAGGCGGCCGATGGACTGCGGGGAGTCGGCTTCTGTCAGCCAGCGAAAGCCGCCGTCATCGTCCTGACCCACCATCGGAATGGGCAGGAACGGCAGCAGCCGCTCAGACACGCCGACCGCGCCAGCCCCGGGGCCGCCACCGCCATGGGGGGTGGAGAACGTCTTGTGGAGATTCATATGAATCGCGTCGAAGCCCATGTCGCCGGGCCGAGCCTTGCCGAGAATCGCGTTCAGGTTAGCGCCGTCGTAGTACAGCAGGCCGCCCGCGTCGTGCACAAGGTCAGCAATTTCCGTGATGCGGCGTTCAAAGACGCCCAGCGTTGACGGGTTGGTGAGCATGATGCCGGCCGTCTGTGGACCCACAGCTTCCTCCAGCGCCGCGAAGTCGACATCACCGTCTGCCGCGGTGGGGATTTCCCGCACCTTGAAGCCACACATGATCGCGGTGGCAGGATTGGTGCCGTGGGCGGCGTCGGGAACGATGATCTCGGTCCGCTGCTCAAGATCGCCGCGCGCGGCGTGGTAAGCGCGAATCATGGCGACGCCCGTGAACTCTCCCTGCGCACCGGCCATCGGCGTCAGCGAGATGCCGCGCATGCCGGTGACCTCGGCGAGGATCTGCTGCAGGTTGTGCATGGCGCCGAGAAAACCCTGAGACAGCGAGTCCGGCGCAGCCGGATGGCGGCTGAGGAACCCGTCGAGCATCGCCAGC
Organism: Lysobacterales bacterium; assembly: GCA_028285525.1. Lineage (GTDB taxonomy): Bacteria > Pseudomonadota > Gammaproteobacteria > Xanthomonadales > SZUA-38 > JANQOZ01. Next base: position 9,734 of record JANQOZ010000021.1, read on the forward strand.
TTGTTGCACGCCCGCGGGTTGTATTTCATTGTGCACGATCCCAGCGGATAAAAGTGGGTGTCGATCGCAAAGTTTTTCTGCGACAGGCGCGTGTAGTGCCGAACCACCTGTAGCTCCGATACCTCGGGGAGTCGAGCGGAAGACTTACGCCGCAGGTGCTCGGGAATGGCGTCACCCAGAGCTACCGGTTCCGGATGTTGGGCGGCGGCCTGACGACCGCTGGCGGACTGGTCAAATATCAGCATGATTCACTCGTTTCCTGTTGCGTATCGGGTCGTGGTTGCGCCGGAGCGCAGACCCGATGATCCCTGCGGGCGCGGCGCATGATACCGAATATCGGCAGCACTGGACCACGACCAGTTTTTAGACAATTCTCGCGGCTTTCTGAGCACGTCGACGAAAATTGACGCTCAGCGGCCGCGCCGTTATCGTAGCGCGCAACAAATGCCTGACCTGTCTGGATTTTTTAGTGCCGTCGAGACCCAAGCTGCCGCGAGATCATAAACACTCGGCATCGAGCCGGCGCCCGCGGCTGGCTGGTGCAATCCGGCGTGAGCCCAGGCCGGGTCGGCGACGCCTGCGGCGCATTACACACGCCGCTGCGTCCAGGACGGGTGAATCTGAAGCCCGCTCGGCGATGCGCTGGTCACACGAATTCTTGACTCGGCTCAGAGCCCGCGCAACCGGTGCGGTGCGGGATGCCGCTAAGCGCGTTTCACAGCGAGCCGCACCAACGGCGGGCCCCATACCCGAACCACAGGAACGGAAGCGCGCTTTTGCCGCCGTACCCGGATCGCGCCGACAGTGGCTGACGGCGGGCCTCCTGCTGTTGATCGTGCCGCTGCTGTCCCTGGCCGTGGAGGGCCTGGGTAATCGTTCAGCCGCCAAGGCCGCAGACCTCCGGGTGACGGCCACTCTCGCGCTTCCCGACCCGGAAATCCCTGCGTCACCGTCGCTGTCCGAGCCGGCCGAGCCGACCTGGGACGTCCAGCGCGTCGGCAAAGGCGACACGCTGGCCGCGGTTTTCAAGCGGCTCGGCCTCGGGCCTGGCGTCGTGCACCGGGTCGTCCACCTGAACGAGACAACCGAGCGGCTCACGCGCATCTATCCCGGCGACGAGCTCGCCTTCCAGCTGGACGATGAAGGCAAGCTGGCGGCACTGGAATATCAGCTCAGCGACGATCAGCGCCTGCGGGTACATCGAGTCGACGGCGAGCTGGTCAGCGAGATTCAGCAGGAGAACCTGGTCACCCAGCTAAAGCACACCGGCGGTGTCATCCAAGGCTCGCTCTTTCGCGCCGGACGCGAAGCGGGTTTGAGTGACCGGCTGATCATGGACATGGCCGGGCTGTTCGGCTGGGACATCGACTTTGTGCTCGATATCCGCCGCGGCGACGAGTTCCATCTGATTTATGAAGAACTCTACCGAAACGGGGAGCTGCTTCGGGCCGGGGACATCGTCGCTGCCACTTTCGTGAACCAGGGAGAGCGGTTCCAGGCCGTTCGCTTCACGACGGAAAACGGGGACGAATATTTTTCACCGGACGGCCGCAACATGCGCAAGGCGTTCCTCCGGGCGCCGCTGAATTTTTCGTACATCAGCTCGAACTTTAACCCCAGCCGCTTCCATCCGATCCTGCAGCGCGTGAAGGCCCATAACGGGACCGACTATCGCGCCCCGACCGGCACGCCGGTTTTTGCGGCGGGCCACGGAAAAGTCATCGCGTCAGCGCGCAACAAGTACAACGGTCACTACGTGTTCATCCAGCACGGCAACAACATCGTCACCAAGTACCTGCATTTCACCAAACGCACCGTCCGCAAAGGCCAGCGGGTCAAGCAGGGTCAGGTGATCGGCTACGTCGGCATGACCGGCCTGGCGCAGGCGCCCCACCTTCACTACGAGTTTCTGGTGAACGGCGTGCATCGCAATCCGCGTACCGTCGACCTGCCCAAAGCCGACCCGCTGCCGAAGGCTGAGCTCGCTGCGTTCCAGCAGGTGGCCACGCCGCTTCTCAACCAGCTTGAGCTGATTCAGGGTCGAACCCTGCTGGCCGTTAAAGACTGATGTCTCCAACCGGCGCAGCGCGGCGAGGCGCGGGCACCTGCCATGGCATCACCCTCTGACAGCTCGGACCTGTTTCTCGGCCTGATCTCCGGCACCAGCATGGACGGCATCGACGCCGCTCTGATGGATTTCTCGGCCGCCGAACCGCGGCTGCTGGGCGGTGAAACCTACGGCTACGAGCCTTCGCTGCGGGTAGCCATCGCGGCGGCCTGCTCGGGGCAGGACTGCACGCCGGGTGGACTGGCGTCACTCGACACCCGGATCGGCGAGGCGTTTGCCGCCGCCGCCCGGACGCTGCTGGCCAGTCTTGGCGTCGATGCGGGCGAAGTGGCGGGCCTCGGCAGCCATGGTCAAAACGTTTTCCACGGTCCCGAGGGGGCGCCCTTCGCCGGCGCGCCGAGCACCCTGCAGCTGGGCAACCCTCACGTCATCGCGGCCCGCACGGGCATCGCCACCGCGGCCGACTTCCGGCGACGCGACGTGGCGCTCGGTGGTCAGGGTGCACCGCTCGCTCCAGCGCTGCACCAGCAGCTGTTTTGCAGCGACAAAGAACACCGGGCGGTGCTGAATCTCGGCGGTATCGCGAACCTGACGCTGCTGCCGGCTGACTCCTCAGCGCCGATGACGGGCTTCGATACCGGCCCGGCAAGCTGTCTGCTGGATGATTGGATTCAGCGTCACCTCGACCAGGCGTTTGATGCTGACGGCGCCTGGGCTGCGGGCGGTACGCCCAATGAGGCTCTTCTTGAGGTGCTGCTGAGCGACGCCTATTTTGCGAGGCGGCCGCCCAAGAGCACGGGCCGCGAATACTTTGAGCCAGGCTGGCTGAACGCCGGGCTTGAGGCGGCCGGCGTTCCCGACCTGGCGCCGCGGGATGTTCAGGCGACGCTGGTTGAGCTGACGGCCCGAAGCGTTGCGGCGGCGCTGCAGCGCGAGCTCCCCGCGTGCGCAAAACTCCTCGTATGCGGCGGCGGCGTCCACAACACGTACCTCATGAATCGCCTGCGCGAGCTGCTTCAGCCGATGATCGTTGCGCCCACCGACCAATATGGGCTGCCGGCAGACTGGGTAGAGGCGGCGCTCTTCGCCTGGCTCGCACGAGCCGCGCTTCGCGGCGAGGTGACCGACCTGGCAGCGGTGACCGGGGCGCCTGCCCACGTCTACGGCGTATCGTTCCTGCCCTGAGCCGGCTCCGCGCTCGTACTTCCGGCCGAATGCTCGGTGGTGCCCATCATGCCCGCCCGCATCATCAGCATGAAGAGCACAATTCCCGGCAGCGCCGCGAGCGTTGTCAGCAGATAGAAATTGACGTAACCCATGGCCTGAATCAGGCCGCCTGCGGTTGTGCCGGTCAGCACCCGACCCACGATACTGGCCGCCGCTGAGATGAGCGCGTATTGGGACGCCGTAAACCGCAGGTCACACAGGGCAGAAAAGTAGGCGACCACCACCACACCGCCGATGCCGCTGGCCGCATTTTCAAAGCCGATAGCCGCCGCCATGCCGAGGTTGCTGTGGCCCACCGCCGCCAGGGCAGCAAAGCTGAAGTTGGAGACCGCCATCAGCACCAGGCTGATCAGGACCGAGCGCTGCATGCCCAGCCGCGTGTAGAGAATCCCGCCGATGAAGATGCCCACAAGGTAGGCCCAGAAGCCGACGGCCACGTCATAGACGGCAATTTCGGCGTTGCTGAAACCCAGGTCGTCGAACAGCAGACGGAACGTCAGATTGGCGAGCGTATCGCCGATCTTGTGCAGCAGGATAAACGCCAGGATGAGCCAGGCGCCGCGTCGCTTGAGAAATTCGGCGATCGGCGCCGCCACCGAGCTGGCCATCTGCGCCAGGCCTTTACGCTGCTCGACCCGTTCGCGCCGGGCCGGTTCGCCCATGATCAGGCCGGTGATCATGGCAGGCAGGGCCAGCGACGCGCAGGCGAGATAGGCGATCTCCCAGCCGAGCGGCGCGGCCAGCAGCAGCGCCAGAGCGCCGGCGCCGGCGGAACCGATGCGCCAGCCGTACTGGGACATGCCCGAACCTGCCCCGAGTTGACGCGGGGAGAGCAGCTCGATTCGATAGCCGTCGATCACGATGTCAAAGGTGGCGCCCGCGACGCCGACAGCCACGGCCGCGTAGGCTGTGGTTAGGAGGCTGGCCGTTGGGTCGACAAGCGCCAGGTTGACCACCGCGGCGATCACGGCCAGGCCCGAGGCGATCAGCCAGGATACGCGCTGCCCCAGCCGGCCCAGCACGGGCAGCCGCACCGTGTCGACGGCGAAAGCCCAGATCCATTTCAGGTTGTAGACCAGGAACGCGAGGGAAAATGCCGTGACCGACCGCTTGTCGATGCCGTCCTGCGCCAGGCGCGTCGTCAGGGTGGCGCCGATCATGGCGTACGGGAATCCGGAGGAAACCCCCAGAAAGAAGGCGGCCAGCGGCGCGCCTTCGACGTAAGGCCTGACGCCCGCCGGCAGCTTGCTGCGCCAGCGACTCACCAGTCGTAGTCGATGATCAGCGGTGCGTGGTCAGAAAAACGCTTGCGCTTGTAGATGCTCGTGCTCTGGGCCGTAGCGGCAACCTTGGGTGTCGCCACCTGATAGTCGATCCGCCAGCCCACGTTTTTGGCCCAGGCCTGGCCGCGATTGGACCACCAGGTGTACTGCTCGTCGCGCTGGTCGAGCCGCCGGAAGGTGTCCACCCAGCCTGCGTCACCAAAGAGTTCGTCCATCCAGGCGCGTTCTTCCGGCAGGAAGCCTGAGTTTTTCCGATTGCCGCGCCAGTTTTTAAGGTCCTGCTCCTTGTGAGCGATGTTCCAGTCGCCGCAGATGATGTACTCCCGGCCGTCGCCTGCCATCTCGCGCAGCCTGGGCAACAGCCAGTCCATAACGGAAAATTTCACCTGCTGCCGTTCCTCGCTGGACGAACCCGAGGGCAGGTAGAGCGAGACGACGGACAGGTTGCCGAAATCCGCCTGGATCCAGCGACCTTCGGCATCGAATGATTCAACTCCAAGACCGCTCGTTACCTGATCCGGCTCGCGGGCACAGTAGAGCGCCACGCCGCTGTAGCCCTTCTTTTCAGCGTCGTGATAGTAGGAGAATTTTGTCGGGAAAAACGCCTTATTTCCCTCGAGCTGATGCTGCTGCGCCTTGGTTTCCTGAATGCACACCACGTCGGCTTTCTGGCGCCGAAGCCAGTTGAAAACCCCTTTCTTTTCAGCGGCCCGGATGCCGTTGGCGTTCAGCGAGATGATTCGCACGATGTTCGATCCCAGTCGGTCAGCGGCGCATCTTAGCAGGGTCCAGATCAGCCATGACTTCCAGCACTGCATTACATTTGTAGTACATATGTAAACTATTGTGCATCAGTTGTGGGGAACTCACGTCATGTCCGAGAAAAACGTCAATCTGAGTGTTCGTCTGAGCAGTGATGAGGCGCGATTCCTCAAGGGTCTCAGCCTTCCTGGCGCCGACACGGTGAGCGAAAAGCTGCGCCACATCATCGATCGTGCGCGGCGCCGCGAAGAAGGAACCCACAGCTACCCGGCGGCGCTGCGGATGGTCGACGAGCTGCTGGACCCGGTTCGCCTGGGCCTGCTCGATCAGGAGCGCCGCGAACAGGTGCATTCCGAGCTCCTCGCCCGGGTGTACGAGTGGCTGCCCGACATGCTGGGTTACCTGCTGGCGGGCGTGGACCAGGAACCGGATTCTGAAGAAGTGATCGAGCTGTCGCAGCTTGAGGCGGGCATCTCGGAACGGGTGTTCCGATTGATCGAAGCGGTGCTGCGGCTGGCGCTGACCGAGCCGAACCCGTGCTACGAGTCCGATGCGGTGAGCCGCAGGCTGGGCCCGACGCTGGCGCTCGCGAAGCTGCTGAACGAACAAGGAGGAAAAGAATGATCGAATTATTGAGTCACGAAAAAGCGTTTCCGTTTGCCGTTTCGCTGGCGCTGATGGCGCTGCTGCTGATCATGGAGCTGATCACGATGGCATTCGGCACCGCCCTGTCGTCGCTGGTCGACGGCGCGCTGCCGGACCTGGCAACGGGCGCTGACCTGGACGCCGACATCGACGCCGAGCTCGGCGGTCAGCTGTCGCTGGCGGCTTTTTTGAGCTGGCTAAAGCTGGATCAGCTGCCGGCACTCGTGGTGCTGATTGTCTTTCTTGCGAGCTTTGGCCTGCTGGGTTTGACCCTGCAGAGCGTGATCGCCAGCCAGGTGGGCGAACCGATGCGCGCTTCGCTGGCGGCCATCATCACGCTGCCGCTGACGCTGCCGGTCATGCGGCCGCTGCTGAGCGGTATCGCGAAGGTGATGCCCAAAGACGAAACCGAGGCGGTGGACCGCGCCAGCTTTGTCGGCGCCAGCGCGGTCATCACGCTGGGCACGGCCCGCCCGGGATCGCCGGCGCAGGCGCGGCTGACCGATGTGCACGGCCAGACCCACTACGTGATGGTCGAGCCGGATGCGGGCGAGCCGGAGCTCGCCAGCGGCAGCGAGGTGGTCATCGTCGCGCTTTCCGGCAACAGCTTTGTCGTCAGGGCCGCACGGCCCTGACTCTTAAACCCATTCAACACCCACATTTTGCCAACCCTTTAGGAGAATTTTATGTCTCAACTCACTAGCTATCTCGACATCCTGCTGGTGGCGGGCACCATTCTGGTCGCCGTCATCCTGCTGGTGCTCGTCATCGCCCGACTCTACACGCGGGCGTCCAAGGAAATCTCGTTTGTCCGAACCGGCGCCGGCGGGCAGAAGGTCATCATGAACGGCGGCGCGCTGGTGCTGCCGGTTTTTCACGAGGTGATCCCCGTGAACATGAACACGCTCCGCCTGGACGTGCACCGCAACGACGACCAGGCGCTGATCACCAAAGACCGGATGCGAGTGGACGTGGCGGCCGAGTTCTACGTTCGGGTGCAGCCGACCGCCGACGCCATCGCCAACGCGGCCCAGACGCTCGGCCAGCGGACCATGCAGCCGGACGCACTGAAGCAACTGGTCGAAGGCAAGTTTGTTGACGCACTTCGATCCGTTGCCGCCGAAATGGCGATGGAGGAGCTCCATGAGCAGCGGACCGACTTTGTGCAGAAGGTGCAGCAGGTGGTGTCCGAAGACCTGCTGAAAAACGGTCTGGAGCTGGAAACCGTCTCCCTGACGGGCCTCGATCAGACCAGCAAAGAGTTCTTCAATCCGGACAACGCGTTCGACGCTGAGGGTTTAACCAAGCTGACCGAGGCCATCGAGGCGCGCCGCAAGAAACGGAACGACATCGAGCAGGAAACGCAGGTTCAGATTCAGCGCAAGAACCTCGAAGCGGCCCAGCAGCAGCTGGAAATCGACCGGGAGGAAGAGTACGCCCGGCTGGCACAGGAGCGCGAGGTTGAGGTACGCCGCGCCAGCCAGCAGGCCGAAATTGCGCTGGAGCGCGCCGCCAAGCGCCAGGAGGCCGAGCGGGCCGACATTGTGGCTCAGCAGCAGGTCGAGCAGTCGCGCATCGAGTCCGAGCGCGCCGTCGAGCAGCAGCGTATCGACAAGGAGCAGGAGATCCGCGAACGCGACCTGGCCCGGGAAAAGGCGGTACAGACCGCGGATATCGAGCGTCAGCGGGCCATCGAGCTCTCCGAGCAGGACCGGGAAATTGCAGTGGCGGAAAAATCCCGCGACCAGTCGCTGGCGGAGAAGCTGGCTGACGAGGCGCGCGCCGAGGCCGTCCGGGCCGCTGAGCAGGTCACGACCGTGCGAGAAGTGGAGGTGGCCGAGCGTCTGAAGTCGATCGAACTGGTCGAGGCAACCAAGGAAGCCGAACGCGACAAGATCGACGTCACCGTGAAGGCGCAGGCGGTCAGCGAAGCCGCAGACGACGAAGCGGCGGCCGTGCGAACCCGGGCTGAGGCGGAAGCCGACCGGATCCGCATTGAGGCAACTGCGGCGGCCGAGTCAGAAAGGCTGCGGGCGGAGGGTGCCGCCGAGCGCTACCGCGTTGACGCGGAGGGTAAGCGGGCCATCAACGAATCGGCCAACGTGCTGTCCGCGGAGCAAATTGCGATGCAGGTGAAGCTGTCGATCGTCGAGCAGCTGCCCGAGATCATCCGTCAGAGCGTCAAGCCCATGGAGCAGATCGATGGCATCAAGATTGTCCAGGTGGCCGGCCTCAACGGTTCGGGTGATCACGGCGGTACCGACGGCGAGGCGGCCACCAACGGCGGCGCGCCGGCGACCGGCACGCAGGCCGGCCTGGCTGACCAGGTGGTCAACAGCGCGCTGCGCTACCGGGCCCAGGCGCCGCTGATCGAGTCGATCCTCGGTGAGGTCGGCCTGTCCGGCGAATCGCTCGACGGCCTGGCCCAGATCAGGGACCTGCCGCCGAACGGCAAGGCGGCGAAAGCCAGCCCCTCGAGCTGAGGCCTGGCCGCTGAACCGGCGACGGGCCTCCGCGTGGCCGGTTCGGCACTGCTCCCCGAGGTGCGTTCAACGGGCCGCCGGCAAGGCGGCAACGTGAACCGGCGCTCAACGTCATAGGGACGGCAACCGGATACAATAGGCGGTTTCGGAACGGGAGCGCAGCCTTGAAAAACTATCAGGCAGCTTTTCTGGAGCTTTGTGTTGAGCTGGAGATTCTGAAGTTTGGCCAGTTCACGCTCAAATCCGGCCGCGAGAGCCCCTACTTTTTCAACGCAGGTCTGTTCTACACGGGCCTGTCGCTGGACGCGCTGGGCAACGCGTATGCCCATACGCTGGCGGACTCTGAGCTGGACTTCGACCTGCTCTTCGGGCCCGCATACAAAGGCATCACCCTGGCCTGCGCCACCGCCATCGCGTGCTCCAGACATTTCGGCATGAACGTGCCGATCGCCTACGACCGCAAGGAGGTCAAAGATCACGGTGAGGGCGGACAGATGATCGGCGCGCCGCTGGCCGGAAAGCGGGTGGTGATCATCGACGACGTGATCTCCTCGGGCACCTCGATTCGCCTCGCGGCGGAGCAGATCGATGCCGCCGGGGCCACGCTGGCCGGCGTTGCGCTGGCGCTGGATCGGCAGGAGCGCGGTCTGACCGAGGAATCGGCCAGCGCGGAGATCGTGCGGCGCTACGAGGTGCCGGTGATCAGCATTCTCAGCCTCGATACGCTGATCGAATACCTCGCGCGCACGCCGGGCGCTGAGAAACGCCGCAAGCAGATTGTGCAGTACCGCGCGCTTTACGGCGCCAACGCTGACGCCGGCTGATCGACCGCCGGTCGGGCTGTGGTCGAGCCACGGGAACCCTGGCTGCTCCCCAGCGTCTTAAGAAGTGTGAGGCCTTCGGGGCGTTACACAAAAGTTCACAGTCTGTGTCTGGGCAACGCATTGCGACGCAGCTATTAATGTAGGCCGGTGGGAGGCTGCGCAAGCTCCCGGCCACCCGAACCACATAGAGATGTGCCATGACCAATCGCTGTTCAACAATTCTGCTTCGCGGCCTGCTCGCGACGTCCCTCGCGGCGGTCGTCTCCATGCCCGCGGCTGCCCAAAAGCTCTACAAGTGGGTGGACGCAGACGGCAACGTTTACTACAGCGACCAGGTGCCGCCGGAGCAGGTGAAGCGCGGCCGTGAGGAGCTGAACGATCAGGGTGTGGTCATCGACAAGGTCGATCGAGCCAAAACACCTGAAGAGCTCGCTGAGGAAGCGAGACTGCTGGCTGAGCGTCAGGCCATCGAAGAGGCGGAAGAGGCGAGACTTCGCGAAGAGCGGAAGCTCAAGGCCCAGTACAACTCTGAAGAAGACATCATCGCCATGCGCGATCAGCGCATCGACGCCATGAATCGGCAGATTCAGTCAGCGCAGACGGTTATCGACAGCCACACGGGTTCACTCGAAGGGCTGACCAAGCGAGCCTCCGAGCAGGAGAGCCAGGGTCTGGAGGTCAGCGACGACCTGCGCTCGACGATCGAGCTGCTGCAGGAGCAGATCGCTCAGCAGGAGCAGAAGATCATGGACCGCGAGGCGGAGAAGCTGCTCCTGAAAGCCGAGTTTGACGAAGAGCTGGCGCGCTTCCGACGCGTGACTCAGGGTCGAGGCGGCAACGGCTGACGCCCTACCTTTGTTAACCCGGCAGTCGCGACCGCGACAAGCCTGTCTCGCAAGGCGTCAGATCGGCGCCGAGAGCCGACCCGCAAAACTCCCTGATTAGAACGGCAGCTCGAGGTCGCTGCGGAGCTTCAGCAGCTGCGCCTTGAATTCGCCCTGGATCCGGGCCAGAGCCTCCTCAGACTGCGCGTCGAATCGCATCACCAGGCAAGGCGTCGTGTTTGAGCACCGCACAAGGCCCCAGCCGTCGTCGTAGTCTGCCCGGATGCCGTCTATGGTGGTCAGGCGGGCACCCTCAAAGTCGGCCTTCTCGACAAACTGCTCAACCAGCGCATAGTGCTCACCCTCGGCCATCTCGACCTTGATCTCCGGCGTGCTGACCGAGCTTGGCAGCGCGTCCAGCATGGCGCTGGCGCCGTCCGGATTGGCCGCCAGAATCTCCAGCAGGCGGGCGCAGGCATAAATGCCGTCGTCGAACCCGTACCAGCGTTCCTGGAAGAAAAAGTGTCCGCTCATTTCGCCAGCCAGCGCCGCGCTGGTTTCCTTCATCTTGGCCTTGATCAGTGAATGGCCCGTCTTCCACATGATCGGGCTGCCGCCGTGCGCCAGAATCACCTTGGCCAGGTGCCCGGTGCACTTAACGTCATAAATGATCGCCGCGCCCGGATTCCGGGTCAGGACATCTTCGGCAAACAGCATCATCAGCCGATCCGGGAACACCACCTCGCCGTCGCGGGTGACCACACCCAAACGGTCGCCGTCCCCGTCGAAGGCCACGCCGAGATCTGCATCGAGCCGCTCGACGGTCAGGATCAGATCCTGGAGGTTCTTCAGCTCCGACGGGTCGGGGTGGTGATTGGGAAATTCGCCGTCAACCTCGCAGTAGAGCGGGATGACCTCACATCCGATCTCCTCCAGCACCCAGGGCGCGACCCGCCCCGCGATGCCGTTCCCGCAGTCCACGACCACCTTGAGCGGCTCTTCCATCTGGACGTCCGAGGCGATGCGATCGACGTAGTCATCAAGCAGGTCCATCTCCTGCACGCCGCCCTCGCCCTCGCTCAGATCGCCGTCGACAATCCGCCGATGCAGCAGCTTAATGTCGCTTCCCGACAGCGTGTCGCCGCCGATCATGATTTTGAAGCCGTTATAGTCCCGCGGGTTGTGGCTGCCGGTGACCATCACGCCGGTCCCGGTCTCGAGGCTGTGCGTGGCGTAATAGAGGACGCCGGTCGGCACGGCGCCGATGTCGATCACGTCGATCCCGGACCGCGTCAGGCCCGCGATGAGGGCCTCGGTCATTTCCGGCCCGGACAGTCGGCCGTCGCGAGCAACCACAATCTGCGACTGATTTCGCGACAGCGCTTCGCTGCCGATCGCTCGACCGATCAGGGAGGCGTACGCCGGCGTCAGCGTATCTCCGACGACCCCTCGAATGTCGTAGGCCCGGAAGATGCTGGCAGGCGGGTGGTCGGCCGTGCTGGCGGCCTGCCCGGCGCCGTCGCCGCCTGAGTCGGCGAAAGCCATCGCCTCACCGAGTCCGTCCTCCGCGCCTTCGCTCAGCTCGTCGTCCAGGTCGTCGAGGATGATCGGCTCCAGCGTACCGGCGGCCTCAGCCATCCCTTTGATCACCTTGCTGCGCTGACGCAGAGTCCAGGCGAGCAGCAGCGCGGTCACCACCGCCGCCAGCAGGTTGATCCACCAGCTGAAGCGATTCTGCAGGGGGAGCTCCGGGTAGTGGTAGGCGAGCTTAAACTCACTGTCGCCGACGTCTACGAGCTCGAGAAACTCGGTGGTCGTACGCTGGCGGCCGCTGGCGGCCGCGATCAGGCCGGAGCCGAGCTGCGAGTAAACCCGAAGATCGAGATACCCACCGCCGACGTCAGCAGCCTCCACCAGAGCTTTGCTGTCCGTCATGGGATAACGCACCAGCAGAAAACCGAACAGGCGGCGGTCGTTATTCGAGATGCGCTGGGTGATCGGAGCCGCCCAGCTGAAGTGTGCGTTCTCGGTTCGTACGAGACCACCGCCGGGTCCTGCCGGAAACCCGGAATCTTTAGCGCGGAGGAGCAGATAGATGCCGGCCCAGCCAAGCCCGGGATGCGGCTCCGGCTGCAGCCCCTCAACCGCCGGGGAAAAGATACGAACCCACTCGGCGCCGTCGAGGCGCCGGCGCAGATCCAGCGCGGCCGACGCCATGATGCCGCTGGTGCCATCCTCCGCGGCCAGCAGCGCCTGCTCGGATTCGGCCGCCAGCAGGATTTGTGATTCCTTCTCCCGGAAATCTCTGACCATCGCGGCACGGATTTCGGTGGCCTGGGTTTTGAGGCTTTCAGTTTGCCGATCAAACCACAGGTGGCTCGCCGTCTGGTAGAGCCACCAGAGCGTCGCTGCGGCCAGCAGCGTGAGGATCGCTGGAAACATGAGCAACCGCCAGTCCAGCGTCGGCTTAGCGCTGCGCTCACGCTCGCGCTGAGCACGCTCCAGGGCGGTCATCTTACCCGCCATGACGCCCCCCCAATGGGTGCCGATTCAGCAAAAAAAGTCTCCCACAGCTCATCCACGACCCGAGTGGCCAAAACCTCCCGTGCCTCTTGAGCTCTTCTCAAAATCTGTCACCAGCTCAAACTGAGCCTGCACTACCGGCACGATCACCAGCTGTGCAATCCGTTCTCCCGGCTTAACGGTAAAGGTTTCCGCCGAACGATTCCAGCAGGAAATCATCAAAGGGCCCTGATAATCCGCGTCGATCAGACCCACCAGATTGCCCAATACGATGCCGTGTTTGTGACCGAGGCCGGAGCGCGGCAGCAGCACTGCCGCCAGCGAGGGGTCACCGAGGTGAATCGCGATGCCGGTGTTCAATAAATGTGTGGCACCGGGTTCGATGGATAACGGCTCGTCCAGCACGACCCGCAGGTCCATCCCCGCCGAGCCGTCGGTGGCGTAGGCCGGCAGCGGGATAGTGTCCCCGAGTCGGGGGTCCAGGATCTTCAGCTGGACTGTTCTCATCCCCTCGCTCAACGCGACTCACTCCTCGTCGATCCATCCATGGCGTCCGCTACGAGCACCAGCAGCCGATGGGCCAGGCTTACTTTCGACTGCTGCTCCAGCGTCGTTTCCCCATTCGCGTCATAAACGGTCAGTGCGTTGCTGTCGGCATCGAAGCCGCACCCGGGGCGCCCCACCCGATTGGCGGCCAGCATGTGTACCTTTTTGCGCTCAAGCTTGCTCCGCGCGTGCTGCTCAAGCGCTTCGGTCTCAGCGGCGAAGCCCACCGTAAACGGACCGTTTTCCAGCGCCGCCACACTGGCAAGTATGTCTGGATTTTGCGCCAGCGCCAGGGTCATGCCCTCGTCGCCGGATTTCTTGAGCTTGTTGAGCGCGTAGGCAGATGGCTTGAAGTCGGCCACCGCAGCTGCGCCGATGTACAGATCACAGCCGCTGGCCGCCGCTTCATGCACAGCGTTGTGCATCTGCTCGGCGCTCCGAACGTCGACACGGTTGACGCCGGCGGGCGTGCTGAGCGCTACCGGCCCGGCTACCAGCGTAACCTCCGCACCGTGAGCAACCGCCGCGCCGGCCAGCGCAAACCCCATCTTCCCCGAACTGCGGTTGCCGAGAAACCGAACCGGGTCCAGGTCTTCAAAGGTGGGGCCCGCCGAGATGACCACTCGCAGCCCCCGGAGGCGAGGCTCGCTGCCGTAGCAAAGGTGCTCAGCGCAGTCCGCCAGCTGATCGGGCTCCAGCATTCGGCCGGGCCCCTCGTCACCGCAGGCCTGCTGGCCGGCGGCCGGACCCAGGACACGTACGCCCCGATCGGCCAAAGCGTTCACGTTATCCAGGGTCGCCGGATGGGCCCACATCTGTTGGTTCATGGCGGGTGCAACCGCCACCGTGGCCCGGCTGGCCAGCACGAGGGTGGTCAGCAGGTCGTCCGCCATCCCGCCGCGCAGGCGGGCCAGCAGGTTGGCCGTGGCTGGCGCTATCAGGATCAGATCCGCCCAGCGGGCGAGCTCGATGTGCCCCATGGCGGCTTCGGCGGCAGGATCGAGCAGGTCTGTCGACACCGGCAGGCCTGAGACCGCCTGCAGACTCAAGGGGGTCACAAACTGGGCCGCGGAGGAACTCAACACAACCCGCACGGCGGCACCGCGTTCCGTCAGCCGTCGCACCAGCTGTGGCGCTTTGTAGGCCGCAATCCCCGCGCCGATACCCAGCACGATGCGGCGCCCTTCCAGGGTGAGTTCCAAGCGTCTAAGGCCTTGATCCGTCAGGCTGTAAGCTTACAGGCAAACGGGTCGGTTGTCCGTTCTCCGGCGCCTGCTGAAAACCTACGATCGGCGGATGAACCACGCACTTGACCCGCCTTGAGCTCGCCCGGCCGATGACAGCCTCCGATCGCTCCCTGCGTCGACAGCGCCGGCTGCTGCTACACCGCGGCGCACATTCGATGTCGACCCCCGAACTCCTGGCCCTGCTGCTGGGGCCGGGCGGCGATCCGCTGGGCCTGGCGGACCAACTCCTTGACCGCCTCGGAGGCCTCGCCGGCGTTGCGCGCTCCAGCGGCTGGGATCTTCGCCGGCTTGGCGGGATCGGCGATGCGCGGGCGGCTCGCGTGCTCTGTCTCATCGAGCTTGCGGCCAGGCTGACGGCGCCGCTGCGGCCGCCCGACACCGTTGCCAGCCCGGCTGACAGCCGCCGCTATTTTGGCGCCCGGCTGGGCCACCGCCGGCGCGAGTGTTTCGGCTGTCTGTATCTCGACACCCGCCACCGGCCGGTCGATTTCCAGATCTTGTTTGAAGGTACGATCGACAGCGCCGCGGTTTACCCGAGAGAGATCTTGCGACAATGCCTGGAACGTGATGCCGCCGCGGTGATCATCGGCCACAACCACCCTTCGGGTGATCCGGCGCCGAGTCATGCGGATCTCTCCCTGACCCGCCGTCTGAAAGACGCCCTGGGGCTGCTGGATATCCGCCTGCTTGACCATCTCATCGTCGCCGGCCAACGTTGCTACTCGCTGGCTGAGCATGGTCGGCTCTAGTGGGCCGGCTCTAGTAGGCCGGCCAGTGTCCTGTTTGGCAAGTTCGTTGTATTTCAGCGCGTGTCCACAAGGCCCTGGAGTTAGGCGCGAGCCGCCGGCCAGGGTGCTTCCCTGGCCAAGGCTCGCCACGCCGCCCCAGGCCTTGTGGTGCGCGCCCGAAGGGAGCCCCCTTGGGCGCCAATAACCGCGTTGCATCGCTTGCCAAGGGCTACGGCCATTGGCGGCGCGATGCGCCTTGTTCTTGGCGCC
>JANQOZ010000056.1 GCA_028285525.1 Lysobacterales bacterium
GGGCACGCGCCTTTTATCGGCGACGGTCCGGCCTTCGCGGAGCTGCTGGAAGACTTTGCCCTACCCCACCACGCGGGGTTGGCCTGTGTTTGACACCACAAGCGTCGGCCGCGCGTTCAGCCGCGCGGCCCAAAGCTACGGCGACGCCTCGGTGCTGCAGCAGGCGGTCGAAGACGAACTGCTGACGCGGCTCACAACCCTGAATGCGGAGGCGGAAACGATCGTGGACCTCGGGGCCGGGCCCGGCCGTGCCAGCAGGGCGCTCGCGGACAGGCCGGGCAACTCGCGCGTGGTCGCCCTGGATCTGGCGGCGGGCATGCTCGAAAGCTGGTCACATGCCGGCGTCCATCGGGTTTGTGCCGACGCGGCCTGGCTGCCGTTGGCGGACGGCTGCGCCGACCTGGTCTGGTCGAACCTGATGCTGCAGTGGAGCCCTGATCCCGGCAGGGTTTTTGCCGAGGTTCGTCGGAGCCTGAGGGCAGACGGTCGCTTTCTCTTCAGTACCTTTGGACCCCTGACCCTGACCGAGCTGCGCGGGGCCTGGGCCGCCGTCGACGCCGGCAGCCACGTGAGCGACTTCATCGACATGCACGACCTCGGCGACGGCCTGCTGGCGGCAGGCTTCTCTGACCCGGTCATGGACAGCCAGCTCATCACGCTCACCTATCCAGACGTGCGGGCCCTGATGCTGGATTTGAAGGCATGGGGCGCCAGCAACCGGCGCGAGGACCGGCCGCGCGGCATGACCGGCAAGCGTCGGATGCAGGCCATGACGGCGGAATACGAGCGGCATCGCGTCGATGACCGCATTCCCGCGACCTTCGAGGTGATTTACGGGTACGCTCGCGGCGCGCCAGCGGGTCGCCCGGTGCGGGCGGACGGCGGTGAGGTTGCCACTTTTCCCATTGACGCGCTGCGGGGCAGCCGACGCCGGTGAAAGGCTTCTTCGTTACCGGTACCGACACCGAGATCGGCAAGACCTGGTCGAGCGTGGCGCTGATTCACGCGCTGCGCGAGCGCGGCCTGCGGGTCAATGCCATCAAGCCCGTGGCGGCCGGTGAGGACAACCCCAGCGACGCCTCGCTGCTGGCGGGGGCGTGCGGGCATGCCATCGATCCGGCGCTGCTCAATCCGTTTGCCTTCCGTGAACCCGTCTCCCCGCATCTCGCAGCGCAGCTCGAGAGCCGCCACGTCGAGCTGCAGCCGATTGTGGAGGCCGCGCGTCGGCTGGCCGGTGACGCCGATCTGCTGATCGCGGAAGGCGCGGGCGGATGGATGGTCCCGCTCGGCGGCCCGGACGGCGAGCTGATGATGCCCGACCTGGTACGGGCGCTGGACCTTCCGGTCATCCTGGTGGTCGGCCTGAAGCTGGGCTGTCTGAATCACGCGCTCCTCAGCGCCGCGCAGATCAGCGCCAGCGGCTGCGCTCTGGCCGGCTGGATCGGCAACACGGTGGATCCGGCTATGCGTCTGCAGGCCGAAAACATCGAAACGCTCACTCGCCTGCTCCCGGCGCCGCTGCTCGGGATTCTCCCCAGGCTTGAGGCACCGGCCGACGGCGCGTCGCGCCTCGACCTGTCGCCGCTCGAGGGCTGGGGTCAGGTTGAGGGCGGGGGTCAGGTTCAAGGGACAGAGTAACTACTCTGTCCCTTGAACCTGACCCCCAGAGTACGGCAAAAAAAGCCCCCGCCGCGAACCGCGACGAGGGCATGGGTAAAGGCAGACCTGTTGTTATTAGAAGCTGTAGGTCACCTCAATTCCAGCGCGGCGCAGCGTACCCGGGTGGATGAACGAGCCACCGAACTCCGGCGCCGGGATCACCTCTTCCAGGTAGTTCTCGTCTGTAGCGTTGCGCACGAAGCCGACAATCGTCCAGTTGTTGCTCTCGAAACCTGCCCGTAGATTGACAAGCGTATAGGTATCGCGCTGCGTGCGGGAGTACTCGCCCGGAGCACCAAACAGAGTCGGTCGCTCCTGATCCTGGATCACGTGGAAGTAGGTTTCGCCCACCGTGGCCACGTCGACATTGATGAAGTAATCCCAGTCGGCCCACGCGTCGTCTTCCCAGCGCCCGCCGACGTTAAACGTGAACTCCGGCGTGTAGGGAGACTCGTTGCCGATCGTGTCAGGACGCGTCGTGTTGGCCTTGATTTCGCTGTCGATGAAAGCCGCTGAGGTGTAGAGGCTGAGGTTGTCGTTCGGCGCCCAGTTGGCGGAGAACTCTACCCCGTCCATCTCAACTTCGTCGACGTTGGTCACAACACGCAGCAGGCCGAAAGCCCCGACGAGGAACTCGAAGAACTGCAGGTCGTCCACCTCGGTGTGGTAGTAGGCCGCCTCAAGGTTCAGCGTGCCGTCCAGCAGCCGCGACTTGAAGCCCACCTCGAATGCCGTGGAGGTCTCCTCGTCAAACTGGTCCTGGATCGCCACCGGGGCAAACCCTTCATTGGGTGAACCCGGCACGCCGATACCCAGCCCTTGGTTGATGAAGATGTCGGTGGTTGCGGCCGCACCCAGGTTGTTGAAGCCGCCACTCTTGAAGCCGCGACCCAGGCTGGAGAAGATCGTCGTGCTGTCGCTGACGTCCCAGCTCACGGAGACCTTGGGCTGGAATTCGGAGAACGTCTCGTTCTGCGGCGCGATCACGCCGTTGGGATTCACGCCCGGGCACAGGCCGGTGTTGATCGGATCGCCACCTTCGAACGGGGGGCCGTCGCAGTCGATGAACTGGCTGCGAGCGTCCACAGGAACGAGGTTGGTCACGTCCCGGTCCTCACGATCGTAGCGGGCGGCAAACGATAGCTCCACGGTCTCGGATATGTCGTAGTCGATGTTGCCGAAGATCGCCATCACCTCGGACTCGAACCGGTCATTCACCAGCTGCTCAGTGGGGTTTGGGCCACCCTGAGGCACAAACAGGCTTTCGGTGATGCCGTTGCCCAGATCGATACCGGTGTTCACGCCCACCTCGCGGTCGATGTCCAGGTAGTAGATACCCGTCTGCCAACGCAGGTCGGAATCCTGGTTCGAAGACAGGCGAACCTCGAAGCTAAAATCTTCCTGGTTCCGCTCCTGGTACTGGGTGCCGTCACAGGTGGTCGGCGTGTAGGGTCCCAGGATCGGACCGTTTTCCACGGGCACCAGCAGCTGGGGCGCCGGCAGGGTTACGCCCGCCGCCAGCAGCGCGTTGATGCTGTCTGGGCAGCCGGTGGATGGGTCAAAGAAGAAGCCGAAGGCGCCGGAGGTACCGTCCGCGCTGAAGGAGTTCTCGATGTCGGAGTAGAGAAACCAGCCCGTCAGATCGGCGTTGGCGAAGCTGTGATCCACCTTCAGCGAGAGCTCCAGGGCCTCCTGGTCGTTCTGCGGGTCGATGTTGTTCTGAAACACGAAGTCGTGATCGTTGACGTCTTCGTAGAAGCGGCTGGCAAACTCTTCGCCGAAGACGGGTGCCAGGCCGGCGGCAAAGCCCGGCAGGGCGAACGCCGCGTTGAAGGAGATCGACGCCGCGTCCACTTCGCCGTAGCGCAGCTTGGCGTCCCACCGCGTCGTCTCGTTTTCCCAGATCAGGCGTCCGCCAAGATTCCAGTTTTCAAAGTCGTCGACGATGTCGTCGTTCAGAAAGCTGTTTCGATAAAAGCCGTCGCTGGACCGAAAATCGGCGTTGAGGCCGTACCACATGCTGCCTTCAGTGATCGGGCCGCTGATCGAGCCCGCAACCAGCGTCGTGCTGTCCTCAGCGAGTGACGCTTTGAGCCGGCCGCGACGCTCGTCGTTCGGCGTCTCGGTGGAAATAATGATCGCCCCTGAGGAGGCGTTTCGGCCGTAGAGCGCGCCCTGGGGACCCTTCAGGATTTCGATCTGCTGAAGGTTGGTGTATTCCCGGTTCAGGGCGGCCGGGTTGGTCATGAGGATGCCGTCGAGGATCAGCGCAAAGCTGTTCTCCGCGTCACGCGCACCGTTGATGCCTCGGATGTTGACCTGCGTGTCGCCAACCTCGGCCGCATCCACCAGCGAAACGCCGGGCGTCAGATAGATAAAGTCAGCGGCCCGCTCAACGCCTGAGCGCTGGAGCTGGGTCTGGGTAAAAACGGTCACCGCGGCCGGAACGTCCTGAAGCGACTCAGCTCGCTTGCGGGCAGTCACGACAATCTCCTCCAGCGACCCGGACTCCTGGGCGTGCACGGGCGGCTGGTAGGCGGCGGTCAGGGCAGCCGCAACGGCGCCACTGATGAGCGAAAAACGGGGCAATGAACTCACTTGCAAATCTCCTGCTAGGGAAGGGTCAGCGTATCAGCAGCGTGCATGTTCTTATGCATGTCTTGGCTACCTCAACCGTCACACTTCATTATGATTCACCTTTTTTGTCAAATGTCTGGACATTTGACGCTGGCTGGGCGGTAATTGGGAGTTCAGCATTGACGCTAGATCGTCGGTGCGGTACACCGTCCATCGCCGCGCCGCGGCTTCAAAAAGAACTGACAACTGGAATCTCTATGGCTTACCGACTTGGCGTCGACGTCGGGGGAACATTCACCGACCTCATCTTAGTAAAAGAAGAAAGCGGCGATACCTTCTCCGCGAAAGTACCCAGCACTCCCGAAGACTCCTCCATCGGGGTGTTCAACGGCATCAGCAAGGTCTGTGCTGAAGCGGGAATTGATCCCAAAGACATCACCCACGTCATGCACGGCACCACCGTTGCCACCAACACCGTGCTGACCGGCACCGGCGCCAACGTGGGCCTGGTCACCACCAAAGGCTACCGTCAGGTGCTGCAGATCGCGCGGTCTTTTGTGCCGGGCGGCCTCGGCGGCTGGGTCATCTACAACAAGTCGCTGCCTCTCGCGCCCCTCGGGCTGACGATCGAGGCTGACGAGCGCATGAGCGCCGGCGGCGAAATTGTCGACGAGGTCAACGACGCACAGGTCCGCGAAGAGCTGACCAAGCTGAAGGACAAGGGCATCGAGGCGCTGACCGTCTGCCTGATCAACGCATTTGCCAACGACGCCAACGAAAAGCGTATCGCCGAGCTCGCCGCCGAGGTGATGCCGGATATTCCGGTGTCGCTGTCCTCGGAAGTGGTTCCAGAGATGCAGGAATACGAGCGCGCCATCACCACCGTCGCCAACTCCTACGTGCGGCCGCGGGTGGAAAAGTACATGCAGAACCTGCAGACCGAGCTCAGCGACAAGATGGAGAACGTACAGCTTCACGTGCTGCGCTCCGACGGCGGTCTGGCCTCATCCGCCGCTGCCAAGTCCTATCCGGTCAACCTGCTGATGAGCGGGCCGGCCGGCGGCGTGACCGGCGCCGTGTGGATCGCCGGCCAGTCCGGCTACAAAAACCTTCTGACGCTCGACATGGGCGGCACCTCCACCGACGTGGCGCTGGTGCAGGACGGCGTGGCCCAGCTCCGACGGGAAACCACGGTCGGTGACGTCACCGTCCGCGCGTCCTCCGTCGACGTGCGCACCGTCGGCGCCGGGGGCGGCTCGATCGCCCACGTTCCGGAGCTGACCAAAGCGCTGCGCGTCGGCCCACAGAGCGCCGGCGCCGCACCTGGCCCCGCCGCCTACAACAAGGGCGGCACCGAACCGACCGTGACCGACGCCAACGTGATGCTGGGCTACATGCCGCAGTCAGTGCGCCTCGGCGGCGATATGGAGATTCGCAAGGACCTGGCTGAGCAGGCGCTGCAGAGCGTGGCCGACGGTCTGGACCTCTCGGTTCAGCGGGCGGCCGAGGGCGTGTACGACATCGTCAACGAAAACATGTTCGGTGCGCTGCGCCTGGTGTCAGTCGAGCAGGGCTACGATCCGCGCGACTTTGCGCTGATCGCCTTCGGCGGCGCAGGCCCGCTGCACGCCAACGCGCTGGGCAAGCTGATGAACTCCTGGCCGGTGCTGATTCCACCGGGCCCCGGTGTCCTCTGCGCCTACGGTGACGCCACAACCCGCGTTCGCGACGAAGCGTCGCGAACGTTCATCCGTCGCTTCTCTCAAACCAGCACGGAAGAAGTCGCCACCATTTTTGAGGACCTGGCCAAAACCGCCGCCCAGACGCTGATCGATGAAGGCGTTCCTGAAGAGGAGCAGGTGGCGGGCTACGAGGTCGACATCCGCTACCAGGGTCAGGGTCTGCTCCTGACCATCTCCGTCGATCTGGACGAGCTGCGCAAGACCGGCCTGGAGGCCATCGGCAAGCGGTTCGACGACCAGCACGAGCAGCTCTTCACGTTTGCGCTGGACGCCGAGCAGGAGGTGGTCAACCTCCGCGCCGTGGTCCAGGGTAAGTCTGCTGAGGTCAAAGCCATGACGCTCGAAGACGGCGGCGCTGATCCATCGGCCGCGGTCATCGGCAAAGAAACCATCCACGTGGAAGGGTCCGATCAGGAGGCGAACATTTATGACCGCTCCAAGCTCAAGGCGGGCAACCAGATCGCCGGCCCGGCGATCGTGATGGAAATGGACTCCACCACCCTGATTCTTCCCGGCCATACCGGCAGTGTCGACAAGGTCGGCATGATCCTCATCAACCCGAACGAATAGGTCAATCGAAATGCCAGCAAAACTGATTCAAGCCAACGAGACGCCGTTTAACCGGGTGGACGTGGATCCCATTGCCCTCGACATCATTGAAAACGCGCTCAAGAACGCACGTTACGAAATGGACACGGTGCTGTTCCGAACCGCCATGTCGCCAGGCATCCGGGAGCAGCACGACGAGTTCCCGATGATCGCCAACGTCGAAGGCAAGATGGTGGTCGGCCAGTTCGGCTCCTTCATCCACGGCTTTAAGGAAGCCTTCAACGGCACCATCGAGGAAGGCGACGTCTTCCTCACCAATGATCCGTATGCCTGCAACGGCGCCGTGAGCCACATCAACGACTGGCTGGTGCTGGTCCCCGTGTTCAAGGACCACCGGCTGATCGCCTGGGCCGCGATGTTCGGCCACATGACCGACGTGGGTGGCAAGGTTCCCGGCAGCCTGCCGACCGACGCTCGGCAGATCTACGAGGAAGGCATCCGTGTGCCGGTCACCAAGATCTTCAAGAAAGGGGAGCTGCAGGAGGAGATCCTCGAGCTGGTGCTGTACAACTGCCGACTGCCGCACTGGAACCGGTCGGACTTCAACGCGATCATCGCTGCCTGCCGCACGGCCGAGAAGCGCTGTGTGGAAATCGCCGAGCGTTTTGGCGACGACATCTTCTATTCCGCCATGGACGAGCTGCTGGAGCGTAACAAGCGCGCCATGGCGCAGCTGATCAAGAACACCGTGCCGGAGGAAAAGCAGTACTTCGAAGACTACATCTGCGACGACGGCTTAGGGATGGGTCCCTATCGCATCAAGTGCGCCATGTGGCGTGAAGGCGACAAGGTCAAGTTCGACTTTGAAGGCACCGACCCGCAGTCCATCAGCTCCATCAACTTCTATCTCAACGAAGAGATGTTCAAGATGTTCTGCGGCGTCTACATGATCATGGTGTTCGACCCACAGATCATGTTTAACGACGGCTTCTACGATTTGATGGAGGTCAACATTCCGGCCGGCACCCTGCTCAAGCCGATGGAGCCGGCGGCCCTGTCCTGCCGGACCCACGCGCTGGGCCGGATCTTCGACGTGCTCGGCGGCCTGCTCGGCCAGGGCAGCCCGGACTTCCTGTGTGCAGCCGGCTTCTCCGACAGCCCGCACTTCATGTACTCCGGCTACGACAAGAACGGCGAGTGGTACCAGCTTTACCAGATCGGCTTCGGCGGCGTCCCGGGCAAGCCTTCCGGCGACGGCCCGGACGGCCACTCCCTGTGGCCCAGCTTCACCAACGTGCCGAACGAATTCCTGGAGAGCTACTTCCCGCTGCGCATCGACGTCTACGAGACGCTGCCCGACTCCGGTGGGGCCGGCCTGCATCGCGGCGGCAACGCCCTGCGAATCGGCTATCGCTTCCTGGAGCCCGGCGAAATCTCGATCCACGACGACCGCTGGCTGACCTACCCCTGGGGCGTCAACGGCGGCCATCCGGGCCAGCGCAGCCAGAAGATCCTGGTTCGCACCGACGGCACCGAGGAGCTGTGTGAGTCCAAGTGTGATCGCCTGCACGTGAATGCCGGCGACCTGCTGTACTTCGACACCTGGGGTGGCGGCGGCTGGGGTGACCCGCTGGTGCGACCGACCGACAAGGTGGCTTTCGACGTGGACGCCGGACTGGTCACCGTGGACGGTGCCCGCAACAACTACGGCGTGGTGATCAACGAGGACGGCACCGTGGACGAAGACGCCACGACCGCCCTGCGGGCCCAGATGAGCAGCGACCGTGGCGACACCAAGCTGTTCGACAAGGGCTTTGAATCCGTTGATGAGCTGAAGGCCCGCTGCGAGGCGGACACCGGGCTGAAGGCGCCGCAGCAGCCGCGCTTCGAAACCTGGGTCGACGTTCAGCGCCAGCGCGTAGCCGGCTAAGCTCAACGCGCCCAGCGCAAGATCCAAAGGCCAGAGTCTCGTTCAAATCCGAACGGGCTCTGGCCTTTTTTTGTGCCTGACGTCAGCCCGCGGCGCGCTCGGTCTTGGCCAGAGGAAACGATGCAACGTAATCCATCACCTGCGACTTGGGCAGCACGTCCGCGTAGCGCCGGCCGACATCACGCAGGTTGGCTTCGTGCGCATCGCGCTCCTGATCGCCGACACACTCCTCCGGCACCATGGTGCGGAACCCGTAAGAAAAGCTGTCGACAATCGAGGCGCGCACGCAGCCGCTGGTGGTGCAGCCGGTGATAATCGTCGTGTCGACCTGATGCGTGGTTAGAAAGGTCACCAGCGGCGTGAGAAAGAAAATCGACGGTGCGGACTTGGTGAACGTGAAGTCGTAGTCCTCATCCAGCAGCATCTCTTCGATCTGGGTCGCCTCGTGGCCGATGAAGCAGTGGCCGTCGGACAGCGGCCCCACTTTCCAGTAAGCCATGTCCTTTTTGCTCTGCCACGCGCAGTTGCATGACGCCACGGGGATGCCCCGCGCCCGGGCCGCCTTCAGCAGGGGCTCGGTGTGCTCAACCGCTGAGGTGATATGCGGTGAGCCGCCGATCGGCCACTTGTCGCGCGTGAATGAGTGCTGGAAATCGACCACCAGAATGGCCGGGCGCTGACCAAAGCCGATGGTTTCGGAGCCATAGCCGGCCTGCTTGAATCGATCTGACATGACAATCTCCTGCTCACCTGATGTTTTGCCCGACGCTTCCGCGACGCACCTGGGTACGGAATTCGGGGCAGCCTGTACAACGAGTCACTCATGGTACCCGCAAACCCGGGCGCAAAACCGCAAGAATCAGTTCAGGCCACGAAGTATGCATGATTGTTATATTGATATAACTTTAGTACCCTTTTTCCCGAAAAGTGCGCTGACCGCACCGGGAGAATGGAATGAAACCACTGTGCTTAGCCGTGGCCGTTGCACTGGCCACACCCGCGTCCGCTCAGGACCTGCTCGAAGAAATCATCGTTACCGCTCGGAAAACCGAGGAAACGCTGCAGGAGGTGCCCGTCAGCGTGTCGGTCGTCTCCGCCCGGCTGATCAACGACCTGCAGGTGGAAAACCTGGAGGACATCGCCAAGTTTACCCCTGGCCTGCAGTTTGACAACGAAGGAACCCGCGACTCCAATCGCCCGGTCATCCGTGGACAGGCCAATATTCTGGGCTTTTCCGGCGTGTCCTACTTCATCGACGGCGTCTACATCACCGGCACGATCGCCGATTACGATCTGAACGACATCGAACGGATGGAGATCGTCAAAGGGCCCCAGAGCGCGCTCTACGGCCGGAACACCTACTCCGGCGCAATCAACATCATCACCCGCCAGCCTGGCGACGAACTATCCACCAGGCTCCGCCTTTCAGCCGCGGAACATGGTCAATACGAGGCCAACTTTAACGCGAAAGGCCCGTTGATCGACGGGGTACTATCCGGCGGCATCACGGCGCGGGTCTTCAACATCGACGGTGAATACCAGAACGGGTTCGACGGCCGGGATCTTGGCGGTCAGGAGTCACAGTCTTTGTCCGGCGTCCTGGTGTGGACTCCGACAGACAATCTGGAGGTGCGAGGCCGGGCTTACTATTCGTCATCGGAAGACTTCCAGGGACCGAGCTTTGTCACCCGAGGTTCGGAGAACAACTGCTTCTTCGATACTGGTTCAGCACTATACAGCGGTGCCGGCCGCTACTTCTGCGGCACTATCGGTCCTCGCCAGCCCAGCATGGACTTTGATTCGCAGTTCGTCGCTGGCGAGCCTGGCGTGGATGTATCCAACAGTCAGGTCAGCATGAACGTCCGCTGGGATATGAGCGACAGCTGGACGCTTCGCTCCATTACCGGCTACAACAAGCGAAACGACAGCAGCATCCTCGACGGTGACTATTTCGAGAGTGCCTTCCAGGTGGTGAACTTCACCCCGGGCGGCTTTCCGATCTCGGGCTTTCCCACACCGCCTTTCGGGTTTGGTTTTGTGCCCGGGCTCACCGACTTCACCTTTTCGAACCGGAACCGCACGGAGGACTTTTCTCAGGAAGTCCGTTTCGAGTTTGACGCCGGGGAGAATCTCCGCGGCATGATCGGTGCCTACTACTTCAAAGAAAACGGGGACGTGCGCGACACCCGTACCTTGCCCCCTGGCGCGCAGGATATTGCCAACGCCAACTTTGGCGCGGTGGTCGGGGCAGAAGCGGCGCGGTGTGCGGCCAACCCGATCTGCGCGTTCTCGGTTCCCTTGGGCGGACCCGGCATCGTGGTGCCCAGGGACGTGAGTCAGGAAGACATCACCAACCAAGCCATTTTCGGGATGGTGGAGTACGACTTCAACGACCAGTGGAGCATGTCGGTGGAAGCGCGGTATCAGGATGAAGAGATCGACCTCTTTACCTCGATCCGCGACCTGGGTGACCCCTTTCCGACACCGCAGCTCGCCTCCGCATCGTTCACCTCGTTCAACCCGAGGGTCACGGTCAACTACCAGGCGACGCCCGATAACCTGCTGTACGCGATCTACGCTGAGGGCAACAAGCCCGGCGGATTCAACAACACCGTGGCGATCGGCGAGGGCTTTCCGACCTTCGATGAAGAGGAAGTCAGCTCGTTCGAAATTGGCAGCAAGAATGTCCTCTTCGACGGTCAGCTGACGCTGAACGCGGCGGCCTATTTCAATCAAATCGACGGCTACCAGCTAACCCAGAACATCGACTCCGGCCAGAACGCGGTCTCCGCGACCGTCAACGCCGGTGACGCGGATATCAACGGCCTGGAGCTGGACATGACCTGGCGCCCGTCCAACATTGAAGGGCTGGCCGTCATGGCTAACTATGCCTACACCGACGGCGAGTTCAGTCGCGGTTTCGATGAAAACCAGGGTTTGCTCGAAGACGTACTGGACGATGGCGCGGGCAACTGCTCAACCGGTGATCAGTTTCCTGACGTTGATGGCTGTCAGCCGCTGTTCGGGTCGATCGCCGGCAAGCGAATCCCGCGAGCCGCCGAGCATCAGTTCTTTACTGACGTGAGCTATACCGCACCGTTCAATACCTCCTGGGATTGGTACGTTGGCGGCAACGTTTCGTATGAATCTGAAAAATTTGCTCAGGTCCATAACGAGGCGGAGTGGGGGGAAGCAACACTCGTCGACCTCCGCCTGGGACTGCGCAGCGATAACTATCATCTGCAGCTCTGGGGCAAAAATGTCACGGACGAAGACTCGGTCGCTTCGGTGATTCGTTACATCGACGCCAACTCCTTTTTGCGGGCCTTCCAGGGAACGCTGCGCCCCGGCACCCAGTGGGGCCTGACGTTCACCGCCAACTGGTAAGGCAAAAACCTGACGACCCGCTTCCGGGTCCAAAAAAAGGCAGCCCCAATCCGGGCTGCCTTTTTTGCTTTTCTGGCAGGCTCAGGGACTGGGCGTCTGCTGCAGCCGACGAATCTCTCGCATATCGGCCGGCGGCTTCAGCCACATCGGCTTTTCTTTCTTCGCCCAGGCCAGCAGCTCCGGCGGAAACTCTTCCTGCGACTCCACCCGCCAGGAATGCAGATGCATGATGGCCGCCTCACCGCCGGCCCACGGGGGAAGCGCACCGTAGCGCTGCCAGCTCATCTGGTGCGGCTCCTCCACCGCACCCTCGGGATGGATGAAGAAGTCGTAGTTTTCCCAGGCCTCGTACGTGCCGCCTGACGGCAGGGGAAAATCGAGCCAGACCGCAGCGGTGAAAACCCAGGTGTCACCCATCTTTCTTGAGGGAATGCCGTTCTTGGCTTCGATCACCTGCACGCGGTCTCCGCTGCCCTGCTCGACGTCGCCGTAAATCAAACCATCCTTCAGTCGGTAGCTGATCATCTGGTAGGGATAGGCGATCGGCTCCACGGGCTGACCGTTGTACGTTTCAAGCACGACGCCCGTCTCCGGGTCGGTGTAGGCGAACGTCTTGCGGGTCAGGTGCACCACCGGCTCGCCGGCGGTCTCCGGCCAGATCACGGTGGAGCTGTCAAAGCCGATCATGCCGAACAGCTTCTCCCCCGACGGGTAGGCGTAAACGCCGCCCTCAGCGATCCAGTGCACCGGTTCGCCGGTGCCCGCGCGAGCATCAACCCAGGTGCGCAGCACCTCCGGCGCCGCCTCGCGCCCCGGGGCGTTAGCTCCCTCAGCAAGGACGAGCCCGGGGATCGCAGGTAAATACAGCAGACCGATCAGCAGCAGCGGTTTTCTCAACAACATGGCAACACAACCTCAAACCTTGGAATTGTCGATTCAGGAGTATACCGAGCCAAGGCGCGCAGGGTGCGGGCAACCTGCCTGGCGCGTTACAATGATCGGCCGGGTATTCGACCCACGAAGCAACTGCCGGCAGAGCTTACCGATGACCAATATCGTCAAACGAACCACCCTGTTTGTCCGCGACATGGAGGCGTCTCTCGCCTGGTATCAGCAGGTGCTCGGCATGAGCGTCTGGTTCGACAAACCTTTTACCCTGTCGGGCGTCGGCCTGGCCGCGGGCAAGGCCGGGGACAAAACCCGTCTGGTCATCCTGAAATGCGAGGACGATGTGGTAGGCATGATCGGACTGCTGCAGTGGCTGGAGCCCGATGAGCCGCCACCCGCGCCGCCGGCCGCGGTGACCTACGGGATGCCGACGTTTGTGGTGGCCGGCGACGACGCAGCCGCCTGTCACAGAGCAGCCGTCGCTTTGGGCACCCGGGTCCATGCGGAGCCCCACGAGTGGTCGACCGAGGGAGCTGACGGCAACATCAAACACTTTATCGGCGTCTCGCTGTTCGACCCGGACGGGCACTTCTTTGAGATCAACCAGCTGCTGAAAGTCACCGAAAAACCGAGCGACGCTTAGCCAGGGACGCGATGAACGACACGGACAGCCATTTTTCGCGACGCTACCTGAGCAGCCCGTTCGGGCAGACGCACTGGCTGCTGCGCCAGCCGGCTCACACAAGCCGACCGCCGCTGCTGTGCCTGCACCCGATTCCCTATAGCGGCGTATTTTTTCGCACCTTTATGGGCCTGGTTGACGATCGCGAGACGCTGGCGCCGGACTATCCGGGCTACGGCGGTTCGGACGGCGCTGACGAGGTGATTTCGATTGAAGAGCACGCCCAGGCGAT
This sequence comes from Lysobacterales bacterium, assembly GCA_028285525.1. GTDB lineage: Bacteria > Pseudomonadota > Gammaproteobacteria > Xanthomonadales > SZUA-38 > JANQOZ01. The sequence continues at coordinate 13,647 of JANQOZ010000056.1, forward strand.
TGCGCCCGGTATCGACACGTTTAAAGAGCTGCACGTGCTGGGCTTCCATACCGGATGCCTGGTCGGCGTTGAGCTGGCGCTCAGCTACCCGTCGGTCACCCAGCTGACGCTGGTCGACATCCCCTACTTCGACGCGGAGGCGCGGCGCAACATGACGGTGTCCGATCATGAGCTGACGCCAGACCTCAGCTGCCTGGAGAGCCTGTGGTCCTTTTCCGTGAGCCGCAACCTGCCGGACCTGGCGCTGACCCGGGCCTATGAGCTGTTCATCGAGCAGGCCAGAGCCGGGGAACGGGAGCGCTGGGGTTTTAAGGCGGCGTTCGCCTATCCCTGCGAGGAACGGTTCGCCAAGGTCACGACGCCCACCACCATGATCGCCACCGAGTCCGGCTTAAAGGAGCCGACCATCGCCGCCAGTCAGGCTATCGGTCACGCCACCTTCCGGCAGCGACCGGACATCAACGCGCTTGTGTTTGAGAAGTTTGCGGCTGAGATCGTCGCGGAACTCTAACCGTCTTCGAGCTGAACCTTGAGCCACACGCGGGCCGCCCGCCAGGCGCGGTTGACGCTGCGCGGCGAGACGGTCAGCGCCTGCGCCGTCTCGTCGACCGTCAGTCCACCGAAGTAGCGCAGCTTCACCACGGTGGCCATCGCCGGATCCACACCCTCCAGGTCGGTGAGCGCTGAGTCCAAAGCCATCAGGTCAATAGCGTCAGCGGTTCCCGGCACCGAGCCGGCCAGACCGGGCTGGTCGTCCAGGCTGATCCGCGTTGGCCGCTGGCCCCGCTTGACCGCCGCCAGAGCCCGCGCCCGTTCCACCAGGATTCGGCGCATGGCCTCACCAGCCGCCGCAAAGAAGTGCGCTCGATTGTCGAAACCGGCTTTGCCGCCCGCCATCCTCAGGTAAGCCTCGTGCAGCAGGCCGGTCGCGCCCATCGTGATCACGTCACTCTCCTGGGCAATGCGGCGCCGCGCCATACCTTTGAGCTCCGCGTAAACCGCCGGCAGCACCGCCTCCAGCTTCTGCTGGTCGCCGGCAATCTCCTTAAGCGCCCGCGTGATGTCGTCGGTCATCGACGCATTCCCCGGGCGGAAACCCCTCGCTTTACGCTCAATCCATTGGACGGCAAACCGCTCATCGGCACAGGATAACTCAGCCTCTGACGTAGAATGTAGCGAGCATGTCTGATCCGCGCTGGCAAAAACTCTGGGCGATTTACCACGAGGTGGTCGAGCTGCCGCCCGATCTTCGCCTCGCGGCGCTGGCCAGGGCCTGCGGACCCGACGCCGCGCTGCAAGCTGAGCTGGAGCGGCTGCTGGCGGCGGACGATGACGACTCGCCCCTGGACCGCCCGCCGGCCCAGCTTTTCGAGCTGGCCGCCAATCTCGAAGGCCGCGACATCGGCCCCTGGCGTCTGGACCGTGAACTCGGCCGCGGCGGCATGGGTGCGGTCTATCTGGCCCATCGGGAGGATGGCGCGTACCGCCAGCAGGTGGCGATCAAGTTTATGGCCCGGCACCGCGACGAGGACGCGCGGCGGCGCTTTCTCACGGAGCGGGCGCTGCTGGCCAGGCTCGACCACCCGTGCATTGCCCGGCTTATCGACGCCGGCGAAACCCCTGACCACATGCCTTTTCTGGTCATGGAGTACGTCGACGGCCTCAGCTGCGATCGATGGTGTCAGGAGCCGGGACGCACCATCCGGCAGCGGCTCCAGCTGTTCAGCAGAATCTGTGAAGCGGTCCAGTTTGCGCACCAGAACCTTGTCGTTCACCGAGACCTCAAGCCGGGCAACGTGCTCGTCACCGCGGACGGTCAGCCGAAGCTGCTGGACTTCGGCATCGCGCGCCCCCTGAACGAAGGTGCTGACGGCACCGTGACGCGGCACGCCATGACGCCGGACTTTGCGAGCCCGGAGCAGGTGCGAGGTGACCAGGTGACCACGGTCAGCGACGTCTATTCGCTGGGTGTGTTGCTCTATCTCACCCTGAGCGGCCGCAAGCCTTACGACCTGGCTGACGCCGCGCTGGCGCAGGTGGTCAAGGCCATCTGTGAGGTTGAGCCGCCGCTGCCCAGCCAGGCGACGGACGGCCGGCTCGCTGAGCGGCTAAGCGGCGACCTGGACGCTATCGTCAGCCGGGCGATGGCCAAAGAGCCGGGAGAGCGATACCGGTCCGCGCAGGAGCTGGCGGACGACATCACCCGCCACCTGAGTGACCTGCCCGTCAACGCCCGTCGCCCCAGCCGCATGTACCGGCTGGGCCGCTTTGTCCGACGTCACCGGATCGGGGTTGCCACCGGCGTCACGACCGCCCTGGCGCTGCTGATTCTCAGCGGGTCTCTGTTTGTTCAGGGTCGCCAGCTCTCGGCGGCGCTGGTCGAATCCGAGGCTCAGACCCGGCGGTCGAATGCCGCCTTTGAATTCCTCGCGGACCTGCTGCTGCAGGCCGACCCCGAAACCAGTCAGGGCAACCCGCTGACCGTGGCTCAGGTACTCGACCAGGGCGCGCAGCGTCTGGTCACCCGGTTCGAAGACGAACCTCTGCTCAAGTCGGAGCTGGCTCAGACCGTGGGGCAGATTTATCTGAGTCTCGGCGAACTGAGCGCGGCCGAGGAGTTCTTTCAGCAGGCGCTCGCGGTTGATCCTGAGTCGCCAGAGGCGCTGGCGGGCATGGCGCTGGTGCAGGAGGGGCGGGGCAATCCGGCTGCCGGGGAACTGCTGCAGCGGCAGGTGATCGAGATCTTGAGCACGACGGGCGACGCCGGCGAGCTCGCCGAAGCCCGGCTGCGCCTAGCGGCGCTGCTCCAGGCGCAGAGCAAGCTGGACGCCGCCGAGGTGGAGATGACCACTGCTCTCGCGACACCGCGCGTAGATCCGCTGGCCGCAGCCCGGGCGCGGATTCGGCTCGGTTCGCTGCGCTGGGCCCAGGGGGACATCGCGGAGTCGGCGCAGCAGTACCGGCAGGCGCTGGATACGTTTCGCGAGCAGCTGGGAGAAGAACACCACGAGACCGCACGGGCGCGCTTTGCGCTGGCCTCCGCACAGCATCGCCAGGGCGAATACGCGCTGGCGGAAGCGAGCTACCGTCGGTCGCTCGTCACCCGCGAAGCGATCTACGGCCCTGACCATCCTCTGGTCGCGCGGGTCCTCGAAGGGCTCGGCGGCCTGCTTTATGACGCCGGCCGCTCCGAAGAATCGCTGTCGATCAGTCGCCGGGCGCTGGAGATTCAGCAGGCGCTCCACGGTGAGGAAGCGCCGCGCACAGCGCTCGCGCTGAACAACCTGGCGCTGGCCGAGCACGATCTGGGCCGATTTACGCAGGCCATGGATCACTATGAGCGGGCGCTCAACATCAACCGGACCGCCTACGGGCCGCGCCATGCTCGGGTGGCGGCCAACCAGAACAACGTTGGTCTGATTCATCTCGATCTTGGCGAACCGGCGGCGGCACTTCAGCCTTTTCGCGAAGCGCTGGCCATCCACCGCGAGATTTTGCCGGATGAACACCCAGCCCTCGCCTATTCCGCCCATTTTCTCGGCCGCAGCTACCTGCAGCTGGAACAGCTGCCGGAGGCCGAACGCTGGCTGGAGGAAGCGGTCAACCTGCGAACCCGGCTCCGCAATGGCGAGCACCCGCAGCTGGCCGACTCGCTGATCTGGCGATCGGTACTGAGGATGAAACGCGGGCAGCCCGAGCTGGCGCTGGCCGACGCGGAGCGCGCGCTGACCATTCGCAGTGACAACCTCGAAGCCGGCGATTGGCGCCTGGCCGAGGCCGAGCTGACGGCTGCCGCCCTGAGCTGGTATCGGAACCCCAAAAACAGCGAGGGTGTGGGCGGTGCAGTGGCGCAGCTGCGCCAGGCCCGCGGCCCCGACGACTGGCGCGTCGCGGAGATCATCGGACGGCTCTCCGGGGTGCTCTGCTCAGCGCGGGGAGGACAGCTCGACAGCAACGCCGCGCACCCGATTTGCGGGGTAGAATGAAGGCCACCAACACACGCCGCCTCGAGGGCCGATCATGACGCTGATTCCGCTGCTGCTTGTGCTACTGCTGCTGATGGCCATCAGCTTCCGACACCTGACGATCACCATGGCCGCGGCCGTAATGGCAGCGACCTCCCTGCTGTTTCTGATCTCCGACAGCGTGTCCGGCTTTGCCACCTTTCTCACGCTGCTGATCACCGCCACGATGGCCTTCTTTGCGGTTGCCCCCTGGCGGCGGCAGCTCGTCAGCGACCCGGCGCTCGGCTGGTTTCGCAAGGTGCTGCCGGCGCTGTCCAGCACGGAGCAGGAGGCGCTCGAGGCGGGCACGGTCTGGTGGGACGCTGAGCTGTTTTCCGGCGACCCCAACTGGCAGGAGCTGCTGTCCACTCCCAAGGCCGCGCTGCGCGAAGACGAACAGGCGTTCATGGACGGCCCGGTCAACGAGCTGTGCCAGATGCTCGACGACTGGGAGATCCGCGAGGACGCCAACCTCCCGGAACCGGTCTGGCAGTTCCTGAAGGAAAAGCGGTTTTTCTCCATGATCATCGACCCGGAGTACGGGGGTCTGGGATTTACCGCGCAGGGCAACTCGGCGGTGGTGATGAAGCTGGCGAGCCGGAATCTGACGACGGCCGTGACCGTGATGGTGCCCAACTCGCTCGGGCCGGGTGAACTGCTGAGCCACTACGGCACCGAGGAGCAGAAGGCCCACTACCTGCCGCGGCTGGCCAGCGGAGAGGAAATCCCCTGTTTCGCGCTGACCGCGCCGTCCGCCGGCTCCGACGCCGGTGCCATGCCCGACACCGGTATTGTCTGCAAAGGGGAGTTCGAAGGCCGTGAGGTGCTCGGGCTCCGGCTCAACTGGAACAAGCGCTACATCACGCTGGCGCCGGTCGCCACGGTGCTCGGCCTGGCGTTCAAGGCCTACGACCCCGATCATCTGCTCGGCGAGGAGGAAGATCTCGGCATCACCTGCGCACTGATTCCGACCGACACGCCGGGCGTCTGGACCGGCAACCGACACCTGCCGGTCGGCGCGGTCTTCATGAACGGCCCAACCCGCGGCGAAGACGTATTTGTGCCGCTCGACTTTGTCATCGGCGGCGCCGAGCGCATCGGCCAGGGCTGGTCGATGCTGATGTACAGCCTCGCCGCTGGGCGCGCCGTATCGCTGCCCGCCCTGGGCGTCGCCGGCGGTAAGGTCGCCTCGCTGGTCAGCGGTCAATACGCGCGCATTCGCAAGCAGTTCAAGATGCCGATCGCCTACTTCGAGGGAGTGGAGGAGCCGCTCGCGCGCATGGCCGGTATCACCTATCGGATGGACGCGGCGCGCCGGCTGACGCTGGTGGCCCTAGGCCAGGGCGAGAAACCTGGTGTGCTCTCCGCGATCCTGAAGTATCAGCTCACCGAGGGCAATCGGGTATGCATCAACGACGCGATGGATATCCACGGCGGTAAGGGCATCATCCTGGGCCCCAACAACTACCTGGGCGCCTTCTATCAGGCGGTGCCCATCGCCATCACGGTTGAGGGCGCCAACATCCTGACCCGCACCATGATTGTCTTTGGCCAGGGGGCGATTCGCTGCCACCCGTTTCTGCTGCGCGAGATGAACGCGGCCCAGGCGCCCGACAGCGAAGCGGCACGGGCCGAATTTGACGAGGCCCTGTTCAGCCACGTGGGCTTTACGCTGAGTAACGGCGTTCGCGCGCTGGTCATGGGTCTGACCGGCGCCCGTTTTGTCGCTGCTCCGACCGACGATCCGACGCAAGACTACTATCGGCAGCTCACCCGCATGAGCGCTGCCTTTGCCTTTACCGCGGACGTGGTTTTGCTGGCGCTGGGCGGTGCGTTCAAGTTTCGAGAGAAAATCTCGGGCCGCCTGGCGGACGTGCTGAGCCACCTGTACATGGCGTCCGCGATGCTGAAACACTTCGAGGACGCCGGCCGTCCGAAGGAAGATCTGCCGCTGCTGCGCTGGGCCATGGCCGACAGCCTTTATACGATTCAGCACTCGCTCATCAACACGCTGCGCAACTTTCCGATCCGCTGGCTGGGCCAGCTCATCAAACTGCTTGTGTTTCCCACCGGCAACTCCTATCGCGAACCCTCCGACTCCGACGGCAAGCACGCGGCACGCGTCCTGATCACGGATAACCCGGCCCGCGACCGGCTGACCGAAGGCGTTCACCGCAGCTGCGGCGACGATGCCGCGGGCAAACTGCACTGCGCTTTTGCCGCCGTGATGCAGGCGGCAGACGCGGAACGAAGCCTGAGAAAAGGCTTAAGCGAAGTGGTCACCGTGGACAACTACGAGCGCCTGATCGAGGCAGGGCTGAAAGCCGGGCTGATTAACCAGGAGGAGGCAGGCTGGGTTGCGGAAGCGCAGAAGCTGACGCTCGAAGTCATTAACGTCGACGACTTTCCGCGCTCGGAGGTGGAGCGAAACTACCGGCCCGCGGGCGGCGGCAAGAAGCCGGTGAGCAAGAAAACCAGCAAGAAAGCGACCAAGAAGGCCGCCAGGAAGAGTCAGCCCCGCAAGACGGTAGCCAAGAAAACGACCGCTAAAAAGACCTCAGGCAAGAAGACCCGCAGCAAGAAAAAGACGTCCGCAAAGCCACCGCCAACCGAGGGCTGAGCCTCAGCTCGGCTTGGCTTTGCCCTGATTGGCCACCGCCGCCTGGGCGGCCGCAACGGCCTCCGGGTCCCCAAGAAAACGACTGCTGACCGCGCGCAGGGTATCGTCGAGCTCGTAGACCAGCGGCATGCCTGTGGGAATGTTGTAGCCGACAATCGCTTCCTCCGACATGCCGTCGAGATGCTTGACCAGCGCCCGGAGCGAGTTGCCGTGCGCCGCGACCAGAACGGTCTTGCCCTGGCGGAGCTGCGGCTCGATCGCCTGCTGGTAATACGGAACCACCCGATCCACCGTGTCGGCCAGACACTCCGTCGCGGGCAGCTGCTCCGGCGCCAGCGAGGCATAGCGCCCGTCAAACTTCGGATGCCGCTCGTCGTCATCTTCCAGCGCCGGCGGCGGCGTGGCGTAGCTGCGGCGCCAGACCAGCACCTGCTCGTCCCCAAACTTCGCCGCGGTTTCCGCCTTATTCAGGCCCTGCAGCGCGCCGTAGTGGCGCTCATTCAGCTCCCAGGCTCGGGTTACGGGCAGCCAGAGCCGGTCCATCGAGTCCATCGCCAGCCACAGGGTCCGGATCGCGCGCTTGAGCAACGAGGTATAGGCCATGTCGACGGACAGCCCCGCCTCGACAATCTGCTCGCCAGCTTTGGACGCCTGGGCACGGCCGGTATCGGTCAGATCGACGTCGGTCCAGCCGGTAAAGCGATTGGCCAGATTCCACTCACTTTCGCCGTGGCGAAGCAAAATCAGCTGATGCACCCGAAACTCCCGTCGACGTTAAGAAGGCCGACAGTGTAATAAAAATGGCCGATCTGTGGGCGGGTTTCGACGCCCCAGGCCGCCGCCTGCGGGTATCATGGGGCATGAAAAATATTCGCCTCACCCAGTACAGTCACGGCGCCGGCTGCGGCTGCAAAATTGCCCCCGGCGTGCTTGAGAACATTCTCCGCAGCGAGCTCGACCTGCCGGAATTTCCCAACCTGGTTGTCGGCAACAGCACCCGGGACGATGCCGCGGTCTATGACCTGGGTGACGGTACCGGCATGGTCAGCACCACCGACTTTTTTATGCCGATCGTCGACGATCCGTTCGACTTCGGGCGGATTGCCGCCACCAACGCGATCAGCGACATCTACGCGATGGGCGGCGAGCCGCTGATGGCGATCGCCATTCTGGGCTGGCCCGTCGACAAGCTGGAATCGGACGTCGCGCGACGGGTGGTGGACGGCGGCCGGAAAACCTGCGCGGATCTTGGCATCGCGCTCGCGGGCGGCCACAGCATCGACTCGCCGGAGCCGATTTTCGGCCTTGCTGTCAGCGGGCGCGTGAAGCTGGACCAGCTGAAGCGCAACAGCGGAGCCAGGCCCGGCGATCGCCTCTATCTGACCAAACCGCTGGGCGTGGGGATCCTGACCACCGCTGAGAAAAAGGGGCTGCTCACCAGCCAGCATGAAAACCTGGCACGAGACGTGATGTGCCAGGCCAACGTTGTGGGCCAGCATCTTGCCCCGCTGGACGGCGTGACCGCCATGACCGACGTGACCGGCTTCGGTCTCGCCGGCCACCTGCTGGAAATGTGCCGGGGCAGCCGCCTGCGGGCCTCGGTGACCCTGGCCAGCCTGCCGCAGCTCGATGGTGTCCAGCACTATATCGCCGCAGGCAGCCTGCCCGGCGGCAGCGCCCGCAACTACGCCAGCTATGGTTTCGAGCTGAGCACGCTGGATTCGAATCAGCAGGCGCTGGTGTGTGACCCCCAGACCAGCGGCGGACTGCTGGTGGCCGTCGACGCCCAGGCAACCGACGCGGTGGAGGAGCTGCTGCGTCGGCACGGCTGTGGCGTTCACCAGATCGGAGAACTGACCCCGGCGGGCGATGGTCCGACGGTTCATTTTCTGTGAGCCAAAGCGAGCTGGTCGAGGCGTCAGAGTTCGCTGAGCTGCTGACCGCAGAAGTTCCGCTTGTCGACCTGCGGGCGCCGGTTGAGTTTGCCGGCGGCGCGTTTCCCGCCGCCGTCAATCTTTGGCTGATGGACGATCGGGAACGAGCCGAAGTCGGTACCTGCTACAAGCGCCGTGGCCATGATGCTGCGGTGGCCCTGGGGCATGACCTGGTGAGCGGAGAGGTGCGCGAACGCCGCATGGCGCGCTGGATTGCGCAAATTCAGCGCGCGCCGGATACGCTGTTTTATTGTTTCCGCGGCGGTCAGCGGTCCGAGCTGGTGCAGAGCTGGCTGAATGACGCCGGCTACGCCACGCGACGCGTGGCGGGCGGCTACAAGGCACTGCGTCGCTTTGCCCTAACCCGGCTAGGTGAGCTTTGTGAGTCCCAGCGCGTTCTGGTGCTCGGCGGGCTGGCGGGCAGCGGCAAAACCGACCTGCTGGCGACCTTGCCGGCCACCGTGGATCTCGAGGGTCACGCCAACCACCGCGGCTCGGCGTTCGGGCGACGGGTTGCGGGGCAGCCGGCAACCATCGATTTTGAGCACCGGCTGATCATCAACTGGATGAAGCACGAGCGGCAGGGCTTTGCCGGCATGATCACCGAGGACGAGAGCCGCACCATCGGTCGGCTGGCGCTGCCGCAGCCGCTCTGGGACACGCTCACGCAGGCCCCGATTGCGGTGGTCGACGAACCCTTCGACGACCGGGTCGGGAGAATCATCCGTGACTACGTCGAGCGCAACCTGGCGGACTGCCGGTCGGTTGACCCCGAGAACGGTTTTGAGGCGTTTGCCGATGAGCTGCTGGCCAGCCTGGCGCGGGTGGAAAAGCGCCTGGGCGGCGAACGCTATGTCGTGCTGGACCGCGCCATGCGCGGGGCGCTCGATCAGCAGCGCGGCGGGTCAGATGCGTCGACACACGCCGCCTGGGTCGAGCCGCTGCTCAAGGATTACTACGACCCGATGTATCAGTGGCAGCTCGAGAAAAAAATGCCCCGGGTCGTTTTCCGGGGCAGCGCTGCGGACGTTGCCGACTATGCCCGGTCGGTGATCACTCGATAACCCGCTTAGCGAAGCGGTCGCGCCACGGGCGCTCGCTGGCAAACGATACGGCGACGTGGGTGACCCGACCCTGAATCTGATCCTCGCTGGCAAAACCCCACACCCGGGAGTCGACGCTGTTGTTGCGATGGTCTCCCAGCATGAAGTACTTGCCTTCCGGCACTTTGAACTTCCGCATTCCCCGGGCCAGCGCAAGGTTGCGAGAAAACTGAATGGTGTGGGTCGACCCGTTGATCGTCTCTGAAGCGATGATGTCGCCGTCGGGCTGACGCTCGGCGGTTTGCGGCAGGCGCTCGCCGTTGACCCACACCGCTGCGCCCTCAACCACAATTTCATCTCCCGGGATACCGATGACCCGCTTGATGTAGACGTCGTCCGTGTGCGGTGGCACAAAGGTCACGATGTCTCCCCGCTCGGGGCTGCCCCAGCCCGGCAGGCGCTTGTTGACCAGCGGGATCGACGGGCCATAGCTGAATTTCTCCACCCAGATGTAATCGCCCGGGTAAAAGTTCGGCTCCATGGACGTGCTGGGAATGTGCGACCAGTCGGCGACAGCAGTCCGAAAGGTGGCGATGCCTACCAGCACAAACAGCACCGGGAGATTGTCTTTGGCAAAGCGGCGAAAGCGTTTGGCGCGGGTCTGAGGCATGGTCGAAGCTCAACAATGGCGTGCTTACTGAGACACGCGTGATGATCTTTGGTTCAGAGGCCGGTTGGGATCTCCGCGACTCAGTCGGTGCGTAGTGTGTTTGAACCTCGGGGCTCCACGGCAAGCTGCCGCGACTGGGCAACCAGGCGGTCTGCGCTGTCCCAGAGCTCAACACTTTCCTCCAGCAGTCCGTCCCGAACATACCGTGTTGAGCAGCGCGCGCGCAGCCAGCCCGGCTCGGGCACGCCTCGAACGTGGACAGTCAGCTCCACGGTGGGCGTCCAGTTGATCGGCAGATCGAGATCGAACACCGGCGGGGGAAAACAGTCGACCAGCAGCAGCAGGTCATCACAGGTCGCCACCTCAGCCCCCTCGGGCGGGGCGATCCAGGCCTCGAGCTCGCCGGTACCGCTCCGGTGGCCGCCCAGGGTGGTTCGGTCATCCTTGGCGCAACGGATGGGAACTCGCTGAAACAGGACTTCAGCCGTCGGCACGTGCCATGCCGGTACACATTCCTCCAGCGGCGGCAGCGAGGGAGGAGAGCCTCGCAAGAACTCGCTGCCCTGGCCCTGCCGGTCGAGGTCCGAAAAGGCGCCCAGCAGCGTCAGCGCCGGCCGGCCGGCGACGAGCAGATCACCGCGCATTGTGGTGAGGAGTCGACCCCGCTTGATTTCTTCGCAGGTGAGCGCCGCTGGACCCGAAGGCACCGGCCGCAGAAAGTGTCCGGTCACCGTCACCGCCACGGCGCTCTGCGCCTGCTCGCGCATAAACTGAGCGGCACGCAGCATCAGGTAGCCGCCGTTGGTGTTGCCGCCGATATCCCAGCCCTCGGGAATGTCGATGGGCTTTTCGGTCACTCTAGTGCCCTGTCACGTTAGTTCGTTGTATTTCAGCGCGTGTCCACAAGGCCCTGGAGTTAGGCGCGAGCCGCCGGCCAGGGTGGTTCCCTGGCCAAGGCTCGCAACGCCGCTCCAGGCCTTGTGGGACGCGCCCGAAGGGAGCCCCCTTGGGCGCCAA
>JANQOZ010000070.1 GCA_028285525.1 Lysobacterales bacterium
TCCCACAAGGCCTGGAGCGGCGTTGCGAGCCTTGGCCAGGGAACCACCCTGGCCGGCGGCTCGCGCCTGACTCCAGGGCCTTGTGGACACGCGCTGAAATACAACGAACTGGCCAAACAGGACACTACGCGGCGCGTTCTGGGAAAGTCACCCGCGGCGGCACGTCCGGATGGAGTTCATTGAGCGGGATCGACAGCCCGTTGTTGCTCACCACCCGCGCGTGCTGGCGCGCCAGCCGGCGCGGTTCGCTCACGCCGCAGCTGTGCGCGATGATCGTCACCTCCTTCACCATGTTCTTGGCGTAGTTGGCAACGCGCCGTGACTTGTCTTTCGGCACCAGTCCACGCTGCAGCGTCTTGTCGTGAGTCGTGATCCCGGTCGGGCAGGTGTTCTTGTTGCACTGCAGCGCCTGGATGCAGCCGAGGGCAAACATAAAGCCCCGCGCGCTGGTGACCACGTCAGCTCCGGCGCAGAGCGCCCAGGCGACCTCCGCCGGCGTGACCCGTTTGCCCGACGCGATGACCCGGACGCGCCGGGTCAGGCTGTATTCGTTTAGCTTGTCGACGAGCATCGGGAGCGACTCGCGTAGCGGCAGACCCATCTCGTCCATCAGCGGCTGTGGCGCCGCGCCGGTGCCGCCGTCGCCGCTGTCTACGGTGATGAAATCGGGCGCTGACTCGATGCCGCGCGCGTGAATCTCCTGTGCCAGCTCATCCAGCCAGCTCGAACTCGACAGCACCACCTTGATCCCAACCGGTTTGCCGGTCACGCGCCGGATCCGGTTGACAACATCCAGCAGCTCATCACAGCTGCTGATGTCACGGTGCCGGTTCGGGCTGACCGACGCCTTGCCTTCCGGAATACCGCGGATTTTGGCGATTTCCGGCGTGACTTTGGCGGCCGGCAGGATGCCGCCCTTGCCTGGCTTGGCGCCTTGCGCGAGCTTGAGTTCAAACATCTTGACCTGCTCGTGCGCCGCAACCTCCGCCAGGCGCTCGTCACACAGCTCACCGGCCTCGTTCCGCACGCCGTACTTGGCGGTGCCGATTTGAAAAACGATGTCGCAGCCGCCCTGAAGGTGCGCCGGCGCCAGCCCCCCTTCTCCCGTGTTGAGCCAGATTCCGGCCTTGGCGGCACCGAAGGAAAGCGCCTGGATAGCGGGTTTCGACAGCGCGCCGTAGCTCATGCCGGAGATATTGAAAAACGCGGTGGTGCGGAAACTGTGCTCACAGTCAGGACCAAACAGGATGGGGGTCGCCTCAGGCTTTTCGCTTTCCAGGGGCGGGAACGGGCAATTTGCGAAGATCACCGTACCCTCGGGCCGAAGGTCCTTGGTCGAACCAAAGGCGGCCGTGTTGTTGACGTCCTTGGCGGCGCGGTATGCCCAGGAGCGCTGGGCCCGATTAAAGGGCATCTCCTCGCGGTCCATGGCAAAGAAGTACTGCCGGAAGAACTCACCGAGATGCTCGAACAGGAAGCGAAAACGCCCGATGACGGGGTAGTTACGCTTGACGGTGCTTTCGGTCTGAAACTTGTCGACAAAAAACAGCGCGACCAGCACCAGAAAACCCACGCCAAGCGCGAGGATAAAAAGGCCGGTCAGAATCTCCAGGGTGGTCAGCACCCAGCCAGGTATGTTCATCGCCTGTCTCCAGCGAGCCGCGCGTCAGCCGCACTCATAGGGTTCAGAGTTCGAGGGAGCGAAGGACCGCCATCTTCGAGATCTGCATCTCCTCAAAGGTGAACTCGATACCGCCCACGCCGTGGCCCGAAGTTCGCAGACCGGCAAATGGCATCCAGTCGACCCGGAAGGCCGTGTGGTCGTTGATCATCACCGCACTGGCGTCGATGCCGCGGTAAACCTTCATGGCGGTATCGATGCTGCGGGTAAAGACGGCCGACTGAAAGGACACGTCGAGCGAGTTCGCGCGCTGGAGCGCCTCCTCCTCATCAGCCACCGAGTAGACGCAGACCACCGGGCCAAATACCTCGTTGCCGCTGATGGTCGCGCTGTCCGGCGGATCGAGCAGGACGGTGGGCTGATAGCAGTTTCCGTCGAGTCGCCCGCCGCCGGTAACAAGCTTCGCGCCCCCCTCCACGGCTTCCTTGACCCACCCGTCGATGCGGTAGACCTCACCCGGATCGATTAGCGGGCCCACCTCCGTGTCAGCGCTACGCGGATCACCCACCTTCATCTGATCCGCAGCCGCTGCGATCCGGTCCGCCAGCTCCTGCGCAACGCTTTGGTGTGCGTAAACGCGCTGCACGGACACACACACCTGACCTGCGTGATAGAAACCGCCTTTCGCGAGCAGCGGGACCGCAGCGTCGAGGTCGGCATCCGCGGCGAAGATCACCGGCGCCACGCCGCCGTGCTCAAGAGCGCAGCGCGCGCCCGGCGCCAGTTTCGAGCGCAGCATCCAGCCGACGGCCGAGCTGCCGATGAAGCTGAAGAATCCGGTCCGGGGATCGCTGACGAGCTTGGTGGCCAACGAGTTGCTCTCGGTCATGGCGATCTGACACCACTCCTCTGGCAGGCCGGCTTCGCGAAGCATATGCACAAAGCGAAAGCACGAAATCGGCGTCGCCTTGGCCGGCTTGACCAGCACCGGGCAGCCGGCGGCCACCGCGGGCCCCACCTGGTGCACGATGAGGTTCAGCGGGTGATTAAATGCGCTGACGGCCACCACCACGCCGATGGGTTCATGGATCGAGAACGACAGCCGATTAGCGGACGCCGCCGTCACCCCCATCGGGTACTGGCGCCCCGCCTGGTTTTTCAGGCCGTCTACGCACAGGTGCACGCCTTCAATGGCCCGGTTCACCTCCACGATCGAATCGGGCAGCGGCTTCCCGCCCTCCGACGCCGCGGTGAGGGCCAGCTCGTCGGCCCGCGACCGCATCAGCTCCGCCACCTTTTCCAGAATCTCGATCCGGCGGGTCACCGGCAGCCATTTGGATCGGTCCCGGTAAAGCCCATGCGCCGTCGCCATGGCCTTTTCGGCCAGCTCCTCGTCGATGGTCTCAACCGTGGCCAGCAGTTCGTCATCGAAGGGACAGCGGACCTCGATCTGGCCAGCGGGCTCCCCGCCGCCGGCAACGGTGTGCGCGAGATGTTCGGTCATGGAAAAGGCCTCGTTCTTGTTTGAGGCCCTAGTCTACTGCAGGACGCTGACCGGGTCCCAGAAAGCGCCATGAAGAAACGCTGATCAGGGTGTCTCGAAGCCGTCACCGAAGAGGCGCTCGACCGGCGCGGCGGCGCGCAGCGTCGTGGTGCCAGGTATCGGGCCAAGATCGATGCTGAGATTTATCGGCTGCTCCGACGACGGCGACGCCGCGTCGAAACCGAAGCTCACCAGGCTCCCCCAGCGCACGTTGCCGTTGACCGGCGCCAGGAAGTCGACCGAATTGCCGTCGATCGTCATCTGCCAGTCATTGGCCGGGTCCCGGTCGCCGTCGCTGAAGTAGGTAGCATCCACTCCCGCCCCCGCCGCCAGCGGGATCGATACACCAAGAAAATCACGGTTGTAGTCGAAGCTCATCAGCGTATAGCGATAGCGGAAGCGCCCACCGGGCAGTGGCGTCACCTCGCTGGCGAGACGATAGTGGCCTTCCGGGCCGGCCCCCTCGTCCGAGGTTTGGCCCGCGCTCGGCGCACCGTGATCGACAAACCGGTTGAGCACCGGCCCGCCGGCAAACGTCTGGCTGCAGTTGCCGTTGGAACAGGGGAAACGCCAGACGCCGTTGGCGCCCAAATTGGGAACAAACTCGGGGCTGATTTCCTGAAAGCCCATGGAGTCGAAGACGTCGGCGTCGTCGCGAACCAGGTACCAGGCCTCCAGGAAATAGCGGGCCTGCGAGTCCTGCAGGTCGGTATCGAACACCACCAGCCGCCGATCAAACTCATCGGTTGGCGTGTTGCGACACCACGAGGCGTCGTGCGGAAAGCCGCCCGGGTTGAGCGTGTCGCAGCGGCCGTCGCCGTCGCCGTCCCAGATCGAGTCGACCTTCTCCCACAGGGCCTGCGCCGGCGTGATTTCGCTCCGCGGACCGAGCACGTCTCGATCCGAGTTGTTTCCGACGCCGTAAAGGTCCGTGCAGCCGGCGCCGACGATCCGGCCGCCCGAGCAGCTGCAGCTACCGTTGATCGAGTTCCAGGCGTGTTTCACCGCCGAGCGCCCGAGCTGCTCCAGCAGTCCGTTTCGCAGGCGATAGACGCTCCACACCAGCAGTCCGCCCTGGTCGACGCCGTAGGGCTGACACTGGCCGATGCCGTTGTCCAGGCAGTCCGGATCGTCGTTTTGATCCGGCCCTTCGTTGCCGATCTGGCCATCGGAGCTCGGCACGGTAAACATGGAGTACCAGGGAATGTCCGCATTACCGATGTTGCGGAAAAAGGCCGACGGCGTGATCGCGACTCGACCGCCGGCGCGACTGGTCGCGGTCTCAACAATCTGATCGATCGCCTGCATCTCAAGGTTCGGCGCAAAACCCGGTAGCGTCGGCCAGTTGGGACTCGCGCCGCAGGCGGTCTGCTTCGCGGCGGTTGTCTGTTGCGGCGCGATGACCTCAAGCGACAGGCTGACCTGCCCAAGATACTGCCCCTCTGCTTCCACGCCGCCGATAGCGACCGCCAGCGCTGAGCCCGCAAACGCGTCCATGATATGGGCGTTGAGGCGCGACGCGGCGGGAAGGTATTCAAAATGCCCGTAGCGCAGCGTCAGCGCCACCTCGCCATCGGGCAGCCTCGCCGCGAGCGCCGTATCGCGGGTGCCGGCGAGCGGCGTCAGGCGCAGATTCTGCAGATCGATGCGGCCGCCCGCGCCCGCGATGACCGGGCCGCCCGCCAGCAGCAGTGAGCCACCCTGGAGTCGATTAAAGCGACCGAGCGTGCCGTCGAACTCGAGACTGGCGGTACGGCTGATCGGCGTCTCGAGCTTGAGCCTGCCGCGGCCATCCGCCTGCGGCAGGTCTCCACCCTCAGCCTTGAGCCCGAGGTTCTGCAGCGCTCGTTCGTCAAGCAGCCAGTTCACCTCACCCCCCACGGCAGACCAGAGCGCTTCCTCTGCACGCACCTGCCCGGGCAGCATCAGCAGCAGCGACAGAGCGGTAGAGACGATCAGAGTCGTCGCGAATCCCGCGGGGCGGGTCTGGAGTCGGATGTTGGGTGGGGAAATCATCAGCGGAGCCGGGACTGTTGAATCGTACAACTCGTAGTTTAGCCCGCTGCGGCCGGCGAACCGTTAAAGCGGGTCGCTTTTGTCGGCTGCCTGCTGCCCTTTGTCTGGGCGGTGGGCGTCACGTGGGCCTCAGTTCGCAGGCGGATCCAGGTAGGCACCGACCTCCAGCAGGCGATCGCGGATCAGCCTGGCCGCAGCGTCAGGGCTGTGCTGGTCCGTGTCGACGGTGAGCAGCGGATCGGGCAACGCCGGAAAATCAAAGCCTCCCGCGCGCTCAATCTCTTTATAGAGCGCTTTGTCGGTCAGCTTGCCGAACTGCTGCCGACTGGCGTTGTCCAGCCGCCCGAGAAGCGAATCCGGACTCACCGTGAGCGCCACAAAATGCACCCGGCCGGCCGCGTCTGTCACGGTTGCCGTCAGCTGGTCGATCAGCGCCGGATCGACGCTCGCTTCGGGGTGAAAGGTGAAGATGAACGAGCGACGATGTCGGGTCGCGGACTCAAAACAGCTGCGCCAGAGGGCTGCCCGGAGCTCCCTGAATCCCCGCGTCCCAAACTCGAACAACGTGGCGGCCGCATCGACCGCCAGATGGTTGTGCAGCAGCGGCAGGCCGGTGAGTTCGCTCAGCGCCCGGCCAATGGTGTATTTGCCGGCAGCCGCCGGGCCGTGAATGAAAACCAGATCCATCACAACCAGTCCTCTACCGGGTAAGGGCCTTCTTCGAACTGCTGGTCGTGATAGCCCTTGCTGCCCACCGTTCGCGCCAGCTCGCTGCGCGGATCGCGTCCGTCGGCCAGCGCCTTGAGCACCGTTTCAAAGTTGTACTTCGGCCGCCAGTTCAGCAGCGTGCGGGCACGTTCGTTCACATAGACCCGATCCAGCGTCGGGAACATCTTCCAGCCCAGCTCTCGATAAACGGCCTCATAAGCTGGCACCCGCCGCTTGAGGACCACGGTTGCGTTGCGCCGCAGCAGCTCCCGATCTTCCGGTAGAAACGGCGTGGTGGCGCTGATAATCAGGCGCTCAAAGCCGAGCCCGGGCGCCTTTTCAGCCGCCAGCAGGTGGGCATCAACGATGTCCGCCAGATCAACCCGCCTGTGCAGGTACTCGTTGGCTTTGGCGTTTGCGTCCTCATACGTTTCGCGGATCTCCCGACTGTCATCCTCCTCGGGAAAAAACCGTGAGGTACGCAGCGCCAGACAAGGCAGACCGAAGCGGCGCTGAAACAGGTGGCAAAGGTCTTCGGCGGCAGTTTTGGTGGTGCCGTAGATGTTCTTCGGCACCGACGGCACCTGCTCGGTAATCCAGGCGGCGGGCTCCCCAGCGGGGGGCTTTAGATTGCCTCCGAAAGCGCTGGTGGTGCTGGTGAAAATGAAGGCTTTCACGCCGGCTTCCAGCGCCGCCTCAAGCAGGGTCAGCGTCCCGGTAATGTTGGTGTCGACAAACTCCTGTCGGCTGTGCGTAGCCACGTGCGGCTTGTGCAGGGTGGCGGTATGAAAAACCACCGACACGCCCCGCATACACTCAGCCACCAGCTCCTTATCGATGACCGACCCCTGTTGCGTGGTGGTGTAGGAAGGAATCAGATCCAGACCCACAACGCGAGCTTCGCCGGTCAGGCGACGGACCAGGGCATCCCCGAGATGACCGCTGCTGCCGGTAACGAGCACCCCGCTCATCGGACGGCGCCGGCGGCTCCGAATGACACCTCGGCGAAACGGCCGAAGCGTCCCTGCCGGCTTGCGCTGAGCTGGCCGAGGCGACGCCAGCCGGCGATCGCGTCCTGCTCGCCGCGGCGGTGGGTGTCGTCAAGCAAGATGACGCAGCCGGCGGCGAGCTGCCGCCTCATGACCGGCACCAGGCCGTAGCGCCCACCGGAGGTTGAGCCCGGCGGGCCGTCGCAAACCACCAGACGAAACGGATCATCGGCTGGAGCCGGAGCCTGATACCACTGAAATTCCCCGTATTCGGTCAGCGGCGCATACCGCATCTGGACATGCTCGAAACGCAGCGCTTCAAGAATCCGACACAGGTAGTCGTACCAATCACGGTTGTGCTCGAGCACCCGCACCGGCGTTTGCCGCGGGGCGGTCAGGGCCCCCAGCAGTACCGTCGTGGCGCCGGAGCCACACTCAAGAACAGGCCCGGCGCTGCGGCCGACGTGGCTGGCGACAAAGTTGAGGTAGGCAAAGCCGGCGGCGTAGCCCAGGTTGCCCCAGGCGAGCCCTAAACGGATGACGTCACCGCGATCCGGGGTTTGGCCCCGCTCGGCCGCTCGAGTAAGGCGGCGGCAGGCTGCGGCGATCGCGCGCGACTTGAGCGGGAAAGTGACCGCGCGAAGCTGTTTCATCACCATGGAAGGTCCCCTCCTGGTTGAGTCTGGTCGAATTGGCAATTTCATATAGCCGCAACAATGGTCGGCTAATCTTCGCCCCGCATCAGATGGCAGTCCGATGCAGATCGACAATTCAGTTTGACCCTCCCCGCTTGCCCGGCTCTCTTGCCGGGCATTTTTTTGCGGGGTTACAGCTTCGCGCTTTGAGGCTTACTCCCAGCGGCCCCGGAAAGTCAGGCCCCACACCCGGGGCTCGTTGACGAAACCGGTGTTGTTGTTGAAGTCGATGCCGCCGATCAGGTTCTCCTCATCGGTCACGTTTCGACCGAACAGCGAGAAACGGTACTGATCGTTGTTCATTGAATAGCCGACTTCGAGACCCAGCTCCGAGTTGCCGCTGTGATTAAACTCACGGCTCTCGTAGATGAAAATCTCAGTTCGCCCGACCCGCACGTAGTCCAGCCCGAAAAACACCTCGTTGCCGTTGCTCAGCGGATAGACGTAGTCCGCCGTGACGTTAAACGTAGAGCGGGGGGCATTGGGGAACGGGTTGCCGTCAACCTGTGCCACCAGGCCGGCCGGAGAATCCACCAGCGGATCGGTGGGGGTACAGATGCCCGAACCGCACACCGGGACCAGCAGATTCGGGTCTTCGATCTCGGTGTAGTTGTAGGCGTACCCGGCAGCCAGCGTCAGGTTCTCCGAGGCAGCCCAAAGGATGTCAGCCTCGATGCCGTAACCCGCGCCGCCTTCGACGCTCACGAGCTGAACATTGTTGCCCGTGCCGCCTACGGCAGTGAGCTGAAGATCTTCAATGTCGTAAACGTAGGCGGTTACGTTCGCGCGCAGCTGGTCGTCGAACAGCTCGCTTTTCACGCCGAACTCCAGCGAATCGATGATCTCGGAGGCGGCCGTCGACGGCTGGCCAAAGAACGCGATATCCCTGCCCTGGATTGACGGACCCCGGAAGCCACGAGCATAGCGGCCAAACACGTTAACGTCGTCGTTCACTCGGTACGTGACGCTGATATCCCCACTGAGCTCGTCGTCTTCGAGATTGGTCGTCGGAACCGGCGCACCCGGGTTGTTGAACGCGTTCAGCTCCTTTTCGTCGTTGGTGTAACGAATTCCCGCGGTCAGCGTGGTGCGGTCGTTGAGATCCCAGGCACCCTGAGCAAACAGCGCCCACAGCTCGTCGTCCCGAACAACGGTTGAAGGCGGAACAAAACCTGGGTCAGTCACGTCAACCAGCTCGCTCTCGAAGTAGTAAAAGCCGGCCTGCCAGCGGAAAGACTCCGCCGTGTCGCTCGCCAGGCGAACCTCCTGGGTGAATTGATCGGTGTCCGCCGTGCCGCCCGTTGCTGAAGGGAACGGGATCGGCCCGGGAAACTCGACCGGCAGGAAGCTGGCTCCGAAGCCGCCGTCGATGTCGCCAAAAGCGTCTCGCTTGCCGTCGTCGAAGCCCGTGATGGAGGTCAGCACCATGTCGCCCAGATCCCAGTTGATCTTGGCGGTGAAACCCCACTGCTCCATGTCGCCGATGGCCTCGCCGGCATCATGGTAAACGCCGTCACGGTCGAAGTTCTGGTTCAGCCGGTTGCTGCCCGGCGTCAGAATGTTGGCTCGAAAATAGGACGCGGGGCCATCGAGATCCCGCCAGCGCAGGGTAAACAGCGCATTCAGGTCGTCGCTGGGCTCCCACAAGAGCTTGGCGCGCAGGGCGAACTCTTCGTGGCCGCCCTCGACGTCGTCAGCACCGGTAAACAGGTTGTCGATCCAGTCATCCCGGCGGTTAGCGAGGAAGGAGATCCGGCCGGAGAGCGTTTCGGACAAGCCGCCGCCGATGCCGCCCTCTGCAATCACGGTGCCGAGGCGACCCACCGTCAAACCGAGATCCGCCTCGAACTCCTGGCTGGGCCCCTTGGAGTCGATCTTAACCAGACCCGCGGTGGTGTTCCGGCCGAAGAGCGTGCCCTGCGGACCGCGGACAACCTCCACCTGGTCGATATCGAACAGCGGGAAACTCTTCAGGATCACGTTTTCCATGACCACGTCATCCATAATCACGGAGACTGGCTGAGACGCGGCGTTGTCAAAATCGATGTTGCCGAGGCCACGGATGTAAAAACGCGGCGCAACCCGGCCGTTCGACGACTCAACGTACAGCCCGGGCACGCGGGCTGACAGAGCGAGCACGTCGGCGCCCCCAGACAAGACGGCAGTGACCGTGCTGTTGTCCAGCGCCGCGATCGAAATCGGCACGTCCTGAAGGTTTTCAGAGCGTTTCTGGGCTGTTACGACAATTTCCTCCAAAACCTGCGCAGAGGCGGTGGAGCTGAGGCCGACAGCGATGGCCGCGGCAAGGGTGGTCAGTCTCTTGTTGTCCATGCTTTGCGGAGTCTCCTAAAGCGAGTGACGTGGATTGGAAGCGGGCGAGTATACCGAAAGCTGGGGGCCTTGGGGGCCTGGGCAGCCGACCGCTTTCCTCAAGCCAAAGCAGCCGGTTTTGGTTCACAGCACTTTCATGTAGATCAAGGCGCTCCTCACGTTCGCTTAACCGCAAAAGCATGAACTGCGGGTTCTACTCGCCGCTCACCCCAACCTGATGAGAGCATCACTTATGAAATTTCTTCTCGCTTCTGTTCTGACTGCCGTCATGGCATTCCCGGCCCTGGCGGGTCATCACGAAGAAAAAGACATCGTCGACACCGCAGTTGCCGCCGGCAGCTTCGAAACCCTGGCCGCAGCGCTGACCGCCGCCGGCCTCGTCGACGTCCTGAAAGGCGACGGCCCGTTCACGGTCTTTGCCCCGACCGACGCAGCGTTTGCCGCTCTGCCCGCTGGCACCGTTGAAACTCTGCTGAAGCCGGAAAATATCGATCAGCTGAAAGCGGTTCTGACGTACCACGTTCTCGCCGGCAAAGTGAAAGCCGCTGACGTGGTCAAGCTGAGCGAGGCCAACACGGTGCAGGGCAGCCCGGTGAGCATCACCGTCGAAGGCGGCACTGTGAAGGTCAACCAGGCGACCGTCACCGCCACGGACATCATGGCCAGCAACGGTGTGATTCACGTGATCGACGCGGTTATCCTGCCGCCGCAAAGCTAAGAAAGCTTGTTTTTCGCGTTTCCCGGAGCGTCAGGCTCCGGGAAACTGCGACAGATCGGCAACGATCTCCGGAATTTGCCGCCGGAACTGAAAAAACCCCTTCCTGCAGAACGGCCAGCACATCTCATCCCAACGCCGGCTGACCTCCTTAAACCGAATTCCTGCATTCGCCAATCGTTCGGCCAGCTCATCGATTTGTGTGCGTCCAGGCCCAACGGGGCAGCGGCTCATGACCACGCTGCTCGCGCCTTGGTCGCTGGCAAACGCGACCACTTCACTCACGTCGGCCAATGAGCTTGAGTCTCCCACCCCGAAGCGATCGCTCAGCCTCGCGGCAGCGTCCGCCAGCGCGCCGTCGCTGAAAGAATCGGCGACATCACCTAGAGGTCGATCTGACTTGAAACGCCGCAGCGACAGCGATCCGACAGCCGCGATCTCGCAACCGACATCCAGCTCCGGGCGGAACAGGTCAGTTTCGGTCAGAAGAAACACGGCGCGACCGTCGATGACATCCCGCTGATGCTCAACAGCGTTAAGCGCTGGGCGCTCCACGTCCGGCAGCTGGCCGGCGCTCTGAGCGAGACCCGGCGTCTCCGAGAACCGCCCCTCGCTGAAGCGGCGAATATTGTCTTCGCGAGCGAGATAGGTTTTGCCGACGGTTTGCAGTCCCGCTACCCAGCGCCAGGAGAGCGTGTTTGACGCAGCGTCACCGTCTACCAGATGACGCAGAAACCAGTCGGCACCCTGCTCCCACGGGAGCCGGAGCGTAAACACCCAGATGCTGGCAAACCACATCCGAGCATGGTTGTGCAGATACCCATAGCGGGTCAGCTCATCAGCCCAGGCGTCAAAACACTCGATGCCCGTCTGGCCGGCGGTTGCCCGCGCCACGGCTTTTTCCAGCGCCGCCGGCACAGGAGCGCTCAGCGCCGCCTGATAATCGTCCCAGACCTGACGGTGCTGCTCCAGCCAGCCACGCCAGTAGGTGCGCCACATCACCTCGTCGACAAACTTCTCGGCGGCAGTATGGCCATGGGCGTCGAGCGCGGCCTGCACAACCTCCCAGTCGCTGAGCAGGCGATGGCTCAGCCAGGGCGACAGGCACGACACGTTGCCGCGACGATCCGGACCGAAATCGAAGTTTCGATCCCGCTGATACCTGCGGCCGGCGCGCGGCAGAAACGCCTCCAGCCGCTCGAGGCCGGCGGCCCGGCTCGGCGAAAAATGTTCCATTAAGAAGACTCGCGTTGTTTGAGTTTGACTACTTGACCAGCCGGAGGCGCACCGGGCCTTTGGCTGTCGATGGGTCGACGGCGCGACCCCGCTGGAGGATCTCGAGCCGACCCACCTGGTGAAGCCGCCGCGCCGCCATGCGGGTTCGTTCCATCAGCGGCCGCCAGCTGGCCTCATCGGGCGCGACACGTCGCGCCGCTTCGCTAGGACAGATAGTGGCGCCAGCAGCGCGCTCGTTGAGCAGCGTCACGATCGCCATTTCCAGGTCTCGATCTTCAGGTCGCAGCCCGCTCTGACGGCAGGCTTTGGAGCAGTAGCGGACCTGGTCCCAATCCCTGGCCCATTTCTTGCGCCAGGTAATGACCCGACCGCATACCTTGCAGTGTTTTTCTTTTAACTCTCGGCTCATAACTTTCACGAAGCGGGGACGGTTGGTCTGATCCCATGAGGCATGCCTGAGGGACCAGAAATCAAACGTGTGGCCGACAAGCTGGCCAAAACGGTGCTGGATCAGCCGCTCGAGACGGTCTGGTTTGCGCATCCCGACGCTCAGCGACATGCCGCAACCCTCTCTAACAGTAGGGTGATCAGCGTGAAGACCAGGGGAAAGGCGCTGCTGACTGCCTTTGACTGTGGCCTTACGGTCTACAGCCACAACCAGCTCTACGGGCGCTGGTATTTTGTGGCGCGAGATCGGCACCCTAAAACCCGCCGCAGCCTGCGGTGGCAGCTTGAAACGGAAGACCGCGCGGCGCTGCTCTTCAGCGCCTCGGAGATCCGCGTGCTCGAATCGGACCGCCTTCAAGAGCATCCGTTTCTTGCCCGCGCCGGCATCGACGTCCTGTCCGACGATCCAACGCCCCAGCAGCTGTTCAAACACTTTCGACAGCCACGCTTCGCGCGGCGATCACTGGCGGCCCTGATGCTGGATCAGCAGTTTGTCGCAGGCACCGGCAACTACCTGCGTTCTGAGATTCTGTTCTGCGCCGGGCTGCCGCCGGACTGTCGCCTAGGTGAACTCAGCGATGCCCAGGTGCGCAAGCTGGCTAAGCAGACGCTCATCATTACCCAGCGCAGTTATGAAACCGGGGGCATCACCAACGATCCCAAGATTGCGGCGCGCATGAAACAGCAGGGCTCAAAGCGCGCCGCGTTGCGTCATTTTGTGTTTGCCAGGGCGGAGCTTCCCTGCCACCAGTGCGGAACGCTGGTCAGGCGAATCGAAACCGCCGGCCGACGACTCTACTACTGTCCGGTGTGCCAGCCTTCACAAGCGGTTGACCGCGCATAAAATACCGTTCGCGTTTTTTGGAGACACCACCATGAATAGCCTTGTTGCCATGCTGCTTCTGGCCGCTTCCGGTCAAAGCTGCGATCTGCTCAATCATGACTTCCGCAAGCTCGCTTCCGAAGATTCGGTCAACCTGTGCGAAGCCTATGAGGGCGAAGTTCTCCTGCTGGTGAACACCGCCAGCAAGTGCGGCAACACACCGCAATATGACGGCCTCGAAGCCATGTACGAGGAGTATCGCGAGCAGGGCTTTGCGGTCCTGGGCTTCCCGTCGAATGACTTCATGGGCCAGGAGCCGGGCACCGAAGAGCAGATCGAGGAATTCTGCCGACTCACCTACGGCGTCGAGTTTCCGATGTTTGAGAAAACGCTGGTGAAAGGCGGCAACGCCCATCCGCTGTTCAAGCAGCTGGCCGCCGTCGATAAGGCGCCGACCTGGAACTTCCAAAAGTACCTGGTCGGACGCGACGGCAAGCTGATTCGGAGCTTCACGCCCCGCACGCAGCCGAACGACCCTGAGCTGGTCAAGGCTATCCAGGCGGCTATCGCGCAGTAGCGAACAGTTCAATTCCGCTGAGAAAGCGCTGACCTTCAGGTTCAGCGCTTTTTTTTGCCTGCGCGCTGGGGGTGAGCCAGGCGAACGAGTCGGGTGAGCGTTCGTGGTTGCCTTTCGAGATTTAGAGCTTTGGGGATGTTGAAGCTTAGGGAAGGGACCCGACCGAGGGAGGGGAGAATGGGGAGGAACGTTCGGCCGGGCCCCTGCTTTCAACAGTTTCCATTCTAGACATCTGCCGTGAATTTCCGGTGAAAATCTAGACGTAATCCAGTTTTTTTTAATTATTTCTCCAATCCACGGGACTTGTCGAAGAAATTTGTCTAGAATCCTCGCTTCGTTAGTCACGGTAGTTCAAGCAAATGGCCGAAAATGCTCACAACCTTTTCTCTATTGGGGCGGTTGCCCGCCTGACCGGCCTGACCACTCACAGCCTCCGCAAGTGGGAGGATCGCTACCAGGTGGTAACGCCGCTGCGCAGCGACGGAGGCGACCGACGCTACACCAGCGTGCAGGTCGCCCGGCTGACGCTGCTGAAGGAACTGGTTGACGCCGGCCACAGCATCAGCGAGCTGGCTGGACTGACGACCGAACGGCTTAAGGCCCGATCGCTGGCCACGCTGATGCCGCGCGAGCCGCGGAGTGAAAACACGTTTAAGGTGGCTGTACTCGGCGAGTTTCTGCCCGCGCTGCTGGAGTATCACAACCCGCTTTCCCCGTCGCTCGACGTCATTGCCAGCGGCAGTGCGACAACCGATCTCAATGGTGTCAACGCAGACGCGGTGATCATCGAGACCTGCAGCCTGGGCAGTCAGCCGGAAGAGACGCTGCACACGATCAGACGACTGACCGGAGCGCGCTGCCTGGTGGTCCTCTATCGCTTCAGCACCCGCACCGACGCGGCCCGGCTGCGCGCGGCGGACGTCATCTGTCTGCGGATGCCGGTCGACTACCAGGAGCTTCAGCGGCAGGTTGTTTCCATGGTCGCGGCACGCACCGAACCACGAGTGAACGGCGACACGCCGCCGCCGCAGCGCTACAGCAAAGAGCTGCTCGCTCGCCTCATGACCATTCAGCCGAGTATCGGCTGCGAGTGCCCCGGGCACGTGGCGGAAATCGTCGCGACGCTGATGGACTTTGAGGCCTACAGCGCCAGCTGCGAGTCGAAGAACGCGGCCGATGCGGAGATCCACCGTAATCTGCACCTCACCGCTGCACGTGCGCGCGCCGCCTTCGAGGCAGCGCTGACCGAGGTTGCGGCCCACGAGGGGATTTCGCTGACCGAAACGATGCCGCGCAGGAGCGCCTCACACTGATCCAGGGCGAGTCGCCCCGCTGCGGCTACGCCTTGCTGTCCTGAAACGCCGCGAGCGCCGCCTCGCGGGCCTCGCGGTGGTCGACGATGGGGTGCGGGTAGTCCTTGCCCAGTTCGACGCCCGCTCGCCGAAGGATTTCGACCGGCGCCTCCCAGGGACGATTGAGAAACTTCTGGGGCAGGTCTTTGAGCTCCGGCACCCACCGCCGCACGTAGGCCCCGTCGGGGTCAAACTTCTCACCCTGGCTCATCGGGTTGAAGATACGGAAATAGGGCGCCGCGTCAGCGCCGCTGCCCGCCACCCACTGCCAGCTGGCGGCATTGCTCGCGAGGTCCGCGTCGACCAGCGTGTCCCAGAACCAGTCCTCGCCTGCCCGCCAGTGCTGACGCAGATGCTTCACCAGAAATGATCCGACCACCATGCGAACGCGGTTATGCATCCAGCCGGTGTGCCAGAGCTGGCGCATGCCGGCGTCCACCAGCGGATAGCCGGTCTGGCCTCGCTGCCAGCGCTCCAGCTCCGCCTCGTCCGACCTCCAGGGAAAGCGATCGAACTGGTCGCGGAAGTTTTCCTCGGGCAGCGCCGGGAACAGCGTCAGCAGGTGGTAGGAGAAGTCACGCCAGCCCAGCTCGCGAAGATAGGCGTCGGCCGCCTGCCCGCTGATCTCGCCCACCCCGGCGGCCATCTTTAGCGTCTGCCAAACCTGGTTCGGGCTGATCTCGCCGAAGTGCAGGTGTGGCGAAAGCCGCGAGGTGTGGTCTTTGCCGGGCCGGTCGCGGCCTTCAGCGTAGTCGTCCGCTGCGTGGGTCACAAAATCGCGGAGCCGTTCGTGGGCGCCGACTTCGCCCGGCTGCCAGCTCTCCCGTAGGCCGCCCGCCCAGTCGGGTTTCGTCGGCAGCAAGGCCCAGGCGGCAAGATCGTCGCTGGCGACGTCGTCGCCCTGATACCAGTCCAGCTGGTCCGGCATGTCGCGGGCGGCCCGGTCGCCGATCTGTGCAAGCGAGGCTCGCCAGAACGGCGTAAATACCTTGTACGGGCGACCGTCGTTGGTGCGAACCTGCTCGGGTTCCAGCAAAAGCCGGCCGGGAAAGCGCTTGACGCTCAGCCGCTCGCCCAGCTGTTCATGCACGCGCCGCTGCTGCTCAGCGGCCCAGGGCTCGTAGGCCCGGGAAAAGAAGATCGCCTGGGCGCCCGTCGCCTCCACCACCGACTCGAGGACCTCCTCGGCGGCGCCGTCGGCGAGGACCAGTCTTCCGCCCTGCTCCCCGATTCGCCGCGCGAGGTCGTCCAGGCTGTGGTGCAGCCACCACTGGCTGGCGCCGCCTTCCTGCCAGTTGCCGGCCGCCGCGCGATCGCGAACGTAGATCGGAAGCACCGGACCCAGCTCGGCGGCGGCCGCCAGCGCAGCGTGATCGCTGAGCCTGAGATCGTTGTAAAACCAGCAGATTACGGGGGCGTTCGAGTCGGTCATAGTCAGGCGGTGTAGTCGTTCAAGAATTGTTCAGCGGCGGCAAAAATGCCGTCGCGGCGCTCGCTTTTCATTCGGTCCAGCGTTTTGACCATCATCGACAGGCGGTGATTCCCGGCAAAAAAAATGCGGTGCCGATCCACGAAACGCCAGTAGAGTCCGTCCACCACGTCGCACCACGGGCCGCGGGAATAATCGCTCATCTTGAGCAGGTAGTTCGAGCCGCAGATATAGGGTTTGGTCGCAAACACGCCGCCGTCGGAAAACAGCGCCATGCCGTAGACGTTCGGGCCCATGACCCAGTCGGCCGAGTCAACGTGGGTCACCATGAACCAGTCGTGGACCTGACGCGGCTCGATTTCGCACAGATTCATCAGGTTACCGACCACCATCAGCCGGACGATGTGGTGCGACCAGCCGAGCTTGTTTACGGTATCGATCGCGTGGTCGAGCGGCTCGATCCCGGTATCGCCGGTGAACCAGGCGTCGGTGAGCGATCGCTGGTGGTTCCAGAAATTGCGTTCCCGCTGCTCCTGATCGAAGTGGTGATAGACGCCGCGGATAAACTCGCGCCAGCCAATGACCTGCCGCACAAACCCCTCGAGGCTGTTGAGCGGGATATCGTCGCGATCCGCCTTTTCCAGCACCCGCTCGAGCACTTCCGCGGGGGTGATCAACCCGAGATTCATCATCGGCGAAATCACGCCGTGAAAGACGGTATCGCTGCGCTTGCTGAGGGCGTCCTGATAGCGGCCGAAGTCACGCAGCCGGTCCTCGATGAAGCGGTTGACCCATACCAGCGCGGAGCGTCGCGTAACCGGCCACCAGAAGTCATCAGCGCTGCCTGGGTGGTCTGCAAAGTGCTCTTTGACCAGCGCCACCACGTCAGCGGTATGTTCGGTCCAGGCCGTCTCGGGCATTGCCGGAATTTCCAGCTTCGCCGGCAGCTTCTTTCGGTTGTCCTGGTCGAAGCTCCACTGCCCCCCGCGCGGCTTGCCGTCAGCGTCCATCATCAGGCCGAACGATTTGCGCTGTCGCTTGTAGAAATCCGCCATGAACGGCTTTTTCACCGAGTCCAGGTAGCCCGCGAAGTCGTCCCGACTGCTCATGAACATCGGTGAACGAAGCGTCTCCAGCTTGAGGTCATGAGCCTCGCAGAAATCGCTGATGCGCTCCGCGAAGAAGTGATCCTCCAGCTCGAAGCAGACAAGCTTCTGAAGCTCGTTGGCGGCGACAAACGCCTCGAGCCGATCCTCGTAACTCTCCCCGGATGCCGGATCGAGCTGCCGATAGGTGACGTCAAAATCGCGCCCCGTCAGCTCATCGGCGTACTCGCGCATGGCGGCCAGGAACAGCACCAGCTTCTGCTGATGGTGCTTGACGTAGGTGCACAACCCCACGTCCTCACACATGAAGATCGGCCCGGCGTCGTCGGGCAGGAGGTTGGGTGGAAACAGCTGGCTGCCGGTGATCAGCAGGCCGCTGCGCAGTGACTCGGACACGCGCGCTCCGTGGTGAAAATCAGTGAGCGCGGGAGGCTAGCGCCGCAATCGGCAACAGCGCGTGAATTGCGGCTCAGGCAGCAGTCAAGGCAGGGTTACAGCCTCTCTCGCCACTGCGCTTCGCTGAAGCCCACCGACAGCTCCCGACCCCAGTCGACGAGCGGGCGCTTGATCAGCGTGACGTTGGCCGCCAGGAGCGCCACGTCACCCGCCATAACCTGCTCCTGGTCACCGCCTGAGAGCTGGCGCCAGCTGGTGGACCGGCGATTGATCAGCTTGTCCGCGCCAAGCTCGGCGAGCCAGCCTTTTAGCTCATCGTTCGTGACCGGCGATTCCCGGAGATCGACAAACTCGTAGTTCGCCCCCTGCCCGTCGAGGAACTTCAGCGCCTTGCGGCAGGTGTCGCACTGCTTGATGCCGTAGACCTTCATTCGCCGGACCGCAGCAGCTCGTTAATGCCCACCTTGGCGCGGGTTTTCTCGTCCACTTGCTTGACGATCACCGCGCAGTACAGGCTGTGGCTGCCGTCGGCCGCCGGCAGTGAACCCGAGACCACTACCGAGCCGGCCGGGACCCGGCCATAGCTGACTTCACCGGTGGCCCGGTTGTAGATCCGCGTGCTCTGGCCAATGAAAACCCCCATGGAGATGACCGAGCCCGCCTCCACAACCACACCCTCGACAACTTCCGATCGAGCGCCGATGAAACAGTTGTCCTCGATGATGGTCGGACCGGCCTGCAGCGGCTCCAGCACGCCGCCGATGCCGACCCCGCCGGAGAGGTGGACGTTCTTACCGATCTGGGCGCAGGAACCGACGGTGGCCCAGGTGTCCACCATGGTGCCTGAGTCGACGAACGCGCCGATGTTGATATAGCTCGGCATGGCGACCACGTTCGGAGCCAGGTACGCACCACGCCGGACGGTCGCCGGCGGTACGATTCGTGCCCCGGTCGCGGCCACGCTGTCGTCTTCGCTGGCAAAGCGACACGGTACCTTGTCGAAGTAGCGCGTGTAACCGCCGTCAATCTCGCGATTGTCGTGAAGCGCAAAGTACAGCAGCACGGCCTTTTTCAGCCACTGGTTGACGCGCCAGTCACCGCCGTCGGGCTCCGCGACCCGCAGCGTGCCCGCCTCCAGGGCGCTGATGGCCTGCGCGACCGCGTCGCCGGCCTTGGCTCTCAGTTCGTCGCGAGACAGTTCGGATCGATGCTCGAAGGCTTCGTCGATGACCGATTGGAGAGATTCCACGTTGGGTTCAGGCATTTTCCAGGGCTTCCTGTATGGCGGTTTCCAGCTGATGACTGGCCTCTTCGTCCAGCGGCCGGTCGTCCCGATCGCTGATCACAAACACATCTTCCACCCGATCGCCCAGCGTGACCACCCGAACGCCGTGGATGCGGACCTTTTGAGCCATCAGCGTGCCGGCGATAATCGCCAGCAGTCCGGGCCGGTCCGACCCGAACACCTCCATCTCGGTGAATCGACCGGCTGCGTCCGGGCGAAACCGAATGTTGGGGCGCCGCTGAAAGGGCTTCAGGCGGGCGGGCATGCGGCTGCCCTGATTGGTGGGCTCAAAATCGGGCAGGCGGCGCAGCCGGTCCAGCACGCGTTGGTTCAACCGCTGCACCGAGGACTTGTCGAGTGTGGCTGAGCCGCTGGCGTCCAGCACCAGAAAGGTGTCGAGCACGTGACCGTCGGCGGTTGTGAAACCCCGGGCGTCGACCACGCTGAGCCCGCTGCGGCCGAGACAGTCCACGATACTGGCGAACGTGCCCTCGATGTTGGGCGCGTAGACCATCAGCTCCGCTGCACCGCTGTCAGCGGACTGCCGCATCGCCACCAGCGGCATGGTCAGCGGGCCCTGCGGACCGTCGATCATCAGCTCCTCGGTATGCCAGGCCACCTGGTCGGGCGTGTGGCGGAGAAAGTACTCGTCGCTCAGATCACCCCAAAGCGTCTCGCGAGACGCCGCGTCGATCCCCACCCGTTCCAGCAGGACACTGGCGCGGGTGCGCGTGTCGGCGATCGTGTCCGAACGCTCCGCGAGGTTGTTCGGGCCGCGCTCGAGCGCCTCGACCGTCAAAACGTAAAGCTGGGACAGCAGGCGCGCCTTCCACGAGTTCCACAGCTTGATGCTGGTGCCTGAAATATCCGCCAGCGTCAGCAGGTACAGGAGATCGAGCCGGCGCCGGGTGCCGACCAGTTCACTGAACTGCGCAACAACAGCCGGATCGGCGATGTCCTGCCGTTGCGCGGTCATCGACATCAGCAGGTGGTGGCGAACCAGCCAGGCCACCTGCGCGCCGTCGCTTTCCGAAAACCCGTGGTCCGCGCAGAACACCAGCGCGTCCTGCTCACCCAGCTCGGAGTGATCGCCGCCGCGCCCCTTCGCGATGTCGTGAAAAAACGCGCCGAGGTAGAGAATCTCCGGCGCCGCGAGCGACCGGAACAGGTCGTGGGCCATCGGGTAGGTTTTGTCGTCACGCTGGGTGGCGAAGTGATGGACGTACTTCATCACCTCAAGCGTGTGCTGGTCGACCGTAAACACATGAAACAGGTCAAACTGCATGCGGCCGACGATCTGCCGGAACACGGGCAGATAGGCGTCGAGCACCTCATAGCGGTGCATTTTTTCGAGGATTTCCGGCAGCCGACGGCCGTCCCGCCACAGGTCGCCGAAAATCTGGCGAGCTTCGGTGCTGCGCCGGAACGACTCGTCGATCAGAAACCGGTTGGCGCGGAGCTGGCGCAGCGTGTCGGCTCGAACCCCGCGGAGCTCAGGAATCTCCTGCAGCACCCGAAAGAGTTTCAGCAGCAGCAGCGGGTTGTCCGGCAGCGGATTGGGCCTGGCAAACTCCAGGTAGCCCTGCCGGACCTGGAAATCGTCGTCGACGCGGGTCAGGCTGCTGCGCTTGCGGCGGCCGAGGATATCTTCGTCGAAGGCTTGCAGCAGGCGCTCGTTGAGTCGCTCCAGCTGCATCACGCGGCGGAAGTAGTCCTGCATGAACTGCTCAACCGCAAGATTGGCGCCGGGCACGTCCGCGAAGCCGAACTGGGCGGCCAGCTCCCGCTGGTGCGCAAAGAGCAGCCGGTTTTCCTTCCGGTTCGCCGCGAGGTGGAGGCCGTAGCGGACCCGCCACAGGTACCGCTGACCCTCCATCACCGCCTGGTATTCCTCGTCGGTCAGAAAGCCAGCGCGGGCGGTTTCCAGCAGCGACTCCGCACCGTAGTGCCGTTTGGCCACCCAGGCGATGGTCTGGATGTCGCGCAGACCGCCCGGTCCTTCCTTAACGTTGGGTTCCAGGTTGTAGGCGGTGCCGCCGAACCGCTTGTGGCGGGTCTTCTGCTCCGCCAGCTTGGCCCGAAAGTAGGCTTCGCCGCGCCAGATACGCTTAGGCGACAGCGCCTGGCGGAGCTGCTGCGGCAGGATTTCGTCGCCGTCCAGCAGGCGCGTTTCCATGAGCGTGGTGGCGGTGCTCACGTCATCCCGGCTGGCCTTGACGCACTCCTTGACCGTTCGGACCGAGTGGCCGACCTCGAGCCTCAGATCCCACAGCTGGGTCACAAAGCCGCTGACCGCGTCAGGGGGTTTGCCGTGCGGGAGCAAAATCAGCAGGTCGATATCGGAAAAGGGGTGCAGCTCACCCCGACCGTAGCCACCGACGGCCAGCAGCGAGATGCGGCTGGCTGGATCGATAAAGCGGCGCCAAAGCGCTACCACCAACTGATCCATCGCGTGAGCGCGACCGTGAACGATACGGGAAATATCCACGTGGTCGTAGAAGGCCGCATTGAGCGTCGCGTCTACGTCGTCAAGCCAACCTCGGAGATCACTGGCTTTCGGATCATCAGGGAGCGGCGGCCACTCCCAGCCGATGTCAGCCTGATCAGCGGCCGACGGCAGGATCAGATGGATTCTCCTTCAACCAGCGTGAAGACCTCAAAGCCGTCATCGGTCACGCCGATGGTGTGCTCCCACTGGGCCGAAAGGCTGCGATCTTTCGTCACCACCGTCCAGCCGTCGGGCAGTAGACGCGACTGCCGCTTGCCGGCGTTGACCATCGGCTCGATGGTGAACGTCATGCCCGGAATGAGCTCTTCCCGCGTCCCGGGCTGGCCGTAGTGCAGCACCTGCGGATCCTCGTGAAAGATCTCGCCGATGCCGTGCCCGCAGTATTCGCGGACGACGGAGAAACGGTTTTTCTCGACATGCGTCTGTATAGCGTGCCCAATGTCACCCAGCCGAACGCCGGGCTTCACCATCTCGATGCCGATGGTCATCGCTTCGTGGGCCACCTTGCAAAGCCGTTTCGCCAGCACGCCGGGCTCACCGACGCCAAACATTTTGCTGGTGTCGCCGTGGAAACCGTCTTTGATGACGGTCACGTCAATGTTGACGATATCGCCGTTCTTGAGCTTCTTGTCCCCCGGTATGCCGTGACAGATCACGTTATTCACGGAGGTGCAGATCGATTTGGGAAAGCCACGGTAGTTGAGCGGCGCCGGGATCGCCTGCTGCTCATTAATAATGTAGTCGTGACAAAGCTGGTTGAGGTGCTCGGTGGTCACGCCAGGCTGGACGTGAGGCTCAATCATATAGAGCACTTCGCGCGCGAGCCGGCCTGCGATCCGCATTTTCTCGATCTGCTCTGGAGACTTCAGGGTGATGGGCATTGCGTTTGGGGTAAACCTTATCTTGTGGACCTGCGGCGACAAACAGGCGCCGGTCGGGCCGATAGCCGCGTCATTGCGAGCGCCTATGGTAAGCAAATGCCGTCAGGCGAGCTAGTGGGCCATCGCTTGCCCCGTCCTCGCCAGACCTCTATAATTCGCGCGCCGCGCAAGGCTGCGCGGTAAATTCACACGCAGGCCGACACGTGCAGCGGGGTGCCCGAAGCCAGCTTTATGGCAAAACAACGGGTTGCTGCATGGGGTGTGCGGAGGACTAACCCAGAGGTTCATCGACTGCCGACGGCAGCGCGATGCCTCGTGTCATGAAAGGTAGTACAACATGCCCAGTATTAGCATGCGCCAGATGCTCGAAGCCGGCGTACACTTCGGTCACCAGACCCGCTACTGGAATCCCAAGATGGCCCCGTTCATCTTTGGTGCCCGTGGCAAGATCCACATCATCAACCTCGAAGAATCGCTTCCGCTGCTGAAGGACGCGCTGAATTTCATCAGCGGCGTTGCGGCGCGACGCGGCCAGATCATGTTCGTCGGCACCAAGCGCGCCGCCCGCAGCGTGGTTCGCGAAGAGGCGGAGCGCTGCGGCGTTTCCCACGTGTCACACCGCTGGCTTGGCGGCATGCTGACCAACTTCCGCACCGTGAAACAGTCCATCAAGCGCCTCAAGGAACTCGAAGAGATGGCCGGCGACGGTTCGTTCGAGCGCCTGATCAAGAAAGAGGTGCTGTCGCTGACCCGCGAGCGCGACAAGCTCGAGCAGAGCCTGGGCGGCATTAAAGACATGAACGGCCTGCCCGACGCCCTCTTCATTGTGGACGTGGGCTACGAGAACATCGCCGTGCAGGAAGCCCGGAAGCTCGGTATTCCGATCGTCGGCATTGTGGACACCAACAACGATCCGGACGAAGTGGACTACGTGATCCCCGGCAACGACGACGCGATTCGCGCGATCACGCTGTACACCCAGCTGGTGGCTGACGCGGTACTGGAAGGGCGCGCGTCCGTGCCTCAGGCCGAAGAGGGATCGGATGAGTTTGTCGAGCTGGACGCCGACGGCAAGCCGGTCAAAGCCGCCAAGCCTGCACGCAAGAAGACGCCTCGGAAGAAAACCGCCAGCAAGCCCAAGACGGTGAAAGCAGACGCTGAGGAGTCCGCCAAGCCGGAAGCCGCCACCGAGGCGGCCAAGGAAGCTGAGACGGCTGAGGCCGCGCCGGCGGCCGCCGAAGCCGCGGCTGAAGCGCCTGCCGAAGCTGCCGCTGAGGCTGCGCCGGCCGAAGAACCCAAGGCTGAGGCCGAGGCAGCTCCTGCAACGGCAAAGAAGACGACCAAGAAGAAAGCCGCTAAGAAAACCGCCGCCAAAAAGACGGCTGCGAAGAAGGCTGACTCTGACGACGACGCCTGATCCAGGCGCGTCGTCAAACTAACCAAACGGAGAGCAAGATCATGGCTGTACCAGCCAAACTGGTCAAAGAACTGCGCGAGCGCACCGGCGCTGGCATGATGGAGTGCAAGAAGGCACTCGTCGAAACCAACGGCGATCTGGAAGCCGCGGCCGAACACCTGCGGAAAACGGGTCTCGCCAAAGCGGACAAGAAGGCTGGCCGGGTCGCTGCTGAAGGGCAGATCGTCACGGCCGCCAACGGCGACCGCGCCGTCCTGGTGGAAGTGAACAGCGAAACCGATTTTGTCGCCAAAGACGACAACTTCCTGGGCTTCGCCGATGAGGT
Organism: Lysobacterales bacterium; assembly: GCA_028285525.1. GTDB lineage: Bacteria > Pseudomonadota > Gammaproteobacteria > Xanthomonadales > SZUA-38 > JANQOZ01. Next base: position 24,402 of record JANQOZ010000070.1, read on the forward strand.
CGCCCAGGCGGCGCTCGGTGGTGCGGAAGACGTGACTGCCCTGATGGCCCTGCCCGCGAGCAGCGCCGGAACGCTGGAAGAGGCGCGCCAGGCGCTGGTCGCCAAGATCGGCGAAAACATCCAGGTGCGACGCCTGGCGGGTATTGCCGGCCAGGGCGTAGTCGGCAGCTACATTCACGGCGGCCGGATCGGCGTGCTGGTGGCGCTCGAAGGTGGCTCCGACGAGCTGGCCAGGGACGTCGCTATGCACATCGCGGCGACCAACCCCGCCTACATCAGCGCTGACGACGTGCCCGAAGCCGAAGTTGCGAAAGAAAAAGACATTCTCGTCGCCCAGGCCGCCGAGTCCGGCAAGCCCCCGGAGATCATCGAGAAGATGGTTGGCGGACGGCTGCGCAAGCACCTGGCCGAAATCACGCTGCTCGGCCAGCCGTTCGTCAAGGACCCCGACCAGACCGTGGAAAAGCTGCTGAAGCAGCACTCCGCGAAGGTAACGGAGTTCCATCGACTCGAGGTTGGCGAGGGCATTGAAAAGGTGGAGGAAAACTTCGCCGAGGAAGTGCGCAAGCAGCTGGGCGACGACAACACCTGATGGCAGACGCTGAACCTCTGAAATACCGGCGTATCCTGCTCAAGCTCAGCGGCGAAGCGCTGCTGGGCAACGAAGACTACGGCATCGATCCGTTGGTAATTCAGCGCCTGGCCCGCGAGGTTCGGGAAGTGGCGGCGCTCGGGGTTCAGGTCGGCATCGTTATCGGCGGCGGCAACATCTTCCGCGGTGCCGGTCTCGCCGCGGCAGGCATGGACCGGGTGACCGGTGACCACATGGGCATGCTGGCGACCGTCATCAATGCTCTGGCCATGCAGGACGCCCTCGAGAAGATCTCGGTAACCGCACGCGTAATGTCGGCGATCAAGATCAACGAGGTCTGTGAGGACTACATTCGACGGCGCGCGATCAGGCACCTCGAGAAGGGCCGAGTTGTGCTTTTTGCCGCGGGCACCGGCAATCCTTTCTTCACCACCGACTCCGCCGCCAGCCTCCGAGCGGTGGAGATCGGGGCCGATCTGGTGCTGAAGGCAACAAAAGTTGACGGTATTTATTCCGCTGACCCGGTGTCCAACCCTGACGCGGAGCGTTTCGAACGGCTATCCTACGACGAAGTGATTCAGAAAGACCTGCGGGTTATGGACACGTCGGCCATCGTTCTCTGCCGGGACCAGTCCGTACCCTTACGGATTTTCGACATCAACAATGCCGGCGCGCTGCTCCGGATCATGCAGGGTGAGGCGATAGGCACACTGGTCGCCTGACCGGAAAGATCCCTTCAGGCCGGGGGAAACGCCTGCATTTTGCTAGACTGGCGAGATATTTTTGCCACGGGAGGCTTTGAACATGCTCAAGGAAATTCAGGCAGACGCTGAAAAGAGAATGACTCAGGCCGTTGAGCACCTGAAGGTAGAGCTGACGAAAATCCGCACCGGGCGCGCCCACACCAGCCTGCTCGATCATCTGAAGGTCGATTACTACGGCAGCGACGTACCGCTGTCGCAGGCCGCGTCGATCTCTGTCAGCGACGCAAGGACGCTGACCGTTCAGCCCTGGGAAAAAGACATGGTCGCCAAGATCGAAAAGGCGATCATGGAGTCCGATCTCGGGCTCAATCCCAACACGGCGGGCACCACTATTCGAATCATCCTGCCGCCGCTGACCGAAGAGCGGCGCAAAGAGCTGACGAAGGTCGTCGGCCACGAGGGGGAAAACGCTAAAATTGCCGTGCGCAACGTTCGCCGCGACGCCATCTCGATGACCAAAGATCTGGAGAAAGAGAAGGAAATCGGTGAGGACGAGGAGCGACGCGCCGAGACCGAGATCCAGCAGCTGACCGACCGCTTCGTCGCGCAGATCGACGAAGTCGTCAAGGCCAAAGACGTCGAGCTGATGGAGATCTGACTCAGGGTCAGACCTGACGTGAACCTGCCCCGCCACATTGCAATCGTCATGGACGGAAACGGCCGCTGGGCGCAAAGCCGCCGGCGTCCCAGATCCTTCGGGCATCAGGCCGGGGTCAAGGCCGCCCGTGAGGTGGTGCGGGTATGCGCCGAGCGGCGCATCGAGGCGCTGACCCTGTTCGCCTTTTCCAGCGAAAACTGGAACCGCCCCGCCAACGAAGTGAGCCGCCTGATGGACCTGTTCATGCGTTCGCTCAACCGCGAGGTGGACGAGCTGCACGGCAACAAGGTGCGGCTGCGCTTTATCGGAGATCTCGCGGCGTTCTCTCCCGACCTGCGTCATGGCATGATCCTGTCGGAGCGGAAAACGGCGGCAAACCCTGGGCTGAACCTGTCGATTGCCGTTAACTATGGCGGTCGCTGGGACGTGGCGCAGGCGGCTCAAAAACTTGCCAAGCGGGTTTCCCAGGGGGAGCTGGCGCCGGAGCAGGTCGACGAACGCAGCCTGCAGTCCGAATTTGCGCTGGCAGATCTGCCGTCGCCGGATCTGCTGATCCGCACAGGTGGCGAACAGCGCATCAGTAACTTTCTGCTCTGGCAGCTCGCCTACACGGAACTCTACTTCTGCGAAACGCTGTGGCCCGATTTCGGTCCGGCTCAGCTCCAGCTGGCCCTGGACGACTATGCGTCCCGGCAGCGCCGCTTCGGTCGCGTCCCGACCCCCAAACAGGTGGGCAACGGGTGACCCGCGACGGCTGTTTCGTCGCCTGAATCCTGCGCGTTTACCTGACGGGACATTCATTTGGAACTCTTCGTCCGCGTCATATCTGCGCTGGTGTTTGCACCAGCGATGCTGGCGATTGTCTGGTTCGCCAACGACATTCAGTACGCGTTTTTTGTCGCTGCGCTTGGGGCCGCAGGTGGCTGGGAATGGGGTCGGCTCGCCGGCAGCCAGGATCCGACGTCGCGAGCACTCCTGGGCGCGCTGGTCGCTGGCGCGGTGCTGGCGGTGGTGCTGATCGCTGGCGATTCGCTAACCCCGGTGATCGTCGGCTGCGGGGTGCTGGTCTGGCTCCTCAACACCAGCTGGCTGATGCGGACCCAGCTACTGAGCAGCCCGGACGGTTCTGCCAGGCTGATCAAGATGGCGCAGGGGTTCGTGGTGCTGGTGGCCGCGGCAGCGTGCCTGGCGCACATCCATCAGGCCCCCTACGGAAACGGCCTCACCATCACCTTTCTGCTGATCATCTGGGCGGCTGACGTGGGCGCCTACGCCGCTGGCCGCTTGTTTGGCCGACACAAGCTCGCGCCCTCCATCAGCCCCGGGAAGACCTGGGAAGGGGTGATTGGGGGTCAACTGCTCGTGGCGGTCGCCTGTGCTGCCCTGCTGCGGTATCTGCCCACGGACATGCTCGAAGAACTGGGGCTGGCCGCCTGGCTGTTTGTGCTGGCCGCGGTGACGGCGGCGATATCGGTGGTGGGTGACCTTTTCATCAGCGTCCTCAAGCGTCAGCGAGCGCTCAAGGATACCGGCCGCATCATCCCGGGCCATGGCGGAATCCTCGATCGCTTCGACAGCGCGTTTGCGGCGGCACCGTTTTTCCTGTGCGGCCTGATGCTGGCGAGGTGGTGACGGACGTCGACGGTTTCTTCAGCCGCTTCGGCAGAAACTGAGAGACGAAAGTGCGGTTTACAGCGCCGCCAAACGACTTTGCCGCCGTAGATCGGCGGTGTCAGCGCTCGGTGCAGACAAGGGCGTTCCAACCGATGGCCTATTGAAAAGTGGCGTCATCGGGCTTAAGAACTACGGCAGATCATAGGAAGTGCAAGGCATGGGTGAATTTCTCGGCTCTGTCTGGTGGCTCATCGTGGCGCTGGGCCTGCTGGTCACATTTCACGAGTTCGGTCATTACTGGGTAGCTCGTCGCTGCGGCGTCAGGGTTCTGCGGTTTTCCGTTGGCTTTGGTGCACCCTTGATGCGGCGCGTCGGCCGCAACGGCACCGAATGGGTGCTGGCGGCGCTGCCGCTGGGCGGTTACGTCAAGATGCTCGACGAGCGGGAAACGCCCGTGGCGGCTGTGGAGCGGCATGAGTCCTTTAACGCCAAGTCGCTCGGGCAGCGGTCGGCCATCATCGCGGCCGGCCCGATCTTCAACCTGGTTTTTGCGCTCTTTGCCTTTTGGCTGATGTTTATGGTCGGAGTTTCCGAGCTCAGGCTGCTGCTCGGCGACACCAGCGGGCTGGCCGCTCAGGCGGGCCTTCAGCGCGGCGATCAGGTTGTCGCCGTCGACGGTCGGGAGACCCAGACGCTGACCCATGCAAGCATTGAGCTGCTGGGCCATGCCCTGGATCGCCGCGACGTGGCGATCGTTGCCGAAGACTCGGCGGGGCGTCAGCGCACCGTCGAGCTGGAGCTTTCGCGGCTGCCGGATGACTTCAACGAAGAAAAGCTGCTCGAAGCGACCGGGCTGAATCTCCACACCTCCCGCGGCAGACCGTTTATCGACCGGGTGATCGAGGGTGATGCGGCAGACCAGGCCGGCATCCAGGCAGGAGATCTGATCCTGACCGTGGGCGGCGATCCGGTCAGCAGCTCGCTGGCCCTGTCGGAGGCCGTACAGCGCCACGCCAGACCCGACGAACCGCTTGAGGTTGTCGTCAGGCGCGGCGAGACGCGGATGCGCTTTGACGTCCAACCCCAGCTCACGGGCCGCGGCGACGAGCAGCGCTTTGTGCTGGGCGTCTATCCTTACGATCCCGAAGACAAGCGGCTGTGGACCATCTTTCAGTATGGCCCGCTAGAATCGGTGGAGGCCGCTTTTTCCGAAAGCTATCGGATCACCACTGCCACCGTGGGGCTGATCGGCCGGATGCTGACCGGCTCAGCGTCCCTGAAGAACCTCTCCGGGCCCATATCGATCGCTCAGTACGCGAGGGATTCAGCGCGTCTCGGCCTGTCCCGATTCCTCTTTTTCCTTGGGGTGCTGAGCCTGTCGCTGGCCATTTTGAATTTTCTTCCTATACCGATGCTCGACGGCGGCCAGCTGTTCTATAACCTGATTGAATGGGGCACCGGCAAGCCGGTTTCCGAGAGAGTCCAGATTGCGGGCCAATACGTCGGCCTGACGATGCTGTTTGGCCTCATGACCCTCACCTTCTATAACGATATTTTACGACTCATATCGTAGCTTTCCTGGTTCACCACCCGGCACGCAATGAAATCGCGCTCAACACCACAACTGTGGTGCAAGGCAGGGTAAACTGCGCAGCGATGCAGGCGGCCGTGAGTGGTACGAGGGCGTGACAAGAAAGGTGTTGCAGAAAATGGATAACCATCGACGAAACCTGGCGGCGCGCTGCTGGCCGCTGGGTCTGTTGCTGCTGCTGGCCAGCGTCTGCGCCAGCGCGGCTGAACCGTTCCAGATCTCTGATATCCGGGTCGAGGGCCTGGAGCGGATTTCCGCCGGCTCCGTCTTCAACTACCTGCCGGTTGAGGTAGGCGACACGCTGACCGAAGACAAGACCGCCGACGCCATGCAGGCGCTGTTTCGAACGGGCTTTTTTGACGACATCGAGTTCGACCGAGAGGGCAACATCCTCGTCGTCCGGGTCAGCGAACGCCCCGCAATCACCGAAATCAACCTGGAAGGCAACAAGGACATCAAGTCCGAGGACCTCCTGCGGGCGCTGTCGGACTTCGGCCTGTCCGAAGGTGACGTGTTTGAGCGCCGCACGCTCGAGCGCGTGCAGCAGAGCCTGACCAAGGAGTATTACAACCGCGGGAAGTACAACGTGCTCGTGGACGCCTCGGTCGACGAGCTTCAGCGCAACCGGGTCCGGGTCAACATCAATATCACCGAGGGTGATGCGGCCACGATCAAACATATTAACGTGGTCGGCAATACCGTCTTCACCGACGAAGAAATCCTGGAGGACTTCGAGTCGAGTACGGGCAACTGGCTGTCGTGGTACTCCCGGGACGATCAGTACTCACAGGAGAAGCTGCAGGGGGACCTGGAGTCTCTTCAGTCGTACTACATGGACCGCGGCTACATCGATTTTGAGATCGAGTCGACCCAGGTCAGCATCAGCCCTGACCGCAAGGACATCTACATCACTGCCAACGTGCGCGAGGGGGATCTGTTTACGGTCTCCGAGGTGCAGATCACCGGCGATCTGGTGCTGCCGGAGGACGATCTGCGACGTTTCATCGTGCTGCGGGAAGGGCAGACTTTCTCCCGCCGACTGCTGGAGGCGAGCACCGAAAACATCACCCAGCGCCTGTCCGGCGTGGGCTATGCCTTTGCCGACGTCAACCCGATTCCGGACATCGACAAGGAAAGCAAAACCGTCAAGCTGACGCTGCTGGTCGATCCCGGGCAGCGGGTCTACGTGCGTCGGGTCAACTTCACCGGCAACTCCAAAACGAAGGATGAAGTTCTGCGCCGGGAGATGCGGCAGTTTGAGGGATCGGTGTTTTCGCAGTTTATGGTCGATCGATCCCGGCTGCGCCTCCAGCGGCTCAGCTTCATCGAGGAGGTCAACATCGAAACACCGCGCGTGGCCGATGACCAGGTGGACGTCAACATTGCGATCAAGGAGCGTACCGCCGGATCCTTTACCTTCGGCCTGGGTTTCTCCCAGGTGACGGGCATTCTCGGCAGTCTGTCGGTCAACCAGGAGAATTTCCTGGGTTCCGGCAAACAGGCCGGCATCAGCCTGCAGAACTCGCGCTTTTTCAGCCGGTTCGACCTGTCCTACGTCGATCCCTACTGGACCGAAGACGGCGTCAGCCGCGGTTACAACCTGAGCATCCGCGAACTGGATCAGGGTGAGGCAAACATCGCCAGCTACCTCGCCGACACCAAGGCGCTGTCGACGAGCTTCGGGATACCCATCACCGAGGTCGATCGGGTCAGGCTGCTGATCGGCGTCGAAGACACTGCGATCACGCCGTTTCTAGGCGTAGGTCCCGACATTTTCGAGGAACTGGTCTTCTACGACCTAGGTGAGTTTTGTGATCTGAGTTCGGACCCCGGGCCTCCAGTGACCCCGGTTGATCCAAACTGTGTTGCACCAGCGGACGCCCCGCCAGGGTTGTTTCCAGTAACAGGCTATCGAACGATCGACAATGCTCTAACGCTGCGAACCGAGCTGCTGTGGTCGCGCGACTCGCGAAATCGTTTCTTCAGTCCAACCCGCGGTTCGATCCAGCGGGCAGGCCTAGAAATTGCGGTCCCCGGCAGCACAATTGAGTATTTCAAGATGACTTACAACGCCAGGAAGTACTTTCCCTTAAGCCGCAGCTTCACATTTGCGCTCTCCGGAGACCTCGGTTACGGCGATACCTACGGCGATGCGGCAGATTCGGAATTTGGACTGCCGTTTTTCGAGCACTTCTTCGCCGGGGGAGTGCGCTCAGTTCGTGGCTACGAGGACAACACGCTCGGTCCAAGGGTGGCCCGAGTGCTTGGCGAAGATCCGGACACGGGCGAGCAGTTTCTTGACCCGAACCCGAGGCCTATCGGCGGCGATCTCAAAATTACCGGCTCAGCCGAGCTGTTTTTCCCCATTCCTTTTGCCAAGAACAGCAACACGACCCGCCTGTCCTGGTTTGTCGACTTCGGTCAGGTCTATGAAGACCTCGACGCCTTCGACGCGGGCCAGATGCGCTACACCACCGGCCTGTCGCTGCAGTGGCAGGCGCCGGTCGGACCGGTGATCATCAACCTGGTGGCGCCGCTCAACGATGAACCCGGTGACGAGACCGAAACGCTGCAATTCGCCTTTGGCAATTTTTTCTGACCTTTTGCTGCCCTAAACCCGGCAGCCGTTCAACGACTCAGGCGCCGGGTTTTTGCTAGCATACGGCCCTTGTGTGAACGGTCTTCAGTGATTTGAGCAAGCGGCGTATTCCTCTCCGACGATGGCTGGCAGCGTTTCTGGCAGGCGCCGTGCTGCTGTCGGAGGGCGCCCTTGCGCAGGAAGCAGAAGAATCAGGCCGTGGCAGAATCGGTTATGTTGACTTCGAGCTGCTGCTCGAGAGTTCGCCCCAGCGAAAGATCCGCAAAGAGGCGCTTCAGGCCCGGTTTGAGGGCCGCTATCTGGAAATCGACGCCAATGAGCAGGAGCTGGAAGCGCTGGAGGACCGCCTGGTGAGGGACACCGCCGTGATGAGCGAGGAGCGGCGCCAGGCCCTGGAGCGACAGGTGCGCAATCTGCGGCGCGACGTCCAGCGTTCCAAGGAAGACCTCGCTGAAGACGTCTCGCTGGCACACGATGAGCAGCTCAAAAAACTGAGCGACGAAATTTACGTGGTTGTGGAGCAGTACGCCAAGGACGAAGGCTACGATCTGATCCTCGCCTCTCCCGCCATTTACTATTCCGAGTCCATTGATCTGACGCAGCGTCTGTTGGAACGGC
>JANQOZ010000089.1 GCA_028285525.1 Lysobacterales bacterium
CGACCGCCGTGGCGCCAGCTCCAGCCGCGTTCGGTGACCTCGAAATCGAAGTCCTGACCAGCAACCCGCCAGTCGACACCGACGCGCTGCGCGGCCTCATGCAATCCGGCCGGCGCGTCAGCCTGGGCGCAAACCGCCGGCCTGTCGTTGCGAAAAATGCCGGCCTTTTCCGTCGCGATCAGGTCCAGCGTATCGCCGAGCCACCGCATGTGATCAAAGCCGATGTTGGTGATGAGCGCCAGATCCGGATCGACCACGTTGACCGCGTCCAGCCGGCCGCCCAGCCCCACCTCGAGCACCGCCACGTCCACGCCGGCCCGCGCAAAACACTCGAAAGCGGCCAGCGCCGCGTATTCGAAGTAGGTGAGCTCAATCTCGGCCCGGGCCTGCTCTACGACCTCTAGGGCTTCGATCAACCGGCGATCATCGATCGGTACTCCGTCGATGGCGATGCGTTCGTTGAAGCGGAACAGGTGAGGCGAGGTAAAGGTGCCGACGCGATGGCCGGCGGCTCGTGCGATGGCCGTCAGAAACGCGCAGCTTGAGCCCTTGCCGTTGGTACCCGCGACCGTAATGACCTTCGGCGCCGGCGGCTGCCCACCGAGTCGGCGATAGACCTCGCCGACCCGCTCCAGGCCCAGGGCCATGGTGGCGGGGTGAACGCGCGACAGATGGTTCATCCACCAGCTGATGGAACGGCGTCGCGTCATAAGTACTGCGCTGACCCTGCGGCCGGAACCCGGCTCAGGCTGGCTCCTGCTCCGCCTCGGTCTCGCTGGCCGCGTCGGCCGGTGCCGTTTCGGGTGCCTCACCTTCCTGGGCGACGTCAGACTCGAACGGCAGGAGGATCGCCAGCAGACGCGCAATGTGGTCGCGCAGCTCCCGGCGGTCGACGATCATATCAACAGCACCGTGCTCCAGGAGGAATTCGCTACGCTGAAATCCTTCGGGCAGCGTCTCACGAACGGTCTGCTCGATGACCCTCGGGCCGGCAAAACCGATCAGCGCACCAGGTTCAGCAATGTTGACGTCGCCCAGCATCCCGAGGCTTGCGGATACGCCGCCCGTCGTCGGATGCGTCAGCACCGAAATGTACGGCAGGCCGGCATTCGCCATCTTTCCCAGGACGGCGCTGGTCTTTGCCATCTGCATCAGCGAAAGCAGCGACTCCTGCATCCGGGCGCCGCCCGTGGCGGAGAAATTCACCAGCGGACATGATTGGCTGATCGCCCGCTGAGCGGCTCGGGTAAACCGCTCGCCCACCACCGATCCCATGGAGCCACCCATAAAACGAAAGTCGAAAGCGGTGGCCACAACCGGCCGGCCTTTCAGCGTTCCCGCCATGGCAACGAGGGCATCCTTCTCGCCGGTCGCTTTCTGCGCCTGGCTGATCCGGCTGCGATAGGTTTTCTTGTCGCGGAACTTCAGGGCGTCCATCGGCTCAAGCTGCTCAGCGATCTCCTCGACGCCTTCCTCGTCGAGGAAATTTAGCAGGCGGTTGCGCGCCACGATTGGCATATGGTGGCTGCACTTTGAGCACACCATCTGATCGCGCTCCAGCTCTCGAGCGTAGAGCGCCGCCCCGCACTCGCTGCACTGCTGCCACGTACCCTCGGGCACGCGCTTTTTGCTGGCCCCTTCCGTGCGGATGCGCGAGGGCATCAATTTCTTTAGCCAGCTCATGAGGGTGCACCCTCCGCTGCGTTGCTCCGGACGTCGCTCAGCTCGGCCGCCTCAGGGTTGCCGCCGGCCTGTCCGGTGAGCTCTCGGGCAAAACGCTCTGCCACTGCGGTCGCCGCGTCAGGGCCCGCGTCGTGCATCGACTGGACCAGGGCACTGCCGACCACAACGGCATCCGCCACGCCCGCCAGAGCCAGCACGTCAGCCCGGGTCTTGACGCCGAAGCCCACGGCGACGGGTAGCTCGGAGCGCTCCCTGATCGCCGCCACACGTCGCGCCACGTCGGTGGTGTCCAGGTTGGCGGCGCCGGTGATGCCTTTAAGGGAGACGTAATAGATGAATCCCCCGGCCGCGCCGGCGATCGCGTCGAGCCTGGCCGCTGAGGTGGTCGGCGCGACCAGAAAGATCTGTTTCATGTTGAGTTTGGCGGAGTGGTCCGTGACGCAGCCGCACTCTTCGGGCGGCAGGTCCACGATCAGCAGGGCGTCGACGCCGGCCGTCGACGCCTCCTGACAGAACCGCTCAAAGCCAAAGCGCTCGATCGGATTGAGGTAGCCCATCAGTACCACCGGCGTCTGCTGATCCTCTTGCCGGAACTCGGTGACACAGCGAAGGACGTAGGCCATGTCCGCGCCCCGAGCCAGCGCTCGCTCGCTGGCGGCCTGAATGACCGGTCCATCCGCCATCGGGTCGGAAAAGGGCATACCCAGCTCGAGCATCGACGCCCCGCCGCGCACCAGTGAGTGCATGGCGGGCACGGTGCTGTCGAGGCCCGGATCGCCGGCCGTCAGAAAACAGACCAGCGCCGGGTCGCCGCCGCTGCGGGCGGCAAACAGCTGGTCGATGCGATTTATCGGTGCACTGCTGCTCATAGCGCCAGCCCCTCGAGAGCCGCCACGGTGTTCACGTCTTTGTCGCCTCGCCCGGACAGATTCACCAGGATGTACTGGGAGGGCGACATGTCGGCGGCCATCTTGACCGCGTGCGCCAGGGCGTGGCTGCTTTCCAGCGCCGGAATAATGCCCTCGACCCGGCACAGCTGATGGAAAGCCGCCATGGTCTCGGCGTCGGTCACCGACTCATAGCGGGCGCGACCGATGTCCTTGAGCCACGCGTGCTCCGGCCCCACGCCCGGGTAGTCGAGCCCGGCGGACACGGAGTGCGTTTCCGTGATCTGGCCGTCGCGGTTATCGAGGAGATAGGTGCGATTGCCGTGAAGCACGCCGACCTTACCGGCGCACAGCGAGGCCGCATGCTGGCCGGTATCGATGCCGCTGCCGGCCGCCTCCACGCCGACCATCTGCACCGCCTTGTCTTCGATGAACGGGTGAAACAATCCGATGGCGTTCGAACCGCCGCCAACGCAGGCGACCAGCGCGTCCGGCAGCTGCCCGTACTCCTCGAGCATCTGCCGCCGGGCTTCCCGACCGCAGACCGCGTTGAAGTCTCGGACCAGCAGCGGATACGGATGCGGTCCCGCGACGGTGCCGATGATGTAAAACGTGTCGTCCACGTTGGTCACCCAGTCGCGCAACGCCTCGTTCAGCGCGTCCTTGAGCGTCTTGGAGCCGGACTCCACCGGCCTCACCTCGGCGCCCAGGAGTTTCATCCGATAGACGTTTGGCGCCTGGCGCTCGATATCGGTCGAGCCCATGTATACCACGCACTCCAGCCCCAGGCGGGCGGCGACGGTGGCGGAGGCGACGCCGTGCTGGCCGGCACCGGTTTCCGCGATGACGCGAGGCTTGCCGAGCGCCTTGGCAAGCAGCGCCTGCCCCACCGTGTTGTTGATCTTGTGAGCGCCGGTGTGATTGAGATCCTCGCGCTTCAGCAGAATCTGCGCGCCGCCGACCTGCTGGCTCAGGCGCTCGGCGTGGTAGATCGGTGACGGCCGGCCCACATAGTGAGCCAGGTCATGGTCCAGCCGCGCCTGAAACTCCGGGTCCGCGCTGAGCCGATGGTACGCATCGCGCAGATCGTCGAGCGCCGCCATAAGGGTTTCCGCGACAAAGCTGCCGCCATAGGGTCCAAAATGGCCCTGCTGATCGGGCCAGACGTACGGTGTTTCAGGCCTCATCTGCGTGGCGCACCTGCTCTACAAAACTCATCATCTTTTTCGGGTCCTTAATTCCCGGCTCCATTTCAATACCGCTGCTGACGTCCACAGCCCATGGTTTGAGCGTGCGGACGCAGGCTGACACGTTGTCTGGGGTTAGGCCTCCGGCCAGAACCCAGCGTGACCCTTCACTATCGCCGGGAAAGCTGGCAGCGTCAATCGTCTGCCCCGTGCCGCCGAGCTTGCCCGGCAAATGGCTGTCGATCAACAGCTTGCAGGCTTCACCATAGCGATCCATTTCCCGCTCCGCGACCGCCTCGCTGAGGGCCTTCACCCAGGTCCGACCGAAGCCTGCGCAGAACTCCGGCGACTCGGTTCCGTGAAACTGAAGCACGTCCGGCTCGACCGCCGCGACCGCCTTTTCGACCTCAGCCTGGGATGGATTCAGAAACAGCAGCACGGTCATCACCGGCGGCTCGACGGCGGCCGCCAGGTCGCGGGCCTGGTCAAGGGAAACGTTGCGCTTACTCGCCGGCACCATCACCAGACCAACCGCATCGACGCCGAGACGGCATGCCTGAGCCAGGTCATCCTCTAGAGTGAACCCACAGAATTTGATTCTTGTCCGCGTCATGAGGGCAGCCCAAACGCCGCGGGATAGGTCACCTGCTCCAGGGTGAGGCCGCAGGCGGGCGCGGTCGGACCCGCCAGGGTTCGATCCTGGGATGCGAGCAGCTCAGCGATCCAGCCCGACGGCTGCTCGCCGCGGCCGACAACCATCAGCGAACCGGCGATGTTTCGGACCATGTGGTGCAAAAAGGCGTTTCCTTCGACGTCGATCGATACCCTGTCAGCCATACTGGAGACCGCAACGTGATGGATGCGTCGAATGCCGTGGCGCGCCTGGCAGGCGGCCGCGCGAAACGCGCTGAAGTCGTGCTCACCGACCAGCGCCTGCGCCGCGCGGTGCATGGCGTCCACATCGAGTGGCCGGGCTTCCCAGGCGTGGGTGAGACGGTCCAGCGCGGGACGCACCGGCCGATTCACAATTCGATAGGCGTAGCGTCGCGAGCTGGCCGAAAACCGCGCGTTGAATTCGCTGGATACCGGCTGCGCCCAGATGATTCGCAGGTCCTCCGGCAGATGGGTGTTGGTGCCCAATACCCAGGAACGCATGCTGCGCTCGGAGGGTGGATCGAAATGCGCGACCTGACAGGCGGCGTGTACGCCGCTGTCGGTGCGACCGGCACCGATAACCGTGACGGGAGCATCCGCGACGACCGCTAGGGCGCGCTCAAGCTCCGACTGTACCGTGGGGGTCTGGGCCTGGGTTTGCCAGCCCAGGAACCGGGTGCCGTCGTATTCGACGCCAACCGCGATTCGGCTGGCGGTCAACGGACTGCAGGGGCCAGACGGGCGGCCGGCCGGGGGCGCACCACGTCAATCCTCAGCTGAGATTGTCGAGCAACCCCTGAGCTTCCTCTTTCTGGGAGTCGCTGCCTTCGGCCATGACCTCTTCCAGCATCCCTTTGGCGCCTTCGGGGTCACCCATGTCGATATAGGCTTTCGCCAGATCGAGCTTGGTGCCGACCGAGTCGTCGTCGCCGAACAGCTCATCGCTGTCCAGATCCAGATCGTCGAGGCCCAGGTCGCCGAGATCATCATCAGCAGATTCGAGCTCCGCCAGCGTATCGCCAGCGTCGTCCACGGTGCCGAGGTCGATTTCGGCCGTGTCGTCGATGGCGCTGGTCGCGGCGACGGCCGCTACCGCTGCGTCCTCAGTGACCGACTGCAGCTCAAATTCCGTGTCTTCCTCACCGCTGCCGCTGGGCGCCGCTTCGCTGTCTGCGAGATCGTCGCCGAGGTCTAGACCCTCTCCGTCCAGATCAAAATCCAGGTCGAGGTCATCCTCCGCCTCAGCCTCGACTACCTCAGCCACCGGCTCTGCGTCGCCGAGGCCCAGATCCAGATCATCGCCGCCGTCGGCCTCAACCGCAGGCTGCGTTTCGGCACCGATATCGAGCGACAGGTCGTCATCAGCATCGTCGACACCGTCGAGGTCAAAATCCAGACCGCCGTCGTCATCGCTGCCGCTGTCGGCAACGTCGAATTCGAGGTCGGGTTCGTCCAGTGAGACCGTCGGCATGTCGAGGTCATCGTCCGCCGCCGGCGCTTCTTCACCGAACAGCCCGCTCTCCGGAGCCAGCGTTGCGCCCATGGCGCGCACTTCCATCCAGGCCGGATGGGTCGTTCCGCCGACGCCGTCCAGCATGGCCTGGGAAGCCTCCACAAATCGATCTTTGTCCTCCGCGGCGTATAGCGCGCGCAGGTAGGCCAGGTGGGCCTGCGGGCTGTCGGGCGCGTCGCCGGCGGCCGCCTGCAGATCGTCCAGGGATGGCGCATCCAGCTCGACAACCGCCGAGTCAGTTTCAACGACGGGCAGCTCGCTGGTTTCCGCCTCCTGCGCGGTTGCAATGCGGTCGACCAGTGAGGCACCGCCAAGCTCTTCTTCGCCCTTACCCCGCCGCGACAGCACGAGGCCGCCCACGCCTAAGAGCACAAGTACGCCCGCGCCGCCCAGCACCATCGGGTTTTTCGCCAGGGCCAGCGCCTTATCGACCATTGACGGCTCGGCCGGAGCACTGGATGCCGGCGGTGATGCTGGGGTTTCCGGTTGGGTTGTTGCGGCGTCGTCAGCCGAATCGGCCTCTGCCGTCGCGGCTTCCTGGTCCAGGGCCGCAAGCTCCTGATCCAGGCTGGCGCCGTCCTCGGCGTCAGCGTCGGAAGACATCCCGACGTCCGCCATGGTGTCCTCCATGACGTCACCCATATCGTCAGCGCCGGTATCCATGGCGCCCATGGTGCCGTCGTCCATCGGGTCAGCGGCGCTGCCCAGATCGGCAACAGCCTGGCCGGTCAGCTCGATCTGATTCTGCAGGTCGGCGAGATCAGCGTCCTTCAGCGTGATTGTCCGCTCATAGGTGCTGATCAGGCGCTCCAGGTCAGCGATCCGCGAGCGCATCTCCTCGTTCTCTTGATTCGTGCTGATCAGGTCTTCGCGAGATCGGGCGAGATCGTCCCGCAGCTCGGCCAGCTGCGCGCGGTTTGCCGCGTCCGAGCCGGACTGACCGGATCCCGTATCGCTGGCGTCGTCGCTGGAGCCGCTGGGCGGCACGAGTTCCAGACGGGTCTGGGGATCCGCGGTCGGCGCCGGCGTCGGGCTCACGTAGTCCGCGGTGGCCGCCGATTCAGACACGACCGGCGTGCTGCTGGACAGATTTTGCCGATAGCTTTCCCACGCCTGATTCTGGGTCCGCACGCTGGAAAGCGCTTGGGCCACGCTCTGAGAATTCAGGTCGGCGGAATCCGGCATGCGCAGGATCGCCCCTTTCTTCAGCGCGTTGATGTTGTCCTGGAAAAAGGCATCCGGGTTGAGTCGGTAGAGCGCCATCATCATCTGATTGATGGTGATGTCGCCAGATGATCTGTAGTCGCGGGCGATCTCCCACAGGGTGTCCCCACCTGCCACTTCGTACGTGCCGCCTGACAGCGTGCCTGCCCGCGACCCGGCGCTGGAACTGGTGCTCGTCGACGGCGCGGGACGCACGCGATCAGCGGTTGCCGGAGCGGGCGTTTCCATGGCGGTCGGCCGCGGCGCGGCGTCGCGCGGTTGAGGCGCGGCGGAACTGACCTCTGCGCTGCCGGCGGATACCGGCGGGTCCAGCAGCACCACGTATTCCCGAAGCAGGCGCCCGTTGGGCCAGTTCACTTCGATCAGAAAATCGACAAACGGATCGGTCACCGGCTCCGCCGACGTCACGGCGATCACGTAGCGGCCCCCTGCGTTTGCCTGCACGGTAAAGGTCAGATCGACCAGCAGCGCCGACGCGTCGAGACCAACGCGCTCGAAATCTTCCGGCGCAGCCAGATTGACCTCGGTGGACTCGGGCTCGGTGACATCGTCATAGAGGAGCGCAATCTCAGCCTCGAGCGGCTGGTTGAGCTTGGAGCTGACCTGGATCTCGCCCAGCCCCAGCGACCATGCTGCAAACGGCACCATCCCGACCGCCAGCACCGCCATCTTCCTGATTAGGCTGCTATTCATTACCGCATCCCCCATACATCAAATTCAGCACTACTATTAATATGTTACGTAGCACTATTTAGATTAGACATGATAAGCCGGCCTCAACTATAGATTATAAATGACTTTTTACCAATAGTTCCGCCAACTGGACGCTGTTGAGCGCCGCTCCCTTCCGCACGTTGTCGGACACCACCCACATGTCGATACCTTTCGGGTGGGTGAGGTCCCGGCGAATCCGACCGACAAAGACCGGATCGGTGCCGTCGGCGTGGGTTGCCGGCGTTGGGTAGCCACCGGCCTCACGTGAGTCCATCAGCACCACGCCCGGCGCCTCAGACAGCAGGCGGCGAACGGCTTCCAGATCGATGGGGTCGCGCGTTTCCAGATGCACGGCCTCCGCATGACCGTAGAACACCGGGACCCGAACCGCCGTCGGGTTCACGCCGATGTTCGGATCCTCCAGGATCTTGCGCGTCTCCCAGACCAGCTTCATTTCTTCGCGGGTGTAGCCGTTGTCCTGGAAGCTGTCGATGTGCGGCACAACGTTGTAGGCAATCTGATCGCCAAACTTACGCGGCGTCACCGACTCACCGGCCGCAAGCTGAATCGTCTGTTCCCGCAGTTCGTCGATACCCTGCTGCCCGGCTCCCGAAACGCTCTGGTAGGTCGCGATGTTGATGCGCTCAATGCCGGCCGCGCGGTGAATCGGCGCCAGTGCCACCATCAGCTGCATCGTGGAACAGTTGGGATTGGCCACAATGTTGCGCTTGCGGTAGTCCGCCAGGGCGTGGGGATTGACCTCGGCCACAACCAGCGGGACTTCGTCGTGCTGGCGGAACTCCGAGGTGTTGTCCACGACCACGCAGCCCGCCTGGGCGGCGATCGGCGCGAAGCGCGCCGAGACCGACCCGCCGGCAGAAAACAGCGCCAGCTGCGTCGTCGAAAAATCGTAGTCCTCCAGCACCTGGACCGGCACATCCTGACCGCGAAAGCGAATCATAGTCCCGGCACTGCGGGCACTTGCCAGGGGCACGAGGCGCTTCAGCGGAAAGTCCCGCTCCTCCAAAATGGCGGTCATGGCGCGACCGACCGCGCCGGTTGCGCCGGCGACCGCTACCGTAATATCACCGGTCATGTTCACCACCTGGGGGAATCACAAAGGGAGGCTCAACGTCAGCGTTCTGCGCCCGGTGGCGAAGATACTGATCCATCAGCACAAGCAACGTCATGGCCTCGACGATCGGCGGCGCCCGCAGACCAACGCAGGGATCGTGGCGGCCTTTGGTCACCACCTCAACAGGCTCACCGTGACGATCAATCGTCACGCCCGGCAGTCGCAGGCTCGAGGTCGGCTTGAACGCAACGCTGGCCGTGATGTCCTGCCCGGTGGATATACCGCCAAGAACGCCTCCGGCGTGATTGCTGAGAAATCCCTCCGGGGTAATTTCGTCGCGGTGCTCGCTGCCCGGCTGTTCCACCGAAGCGAAGCCGGCACCGATTTCCACCCCTTTGACCGCATTGATACTCATCAACGCCGCCGCCAACTCCGCATCCAGCTTGCCGTAAACCGGCTCTCCCCAGCCGGCGGGCACGCCTCGGGCCACCACGTCCACACGCGCACCGGCCGAGTCGCCGGATTTCCGCAGCGCGTCCATGTAGGCTTCGAGCGGCTCCACCCAGTCGGGGTCCGGCGCAAAAAACGGGTTGTTTTCGACCTCGGACCAGTCGACGGTGCCCGCACGCTGTTCGCCGACCTGCACCACGCAGGCCTGCACTTCGATCCCGCAGTGATGCGCCAGATATTTTCGCGCCAGCGCGCCGGCCGCGACGCGCATGGTGGTCTCGCGCGCGGACGACCGACCGCCGCCGCGATAATCGCGGAAGCCGTACTTTGCGTCGTACGTGTAGTCAGCATGGCCAGGCCGATACTGATCTTTGATGTTGGAATAATCCTTGGATCGCGCATCTGTGTTTTCAATCAGCAGGGCGATAGGCGTGCCGGTTGTGACACCCTCGAAGACCCCCGACTGGATGGTGACGGCATCCGCCTCGCGCCGCTGTGAGGTATGTCGCGTTTTTCCCGTCGCCCGCCGCTTGAGATCGGGCACGATATCCTCGGCGCTGAGCGGCAGTCCCGGCGGGCAGCCGTCAACGATACAGCCAATGCCCGGGCCATGGCTCTCACCAAAGGTCGTCACCCGCAGCAAGCGGCCGAAGCTGTTACTGGACATCGCTCAGCTCCCGGCTGGCCTGCGCGATGCGTTCCCGCCAGGCGAGCAGCTCCTGACGGCTGGCCGTGAGAATGCCACCGCCGCCGTGCTCGAACGCCAGCCAGGTCAACGGCAGTTCGTCCAGCGCGTGTTGCAGCGCATCCGCGCTGTTTCCCGTTTCCAAAATCAGTTGTCCGTCTTCGGTCAGATAATCGGGCGCATCGTGCAGAATCTGAAGCGGCAGGTCCAGCCCGGCGCCTTTACAGTGCAGCGCCATGCCGGGTTCATGTCCGTACTCGGCGGGCAGGTTGTTGTATTCGCCCAGCGGAACATAGGGTGGATTGCTGATAATGAGCGCAAACTCGCCCGCCACCGGTTCAAACAAATTGCCTTCGAGCAGCGCCAGGCGATCGCCAACGCGGTGCAGCTCGACGTTTCGCCGGGCCACCGCCAGCGCTTCGGGGCTCAGATCCGTCGCGGTCACGTGAACCTGCGGAAAAGCCAGCGCGACCGCAATACCGATACATCCACAGCCGGTACAAAGATCCAGCACGCGATCACCCTCTGCCAGCGGCCAAAGCGGCAGCCCCTCGTTGATGAGTTCGGCGATCGGCGAGCGCGGAATCAGCACATGCTGATCAACGTAGAACCGGTGGCCCGCAAACCAGGCTATCCCGGTCAGGTAGGCGATGGGCATACGGTCATTCACCCGGCGCTCCAGCCAGCGCTGAATCTCAAGGTATTCCTCGGGCGACACCGGCCGGCTGGCGAGCGGCGCCTGCTGCGGGTCTTCACCCAGCGCGGCAGCGGTCAACCAGCAGGCTTCGTCCAAAGCGTTGTCGGTACCGTGCCCAAAAAAAACGCCCGCCTTCTCCAGTGCCGCGGCGACTTCGGGAATCAGTTCGCCCAGCGTTTGGGACGCCACGTCCGCTTCACCACCCACGATAGGGTTACCTCTTCTTGCAACGGCTGGCCGGGCGTCAGCCGGCCATCGCCCATCAGGACACTATTATAGGTTGGCGAAGACTCGGGTTGGCACTTTTGGGGCCGTTCGCGGCGCTATAATGTTGCGCTGTTTTTCTATTGAACACCGATGAATCGAACTCTTCTCATCATTGCCGCCCTGACTGCCGCGGCGGCGGGCGCCTTCGGCGGCATGAAACTCGCCTCCCGAGGCGCGGTTGAAAACGCACCCGTTCCGGCGTCGACTGCATCCGCACCGGCGACCGCGTCGGCAGCCGGCCCGCTCCTCAGCGCCCTGAAGCGCTATCCCGAGCCGCGGGTCGTCGCAGATTTTGCGCTGTTCGATCAGCACGGCGAGCCGTTTGATCTGAGCCGCTGGCAGCAGCGGTGGACGCTGGTGTTCTTCGGTTTTACCCACTGCCCCGACATCTGTCCCTCCACCATGGCTCTGATGAGCAGCGTGCTGGACGAGGCCAGGCTGGGCGACGACCTGGGCGTGACCTTCATCTCGGTTGACCCGGAACGTGACAGCGCCGACCACCTGGCCGACTACGTGCAGTTTTTTGATCCCCGCTTCGATGCCGCCACCGGTCCAATGGCACAGCTGGTTGCGCTGACCCACCAGCTCGGCGTGCTGTTCGACATCGAGCCGCACGACTCGTCCGCGGCGGCGGCGTACAACGTTGACCACAGCGCCAGCGTGCTGCTCTTCAACCCCGAAGGTCGGCTCGTCGGGCAATTTCCGGCGCCGCAGCAGCTCGACCTGCTCGTGAGCGACCTTCAGCAGCTGATCGGCGCGACTCCATGAGAACCTGCCACCACCAAAACGCAGCGACGCTCAACCGGCACGTCGCGCGGCTGACACGGGACGACGATTCGTTATGGGGCTGAGGGCGCGGCTGTTTGTTCTGCTGCAGTACGTGCTTCCACAGCACGGCCTGAGCTGGCTGGTGAACAAGGTCACGCGTATGACCTTTCCGCCACTCAAAAATTTTCTGATTCGTCTCGCGATCAGGGGCTTCGGCGTGGACATGAGCCAGGCAGCGGAGCCCGAGCCGACGCGTTACACCACCTTCAACCATTTTTTCACCCGGCCGCTAAAAGCGGACGCGAGGCCCCTCGGCGACGCGGACAGCCTGCTGTGTCCGGCGGACGGCGCCATCAGCCAGCTTGGCCCCATTCGTGACGGCACGCTGGTGCAGGCCAAAGGGCACACGTATACCGTCAGCGACTTCATTACGCCAGCGTCGGGAGACGCGGCCGTTTTTGCGGACGGCAGCTTCGTCACGGTGTATCTGTCGCCGCGCGACTACCACCGCGTCCACATGCCGTGGGCCGGCACGCTGCGCCGCAGCGTTTACGTGCCGGGCAAGCTGTTCTCGGTGTCGCCGACCACCACCGCCGCCATTCCGCGACTGTTCGCGCGCAACGAACGGCTGATCACCCGCTTTGAATGCGACTTCGGCCCCATGATCGTGGCGTTGGTCGGAGCGGTTTGCGTTTCGTCGATGAGCACCGTTTGGGAGGGTGTGGTAGCGCCTGGGCGCCGGCTGCGGCCAGCCGACCATCAGGGTCCGGCACTGGGAGCCGGGGAAGAAATGGGTCGCTTCAACATGGGTTCGACGGTGATCGTGCTGCTGCCGCCGGGCGCCGTGAGCTGGCACAAAGATCTGACTCCCGGGGCGTCTGTGCGGATGGGTCAGGCGCTAGCCGACACGCTGCACCAAGCGCCGGAGACGCCGCCTGAGCAAACTCAGAGCTAAACTCGGTGTCCAAGGAGCAGCCATCGGAGAATCCGGCTGGCAACGTTACGCAGGAATACGCCATGGAATTTTCTAACGTACGATCCGCTCTCGCGCGGGCGCAGGGCAAACGACGTCGAACCACCGCCGGGGTCGCTGTCTGCGCGGCTTTGCTGGCCGCCGTAGTTCCGAGTGTCGGGGCACAGCAGGCCACCGTCGCGGCAAGCACTCCGGACGTAACTCCAGCGACGCAGGCTCCGTCGACACCCGGGCAGGCAGCGGGCCAAACGCTGGCCGAGATGGCCGCTGACGCGGACGCGATTGCGGTG
Organism: Lysobacterales bacterium; assembly: GCA_028285525.1. GTDB lineage: Bacteria > Pseudomonadota > Gammaproteobacteria > Xanthomonadales > SZUA-38 > JANQOZ01. Next base: position 13,068 of record JANQOZ010000089.1, read on the forward strand.
GTCCGGGTTCAGCAGACGGAATACGCCAGAACTCGATCGTTTCCCTCCAGCGGCTGGGCGCTGCTGGAGGTCCTGGTGCCCTATCGCGGCGTCGAGAAGGGAGACCTGCTGGAGGTGACCGAACGCGGGCTTGGTGAGCAGCGTTGCTATTACCCGGAGCTTGGCACGTGGCAATTCGAGGGCGATCGCTTTTTCGTGTTCTTAAAGAAGGGTGAGGGTGAAACCTGGCGCGGCAGGGCGCCCGCCTGCCGACTGCCCGTGCTGGTCGACGAATCCAATCGGTTTCTGCTGCGCTATCCCGTGAAGGGACTGAGCATCGCAGACCCGGAGGCGGTGGAGGAAGTTCAGTTCAACGACCCCGCTGCACGGGTCGACGCGGCGGACTTCACCCGGGCGAGGGTGCGCGAGCTGGAGGAATACTATCTCGCCACTCGCGTGGTGTCGGACGATCCGCTGGCTCCCCCGGACCTGGTTTACGAATACACCCGGGGCATCTCTTTGGCCAACGTGCGGCGGATGATGAAATCGGGCAACCAGAAATCGGGCGCGAACTGAGGCCCAAAAAAAACCGGCGGCCATGGGCCGCCGGTCGTTTACTCAGCTGCTGCAGAAAACCGCTTAACCGTCGAGATCGATGGCGCTGCGTGAACTTTCGCGCCGACGCTCATCCCGCTCGTCATACTTCTTCATGCAGCGCTTGGTCTGCTTGACCATGGCGCACTCAAGGTAGTCCGAGATTTCGATCAGCGAGCCGCGGATGGCCTTGCCGGCCGGGGTCTTATTCTGGCTGGCCAGATTACCGCCGAATCCGCCACGGTAAGCGCCGAGCCGCAGGCCGCCGCCTTTACTGCGAGCTTCGACCGTTCGGACGTACTCAATTTCGCCGGTCGTTGAGTTCACCACTCGCAGATCGACCGCAATGTAGGCCTCTGATTTGTTGCCTCCGACCGAAATGCCGCGGAAGCTGATGCCGCCGCCCGTGTCCGCGGTGTTCTCTTCATAGGCGGTGACGGTGCCCATCACCAGGTAGTCGGCGCCGATGAGCTTGCCGATCTTGGCGCCGGTGCCAGCCGAAACCCGCCCCGAAGCGCCGAGGTTTTGTTCCTCGATCGCGGACTGCAACTTGCTGCGCTCGACCACGCTGAAGGCTTTTGTCGCGACCAGCTCATTGCTGAGCATGCCGGACAGCTCCCAGCCTACGCCGCCGCGCCACCAGCCGGCGCCGCTTTCGTTCTTGAATTCGACAACACCCACGGTGATCTTGTCTTTGGCGGCCAGCGCGGTCGCCGGAACGCCGACCACACAGGCCGACAGCAGTAACATCAACATCCGTTTCATGATTTTTTCCTCTGGTTCCCAATTCAGGCGCTTGTTTTCACACAAACGACTGCCCTGCCTCACTTTCTCACCCAGTCCAGGGGCTTGACGCTCATGGTCCGACACGCGGGTAGTCGTCGCTTTCCCGATGCCGCGGACTCTAGCCGGCGATTTTTCTGCGGGCGACACGGACGAGGTGCCCCAAACCGCTCTGCGCGCTATTCTAGCGCCGCCAACAGGGCCCATCCAGTGCGCGACGTGAGCAACTGTTACGAGTACTTGTAGGAGATTAACGACAAAATGCTTGAAGACCTGAGGTCCGAACTCAACGACCTTGACCGCCAGCTGGTGGAACTGATCGCGCGCCGCCAGGAGGTTGTGCAGCGCATCGGGGCGACCAAACGGGACACGGGTACCGCAACCCGGGACTACGGCCGCGAAAAGGTGGTGCTGGATATGGCGCGCAGGAACGCCGAAGCCCAGGGCATCTCACCACGGCTCGCCGAGACGGTGATGACGATGCTGATCGAGGGCAGCCTGCAGGCGCAGGAGAAGGATCGGCTGGTCCACGCCTCCAGCGGCAGCAACCAGCGCGCCCTGGTTTTTGGCGGCTGCGGCAAGATGGGCGGCTGGTTCGCCGACTTTCTGGATTCCCAATCGTTTGCCGTGGATATCTTCGACCCGTCGGAGATCAGCAGCCGCCATCACCGAATCAACACGTGGCAGGAGGTGGTCGATGACTACGACCTGCTGGTGGTCGCGGCCCCGATCAAGGTGAGCGCCGACCTGCTGCGGGAGTTCCTGCCGCTAAAACCCCGCGGCACCATTTTTGATCTCGCGTCGCTGAAAAGCCCCCTGCGCCAACCGCTGCGGGCTCTGGCTGACGCCGGCTGTTCGGTCACGTCGGTCCATCCGATGTTCGGCCCGGACACCCATCTATTGTCGGGCCGACACGTCATTTTTTGCGACGTCGGCGTCGCCAGCGCCACCGACCGCGCCGTGCGCCTGTTCGACAACACGATGGCTGAAAAGGTGGAGATGAGCCTCGAGGACCACGATCGGATGGTCGGCTATGTGCTGGGGCTTTCCCACGCTCTCAACATCGCCTTTTTTACGGCCCTTCGCGAATCGGGCGAAGCGTCGAGCGTTCTTGCAGACCTTTCCAGCACCACCTTTGACGCTCAGCTCGACATCGCGAGAGCCGTTGCCGGTGAACATCCTCCGATGTATTTCGAGATCCAGCACCTCAACGACTATGGCCGGGCTCCGCTGAGCGCCCTCGCCGACGCCCTGAGCCGGATCCGCGAGCTCGTCGACCGCGGCGACGAGGCGGGGTTTGTGCAGCTGATGGAGAAGGGCCATCGGTACCTGGTCAGCACCAGCAAAGAGGCCTGAATCGCCTGGTCAATCTCGCCAATCCCACGCCTCCCGGACCGCTCGCAGGCGCCACTGATTCAGCAAGCATCTGATTTAAAAGCAAATTGTTGCTGGCACGGGAGTTGCTTCAGATCAAAGTAGTCGAGCAACAGGGTTAACTATGTCGCAGGGATCTGCCGGAAACGTCATCGCCGCTCTCGCCAGCTTTTTTATTCCTGGCCTGGGCCAGCTGCTGCAGGGGCGCCTGCTGTCGGCTCTTGTCCAGTTTGTGCTGGCCGCGCTGCTGTGGATCATCTGGCTGGGCTGGATCGTTCACCTCTGGTCGATCATCAGCGCCGCCCTCTGGGAGCCGCCCCAGCGCCGCTGACGGCTTTAACCGCCGGGCAGCGGCACCACGATCAGCCACGGCAGCACCTTGTCCGCCAGCCCCAGCAGCCAGCTGAAAACCGGCACGCCGAAGATGCTCAGGGCGATGAGCGCCAGGAACACCATCACGCCATACTGGTTGTTGAACGCGGTGTAGCGTCGGCTCGCCCCGTTCGGCAGCGCCCACTCCATCACGTAGCGCCCGTCCAGCGGCCCCAGCGGAATCAGGTTGAACGCCATGAGCAGGATGTTGATCTGCGCCAGCAGCACGAGCAGCGCGCGCTGGGCCGGCCCGCTGAGAATCTCGATCTGCTGGGTCGCGCCCAGGGCAAGCAGATTGATCGACAGAAAGGCTAGCAGCAGATTCATCCCTGGCCCGGCAGCCGCTACGGCAGCGTGACCCCAAGATTTTTTTAACCGACGCGGATTGACCGGCACGGGTCTGGCGTACCCAAACCCGACCATGACGACCATCAGCAGGCCGATTGGATCGATGTGTGGAACAGGGTTCAGCGTCAGCCGACCCGCCAGCCGCGCCGTGTCGTCACCCAGCAGATGCGCTGACCAGGCGTGACCGAATTCATGGAGCGTAAGGGACGCGATGATGGCAAACAGCAGCAGTGCAAACAGCGCAAACTGGCCCTGCGTCAGCAGCGAAAGCATAGGGGGAAGCCCAGGGTCAAAAAGAAGAAGTGGACGCCAGCGTGCCGTCCTTCAAGAGACGGCGGCAAAAACCTCTTGGCTCAGGACCTGCCGACCTTCAGCCGATCGCCTAAGGCGACACTGCCGCCCCGCAGGACCCGAGCACAGATCCCGCCGTGCCCGCGCATGGCGTTGTAGCCGCCAGGCCCCAGCACCTGTTCCATCCGCGAACAGGGATGACAGAGGTCGGTGAAGGCCAGCACCGCCCCACCCAGCTCAAACTCCTGGCCTTTCAGCGCCAGCAGGTTAAGCCCCGCGATAACCACGTTCCGCCGGGTCGCGCCAGGCGCCAGTGGCACGCTGCCGAGGAAGCCGGCCACCGCTGCGAGGTGCTCAGCGCTGATCAGCGTCAGGTGGCGCTTGCCCGAGCGACCCGCGTAGTGGTCGCCCAGCAGGCCTTGCTGCGGGTCCAGCTCGATGGTCTGGCGGGCCTCGAGCGGCGCCTTGCGGGCTGGCCTTACACCCAGCCAGGTGACCCGGCCTTCGTGCGCAAAGCGGCCGGTCAGCTCTTTGATCAGCAGCAGCTCGTTCATCGGTAGCGGCGGTTCCCAATCGGCTGGCCCTTGCCTATTCTATCGCCTGACCGATGACCCCAGTGCGCTTTTGAAACTACTTACCTGGACCGCAATCATCACCGGCCTGCTTCTACTGTCGGGCGCCGCCTTCACGGCGGTTCGAACCAGCAGAGTCGAAGCGGCCCACCCGCCCGTGGGCGATTATATGCAGCAGCCCGAGGTGCGCCTTCACTACACGGTGACAGGCCAGCCAACGGCGGGCCAGCCCGCGCTGATTCTGCTGCACGGCGCCACCACCAACCTCAACGATTTTTTTTCGATCAGGGACCGCCTGTCAGCGTCCATGCAGGTTGTTGCGGTGGACCGGCCCGGCGCGGGCTATTCCCGCCAGACCGGCAGTGAGTGGATGAACCCCGCGGCCCAGGCCCGGGCCATCCTCTCGCTTCAGGCGGAGCTGGGCATCACGCGTGCCGTTTGGGCGGGTCACTCGCTCGCCGGTTCGGTGGTCATGGCGGGGCTGCTGAACGCCCCGGAACAGGTGGTCGGTGGCGTGATGCTGGCCGGTGCCGCCTACCCCTGGGAAGGCGGGGTGGACCTGATCAACCACGTCCCCGCAGTACCTTTACTGGGCCCGGTCGTAACCCACAGCCTGATTGCGCCGGCCGGCACGCTGCGCCTGGAAAGCGGTATCGAGAATGGCTTTGCGCCGGACGAGGTCATCCCGGCCTACCGCGAGCGCAGCGCGATCGACCTTTACCTGCGGCCCGGTCACTTTGCCGCGACCGCCAGGGATATCCGCCGACTCAGCGAGTATCTCGCCGAGCCCAGCCAACGCTACGGCGGGATCAGCCAGCCCGTCCTGCTGATTCATGGGGACGCCGACACGATCGTCCCCGCCTGGAATCATGCGGACCGGCTGGTGGAGGTCCTGCCCTCGGCGACCTATCACCGCCTGCCGGGCACCGGGCATCAGCCCCACCACGTCCACGCCGATAAGGTTGCCGGGTGGATTGAATCGTTTATGAGCGAGGCCGCGTCAGGCGTCGTCCAGTAGGCGGTGGGAAATATCGCGCCAGTCGGCGTAGGCGTGAACCTCCGGCCGGGTCAGGCGCAGCTGCTGGCCGTCGTGCATGACTTCAACCTGCTGACCGGGCTGGAGCTCGATATCTGCCACCATCGCCGCGGGCACCACAATGGCGCCGTCCGCGTTTACCGTCAGCGTTCTTTCGACATAACTGTTCGCCGCGTTCATTGCTATCCGTCCGTCTGTTGAGTTGGAAGTCGCGGAATTCCCGGCAGCAAACGCCGTTTCCGCGCCCAGACTCAATGCTATGGGCGGCGGCATCGCGCACCATGTGCCAATGGTTTTGCCAGATCGCTCAACGCGTTGCCGAAATTGCGCTGTTTTGCTGGCCGGCAGTGAAATCAGGGCTCAACGCGCGGCAGGGTGACCTCAAAGCGGGCTCCCGGTTCAGCGTTGATGACGTCGATGCTGCCCTTCATGGCGGCCACAATCTGCTGGACCAGCGCAAGGCCGATGCCCGTCCCGATCGTGTCCCGGGTCAGCTCGCTCTCGGTGCGGTAAAACAGGCGAAAAATCTTGCCGATCTGATCCGGACTGATGCCAGGCCCGTGGTCGCGAACCCACAGAACGACGGCTGACGCCTCCGCGCGGGCGCCGATCTCGATCCGCTGGCGCTCGCTGCCGCGGCTGAATTTCAGGGCGTTGTCGGTGAGGTTAATGAACAGCTGAAGCATCGCGTCGGCGTCCACCGCGACGCGGCTGCCCCCGGCGTCAGCCTCGTCGATCACGAGCTCAAATCCCGCGGCGGTGACCTGCGAGGTGATCCTCGATCGGACCAGGTCCAGCAGCTCGCTCACCGTCAGCGGTTCGGCGCTGAAAGTCGCCTCGCCTCGATCGAAACGGGCCAGCTGAAGCACGTTGTCGATCAGCCGGGAAAGCCGTTCGCTCTCGTCAAAAATGTAGCGAAAGTACTGCGGCTGTTTCTCAGCGGGCGCCAGGCCGCTGCTGAGCATCTCGCCATACATGCGAATCGAGGTCAGCGGCGTCTTCAGCTCGTGACTGACCGCCGAGACAAAGTCTCGCTGCTGCCGCGCGAGCTGCAGCTGACCCAGGCCCAGACGATAAAGCGCCACCGCCCCGCCCAGCAGCACCAGCGCCAGCGTCAGGCTCAGCCACAGCAGCAGGTTGAGGCCTGCCCCCAGGGGCAGCTGTTCGGCGTAGTAAACCAGCTCCAGATTGCTCAGCGGCGGTGTCAGCCTTGCACGGAACAGGAGCTGCCCCGTGGCCTCGCTGGCCAGCGAGTAGCCAGCCAGACTGTTGGGTTGCGCCGCCGAACCGACAACGTCGAGCACCGTCCCGCCGTAGGCCACGAGCACCTGGACACCGTCCAGCGCCGCGGCGTTGATCTCCCGGCGAAGTTCAGCGAGTAACGCTTCGGCATCGAAGAGCGCACCCTGAACCGTCCGGCCTTCCGGTCGCCAGATGCTGCGAAACAGCGCAAAGTGTCCGCTGTCCAGCAGGCTGAACTGAAAGGGCTCAGCATCGACCTGAAACGCGGTGATCGCCCGGAAATCCGTCGCTTCAGCCTCGCCGGGGTCTGCGCCGATAACGTCTGCCGGCACTTCGGACCTGGCGATCATCGCGTCCGGCACCGGCGCGGCACCGGCGGCAGATTTTTCCTGCTCCAACCGGTAGCTGGCTTCTACGTCGAGCGACTCGTCCAGCTTGAGGTCCGCAATCCGACCGTAGTTGGCGCGCTTGCGGACCAGGGTTTGCTGCACCGCGTCATCGCTGAGTCGATCGAACCTGCTGGTCGCGGGCTCGGCCGGCGCGGACGCCGTGGCAGCGCCGGGTGGACCCGCGATAGCCGTTGGGTTTGCCTGGCGGTTTGCCGCGCCGGCACGGAACGACTCGCGCTCCGGGACTGACGGCGGATCAACGCGGCCGGCGCTTGGCGCCAGCAGTTCATTGTTGAGGAGCACGCGCTGAATGGTATCCAGCCGGTCGGCCGGACCGCCTTGCGGCTGCGGTCGGCCGCCACCGGGAAAATGTAGCCGACCGTCGGGGTCTACCTCGAACAGGCCGAGGAGGCCGCCGACGCGGCCAGCGCCGGCCGGGCTGGCGAGCTCCTCGGCAAGTAGAATGTTGCTGCCGACCGCCGCGCGCTGACGGTTGGCGGTGTCCATCGGTACGGTGACCTGACGCAGCAGCCGTTCGACCAACGCCTGGTCGATTCGCTCGGACGCGCTCTGGGCACTGAGCCGCGCCGCAAAAAACGCCTGCCAGTGAAGCTGGCCGTAGGCATGCCGGATCAGCACCGCTCCGGGCACCGCCAGCGCCAGCACAAAGCCGATCAAGAGCAACCTCAGACGTCGAAGTTCGGTCATGCGTTTTAGGGCGTGGTGGCTGACATCGCTTCAAGCCGGTAACCGGCGCCGCGTATGGTCACGAGTCGCTGCGGGGCGGACGGGTCGGACTCGATTTTTCGGCGAATCTTCGCCACGTGAATATCGACCGTCCGGGTTTCGATCTGCAGGTCCCGGGCGTAGCCCCAAACGCGATGCAGCAGCTCTTCGCGGGACACGGGTCGGCCGGCGTGGGCAGCCAGGTATTGCAGCACCTCCATCTCCCGGCGCGTGAAGGTCACCGGCGATCCGTCCACCTCGCCCGCCAGGTTCAGGGGATCGATCCGGCATTCGCCAACCAGCTCGATCACCTGTTCCGACACCGATGGCGTTGACCGGCGCAGCACCGCCTGAACCCGAAGTACCAGCTGGGTGACGGAAAACGGTTTGGCGATGTAGTCGTCAGCGCCGAGACGAAGTCCGTTGATAACGTCCTCGTCCTGCGAACGAGCCGTGAGCATGATCAGCGGCTGATCCGGCAGACTGCGCCTGACCTTTTCGCAAACCGTGAAACCATCAAGACCCGGCAGCATGACGTCGAGCAGCACCAGCGCGTAACCACCGCCCAGGGCCGCCTCCAGCCCGCTGGTGCCGTCGATCGCCGTGTCCACGGCATAGCCATGAAAGACCAACAGGTCGACCAGACCCTCGCGGATCGGCGCCTCGTCTTCAACCACCAGAATTTTCGGTTTTGCGGTCACCTTTGCATGGTAGCAGCGGGTGACCTGAAGTTCGGTAAACAGTTGGTAAACAGCCGCCAAGAGGATTTACGCAAGCCGGCCTACTCGCGCCAAACGGCCGTCGGTAGCCTGCCCTAACCAGTCTCAACGGAGGGCCGTCATGGCATTGCTGAATCGAGTAGCTTCCCTTTTTACCGCGGACTTTCACGCGCTGCTGGACCGGATCGAAGACCCCGAAGCCCTGCTCAGACAGGCAATCAGGGATATGGAACAAAGCCTGGTCGAGCAACAGCAACGATTGCAGCGCCGCCACGAGCAACAGCGGTCGGAGCAGCTCGTGTCAGACCGGACCCAGGCGCGGCTGCGCGACCTGGCCCAGCACATCGACCGGGCGTTTGACGCCGGAGACGAAGCTCTGGCGCGGCAGCTGGTTCGCCAGCGGCTGTTGTGTGAGCGTCAGCTCGATCTGCGGCAGGACCAGGCGCAGCAGCGGCATGCTGCAGAGCAGCGAGAGCGAGAACAGCTTGCGGCCAACCGCGCCGCGCTGGAGGCCATGCGCCAGAAGCTGGCGGCGCTCGAGCTGACCCGGGAATCGAACCCAGGCCTGATGACCGAGACCGAATCCGTCACGGAACAGGAGGTCGACGCGGCCGTCCTGGCCGAACTTCAGCGCCGGAGGCAGCCGTGAACAGGCCGGCCGCGGGTCCGCTTGTCCTTATCGCGCTGCTGCTGGCAGGCGTCAGCGGCGCAGCGCTTTTGCTCCTGCCGCTCATCGGCCTGCCCGCTTCGTCGACGGCCATAACCATTGGCGGTCTCGGGACTTATATTGTGCTCCTCATCGCCTGGCGGCGACCCAGGGCAGGCGGGCTCATCGGCGGGCTGCTGACGCTGGCGGTCACGCTGGTTTCTCTTCTCGCCACGGGCTACGGACCCGCAGCGCTGCTGGCTATGCTGGCGTGGACCTGGCTGTCCCGCTGCGTGCTGCTGCACCGATCGATCCTCGGCTGTCTGGCCGACGGCGCTCTGCTGACGCTCGGCGTAGCGGCGGGACTGTGGGCTCTGGGCGCCGGCGCCGGCCTTGCGCTGTCGCTGTGGTGCTTCTATCTGGTTCAGGTGCTGCTGCCCTGGCTGCCGGGTCGTCGTTCGGACCGCACGACCCATCCGGACGCCAACGCGGATTTTTCAGCCGCACGAAGGCGCGCTGAGTCGGCCGTACGCCGCCTCTACTCCAGGCAGATCCTGTGATCGGCTTGCGCGCGGTAATGGGGCTGCTGGCCGCAACGTTCCTCGGGCTTGCTGCGCTGACTCAGCGGTCGTTCGTGAGTGAGCAGACAAATCTGGTGGAGGTGGTCGTCGTAGTGGATACCACCGCGAGCATGGGTCCTGCCCTGGCGAGCCTCAAGCAAACCGCCCGAGAGTGGGTGTCCGGTCTTCGGCAGGCGTATCCCGAGGCCCGGCTGCGGTTGGGGCTGATCGCGTATCGCGATCGGGGTGACGCCTACCGCACTCATCGGTGCGCGCTGGGATCACCCGATGAATTTCTGGGCTGTGTGCAGCGGCTGACTGCCGCCGGCGGGGGCGGCGGCGAGGAGGGCCTGCTGGCGGGCCTGCAGGCAGCGGCAGCGAGCGACTGGAGCCGTCAAGCGGGTCGGCAGCACGTCGTGGTGATCGGCGATGCGCCGGGACATCGCGCCAGTGGTGAACCCATCGTTCAGCTGATCGACGCGGAGAAAAAACGGGGCAGAACCTTCGATACCCTGCAGGTGGGTCAAAACCCGCGGACGCAGGCGCAATGGCGCGAGATTGCTGTCCTCGGCGGCGGCACCTACCGCTCGTTGAGCGGGTCGGGGTCCACGCTGCCGGCATCGCTTTCCAGCGTCGGGCGAGCGATATTCGCCTCTGAGATTTAAGCCTATGTTCTGATTCATTTTTTTGGCGAGGGACCAACGAAACGTTAAACAGTTGTTACAAGATTGACACAATAACTGGGGCGTCCATCACGTTTTGCCGACTCAGGCGGGTTACTCTTGGCCGTGGAGGTGTGGTGCATGAGTACTGCAACAGACAGGGAAACTGACAGGGTCGATGCGCCCTGTTACACTCCTGAACATAATAACTATAGAGCGAATAAGGGAATTTTTACTTCAGTTTCGGCTGTGTTACCCCTCAAGTCGGTCAGCTGGCTTCCAGCGGACAAATTCCCCGACGACAACGCTCACGCCTACACACCTTCGACTCACCTGATCCCAACTTCCCCGGTTTGCGTGCCAACGTTTAGCAACCAGGACCAGTTGGCCCGGAACTTGCTTGGGTTCAGCTATTTCCACGTCATGTCGAGAGTACCAGCTATGAAAAGCAACCCACATCCCACAGACGGGTGCGATCTGGCAGGACAGGGAGGTAACAGCCTTCTGCTGACGGCTTTGGCCGTTGCGGTAGGCAGCGCAGCAGGATTGCTGCTGGTTCCCGTGTTTTTGGGAATCCTGATGCTGGCGGCAATTCCGCTTGCAGCATCCAGATTGACCCACTGGGTGTCCGGTGACGCTACGTCGCCTCGCGCCGAAAAAACGCCCCTGACGCCAAAATTTTGACGGATTGCCGGCCTTCGGGCCGGCGTCGCAACGTTCTGGCGCTTGTTCCCTGCGGCTCCTGCACGCGGGGCCGCGGGCTGCTCTCTCACGACCACGAGTGACGGCTACTGTGCGTACCTCCGGCTCGGTACAATAGACGCTTTCCGCTCGAGTCCCGCTTCCCATGACCGAAACCGTTTCCGTCGACTTTGCTGACGGCGTTGCTCACGTCCGTTTGAACCGCCCCGAAAAGCACAACGCGCTCAACATGGCGCTGTTCCGCGCTCTGGAAGAGACGCTGGACAAACTCGCGCAGCAGTCGGGTCTGCGTGCGGTAGTCCTGGCTGGCGAAGGACCCTCTTTCTGCGCTGGAATCGACCTCCAGAGCCTGGCGGCCCAGCCTGAGCAGCTCGAGGAGATGCATCGGCTGCTGAGCGACACGGACGCGCACGGCTCAAACCTCTACCAGCGGGTCTGCGTAGGCTGGCAGCGCCTGCCGGTGCCGGTGATCGCCGCGATTACCGGCCACTGTTACGGGGGCGGCATGCAGATCGCGCTGGGCTGCGATATGCGCATCGCAACGTCCGACAGCAAGTTTTCGATTATGGAAATTCGCTGGGGCATCGTTCCCGACATGGGCGCGACCGTGACCACCCGCTCGCTGTTGCGCTACGACCAGCTGCTGGATCTCACGCTCAGTGGCCGTGTGGTCGAAGCTCCGGAGGCCCTGGAGCTTGGGCTGATCACCCGCGTGGCCCCCGACGCACACGTCGCGGCCCAGGAGCTGGCGAGCGCCATTGCCAACAAGTCACCCGACGCGGTTCGCGCCGCCAAATCGCTCTTCCTGAGCACCCGGCAGGCGAGTGAGAAAGACTCGCTCGCGCTCGAAGCCAAGGTTCAGGCCGGGCTGCTGGGCCGCCCCAACCAGATGGAGGCCGTCATGGCAGGGATGGCACAGCGCGAGCCCCGCTTCAGCGACTGATCCCGATGCACGTCCTGGTAATTGCCGCGCTCGTGCTGGGCCTGATTTTTGGGCCCGGACTCTGGGTCAAGCGGGTTATGCAGCGGTACAGCCGCCCGGCCGACCGCTATCCCGGCACCGGGGCGGAGCTTGCCAGGCACCTGCTGGACGGGCTGCACATGAAAAACGTGACGGTCGAAAGAACGGAAGCGGGCGATCATTACGACCCCCAGGCCAAAGCGGTGCGCCTGACCGAGCAGGTTTACGACGGCCGGAGCCTGACCGCGATTACCGTGGCTGCCCACGAGGTTGGACATGCCCTCCAGGACCGCGACCGGTACCCTGCCCTGCTGTGGCGGACGCGGCTGGTTAAGATGGCCATGCCGCTGCAGAAAGCGGGCGCCGCGATTCTGGTGGCGGCGCCGTTTGTGACGCTCCTGACCAAGGCCCCGGGCGCCGGCCTGCTGATGATCGCGGGCGGCCTCCTCAGCCTGACAACCACAACCGTGATTCACCTGATCACGCTGCCGACGGAGCTGGACGCCAGCTTCCGACGCGCGATGCCGCTGCTGGTGCACGGTGAAATTCTTAAGCCGGTTGACCGACCGCACGCCCATCGCCTGCTGACCGCAGCGGCGCTGACCTACGTGTCCAGCTCCCTGATCAGCCTGCTCAACATCGGCCGTTGGTGGGCCATCCTGCGACGCTGAATCGAGCGCCCGACCCGCACTGAGCAGGCCGGGAAACTGCCAAAATTCATCAGTTCTCGAACGAGTCGGCAAAAATCAGGTCGGTGTCGACCCCGCCCACCTCTACGGCGCCGGCGTCACAGTCCGGGTCGTTGCGGGCGAAGGTTCGCTGGTCCATGCCGGGACAGTTCGCATTGTCTCCGCCGCCGATGGCCGGGCTACCAGCGAGCGGCAGATGGGTGAGCGTCGGCCCACCGTTGTCGGCCAGGGGGCCCAGCAGCGGGTCAACGTCGAGGCTAGAATTGGTGGTATCACCGGTGATCGTGGCACCCGCGGTATCGCTGATGACCAGGAAATCACCGCTGGTCAGGGCGCCCTGAAAATCATTCCCGGCGCTGGCGCTGTTGCGCCCGATGATCGTGTTGTCGGCATTGACGCTGCCTGCCGCGGCGCTGTTAACCCCGCCGCCGGGGCCGCTGGCACTGTTGTCGGCGATGGTGACAAAAGACAGGTTGACCGCCGCGGCGTCGTTGAAGATACCGCCCCCGTCACCCCCGGTGTTGGTCGACACCGTGCTGTTCACCAGGCTCACGGTGCCGGCCTCCAGGGACAGCCCACCGCCATTGGTGCTGCCGGTGTTGCCGGTGACCGCGCTCATATCCACGGTGAGGCTGCCGCTGCCGGTCGAACCCGCATCGACAAACACGCCGCCGCCGAACGGTGCCACGTTTGCGTCGACGCCGGTGGTGGTCAGGTTGAGCACGCCTGCGCCCGACAGCCACAGCCCGCCTCCTTCATTGGCAGCGGTGTTGGTGCTGATGTTGCTGGCGCTGAAAGCAGCGCTGCCGGTGCCCGTGATGTGCAGCATCCCGCCGTTTACGCCGGCGCTGTTTTGGCTGGCGGTCACCTCGGTCAGTGTAGCCACCCCCTCGTTCTCCAGCGCGCCGCCGGCTCGGGCGGCCGTGTTGCCGGTGAACTGCACGTTGTTAACCTGCAGCGTCGCGCCGGCCGCATTGAGAATACCGCCACCGTTGCCGCTGCCCGAGTCTGCCGTGTTGGCGCTCACCACGCTGTCGCGAATCGTCACGCTGCCGCCGCTGACGTTGGCGATACCCCCACCCCCGTCGTCCGCTTCCGCGGGACCCGCTGCGTCGTTGCTGTCCAGGGTGACGTCAGTGAGCGTGACGGTGCCGCCGTTGTTGAACACGCCGCCGCCGCCCTGAATGTCAGCCGCGGCGTTGGCGGCGTTGGCCACGTTATCGGCGATTTGGGTGGCCTCGACGCTCATGCTGCCACCCGCGTCGTTCCACAGGCCGCCACCTTCCTGCTCGGCCGTATTGCTGGTGACCGTCGAATCGACTATCGATAAGGTGCTGACGCTGTCGCCAGCGGGGTCAGTGACGTGCACGGCGCCACCGTTGCCCGGACTTGCACCGGTCACGTTGGCGTCAAAAACCACGCCGTCGATCAGCACGTCCGAATCCCTGGCGTTGGCCGTGGTGATCTCCAGGCCGCCGCCGGCTCGTACCGCGCTGTTTCCCGAGACGCTGCCGTCCGCCAGCGACAGGCTGCCGCCGTCGTTGAGAATGCCGCCGCCGGAGCCGGCGGCACCGTCGGCGGTGTTCTGGTCGATGGTCGCACTGGCGATCGTGACCTGACCGCCGTTGTTGAAGACGCCGCCACCGCCCTGATCCGGGCTGTCACCGCCG
>JANQOZ010000010.1 GCA_028285525.1 Lysobacterales bacterium
CACGGCCGCAGAAGTCCAGCTCGAGGTAGCCACGCGCGCCGCCAAGCTCGATCCGCATGTGGTCGTCGAAGGTGATGTCCGGTCGGGTCAGGCCGGGAATCTCGTCGGGCTCTTTGAACAGCCGCGGCATGCGGCCGAATTCGCTGTCCCAGTCCTGCTGCCCGCGCTCGTCGATGAGCTTGCGGGTGGTGTCCGAGGTGATGATGGCACCGGCTTCGAAAGCGCTGGCGCCCAGCACCCGGACCGCATGATAGTGAGTCAGGATCAGATACTTGACGGGCTTATCCGTATGCTCGCGCAGCTTGGTCAGCCAGTCCCTGGCGGCAGCCGGCGTCGCCCTCGCTTCGATACACACCACAAAGTCTTCGCCCTCAACGGCGCCGACGTTTGGATCACCCTCCGCCGTCAGCGCGTAGACGCCGTCAGCCAGCACCTCCAGCGTTTCGGTTTTCTCATCAAGATCCTGGGACGAAGCAAATGGCTTGGGCATGGGTGGTCTCCCGCGGGCGGTCGAGTTGTGCTGCTGAGAAATGCCGGCGATTGGCCGCCGGAACGGACGCTGATAGTATCAGTTGCGATCGCAACTAACAATGCGATCGACTATCGATAACGAGGGATTGCGGTGTTCGATCTTCAGGAGTTCCTGCCCTATCGGCTCTACCAGGCGGCCGAGCATACGAGCCAGCTATTTTCCGACGCTTACCGGCAGCGCTACGGGATCAATCGAACCCAATGGCGGGTGCTGTTCAACGTAGGCCAGTTTGGGCCGCTGACGGCCGGCGAGGTCAGCGACCGTACCGGGCTGGAGAAATCCAAGGTGTCCCGGGCGGTGGTTCGGCTGGAATCGCTGGGCTGGCTGCTGCGCAAGCCCGACGATCAGGATCGACGCCGACAGGGGCTTACCCTGACCGCCGCGGGTGAGGAGGCTTTCCAGGACCTGCGTGCTCAGGCAGAGATCTTCCAGAACCAGCTCATCAGCCAGGTGGGTGAGCAGGAGGTGGCAGCGCTTGTGGCCGCCCTGCGGGTTGTGGATCAGGTGGTGACTGCCTCCCCGCACCAAACGGGGTCACCATCGGGGTCAGGTTCAGGGGACAGGGTAGCTACCCTGTCCCCTGAACCTGACCCCAAACATCGTTAGTTAGAAGCCGTAGTTGACGGTCAGTCCGTAGGTACGCGGTGCGCCCCAGACGCCGATCACGCCGGGTCCGATGACGTAGCTGTGGGAGATGTAGTCGTCGTCGGTCAGGTTTTGACCCCACAGCGCCACGTCCCAGGTACCGCTCGGTGAGGTCCAGCCGATCCGGGCATCCAGCAGGCTGAACTCCTCAACGCGCGTGCGCTGGTCGATGTAGTCGTTGATCTGGTCATCGGTGTGGCTGAACTGCAGCCGGAAGTTCCAGTCACCGTTGTCGGTCGGCATCTCGTAGTTGGCCACCAGGTTGTAGGACAGGTCCGGCGCCTGGCGCAGGTCTGATCCCGACACGTCGGTGTTGTTGATGATGATGTCGTTCACCTCGGTGTCCAGCACCGCCACGTTGCCCGAGAAGCTCAGGAACTCGCTGGCGTTCCAGGTCAGTTCGGCCTCGACACCCGTGATGTCGGCGCTGCCGATGTTGGTGGTGATGAAGGTGCCAAACTCGGAGTCGGGCACCGGGCCGAAACGCACAACCTGGAGATCTTCGTAGTCGGTGTAGAAAGCGGTGACGTTGAAGCGCATCGTGTTGTCGAGCAGGTCACCCTTGTAGCCGATTTCGTAGTTGAGCGCCGTTTCCTGGTCGACCGGTCGAATGGCCGCAGAGGCGATACCTTGCGAGCCACCAAAGCCGCCGCTCTTGTAGCCGCGCGAGATGGAGCCAAAGATCATCGAGTCGTTGTTGAGGTCGTACTGCAGCGCCACCTTCGGCGAGAAGTCGCTCCAGTCGTCGCTGGCGCTGACGTCAAAAGACTCGGCGATGATGTTCAGGCTGCCGCCGACGCCCTGGCAGAACGGGGAGTTTTCGAACGGCGTGCCGGTGCGGTCGCCGCCGCAGTTGATCGAGTTTGCCCGATAGTCTTTCTCGTCGTAGGTAAAGCGGGCGCCGAACGTCAGCCGCAGCCGGTCGCTGAAGTCGTAGGTTCCCTGCGCGTAGACGGCGTAGCTGGTCGTCTCGTTGAACGAACCGGCGACCTCGTTGCCGATAATGTTCTGATTCCCGCGAGCGAGCTGGCGCAAAGGCACGTTGGGGTCGGGGGTGCCGGCAGCGGTGATCTTGAACTGCTCGATCCGATCCGTGTCTTCCTGCAGGTAGTAAAAGCCGGCGGTGTAGTTGAAGGCGCCGTCGAGGTTCGAAGTCCAGCGAAACTCCTGGGAGAACGTGTCGATGTCCTCAACGATATCGTCGATGACCTCGTCAAACGGCAGTCCCAGCACGCCCAGCGGGGCACCCACGGAAGCCATTTCCCAGTCGGTCTCAGCACGCCGAATAGCCGTGATGGAGGTCAGCGTGCCCTTGGCGTAGTCGATGTCACCCTGCAGGCTGATACCGCTGGCCTCTCGCTTGGAAAAGCCGTCTGCCGGGGCGGCGTTCTGGCGTACGTCATTGACGTCGTTGGCAGCTGCGATTTGGAGCAGCGGCGCATTGTTGTCGATGGGCGTGCGGCCCATGTCCTCGCGGTCGTCGTCCATCCAGTCGGCTGACAGCAGCCATTCAGACCGTTCGCCGGTCCAGAGCAGCTGACCTCGCAGCGAGGTCTGGTCTTCGTCCTGCTGATCCTTGTTGAGGATCACGTTGCGCACGAAGCCGTCGTGTTCGCGGTGGTTGATCGTGAACTTGCCGGACAGGTTTTCACTCAATGCGCCGGTGACAAAACCCTGGTAGCGCAGGATTCCCTGGTTACCGGCGGTGACGCCGATTTTGCCGCCAAATTCTTCTTCTGGCTTGGAGGAGATGACGTTGATGGCGCCACCGATGGAGTTGCGGCCGAACAGCGTGCCCTGCGGTCCGCGAAGCACCTCGATCCGCTCCAGATCAAACATGTCGAAGTTGATGCTGGCGAGGCGGCCGATATACACGCCGTCCAGGAACAGGGACACCGAGTTATCGAGGCCGGCGCCGTCGTCCACTGAGCTGATGCCGCGCATGGAGATGAGGGCCTGCCCCGGTGCAAATTCGGCATACGCCATACCCGGTACGTTCACCGCAATGCTGGCCGCGTCAAATATGTTGGCCTGCTCCAGCTCGATGCTGCTGAGCGCGCTCACGGTCACGGGAATGGACTGGAGGTTCTCCGGCCGGTGCTGCGCTGTGACCACAACTTCTTCGAGCGCCTGAGCATTGACGCCGCCGTGGGCAAGAGCGCCGGCGATCAGCGTCGCCAGCAGCTTGGGTTTGTTCACGGACATCGTTAAGTCTCCCTCGTGTGGAATTGTTTGGTGAACATGATACACAAACTTAACGAATTTTAAACATTCTGTATCACGTTGGATTGGCGGTTTTCCGCCGCTGTGCTTTTGGCCCTACCGTGTGCCGGATGCCTGCAGAATCTTTTCGAGACTCAGCGCCACGTTGAGGAGCGCAGCGTCGGCGCCGGGCGCGCCGTCGATCTCCAGGCCCACAGGGAGACCGTTGCTCGCCGTACCTGCGGGGAGACTGATCCCGGGCAGGCCGGCCAGGCTGGCCGGATCGGTGTTGCGGATGTAGCTCGGGAAGGTTGGCACCTGCTCGCCATTGAGTTCGACCGTCTCCTGACTGCCGGCAATCGGCCTGGCGGTGAGCATCGTGGTCGGGAAGACGATCGCGTCAAGCTGCTGCTCGGCGAACAGCGTTTCGAACTGCGTCCGCATCTGGCTGATTGTCGCCAGCGCAGCCTGATAGTCTTCCTCGGACACCGGGCTTTGCTCGCCGGCGATGGCCCCGAAGATCCCCTGCACGTCAGGGCTGGCGACGCGATCAGCGAGCTGGCGGAGCGTCAGGCCGGTATTGAAGCGCCCCAGATAAGCGGTCAGGTCCTGCCTCGCCTCGTACAGCGCGATGGGAAAGCCGGCGCCAACCTGTTCGCCGAGCTCTGGGAAACTTACCTCCACGAGCTGCACCCCAGCCGATCGCAGACGGGCGAGGGCGTCAGTCATGACCGTGGCGGTCGCCGCCTCAAGCCCGGAGTAGTAGTAGTCGGAAATGATGCCAAGGCGGATGGTCTGCGGATCCGGCACCGCTTCGCCGGCAGCATCCGCGCCCGCGTCTCCGGTGATCGCCCGATCCAGCAGCACGAGGTCGCCGACGTTGCCCGCCATGACGCCCACCGTATCGCGCGTGTGTGAGATCGGCGTCACGCGATCTGACGGGTAGCGCCCGGGTGACGGCCTGAATCCCGCAGTGCCGGTCAAGGCCGCCGGAATTCGGACGGAGCCGCCGGTATCCGTGCCCAGGCCGGCGGGCGCCAGCCCGGCCGCGATCGCGGCTGCCGTGCCGCCGCTGCTGCCCCCGGGGATCAGCGCCGGATCGCGCGGGTTACCAACCGCACCGAAGGCCGCGTTGCTGGATGTGATTCCGAACGCTAGCTCATGCAGGTTCGTTTTACCGAGGATAATCGCGCCGGCTGCCTGCAGCGCCGCAACGGTCCCGTTGGACTCGCTCGGCTCAAAGTTCTCCAGCCCGGGTGTGCCCGCCGTATTGGGCATGCCGACAACGTGGATGTTGTCTTTCACCACGAGCGGGATCCCGTGGAGTGGTCCGAGGAGTTCCCCGGCGGCGCGCTGCTGGTCGCGCTGTCTGGCGATCACGGCAACTTCGGGGTTGATTGAAATGAACGCGTTGAGTTCGGATCGTGCGTCGATGCGCGCGAGCAGCTCGTTGACCAGCGCTTCACTGGTGAGCGTCCCGTCCTGCAGGATGGCGGACACCGTCGCGATATCGGGTGACGCCGGCACCTCAGCGGGATTCCTGGGTGCGGACGCACACCCCACCAGCAGCAGACCAGCCAGACCGATCAACGAATGCTTCATCAGACGCTCCTTTTGGGATTTCTCTTAAGCCTCGAGGCGGGAGACGTGTAGCACGGTTTTTCCCCGCCGGGCAAACGTGGCAGGCTGTGGGCACCGCGGACAAGCCGCATGGGAGCTGGCCAGAAACGATGACGGATTCGCTAGAGGCACTCGAGCTGGCGCGCGCTTGCGCCGACAAAATGCTGGCTGATGACCAGGCCAGCCGGGCGCTGGGAATGCGCGTTACGATCCCGGCACAGGGCCAGTCGATTGTGACGATGACGGTGCGGGCGGACATGGTGAACGGCCACGATATCTGCCATGGCGGCTACATTTTTACGCTGGCCGATTCGGCCTTCGCCTTTGCGTGTAACGGCTACAACCAGGTGACGGTAGCGGCCGCGGCGGCGATCGACTTCGTGCGGCCAGGCAAGCTGGGTGATGAGTTGACGGCAACCGCTGTTGAAGGACATCGCGGTCGCCGATCGGGTCTTTACGACGTGACCGTGATCAACCAGGACGGCAAGCTGCTGGCCCGCTTCCACGGACGATCCGCAACCGTTGGGCCCGAGCTGATCTCATCGCGGGAGTAAGGACCGGCCGCGCGAATATCGACCACTACCGCTGATATTCGAGGGTTGTCTCCGACCGCTTCTGCTCTTCGATGTCGGCCTCATAGAACCAGGTGCGTTTTCGGCCGAAGCGGTGGTACATCTCAAACTGATCCTGGTAGTGGGGCGATCGACGACCCTCGGGGTCGATAAACCCCGACTGGCCTGGCGGCGTGACCTCCCATCCTTCAATGGCGCCGGGTCGCAGCACCACCATGTTGTTTTCCGTGCCTCGGTTTTGCTCGATGGGTGCGGTAATCAGCTCCCGGTCCAGCGCCTGTGGAATGCCCAGAAAGTTCTTCGGTCCAAAGGGCCTGGTGGCGGTCTCGAGCTGAGGCTGCTCGGCGTGTTGCGCAACCGCCTCGGCGAAGGCCGATCGCACCACGGCGTCTACCTCCTGGCCGTTAAAGACGTCGTAATCCCCGGCGCCCGCGGCTGCCTCAACAATCGCCTTCAGGCTCGCCGGCAGATTGGTTCCCGCAGCGGTGGGCTTGAGCGCGGTGGGGTAGCCGGTTCCCGCGTAGAACGGCCATACCTCGCCCAGGTCGTCCTTCAGTACCTTCTCCATGAGTGAGGCCACAAAACGCCGAAACAGTGCCGTCGCAGGCTGGTCGTAGTAGCCGTCGTTGTCCTCATCAACCGACTGCTGATTCCACTGCTTCAGCAACTGCAGCGCCTCGACCAGGGCCTCGTCGCTGGCGCCGGTCAGCGCCTGCTCAACCAATGGAAGCAGGTAGGGGGCATAGACGTCGGCGTAAGAGCTTCCCGTCAGCAGCTCCCAGGCTGCGTCCGGTGTTACCCGGTCCATGCCGGCCAGCGCCTCGTTCAGGTAGTCCACCCGATCCGCGCGGGACCAGGAGTAGAAAAAGAAGTCCGGGTTCATAACCCCCTCCCCGGGCTTGTTGTTCCAGTTGGCGAGAAATCCGGTGCTCGGATTCAGCACGTGGGGATTGGCGAGGTCGACCGACTGACGACCCTGCCAGTCCATCGCGCCGGCGCCCGACACCGGCAGCCGGTTGTCGTGACCCGGCTGCCGCCGCGGGAATTTGCCGCCGTGAAAATAGCCGATGTTGCCGGCGACGTCGGCGTAGTACATGTTCACGTTGATCGCCGAGCGGCTCGCCTCGGCTTTCCACTCTTCCCAGTCGCCGGCCCAGGTTGCGCGCAGCCAGGCCAGCAGCGTCGCCAGCTCCTCGCCGTCCCAGGCGCGCTTTTTGGCGTAGGCAACACCGGCCGCCCCGTCCAGCCTGATGATCGGGCCGTGCACCGAGCGCAGCAGCTCCAGCGATACCGCTTCGCTGCCCTTGACCAGAATCTGCTCCGTCCGGCGCTCGAAGTCGACAGCCTTGCCGCGATAGCGGTACTGATCCGCGTTGTCCGGATTGAGCTCCTCGACAAACAGGTCAACGATGTCGCTGGCGCCCCAGGTGCTGCCCCAGGCGATCCGATCGTTGTGGCCGAACATGATCATGGGGTAGGCAAACGGCGTATTGCCGACAACTGCACGATCTGGCCCATGCAGCCCAACGGAGTAGACGTAGGCCGGATTGAACCAGCCAAACTGGGGACCGTTGACCAGGATCGCCTCGGCACCGCTGGCCTTGGCCTGGCCGATGAGATAGACGTTGCTGAACCCCGCGCTGGTCGGCGCAGGTTCGACCGCAGCAAGGTCGAGCGACGCGGAAGACGGCGGCGTCGAGCCCGCCAGCGAATCGTAGGCCGGCCGCGACCAGTCGGTCGCTGGGATGGTTGTCGGCGCATCCTCGGTGAAGCGAGGGTTCAGCAAATCGAACAGATCGCGCCCCGCCTGCTCTCCGTGCCGGGACTTAAGCGCCGCGAGGATCGCGGCGTTCTCCAGCTCCGTGTTGAAGTCGCCGTAGCGGTTGTTCATGGTGCCGATGAAGATCATCGCCACGTCGTAGGGGGTCCAGCGTGCGGGCCTGAAGCCCAGTTCGCTGAATTGCAGCGGCAGCAGCGTATCGGGGGCGTCGTCGATGACGCCGATCCATCGGTTGAGTCCGTCAGCGAACCCGGCAAAGACCGCCATGTCTTCGGAGTTCAGTTCCGCTAGCTGGCCCCTGATGGAAGCCGGGCTGAAGAGTCTGCGGGTTTCGATGTCGTAGTCGAGGTACGCCTCACCGAGCACCTCAGCCACCAGTCCCTGGGTACTGCGCCGGGCCATCTCCATCTGGAAAAGCCGGTCCTGCGCCACGGCATAGCCGTAGCCGAGGTAGAGCCCGTAGCGATCGTCAGCGAAGACATGCGGCACGCCGTACCCGTCGCGCACGATGCGGACCCGTTCGGACGTATCGACGGTCTTCGTCTCCCGCGAGCACCCCGTCAGCAGGACCGCCAGGGCAGATGCTGCGAGGATCCAGATACTTAAACGCACGTGCTTCCCTCCCGTATCCAGCACAAAACTATAGCTTAGTGGGCCGGCAGCCCCGAGTGATTCTAAGGTTGAAGTGAGCGATGCCGATACTTGAGAAGCGCTCGTGCGAAACAGAACGGGTGCTGGCCCGGCACAGGGAGGTGCCGGCATTACCTGTTGTGCGGCCTTAACGCACGGAACAGTGAGCGACGCATGTGCTACGGTTCCGGCGGGGGAAATGAGTTGACTAACAGATCAAGAAAATCAGCTGAACGTTTGGCGCTGCCGCCGCTGGGGGCAGTTGTCGGGGCCTGCCTGACCGCCCTCACGCTGACGGGCATTTCGCCGGCGTGGGCTGACGAGGTGCCGGCCGTCGCGCCGCAGGTCTCCCCGGAATCCTCAGCCAAGGGATCGATCGACTCCCAGCCGCCTGCGGTCCTGTCATTCACCCGGCTGACGCCGCTCCAACAGGAAACCGATTCCGATACGCTGGTTTTCCAGGTGGCTTTCGACGAGGACGTCCAGAGCCCCAGCGTGACCGATTTTACGGTCGATGGCACCACGACGGCGTTGGTCAGCGCGATCTTTCCGGTTTCCGGCGCGGTGTACGACGTGCTGGTGGCCGGCGGCGATCTGGCAGTTTTTGACGGCTCGGTTGGGCTGAACCTCAGTCCGGCTCAGGCGATTGTCGATCTGGCCGGGAACCCGCTGCCGGGGGGTGAACCACCAATCGACGAGATTTTTGTTGTGGCGAACGACGTCACGGTGACGGTCGAACAAGCCACGTCGCAGCCTGATCCTGCACGGCTGGTGCCGATCAGCTTTACGGCCACCTTCAGCGAACCGGTGACGGGCCTTGAAAGCGCCGACGTGATTCTCGGCGGAACCGCTGGCGCCACCAGCGTTTCGGTCTCGGGCAGCGGCACCACCTACAACCTCGCGGTCAGCGGCATGACGGGCGAGGGAACGGTCATCGTGTCTCTGCCGGCGGGCGCCGCAGAAGACGCCGGCGGAAAGCTCAGTTTGGCTTCAACCAGCGTCGACAACACCGTTACGTTTGACGCCGTGCGTCCCACGCTGCTGTCGTTCCTGCGTTTCGCTCCGCCCGGTCCGCTGACCGATGAGGACGTACTGGTATTTCGCGCCGTCTTTGACGAAGACATCGTGGCGCCAACCGCGGCTGATTTTGCCGTCGATGGGGGAACGCTGGCCCAGGTGAATGCCGTGGTGGCCGTGAGTCCGGCGATTTATGAGCTAACGGTCAGCGGCGGTGATCTCGCAGACTTCCGCGGACCGGTGGGAATCGACCTGCGCGCAGCGCAGACGATCGTCGATCCGGCGGGCAACACGCTGCCGACCGTGGAGCCTCAGGTGGACGAGAGCTACGTGGTGAGCAATCCGGGGCCCGAGACCGACCTGGCCATCAGCAAGAGTGACGGCCAGGAAAGCGTGGCGCTCGGCGGTATGCTCGACTACGTCCTGACAGTGCAGAACAACGGTCCGGCATCGGTCAGCGGTGCGAGGGTGCTGGATCAGCTCCCGGCTGAGCTGATCGGTGCAAGCTGGGTATGCAGCCCCGGCCAGGGCGCGAGCTGCGGCGCCTCGGGCAGCGGGGACATCGATGATCTGGTGGATCTGCTGGCCGGCAGTCAGGTGGTTTACACCCTGACAGTGACCGTCGACGCGCCGGTTCAAACGATCATCGAGAACCTGGCCAGCGTGCAGCCGCCTGCCGGCGTTGCTGACCCGACGGCCGCGAACGACGAAGCCCGAGATCGAACGACCGTCGAAGAAACCATCTTCGCTGACGGCTTCGAGCAGCCCCCGGAGCTCAACCAGAGCGCCGGCAAGCGTTGGCTGCCGGAGCTGCTGCTGGGTGACCCTCGAAAGGATGACGTGCTGCTGCACCATCGCAGCGCCCACGGCGGCCAGCTTCGCGAGAGCCACCGAGACCCGTCGGGGGTCTGGGTTCCAGGGCCCTGGAAAGAGCCTGGGCAAGAGCCCTGAGCATCGCTGAAATGCCGGGTCTGCGGGGCGCCAAGCGCTGGTGATCCCCGCCTGATCCGGCGACAATACCGACCCTCTTAGGCTCGACGGTGACAACAGGCTATGGATCCTCTGACCCAGGGTACGCTCGGTGCTCTGGCGGCGCAGTCTGCGGCCAGCAAGACTCAACTCGGAAAAGCGGCGCTGATCGGCGGGCTGGCTGCAATGACGCCGGATCTCGATGTCCTGATTCAGTCTTCCACCGATCCGATACTCGCGCTGGAGTATCACCGGCACTTCACTCACTCGCTGTTTTTTATCCCGATTGGCGGGGTGCTGGCCGGTCTGCTGCTTCACGCCACCCTGGGTCGACGCTGGGGGCTGCCGCTGAGACTCACGCTGGCCTTCAGCGTGCTGGGGATCGCGACGCATGGCCTGCTCGACCTCTGCACGAGCTACGGTACGTCCCTGCTGTGGCCGGTGTCCGATCTGCGGCTTTCTCTGGATCTGGTCTCGATCATCGATCCGCTGGTGACGCTGCCCATGCTGCTGGCCGTCGGGCTTGCCCGCTGGCGTCAGAATCCCCGCCTGGCCTGGGTCGGCCTGCTCTGGCTTTTCGCCTGCCTGTTTCTGGGCGGCGTGCAGCAGCAGCGGGCGGAGTCCGAAATGCGGGCGATCGCCGAGACTCGAGGTCATGAACCCAATCATCTGAGGGCCATGCCCAGCATCGGCAATCTGCTGGTCTGGCGCACGGTTTACGAGTTCGAAGGTGCGTTTTACGTCGACGGCATCGGCGTGGGGCCCGGGGCGAGCCAGCACTTTCCGGGGCAGGCCGTCGAGGTGGCTGACCTGCGCCGCAGCTGGGTGATGCTGCCCGAGGGGTCACAGCAGCTGCTCGACGCTCAGCGTTTCGCTCGCTTCAGCCAGGGGTACGTCAACTTTGTGCCCGACAGCGGGCGGCTGACGATCGGCGATCTCCGCTACGCGGCAATCCCCGACGAGATTGAGCCGCTGTGGGGTATCACGCTGGCTCCGATGCCCGATCCGGACGCCCACGTGGGCGTGTTCATGCCGGATGAAAGGGACATTGCTTCCCTGGCCAGGCTTTGGGACATGATCAAACAGACTTTGAGTGCGGAATAACACGTATGGATATCGAGAATAAGGTTGCGGTGATCACCGGCGGTGCGTCGGGTCTTGGTGAGGCAACGGCCCGCCGGTACGCGGGCGCTGGCGCGAAGGTGGCGATCTTCGATTTGAAT
Organism: Lysobacterales bacterium; assembly: GCA_028285525.1. GTDB lineage: Bacteria > Pseudomonadota > Gammaproteobacteria > Xanthomonadales > SZUA-38 > JANQOZ01. The sequence continues at coordinate 11,191 of JANQOZ010000010.1, forward strand.
CAGGAAGCTGGCCAGGCGCTGGCCGACGAGCTGGGAGACGCCGCGCTGTTCTGCGCGGTAGACGTCGTCGATGAGGCAAGCGCAGCGCAGGGCATTGAGAAAACGCTCGCAGCATTCGGCCAGATTCACATCTGCAACAATTTTGCGGGCATCAGCCCCGGCTGCAAAACAGTCGGCAAAGATCACGTCCCTCATCCGCTGGACAAGTTCCGACAGACCATCGACATCAACCTGATCGGAACCTTTAACGTCCTGCGCCTGTGTGCGTCGCAAATGTCGAAGCAGGACCCGGTCACCGAGTCCGGCACCCGAGGCGTCATCATCAACACAGGATCGATCGCCGGCTACGAAGGCCAGATCGGCCAGGCTGCGTATGCGGCGTCCAAGGGTGCAATCATCGGCATGACGCTGTGCCTCGCCAGAGATCTGGCTCAGTACGGCATCCGGGTCAATACGATTGTGCCCGGGCTGATCCACACACCGTTGTTCGATTCCTTTCCGGATCCGGTGGTGGAGTCCCTCGAAGCCAGCGTGCTTTACCCCAAACGTCTGGGCAAGCCGGCAGAAATCGCTCATCTGTCGCAGTACATCGTGGAGAACGACTACACCAACGGTGAGTGCATTCGGATGGACGGCGGCCTGCGTATGCAGCCCCGATGACGGGCTCAGCGGCCGGCGCCTAGATCAAAGTTTCGCGTTTGGGTCGGCCACCACCGCCGGGTATGCTTGCGCGATGAGGGGAACGCCGATGATCTGGCTGGCAGTTGTGCTGGCCGCCTGGCCCGTTGTGGCGCCCGGCGCTGCGGCTCCGGAAAACAACGGGCGGTGGCGGGGCCTGGCCGATGCCGTA
>JANQOZ010000012.1 GCA_028285525.1 Lysobacterales bacterium
CGGCCAGGGTGGTTCCCTGGCCAAGGCTCGCAACGCCGCTCCAGGCCTTGTGGGACGCGCCCGAAGGGAGCCCCCTTGGGCGCCAATAACCGCGTTGCACCGCTTGCCAAGGGCTACGGCCATTGGCGGCGCGATGCGCCTTGTTCTTGACGCCCAACGGGGCTCTGAAACGCAACGAACTAACGTGACAGGGCACTTGTGTCAGGCCGTCAGCTCGGTGAACTGCACCACCGCACGATCCGCGGACTCCATCGCCCCCTCCATGCCGGACGCATGCAGCGCCGTGTGTTCGCCGGCGAACAACACCCGCCGGGTCGGCCGCCTGACCGCGTTCGCCAGGCGAGCGGTTTCACCCGGCGGCCAGTGCGCGTAAGCGCCACCGGCACCGGGCTGAGCGGCCCAGCTGAAGCGCTTTACGTAGCGCACGCGTCCGGCCAGCGATGGCCGGAGGCGGATCATGGTGGTTTCGACCAGCTGCCGGACGTCATTCTCTGCCAGCTCATCGATCGCTTTGGCGCCGCTGCCGTTGATCCACAGCTTGTATCCGACGAGCGCGCCCTCAGCATCAACCCGGGGAAACCAGCGTTCCACCGGCGAATCGGTCCACATCATGATCGGTAGACCGTCCTGCGCCCAGAACTCCCCTCGCGTGTCGACAAACACCAGGCTGATCCGCGTGTACGGCACCTGCGTAATCGCGTCCCGCTGATCGGGGTCCAGCGCCAGGTTGAGGTCGAGCTGCCGCAGCGCGGGCAGCGGCAGGGTGCTGACGCAGTGCTCGGCCCGGAAGATTCGTCCGTCGTCGCAGAGAACCCGCACGCCCGCCGCGTCCTCGGAGAGGCTGACCACCGAGGCCTTCAGAGCGATATCGGCAGCCAGGGGTTCGGCCATCGCGCTCGGCAGCGCCGCGCTGCCACCCAGAATCTGGTCGGTCGACGAGGCCTGGCGGCGCAGCACCTGGTTGCGCCAGGTGCGGATAACTGAGGTTGCAGCCAGCCCGTTGTTGTCGGCGTTCACGTTCATCAGCCGCAGCGCTTCGTCCGACGCACCGGCACGCTGAAGCACCGCACTCAGGGATTCGTCCCGAGCCGCAAAGGCCGGATCGGACCAGTCTCCCGTGCTTTGAAACGGATTGAGCGGCATCAGGGTCTCGTGCAGCATCCGGAAGGGCAGCCGGTGCTTCTCCTCCGGCGGCAGCTGATTGCCCGGAGAGAGCGCCCAGTCGTTGACCGTCGCCGTTTTGCCGTTGACCGCGATCCCAAAGCCACGGGCGGACCCGTTGCGTTGAAACGCCTTCATTCCCGGCGAGCTGCCGAACCCAACGCCGTGAAGCTGGCCGGCGGCCCGAACGCGGGCGTAGCCGCTGCCGACCGAGATTCCCCCGCATTCCGGCTGATCGGGCAGCTCGCGATCGGTCCACAGCCGGCCGCCGACCCGACCACTGGACTCCAAAATACGGACGCTGAGCCCCATCTCCTTGAGCCGCGCCGCGGTGCTCAGGCCCGCTAGACCGGCGCCCAGCACAAGGACGTCATAGCGCTCTTCGCGTGAACGGACGCAGCCGGTCAGACCGGTGGTCGCCCCGAGGGCTGCCGCCCCCAGCCCCAGCAACAGTCGTCGACGGTCAGGCATGTTCGCGCACCGCGTCGATCGGCATGACCTCACCCCGGTTGAGATACAGCGCCTTTTTGCGCAGAAAACGGGTCAGTCCGCTCGGTCCCATGCGCGAGGCGCCCAGCCCCGATTCTCCGAACGCGTTTTTCTCGGCTTCGAAAATCATGCTGGTCATGCTCGCATCGTTGATGCTGACGCCGCCGGCGTTCAGACGATGAGCCACGGCAAGGCAGGCCGCCTCGTCGCCGCCGAACACGCAGCCCGACAGTCCGTAGATCGAATCGTTGGCCAGGGCAAGCGCCTCGTCTACCGAGTCAAAAGCCATGACCGGCAGTACCGGCCCGAACGTCTCATCCCGCATCACCGCCATATCGTGATCAACATTGGTCAGGACGGTGGGCGCCAGCCAATGCCCGCCGCGATCGACCAGCTCGCCGCCGCAGTGGACGGTTGCGCCGGCCTCCCGGGCCTGACGGATCTGCTCAGCAACCTTGTCCGCCTGGGGTGCAAAGATGAAGGGGCCGAGGTGGCCCTGATTTTGGTCTTCGGCCGTCAGCTCCACCGCCTTGGCTTTCTCAACCAGCAACGTCACAAAGTCGTCGAAGCGGCTTCGCGCCACGTAGATGCGCTCGATGGACTGGCACGCCTGTCCGGTGGCAACCACGCTGCCCCGCAGCAGCGCCGTGGTGGCGCGCTCGAGGTCGGCATCTTCGAGCACAATCGCCGGATCCTTGCCGCCCAGTTCGAGGAAGGCCGGAATAAAGTTCCGCGCCGCCGCCTCGCCCACCTTGCGTCCGGTGGCGACGCTGCCGG
>JANQOZ010000024.1 GCA_028285525.1 Lysobacterales bacterium
TGGCGGCCAGCGCCGGACCCTTATCGTCGCAGCCGGCGACCAGCCGGGTGATGCCCAGCTCCGCCATGCGGTGGTTGACGATCGGATTGTCGCGGCCGGTGATGATTCCGACCTCGGTGCCCGCCCGCATCAGGTGCTTGAGGCCAAGGCCATCCTGCGTGAAAAAGGCCTTCAGCTCCCGGCCGGACTCATCGTAGTAAAGCCGGCCGTCGGTCATCACGCCGTCGACGTCGAACACGGCCAGGCGAACCGCGGCGGCTCTGCGCTTCACCGCCTCGGGCACCGCGGCCGTCACGTCAGACGACCCCGGCTCGCAGCAGGTCGTGAATGTTGAGCGCCCCGACGAGCTGTCCGTCTTCCTCCACCAGCAGGCTGGAGATGCCGTGACGCTCCATCAGCTGGGCTCCTTCAACGGCGAGTTTGCCGGGCTCGATCGTAATGCCCTGGCGGGTCATCACCTCTTTGACCGGCACCTGGCGAATATCGCCTCCGCGGTCCCAGGTCCGCCGCAAATCACCGTCGGTGAAGACGCCGAGGAGCTGGTCCTGCTCGTCGACCACCGCGGTCATGCCGAAGCCCTTGCGGGTCATTTCGTCGACCACCGCCGGCAGGAGGGCGTCCGCCGGAACGCGGGGAATCTCTTCCCCGATATGCATAAGGTCGCTGATGTGCACCAGCAGGCGTCGACCGAGCTGGCCACCAGGGTGGGAGCGCGCAAAATCTTCCTGTGTAAACCCCCGTGCGTGAAGCAGCGAGATCGCCAGCGCGTCACCCATCACCAAGGCAGCGGTGGTGCTGGAAGTGGGCGCCAGGCCCAGGGGACAGGCTTCCTGGTCAACGCTGACGTCAACGTGGCGGGTGGCGTTGCGGGCCAGCGTGGAGGACGGGTTGCCGGTCAGCGCGATTAAAGGCACGTCGAGGCGCTTGATCACGGGCAGGATGGTGAGGAGCTCCTCCGTCTCACCGGAGTTGGACAGCGCCAGGGCGACGTCGCTGGCGGTGATCATGCCCAGGTCGCCGTGGCTGGCCTCGCCGGGATGCACAAAAAAGGCGGGTGAGCCGGTGCTGGCCAGGGTGGCGGCAATCTTGGACGCAACGTGGCCGGACTTTCCCATCCCCATCACCACAATGCGGCCTTTGCAGCTCAGCATCAGCTGGCAGGCGGCCAGGAAATCGTCGTCGATCCGCTCGAGCAGCGCCTCCACGGCGGTCATCTCGGTTCGAATGACCGCCCGCGCCATCGTTCGGGTGGCGACCTCGTCGAGCCGGGTCGGTCCGAGCGGAATGGTGCCGGTAATCAGGCCGGCGAGCCTTGACGGGATGGGTTCCATAAATCGGGTTTGAAGCTCCGGTGACCGGAAGACTCAAGTCTATTGGTTGAGCTCAGTGTAAAAGACCATCGCCTGGTAAGCCACAAATGCCGCCAGCAGAACCGCGCCGGAAACGCGGGAGATCCGCCCGGGCCCCCTGAAGCCGTAGGCCATCAGGAACAGCATCAGCGACAGGCCTAGCATGATGGTGTAGTCGCGATACAGGAGGGTCTTGTCGACCGGGGTCGGCTCGATGCTCGCGGCAATACCGAGCACGCCGAGCAGATTGAACATGTTGGAGCCGATGATGTTGCCGATCACCAGCTCATACTCACGCTTCAGCACGCTGGCGATGGCGGCGGCGAGCTCCGGCAGGCTGGTGCCGATCGCCACGATCGTGAGACCGATCACCACATCCGAAACGCCCATGATTCGGGCGATGTCGGTAGCGCCCAGAACCAGAATGTGGGAGCTCGCGGGCAGTACGATCATGCCCAGCATCAGCCAGCCGAGGGCGACGGGCGTGGACATATCGGACGGGATCTCGGTCGCAAACTCCGCAGCGATTGGGTCGGGGCCGCTGCGCTGCATGCCGATGGCGGCCATCCAGGTGGTCATCAGCAGCAGACCGAATAACAGGATGGCGCCGTCGATCCGCCCGAGGCTCTGATCCAGCATCAGGACCAGGGCGAGCACCGACACCACCAGCAGGATCGGGTATTCACGGCGCAGCGTGTCGGAGTGAATCTGCAGCGGGTAGATGCTGGCCGCGACGCCCAGGATCAGCGCGATGTTGGCGATGTTGGATCCGACCGCGTTGCCGACCGCCAGCCCCGGGTTACCGCGAAGCGCCGCAACCCCGGAGACCACCATTTCCGGGGCCGAGGTGCCGAAGCCGATCACCGTCAGGCCGATGATCAGCGGCGACACGCCAAGGTTCCGCGCGGTGGCTGCGGCCCCCGCCACGAACCGGTCAGCGCCCCATACGAGGAACACAAAACCGATGGCGATGAGTCCTAGCGAGAGCAGCATAGCCGTGAAGCAGGGTTATCCATCAAGGTGAATCCGGGTCTCTTATTATTTTGTGCAGCGCCGCGCCGCCGCGCATCCTGCCCAGCGCCGGTACGGTTTCGGTAGTGCCAGATTTCCTATAACATCGCCCGCCTCAACCCACCGATCGGGTGGCGACGGACGGGCCGGCACAGGTTCTTAGGCGCCACTATCGATCGCGGCAACCCGCGGCTCATAACCAGCGGACAACGGGCAAGGGGCGAAAGTCTATGGATTGCGAGGCCATCAAGCAACTGATCGAGCAGGGGCTACCGGATGCCAGTGTAGTGGTGAGCGGTGATGACGGCGTGCATTTTTCTGCAACGGTGGTCTCACCGTCGTTCGAGGGTGTGACAACGCTCAAGCGCCACCGGCTGGTCTACGCCACCCTGGGAGAACGCATGGGCGGCGAGATCCACGCGCTGGCGCTGCGCACCCAGACGCCCCAGGAAGCCGGGCAGTGAGTCGCTGATGGCCAAGATTGTGATCCGCGGCGGCAGTCCGCTCAGCGGCAGCGTGGTGGCGTCCGGCGCCAAGAACGCGGTGCTGCCCATTCTCGCCGGCAGCCTGCTGTGCGACGAGCCTGTCGAAATCGGCAACGTGCCTCACCTCCAAGACGTGACCACCACGATCGAGCTGCTGGCGCAGATGGGGGCCGAGATCATCGTGGACGAGCGCATGCGGCTGCACGTGGACACCACCAGCGTGAACCACTTTTACGCACCGTACGATCTGGTGAAGACCATGCGGGCATCCATCCTCGTGCTCGGCCCGCTGGTTGCCCGCTACGGGCAGGCCAACGTTTCGCTGCCGGGCGGCTGCGCTATCGGCACCCGGCCGGTCAATCTGCACATCGAAGGGCTGCGCCAGCTCGGGGCTGAGATCACGGTGGAGGGTGGCTATATCAAAGCGGTGTCGCCCGGTCGGCTGCGCGGCTGCCGCATCGTGCTGGACCTCGTCACGGTCACCGGTACGGAAAACATCATGATGGCCGCGGCGCTGGCTGAGGGCACCACCATCATCGAAAACGCCGCGCAGGAGCCCGAGGTCGTGGACCTGGCCAATTTCGTGAATACGATGGGCGGGCGCATCAGCGGCGCCGGCACCAACACGATTGTTGTTGAGGGGGTTGAGCGGCTCGGCGGTGCGCCCTACGAGGTGCTGCCCGATCGCATTGAGACCGGCACCTACCTGGTCGCCGGGGCGATCAGCGGTGGTCATATCAAGGTGCGCAAGGCGCGGCCCGAGACGCTCGATGTGGTACTCGCAAAGCTGGACGAATGCGGCGCCAATCTGACGATCGGCGAGGACTTTATCGAGCTGGATATGGCCGGTCGTCGACCCAAGGCCGTCGACGTGACAACCTCACCGTTCCCCGGCTTTCCCACGGACATGCAGGCGCAGTTCACGGCCCTGAACGCCATCGCTGAAGGCACCGGCACCATTACCGAAACCGTGTTCGAAAACCGCTTCATGCACGTCCAGGAGCTTCAGCGGCTCGGTGCCGATATCCAGCTTCGGGGGAATACGGCCATCATCAAAGGGGTTGAGTCGATGACCGGCGCTGAGCTGATGGCGACGGATCTGCGCGCCTCGGCCTGTCTGGTGCTGGCCGGCCTGGCGGCTGAGGGTGAGACGATCGTCGATCGGATCTACCACATCGATCGGGGCTACGAGAACATCGAGGAAAAGCTCAAGGCTCTGGGTGCCAACATCCAGCGCCTGCCTTCCCACCGGGCCGCCTGAGTCGCTGCAGTCAGCTAAGGCCCGAGACTGGTCGGGCAGGGTTCACAGATCCATTCCGTCAGCCGCATCTCGATGACTTCGTCGTCGTCACCATCCACCTGTTCAAGCCGAACCGGCAGGTAGCCCAGCTTCGGCGCGTGCCATGATCGCGTCTGGCGCCGCGGGTTGCTGTGGTGCCGATTCACAAGAACCGTTTGAAGCTTACCCTCGCTGGTGTCGGTGACCGAGATCTCGTCGGTTCGCGTATAGGTATGCTGGCGGACGTTGCCGCGCTCGACCGTCTCGAAGGCAAACTGCTGCTGGCCTTCGGCGAGCTGGCGCATGAGCTTCAGATTGATCAGCATGCGATCGGTCTGGCCGGCGACCAGCGGCAGCGTGAAGTCTTTCTTCTTGTAAACACCCTCAACCTGCAGCCGGTCCCAGTCGAAGCGGGCGCGCCCTTCGCGTCGGGAAAACCGGATGCCCTGCTGGTAGTCGTAGTCCAGGGACAACAGCGTGCCGTCTTCGGCGAGTTCGAACTGGCTTCGTTCGGTGATTTTGCCGCCCAGGAAGCCCGCCAGCCCCCGGTTAGCCTCCGTTGACACGCGATAGGTCCACTGGGCACCGGACTTCTTCAGCGTCGCCTCGGAGCGCCCCAGCAGGCGGCCGTTTCGGTAAACGTCATAGCGCGCCGAAAAAGGTGCAAGCTGCTGGGCCGGGCAATAGCCGACGGCCGGTGCACGTTCCTCAGCTGCCGCGACTGGAATCAGCGCGAGGAAGAGGGCGGTCAACAGCACCGCCTTCCGCCAGCCGTAGCGGCTGGCTGAGCGGTTCACCGTCAAAACAGACCTGTCCGTTTGCATAAAAAACCCTTTCTTCGCCGAACCAACCCACCACGGCAACCAACAGCTGGTGCTCGAGCGGCAGCAGGCGGCTGGCCAGTGATTGCGGCGTATCCTTGTGCTCTACGGACAGCGTGATTTGGGCAATCACAGGGCCTCCGTCGAGCTCAGGCGTCACAAAATGTACGCTTGCCCCGTGTTCTTTGACACCAGCTTCTAGCGCACGTTCATGGGTTCTTAGGCCGCGGAACGCGGGCAGGAGCGAGGGGTGGAGATTGATCATCCCGCCGACGAAGCGGGTGACAAAATCCGCGCCGAGAATCCTCATGAAGCCTGCCAAAACAATAAGTTGAGCATTACTTCTCGAAAGTCTATCAGCAAGCGCGTGCTCAAAATCGGTGCGTTCCGCGAATGTGCGGTGATCGATGACCGCCGTTTCGACACCCGCGCGTCGCGCGTGATCGAGTCCTTCGGCTTCCGGATTGTTGCTGATGACCAGCGTGACCTCATAGTCCCCGCGGTGGCGCAGCAGGGCCTGCAGGTTCGAACCTCGACCAGAGATCAAAACCGCGAGGGTCAGCCGGGGGGCGGCGGTGTCGCCGGCAGCGCCGGTTGGCGCGGCCCGCCGGTCCGTCACTGCTCAGGTCCGGTGTAGCGGACGCGTTCGCCGCCCTGCGCCGGCTCAACCTCGCCGATCAGGCGGGCGCTCAATCCCTCACTTTTCAGCGTGTCCATGACGGCGTCGGCGGAGTCCGGCGGACAGACCAGGCAAAACCCGATGCCGCAGTTGAAGGTCCGGCGCATTTCCGGCGCCGTGACGTTGCCCGTGCTGGCGAGCCAGCGGAACAGGGGCGGCCAGGGGCAGCTGGTCAGGTCGAGATGAATGGCCAGGCCGTCGGGAATGACGCGGAGCAAATTCTCCGCCAGCCCGCCGCCGGTGACGTGGGCCATGGCGTGCACCGTATGCGTCTGAAGGGCCTGCAGCACCGGTTTGACGTAGATGGTGGTCGGCGCCATGAGCGCGGCACCCAGGCTCTGGCCGTCGATGTTGTGCTGCAGCGCGTCGGGTTCGTCCGCCTGCGCGCGTTCGACGATGCGCCGGATCAGGGAAAAGCCGTTCGAATGGGGCCCCGACGAATCGAGCCCGATCACCTGATCGCCGGCCTGGGTTGCCTCACCCGTGATTACCTGATCCCGATTGACCGCGCCGACGGTAAAACCCGCCAGGTCATAGTCACCCGCGGCGTACATGTCGGGCATTTCAGCGGTTTCACCGCCGATGAGTGCGCAGCCGGCAAGCCGGCAGCCTTGCGCGATCCCGGCGACGACCCGCTCCGCAATCGCAGGCTCAAGCCGTCCGGTCGCGAAGTAGTCCAGAAAGAACAGCGGTTCGGCGCCCTGGACGAGCACGTCGTTCACGCACATGGCCACCAGGTCGATGCCGATCGTGTCGTGCTGATCCAGCTCGGTCGCCAGCTTCAGCTTGGTGCCGACCCCGTCGGTTCCCGAAACCAGCACCGGATCGGTAAAGCGCTGGGTATCCAGCGCAAACAGCCCGCCGAAGCCGCCGACTTCCGTCAGCACCTCGGGGCGGCGGGTTGCGGCCACGAGGGGCTTGATGCGGTCTACCAGGGCGTTGCCGGCGTCGATGTCCACGCCGGCATCTTTGTAGGTGAGTGAGGTATTTGCCGTTTGCCTTTCAGTCACGGTGCTGACGCCTGTTTGGGAACGGTGGAGGTGGCCGTCGAGGACCGCCGGCTATGGTATCTTAATGGCCACCTCATTTCGCCTCGCAGCCGCCGTGATTCGCCTTTATTGTCTATTGCTTCTGTCCCTTTACGCAGCATCTTTGGGGGCCAAGGGCTTCGAGCCTTTTGTCGGCCGGGTGCCGGCCAGCGAGCTGACGGCCGACGGCCTGGAAGGCGGCTACCGGCAGGCGCTGCTGCAGGTGCTCGGCAAGCTGTCTGGCTATCCGCAGCAGGTTGAAGCGCTCGCGGAGGCGGGCCAGCTGGGCCCCGTGGCGCCGCTGGTGATGGTCCATCGTTTTGTCGATCGCGGTGCCGGAGAGCTGCGCCAGCGATGGCTGGAGGTCCAGTTCGACAGCACCCTGACTAATGACCGGCTGCGCGATCTGGGTCTGCCGGTGTGGCCGCTGGAGCGGCCCGCAACGCTGGTGTGGGTGGCCGTCGAGCGGGACGGCCAGCGAAATCTACTCGGCCTGTCTGAGAGCGACGGCGCGCTGCTGGATCTGATGGTTGAGGACGCGGCCGTCGTCGGCGTGCCGCTGCTGCTGCCGCTGATGGACCTGCAGGACCAGCAGCTGGTCAGCGTCAGCGACGTCTGGGGCGGCTTTGCCGATCAGCTGCGTCCCGCCTCCGATCGCTACGGCGCGAGGCAGCTTCTCCTCGGTCGCAGCTACTTCAGCGGCGGCGCCTGGACGACCCGCTGGCTGCTGAGCGGGATGTCGCGGAGCCAGCGCTGGGAAAGCCGCGGAACAACCCTGGAGACGACGCTTTCAGCAGGGATGCGTCGGCTTGCCTCGACCATGGCCGCGGAGGCTGCGATCCGCCCCGAGGAGTTCAGCGGCCGGCTGCTCCGCATCCGGGTGCATGGCGTCAGCAGCGCGCGGGGTTACGGTACGGTCATGCAATACCTGACCGGGCTGTCGGTGGTCGATCGGCTCGAGCCGGTCAGCGTCTTTAGTGAGTACCTCGACCTCAACCTTTCCAGCAATGTCGGGCTGAGAGGGTTCCAGCAGGCCCTGGCGGCCGGCGATGTCCTTCGAACGCGAAACGGGAGCGGCAGTGCGGTGGACCTGGAGCTTGAACTCCAGGGGCTGTGAGGGGCCGCGCGATGTCGACAGCCCTTTCTGACCGCCGGCGCGGACGACCCAGCAGCACCGCCGACCCACAGCGCGGCGCGGCGAGAGGCTAAGCACGATGGCGCAGCCCGTCCTGTCCTGGTCACACCTGCCGAACGTCATCACGATCGCGAGGATTGCGGCCGTGATACCGCTTACCTGGCTGCTGGTCGAACGATCTTACGGCGCCGCGCTGCTGGTGGCGTTCATCGCGGGGATGTCGGACGCGGTGGATGGGTTTCTGGCAAAGCGCTTCGGCTGGACGAGTGACCTGGGAGGCATACTCGACCCGCTCGCCGACAAGCTGCTGCTGCTGAGCTGTTTTTTTGTGCTGGGGTCGCAAGGCTGGCTTCCGGTCTGGCTGCTGCTGCTCGTGCTGGGTCGAGACCTGCTGATTGTCGGGGGCGGGGTCGCCTTTCACTACTGGATCCGGCCGGTGACCGGTGAGCCGCTGCTGGTCAGCAAGCTCAACACGTTTCTGCAGATTCTGCTGATTCTGCTGCTCCTGCTCGACTTGGGCTGGCGCGAGATCCCGGATCAGTGGCATGTTGCCATGGTCTGGGCGGTCACCCTGAGTACGGTCGCCAGCGGGCTTCAATACGTGGTGCTGTGGGGCTATCGTGCGGTTGTGGAAAGCCGCCCACAGAGGGAGAAACAATGACCGAATCTCGCCAATGGATGGTCCTCGTGGTGGCCGTCATCACGGCGTGGCTGATCTATCTGCTCGCGCCGATCCTGACGCCGTTTGCCGTGGCCGCGCTGTTTGCCTACCTGGGCGATCCGGTCACCGACTGGCTGCAGAAGCGGGGGCTGTCGCGGACGCTGGCGGTGTCGGTGGTATTTGTGCTGCTGTCGGTGGTCGTGATCGGCCTCCTGCTGGTGCTGCTGCCGCTGCTGGAGGACCAGATTTTGCGGCTGGTCGAAGTCCTTCCGGCTTTTGTCGACTGGGCGAAAAACGCTGCCGGTCCCGTGCTGGAGCGGCTGGAAGGTGCAGGGGTCAACCTGTTCGACCGGGATCGGCTGGTCAAGATGCTGCAGGAGCATTTCAAAGAGGCGACGGACATCGCCTCAACGGTGGTCGGCTCCTTTGCCCGTTCGGGCGTGGCGCTGGTCAACTGGGTTATGAACCTGGTCCTGATTCCGGTGGTGGCCTTCTACCTGCTGCGCGACTGGGACATCATCATCGGGCGGATCCGTGAACTACTGCCGCGGCGACTCGAGCCGACGGTGGTGACGCTCGCCACGGAGTCGAACTCCGTGCTGGGGGCGTTTCTGCGCGGGCAGCTCACGGTCATGTTGGCCCTCGGCGTCGCCTACTCGATCGGTCTTTGGCTGGTGGGGCTGGACCTCGCAATTCTGGTTGGGATGACCGCCGGGCTGATCAGCTTTGTGCCTTACCTTGGAGCGATTGTCGGGGTGGTGCTCGGGGTGGTGGGTGCGCTGTTCCAGTTCGGGGACCTTTTTCACGTGGCCATGGTGCTGGTGGTTTTCGGGGTCGGCCAGACGCTGGAAGGGGTGGTGCTGACGCCGCTGCTCGTCGGAGATCGGATCGGGCTGCACCCGGTTGCGGTGATCTTTGCCGTGCTGGCGGGTGGTCAGCTTTTTGGCTTTCTCGGCGTCCTGCTGGCGCTGCCCGCGGCGTCGGTGGTGATGGTGCTGCTGCGCCACGCGCACGACAGCTATCGAGGCAGCGGGCTTTACGACGAGGTCAACGACATCCCGCCAACCCCGTCTCGTGTCGTGCTGCCCGGATCACCAAAAGACGACGCCAAGCCTCACGACAAAGACTGATGATCAAACAACCGCCGAACCGCGCGCGTCGTCAGCAACCCGGCCGTGACCCGGAAGCCCGTGGCTGCTGACCGATCTGCGCTGCAGCTCCCGCTGGTATTGCGGGGGGAAGATGAGGCCACGTTCGACCTGTTTGTCGCCGACGCGGCGTTTGTGCGCTACCTGCGCCAGGTGGCGGCGGGTGAAACGCACGACTGGGTTTGGCTCCAGGGGCCCGCCGGCTGGGGCAAAACCCATCTGTTGAGCGCCGTGTACCGCGAGGCGGGTCGATCGGCCGGCTATCTCGACGCGGCCGCGCTGCTGGCCTCGGGCCCCGAAAGCCTGGAACAGATCAACGGCTACGACCTGGTGCTCCTGGACAATTTTGACCTGGTCCTAGGGCCAGCGTGGGAAGAAGCCTGGTTCCATCAGCTCAACCGCTGGCGGGATGCCGGCGTGCAGCTGGTTGTCGCCAGCCGCCTGCGTCCGCGTAATCTGGAGCTGGCGCTGCCGGATCTGGCGTCCCGACTGAAGATGATGATCGAGGTGAACATCGGGCCGCTGGATGCTGACGGTCGGACGGCGCTGCTCGAGCGGCGGGCTGCGGCGCGGGGGTTTGAGCTGCCGGCGGCGGTGGTGAGCTACCTCCTGAGCCGGGAAGCGCGGAGCGCCGTTGAGCTGGTCAGCATGCTGGACCGGCTTGGGCGTGAAAGCCTGCGCGCTCAGCGCAAGCTTACGGTGCCGTTTGTTCGTCAGGTGCTCGGCAGCGCCTGACTTCGGTCGATTCTGACTCCCGAGACTTCACCCCCGCTTAGGGTGACGACAAAAATCAGGCTGTGCTCGGCGTCGTCCAGCTGCTCGTAGCGGTCTTCTTTGAGCAGGAGGTTCAGCAGCGCCGGCGTCGTGTTGCTGTGGCCGGCCACGAGCGTGGCGGCACTCGCCTGGCGCAGCCGGTCGGCCAGCTCATCAAGCGCACGCGGATCGTAGGTGGTCACCTCGAGCCCCTTGGCTTTTTGGATCTCCGACACGGTTTGCCGGGTGCGGGTGATCGGCGTTGAGTAAATGACGCTCAGATCCCGGTCGGCGAAGTAGGTCGCCAGCCAGCGCGCCCGCTCCCGTCCTTGCCCGTTCAACGGGCGGTCCGGGTCAACTTCTGCCTGGATGGTCTCCGCATGACGGATTAGGTAGAGCGTGACGGAGGGCGCATCAGGCCGCCCGGCGCAGCCCGCCAGCGTCATCAGCAGGACGATACCCAGCGAGCGGCGAAAGTGAACAATCACGTGGTGCATGGGAGATCTCCCGCGAGGAGGGTGCGCGCATCTTCCAGCCGCTCCGGCGTGCCGATGTCCAGCCACTGTCCGGCATGATGCTCTCCGGTTGCCCGGCCGGCGTCCGCGGCGGCGCGGATGGCCGGCACCACCGAAAACGCGGTTTGCTTCGGCTCATTGCCGATCAGCCTGGGGTGGAACACGCCGATGCCGGAATAGGTCCAGGTGGGTTCATTGGTCAGCTGCTCGCCGGCAAGGCCGAAGTCGCCCGCCGGGTTGTGGGCCGGATTGTCGACGAGCACCAGGTGGCAATCGGTGGGCTTTAGCTTGGTCAGCCGCGCGAACGGAAAGTCGCAGATGATGTCGCCGTTGACCACCAGGAAGGGCTCGGGGCCCAGCAGGGGCAGGGCGTGGCGCATGCCGCCGCCTGTTTCAAGCGGCGTGTCGCCTTCGCGGGAAAGACGGATCGAGGCATTCCAGCGGGACCCGTCACCGATGAAATCCGCGATCTGATCGCCCAGCCAGGAAACGTTGACCACAATCGAGCGAACGCCTGCGTTGACCAGGTTGGTGAGATGCCGTTCGAGCAGCGAAACCTCGCCAACCTCCAGCAGCGGTTTTGGAGTGCGCAGCGTGAGCGGGCGAAGTCGCTCGCCGTACCCGGCCGCCAGGATCAGCGCTTTCAAACGCTCCGCTCCTCAAGCGCTGGGCCGACCTCGATCAGCAGCTGCTGGAGCCATTCCAGCGACGGATGCCGTTCGCAGACCGTGCTGATGTGGCTGAGGGTCCGTGGGATGTCTTTTAGATAGCCCGACTTGCCGTCTCGGATGTTCAGGCGACAGAAGATGCCGGCCGCCTTCAGATGCCGCTGTACGCCCATCAGATCGCACCAGTGTTGCCAGGTGCTGGTGTCGACGGACTGAACCTCCGGCAGCGGGTGCTCGCTGCGGAATTGTTCCAGCCAGGCGTCCGTTTGCTTTCCGGGCCAGGCGATGTAGCAGTCGCGCATGAGCGATACCGGATCGTAGGTGACCGGCCCGAGAACGGCGTCCTGGAAGTCCAGCACGCCCGGGTTGTCGCTGCTTAGCCACATCAGATTCCGGCTGTGATAGTCGCGATGCACAAACACCTGTGGCTGGCTCAGCGCCGCGTCGACCAGCGTATCGCCGAGCGCGGACCAGTGGCGGTAAAAGGCTCGGTCGAGCTTCCAGCGGAGATGGCCGCCGAGGAGCCACTCCGGAAACAGCTGGATTTCCGTTCGCAGGCGCTTTTCGTCGTAGGGCTCGAGATCAGCCGCGTCGATCTGCTGGATTCGATAGAGCGCGGCAAACGCATCTGCATAAAGCGACTCAGCGTTGTCCGGCGTCAGCTTCTGCAGGTAGTCGGTGTGGCCAAAATCTTCGAGCAGCAGGAAACCGTCGTCGAGATTCTGCTCGTAAACCGCCGGCGCGTGAATGCCCGCTTGCTTCAAGCGTTCGGCGATGGCCACAAAAGGCCGACAGTCCTCCTGGGCAGGCGGGGCGTCCATCAGAATCCAGGTCTCATCGCCGCGCTGTGCTCGCCAGTAGCTGCGAAAGCTCGCATCAGCGGAGGCGGAGGCAAGCTGAACGCCGGCCCCGAGCCATTGCTCTGCCTGCGTTTGCCGAAGGTGCTCTCTGCTGACGTCTCTCATCTATGCATTCTGATCGTAAAGCGGCGCCGGGCACAACGGCTCGCGGTGGATTATCATAGCGGTCGCGCAAGCTCGGACGAAGGGGATCAGAACATGAAAAGCAGAGCAGCAGTTGCTTGGGCGGCCGGCGAGCCGCTGGTTGTCGAGGAGATCGACGTTGACGGCCCGCGCGAGGGCGAAGTGCTGGTTCAGATCAAGGCGACCGGCGTATGCCACACCGATGCCTTTACGCTCAGCGGCGAGGATCCGGAGGGATTGTTCCCTGCGGTGCTCGGTCACGAGGGTGGTGGCGTGGTGGTCGACGTGGGTGCCGGCGTCACCTCCGTGAAGGCCGGGGATCACGTGATTCCGCTCTATACGCCCGAGTGTGGCGAGTGCAACTTCTGCACGTCCGGCAAAACTAACCTCTGCCAGGCGATCCGGGTGACGCAGGGGCAGGGCCTGATGCCGGACGGCAGCTCGCGCTTCAGCCACAACGGTCGGCAGATCTTTCACTACATGGGCACCAGTACGTTCAGCGAATACACCGTGATGCCGGAGATTGCGGTGGCGAAGATCAATCCCGCGGCGCCGCTGGAAAAAATGTGCCTGCTGGGCTGCGGCATCACGACCGGGATTGGCGCCGTGTTGAACACTGCCAAGGTGGAGCCTGGGTCCACCGTTGTCATCTTCGGGCTTGGCGGCATTGGTCTGGCGGTGGTGCAGGGTGCCGTGATGGCGGGTGCAGAGCGCATCGTTGGTGTCGACATCAACGAAGACAAGTTTGAGCTGGCTCGCCAGATGGGTGCCACGGACTTCATAAACCCCAAGGACTACGACGCCCCGATCGCCGAGGTGATCGTCGAGCAGACCGGCGGCGGCGCCGACTACTCGTTTGAGTGCATCGGCAACGTTGAGACCATGCGTGCGGCGCTGGAGTGCTGCCACAAGGGCTGGGGCGAAAGCGTCATCATCGGGGTGGCGGGCGCCGGACAGGAGATCTCGACCCGGCCTTTCCAGCTGGTGACGGGTCGCGTTTGGCGGGGTACGGCGTTTGGCGGCGTGAAGGGCCGCAGCGAGCTGCCGGGCATGGTCGAGAAGGCCATGAGCGGCGAGATCGACGTCGATACTTTCATTACCCATAACCTGCCGCTCGACCGGATCAACGAAGCGTTCGACCTGATGCACGAGGGCAAAAGCATTCGATCCGTTGTGCACTTTTAAGTCGCCGGCCAGGTCAAGACTGCCGCGCCTGAGCGTGTTGCTGTCCGCGGTGCTGCTGCTGAGCAGCGCCGCCGCTGAGGAAACGCTTTTCTCGCTGCTGGAGAAAAACCTCGATGCGCGGGGTGGCTACGCTGCCTGGAAAGCGATTGAGACGGTCCGCATGACCGGGACCATGGCGGGCGGCGAGGCCGGCCAGGTGCCGGTGGTGATGGAAATCAAGCGTCCAAACCTGCTCCGGTTTGAGTTCCAGCTTCTCGGCCAGCAGGTGGTGCAGGGTTTTGACGGCAGCAGCGGCTGGCGGCTGCTGTCTGACGGCGTGTCCGCCACGGTCGAGGACATGACCGCGGTGCAGACGGCGGAGTTTTCTCGCACGGCCGATTTTGAAGGCCCCTTGCTGGACTGGCGGGAAAAGGCGTACAGCCTTCGCTATCTGGGTATTGACGAAAGTGAGGGGCGCAACCACCTGATCGAGATCACGAGGCCGGATGGCGAGATGCTGAACGTCTATCTGGACCCGGAGACGTATCTGACAACACTCGAACAGGTGTTCGCCAGCAGCGAGGACGCGGTGCCGAAGCAGGAGACGCGGCTGACGGCCTATCGGGAGGTCGAGGGTATCGCGCTGCCTTTCAGCTTCGCCATTTCGTTCCCGGTGACCGGGGTGGATCAGCAGCTCACGCTGTCGTCGGTGGAACTCAACGTTCCGCTGTCAGGTTCCCGCTTTTCCCGGCCAAATGTCGATCTTGACTGAACCGCGACGCCGCAGCGTTGTGGCCTTCACGCGCAAATAGTACAATTTTAGTCCTCTTTACCTGGAGGCACTCATGCTTCGTATCAGTAAGCTCACCGACTACGCGATCGTCGTGACCGCCGCGATGGCCGGTGACCCAAAGCGCATCTTCAGCGCAGCGGAGCTGTCCTCGGAAACGCATCTTGAGCCGCCCACGGTAGCCAAGGTGCTGAAGATGCTCACGCGAAGCGATCTTGTTCAGTCCTTTCGCGGCGCCAGCGGCGGGTACCGGCTGGCACGAACACCGGCCGACATCACGGTCGCGCAGCTCATCGTGGCGATGGAAGGTCCGATCGGCATGACGCAGTGCAGCGTTCACCAGGGCCTTTGCTCAACCGAAGCGGTTTGCGCGCTGCGCGGACACTGGCAGCAGATTTCTCGAGCCGTTCACGCGGCGCTGAGTGAAATGACGCTCCTGGACATGACGCGCCCGACGATCACACACACGCTAGTGCCGGAGCTCAAGCTCCATAACCAAACCACGGAATCGCCCTGAATGGCCACCGAAAATCAGCACATCAAGGAACTGGTAAAGCGCCGCTACGAACCCGGCTTCTTCACCGATATCGAAAGCGACACCATCGCCCCCGGCCTGTCCGAGGACGTCGTGCGGTTCATCTCGGAAAAGAAGAACGAGCCGGGCTGGATGACCGAGTGGCGCCTGAAGGCGTTTGCGCTGTGGCAGAACATGCCGACCCCAAAGTGGGCGCACGTGCACTACCCGGAGATCGATTTTCAGGCCATCTCTTACTACTCAGCGCCAAAGTCGGGCGCCAAATACGAGAGCTGGGACGAGGTGGATCCGAAGCTGATCGAAACCTACGACAAGCTGGGCGTGCCGCTGCACGAGCGGGCCCGGCTGGCCGGCGTGGCGGTCGACGCGGTGTTTGACTCGGTATCTGTCGGGACCACCTTCCGAAAGGAGCTGGCCGAAGCGGGCGTCATTTTCTGCTCGATGTCCGAGGCCATCCAGGACCATCCTGAGCTGGTGCGCAAATATCTCGGCAGCGTCGTGCCCCAGGGCGACAACTTTTACGCGGCGCTCAACTCGGCGGTTTTCTCTGACGGCTCGTTTGTCCTGATTCCCAAAGGCGTCCGCTGCCCGATGGAGCTCAGCACCTACTTCCGGATCAACGAACTGAACACCGGCCAGTTCGAGCGCACGTTGATCATCGCGGAAGAGGACAGCCACGTCAGCTACCTGGAGGGCTGCACCGCGCCGATGCGCGATGAGAACCAGCTTCATGCGGCGGTGGTGGAGCTGGTCGCGCTCGATCGTGCACAGATCAAGTACTCCACGGTCCAGAACTGGTACCCGGGAGACGAGCACGGCAAAGGCGGGATCTACAACTTCGTGACCAAGCGCGGCGACTGCCGCGGCGAGCGCTCCAAAATTTCCTGGACGCAGGTCGAGACCGGTTCAGCCGTGACGTGGAAATATCCGAGCTGCATCTTGCGGGGCGACCACTCCTCGGGTGAGTTCTACTCCGTGGCGCTGACCCACAACTTTCAGCAGGCCGACACGGGCACCAAGATGGTTCACCTGGGCAAGAACACTCGCAGCCACATCATTTCCAAGGGTATTTCGGCTGGCCGGGGCCAGAACGCCTATCGCGGGCTGGTGCAGGTCAACAAGAAAGCCGACAACGCGCGTAACTTCACGCAGTGTGACTCGCTGCTGATCGGCGACCGCTGCGGGGCCCACACATTTCCCTATATCGAAGCCAAGAACGCGACGGCCCAGATCGAGCACGAGGCCAGCACGTCCAAGATCAGCGATGACCAGCTTTTTTACTGCCTGCAGCGCGGGATCAGCGAAGAAGACGCGGTGTCGATGATCGTCGACGGCTTCTGCAAAGAGGTCTTTAAAGAGCTGCCGATGGAGTTTGCGGTGGAGGCGAAAAAACTGCTGGAAGTCAGCCTGGAAGGAGCGGTCGGATGACCCAGAACATTCTCGAAATCAAAGACCTTCATGCGAGCGTTGAAGGCAAGCAGATTCTCAAAGGGCTCACGCTGACGGTGGCGCCGGGTGAGGTTGCCGCGATCATGGGCCCGAACGGCGCCGGCAAGAGCACGCTGGCCAACGTCCTGGCCGGTCGCCCCGGCTATACGGTGGACAGCGGCTCGGTGTCTTATCTCGGTCAGGACCTGCTGGCGCTGGAGGCCGACGAGCGGGCCTGTGCCGGGGTGTTCCTCGCATTCCAGTATCCGGTCGAGATTCCGGGGGTGAACAACACCTACTTCCTCCGCGCTGCCCTGAATGCTCAGCGCCGCTCCCGCGACGAGGAGGAGCTCGACTCGATGGCTTTTCTCAAGCTGGTGCGCGCTCGACTCAAGGCGCTGCATATCACCGACGACCTGCTGCACCGAGCGGTCAATGAAGGCTTTTCCGGCGGGGAGAAAAAGCGCAACGAGGTGTTTCAGATGGCGGTGCTGGAGCCCCGGCTGGCCATCCTTGACGAAACCGATTCCGGCCTCGATATCGACGCGCTGAAAATTGTGGCCGACGGCGTCAATGAGCTTCGCAGCAGCGAGCGGGGCTTTGTGGTCGTCACCCACTACCAGCGGCTGCTGGACCACATCGTGCCCGACACCGTGCATGTGCTCATGGATGGCCGGATCGTGAAGTCGGGGACCAGCGACCTGGCGCTGCGCCTGGAGAAAGAGGGCTACGCCTGGATCCAGGAGGAGCTCGCGGCGTGAGCCTGATCGAAGCACTGCTCAGTACCGCTCCGGATGCCACCGCGGGTTGGTGGCAGCCGTCGCGCGAGGCTCATCGGGTCATCGTCGAGCGCCACGGCCTGCCGGACCGCCGGCAGGAGAACTGGAAGTACACGGCGCTGCGGCCGATCGAAGGTCACCGGTACCAGGCTCCCGAACAGGGGGTGCTGCAGCCGGAGGATCTCGCTGAGCTACTCGACGCAAACGGGGTGCCTCAGCTGACGGGCAGCCGAATAACCTTTGTGAACGGCCACTACGCGCCGGCGCTGTCCCATGTTGACGACGTAGCCGGACTGAAGGTGCGGGCCTTGAGTCAGCTGGGCGACGCGGAGGCGGCCAGCGCCTCAGCGGAGCTTGCCACCGAGTTTTCCCGGCCGGACGAAGGATTTGCAGCGCTCAACACGCTGCTCGCATCCGACGGCGTCCTGCTGGAGTTCAGCGGGACCACACATGCTGACGGTCAGGACATGGCCACGGCCCCGGTCGTGGAGCTGCTGTTTGTGGACGTGCCTGGCGCTACGCCCGCGGCCACGGCGGTCAGAAACATCATCAAGATCGGGCCCGGCGCGTCGCTCTCGCTGCTGGAGCGCTACGTCAGCGCCGGAGAGGGTGTGGCGCTGATCAACAGTTTGAGTCAGGTGGAGCTGGAGGCTAAGAGCCGGCTGAGCCACGTGCGTCTGCCGCTGCTCGGCGAGGAGCGCTCGCTGATCTCGCGGCTTGATGTACGTCTGGGCGAGGGAAGCGACTATCGCTGCTTTGGGCTCGACCTCAGCGGCACGCTGGTTCGCCACGATCTCAACGTGGCCATGGTTGGGCGGGACGCCCAGGCGTCACTCAACGGTGTTTACGCCCCGCGCGGCAAGACCCATATCGACAACCACGTGGCCGTCGACCACCGTGTCCCGGATGCCGTGAGCAGTCAGGCGTTCAAGGGCGTGCTCAGCGAGCGCAGCCGGGGGGTCTTCAACGGCAAGGTGGTGGTGCAGGAGGGCGCAGACGGTACCGACGCCAGCCAGTCCAACGCGAATCTACTGCTGTCTCCAGACGCTGAGATCGACACCAAGCCGGAGCTCGAAATCTATGCGGACGACGTCAAGTGTGCCCACGGCACCACCGTCGGAGCGCTGTCGGGCGATCAGCTCTTCTACCTCACCGCGCGCGGCATTCCGGAGGTGGAAGCCCGGCGGATGCTGACCACCGGCTTTTGTCGCGAAGTGCTGGAAGGGATTCCGGTTGAATCCGTCCGGGATCACGCCATATCGTTGCTCACAGATCATTTGCAGGACATCCAGGCATGAGCGCAGTTATTGCAGTGGAAAATCATTCACCGCTGAACGTGGAGGAAATCCGTAAGGACTTCCCCATACTCTCTCGAGAAATTCATGGTAAACCGCTGATTTACTTTGATAATGCAGCTTCCGCGCAGCGGCCGTCGGCGGTGATCGACGCCACGCACGACTTCTACAGCCGGCGCAACGCCAATATTCACCGAGGCGTTCACACGCTGGCTGAGGAGGCCACTGCGCTCTACGAGCAAGCGCGCCAGACGATGGCCCGCTTTATCAACGCGCCGAGCGACCGCAACGTGGTGTTTCTGCGCGGCGTCACCGAAGGCGTGAACCTCGTCAGTCAGGCGTTTGTGCGTCCGCGGGTCAAGCCTGGCGATCAGATCCTGGTCACCCATCTCGAACACCACTCCAACATCGTCCCGTGGCAGCTCCTCGCCAAGCAGACGGGCGTGGAGCTCAAGGTGGTGCCGATGACCCAGGCGGGGGAGCTCGACATGGACGCCTTCCACGGCATGCTGAACGAACGGGTGAAGCTGCTGGGTGTGGTCCACGTATCCAACGCGCTGGGGACCATCAACCCGGTCGCGGACATGGTTAAGGCTGCTCGCGAGTTCGACATCCCGGTGCTGGTAGACGGTGCCCAGGCAACGCCGCACATGGCGGTGGACGTTCAGGCGTTCGACTGCGACTTCTACTGCGTTTCCGGTCACAAGATGTATGGCCCGACCGGCGCCGGCATTCTCTACGGCAAATCTCGCTGGCTGGAGGAGATGGAGCCGTATCACGGCGGGGGCGAGATGATTAAGCACGTGACTTTCGAGGAAAGCGTGTTCAACGAGCCGCCGGCAAAGTTTGAGGCCGGCACGCCGAACATCGCTGGCGGTATCGGGCTTGGCGCTTCCGCCCGCTACCTGCTGGACGTTGGCCTGGACCGGATTCGCGAGTACGAAGCCGGTCTGCTCGCCTACGCCACGGAGGCCGTTCAGCAGGTTGAGGGGCTGAGGATCATCGGGACCGCCCGCGACAAGGCGAGCGTGATTTCCTTCACGCTGGAAGGCATTCATCCGCACGATCTCGGCACCATTCTCGATCATTCCGGCGTGGCGATCCGCACTGGCCACCATTGTGCGATGCCGATCATGCAGTTCTTCGAGGTGCCGGCCACCTCCCGCATGTCGCTGGCGATGTACAACACCCGCGATGAGGTTGATCAATTTGTAGCGGCGCTGAACAAGGCGAGAGACATTCTCGCCTGACGCCATGTCGCTGCAAGACCTCTACCGCACGGCGGTGATCGAGCACAACAAGAACCCGCGGAATTTCCTCGAGCTGGAGAACCCCAGCCATCAGTCGCGTGGTCTCAACGCTCTGTGCGGCGACGACATCCGCGTCTACCTGTCAGTCGACGAGGACAGGATTCAGTCCGCCAGCTTTCTGGGCCAGGCCAGCGCCATCACCATGGCGTCCGCATCGATGATGACCGTGCAGATCGCGCGTCTCACGGTGGGCGAAGCCCTGCAAACCTGCGACCGCCTCGACCAGCTTCTTCAGGGGGAAGCTGATGAGGCGCTGCGGGAAGCGCTCGGCGAGCTTTGTGCGCTGGAGGGCGTGCGCCAATATCCGTCGCGGATCAAGGCGGCTCGCCTGCCCTGGCAGGCGATGAAGGCGGCGCTGAACGAACAGCAGATCGCCAGCACGGAGTAGGGCATCGCCGCCATCTGACGGCGGCCGTCGGCTGGAGTCCGGTTTCACAATTAGGGTAACCTCCGCACTCGGTCAGATCGGCCCGGTGTCCAAGAGCAGGGGATCTTCGTTTGCGAACGTACATGTTATGGATCGGCCCGCTGCTGGCCGTGGCGGTTGGTGTGGCGGTCTCAGCGGCCCTCGGCACCAGCGCCGGCCTCACCGCCGCGATAACGACCCTCTGCGCCGTCTGGTGGATCTTTGAGCCGATCCCGATTCCCGCCACGTCGCTGCTGCCGCTGGCGCTGTTTCCGCTCCTGGATATCCTCCCGGCCAAAGAGATTGCCGACTCCTACGGCAACGCGCTGATCCTGCTCCTGATGGGCGGTTTTATGCTGTCGACCGCCATGGAGCGCAGCGGGGCCCACCGGCGGCTGGCGCTGGCGATGGTCAATCTGTTCGGCGGCAGCGGCGGCAAGTCGCTGGTCTTCGGGTTCATGGCGGCTTCAGCGTTTCTAAGCATGTGGATTTCGAATACGGCCACGGTCCTTATGCTGCTGCCCATTGTGCTGGCGATCACGGAGCGTCTGGACGACGAGCGGCTGAAGCTCGCGCTGATCCTCGGCATCGCTTACGCCGGCAGCGTCGGCGGGGTCGGCACGCCGATCGGAACGCCCCCTAACCTGATCATGCTGCGGGTGTACAGCGAAAGTACGGGCATTGAGCCCACCTTCACCCAATGGATGCGCTGGGCTCTGCCGGTTGTGATCATCATGGTGCCGATCATCGGACTGTGGCTTACGCGCGGGATGAAAAGAGGGGCGCCGATCGACCTGCCCGAGTCGGGTGCCTGGCGGCCGGAGGAAGTACGGACGCTGACGGTGTTTGGAATTACGGCGCTCGCGTGGATGACCCGCCGGGAGCCCTTCGGCGGCTGGTCGGCCTGGCTGGATCTGCCCAACGCCAACGACGCCAGTGTTGCCATGCTGGCGGTGGTGCTGATGTTTCTGGTGCCCAACGGGCGCGGTGAGCAGCTGCTGACCTGGGAGCGGGCCAGCAGCATACCGTGGGGCATTCTGATTCTGTTTGGTGGCGGTATCGCCATCGCCAAGGCGTTTGCTGCGACGGGGATCTCAGCCGCGCTGGGTGAGCAGCTGGCCCAGCTGCAGACACTGCCGGTGCTGGTGCTGCTCGGGCTGCTGTGTCTGACCGTGACTTTCCTGACGGAAATCACCAGCAACACCGCCACAACGGCACTGCTGATGCCGATCATGGCGGCCGCGGCAGTGGCGGCGAATATTGATCCGAAGCTGCTGATGGTTCCCGCCGCGATGACCGCCAGCTGCGCCTTCATGCTGCCGGTTGCAACCGGCCCCAACGCCGTGGTGTTTTCCAGCCAGAAGGTGACGATTCGTGAGATGGCGCGCGAGGGGCTGGTGCTGAATTTTGTCGGCGTCACGGTGGTGACCTGCGTCAGCTATCTGCTCTTTTCCTAAGTTTTCGGTGTCGTTTCGCTGGGCATTTTGCCGAGCGATTCATGATAAGATTCAAACAACCGTTTAAAAGGACACGCCGAAGCCGTGAGCGACGCCCCATACCCTCATTTGCTGAGCCCCCTCGATCTGGGCTTCACCCAGCTGCGAAACCGTGTCCTGATGGGTTCGATGCACACCGGTCTTGAAGACCGGCGCCACAACTACGGCCGGCTGGCCGCGTACTTTGCGGAGCGCGCCGAGGGTGGCGTCGGGCTGATGGTGACCGGCGGCATTGCTCCGAGTATCCGGGGTTGGCTGGCGCCGCTGGCTTCGAGCCTGGTCTCGGGATTCCAGGTGGGTCCGCATCGCCAGGTGACGCGGGCGGTCCACGCCGCCGGCGGAAAAATCTGCATGCAGATCCTCCACGCCGGCCGCTACGGGTACCACCCGTTCATCGTCGGTCCGAGCGCCGTCAAATCGCCGATCACGCCATTTAAGCCGAAAGCGCTGTCAGCCCGGCAGGTGGAGAAAGAAATCCAGAAGTTTGTGCGCTGCGCCCGGCTGGCCCGCGAAGCCGGCTATGACGGCGTCGAGATCATGGGCTCCGAAGGCTATCTGCTGAACGAGTTCAGCACCCCGCACGTCAACCAGCGCAGCGATCAGTGGGGCGGCAGCGCCGAGAATCGTCGCCGGATGCCGGTGGAAATTGTGGAGCGAACCCGCGAAGCGGTGGGGGACGACTTCATTCTGATTTTTCGGCTTTCGTTGCTGGATCTGATCGACAACGGCTGCGACTGGCCGGAGATTGCCGCTCAGGCGAAAGCCGTCGAGCAGGCAGGTGCAACCCTCATCAACAGCGGTATCGGCTGGCACGAAGCCAGGATTCCGACGATCGCAACCATGGTCCCGCGCGCCGCGTTTGCCGGTGTCACCGAAAAGCTTCGTGGTGAGGTCGACGTGCCGGTCATCGCCACCAATCGCATCAACACGCCGGAGGTTGCCGAGCAGGTTCTGGCTTCCGGTCAGGCGGACATGGTGTCCATGGCCAGACCGCTGCTGGCCGACGCTCACTTCGTCAGCAAAGCTGCCGCGGGCAAAGCCCACACGATCAACACTTGTATCGCGTGCAACCAGGCCTGTCTGGACCATACGTTTAAAAACCAGCGGGCGAGCTGCCTGGTCAATCCGCGGGCCTGCCACGAGCTCGACCTCAAGATCACTGCTGCGACCAGTCCCAAACGCGTTGCAGTGGTCGGCGCCGGTCCCGCAGGACTGGCCTGCGCCAGCACCGCGGCCGAGCGCGGCCATGAGGTGGTGCTGTTCGAGGCCTCCGAGTCGATCGGCGGCCAGTTCAACATGGCTCGCCAGATCCCTGGCAAAGAGGAGTTTTCGGAGACGCTGCGGTACTTTCAGCAACGCCTTCGCGACGCCGGCGTCAAGCTGCGGACCGGCCAGCGAGCGACGGCCGAGCAGCTTGTCGGCAGTGAATACGACGAGGTGGTGCTCGCGACCGGGGTGCTGCCTCGGACGCCCGACATTCCGGGTCTCGATCATCCGAGCGTCCTTTCTTACCTCGACGTGCTCTCGGCCCATGCAGCCGTCGGCAGGCGGGTGGCGATCATCGGGGCCGGGGGTATCGGCTTTGACGTGGCGGAGTATCTGCTGCATGAGGATCCCACGCAGACCGGTTCGCCCGAACAATTTTTCCAGAGCTGGGGTATCGATCCCACCTTTGAGGCCCGGGGTTCCGTGGCCGGCCTCGAGCGGGGGCATGACCCGGCATCACGCGAAATCTGGCTGCTGCAGCGGCGGACCAGCAAGCCGGGCGGTACGCTTGGGAAAACGACCGGCTGGATTCATCGCCGTAATCTGGCGGATCACGGCGTCAAGATGCTCAACGGCGTCAGCTACCGGCGGGTGACCGATGAGGGACTGGAGATTTCCGTGGGGGACGAGCCGCCGCAAACGCTGCCGGTGGACAACGTGATCGTCTGTGCCGGCCAGCTGCCGCGGCGAGACCTTCAGTCGGCGCTGGAAGCCGGCGGCGTGAATGCCCACCTGATCGGGGGTGCCAGCAAAGCCGCTGAGCTTGACGCAAAGCGCGCGATTAAAGAGGGAACGCTGCTCGCCGCGTCTTTTTAGCGATCCACACAACCCGCTCGCGATGGATGGTGAGCCTGGCCAGGGTCACACCGACCCACCGTTCAGGCCGGGGCCGGGCGGAAAGTTGCGCTCCGGCCCGAGCTTGCTATGCTTTTCGAGTACACGAATTCTCGCTAGCAACCCACCGCCGACAACCAAGGAACGCCTTCATGACGGACCATGATTCCAGCTCAGGAACCTCTTTAGATTCTTCTTCATCTGACCCGCTCGAGCGTCAGGCCAACCAGTGGGGCATGTTTATTCACTTTGGGCTTTTGGCTGGCTTTGTGGTGCCGTTCGCCGGTCTGGTGGTGCCCATCGTGCTGTGGCAAATGAAGAAAGACGAGCTGCCGCGGGTGGACGCTCACGGGAAGGTCGTCGTGAACTGGATACTCAGCAGTCTGATCTATGGCCTGGTCTGCGGGGTACTGACGCTGATTCTGATCGGTGCGCTCGGGTTTCTGGCGCTCGGGCTCGCTTCCATCATCTTTGCGATCGTCGGCGGCATCAAGGCCAACGACGGCGAGGTCTGGGAATACCCGGCCTCAATTCGTTTCCTGAAGTAACGATCCGCCCGCGGGGTAGTCGCTAGGCGGCGAACTGCAGGCTTGCGAGGTGGGCGTAAAGCGCTGAGTCACGCGTGAGCGAATCGTGTGTTCCCTGCGCCACGATTCGACCATTCTCCATCACCAGAATGCGGTCGGCCTGTCGAACAGTCGCCAGCCGGTGCGCGATGATCAGGGTGGTGCGCCCCTCCATCACCGCGTCCAGCGCCTGCTGAACCACCCGCTCGCTCTCAGCGTCTAGCGCACTGGTCGCCTCGTCCAGGAGCAGCACCGGTGGGTCGGTGAGCAGCGCCCGGGCGATCGCTATCCGTTGCGCCTGCCCGCCTGAGAGGCGCACACCGCGCTCGCCGAGGAACGTGTCGTAACCATCCTGTAAATCGGCGATAAAGTCGTGGGCAAAGGCAGACCGCGCCGCTTCCTTCACCTGCTCCCGGCTCGCGTCGGGGTTGCCGTAGCGGATGTTTTCCAGCGCATTGCTCGAAAACAGCGTCACATCCTGTGCGACCAGAGCCAGCTGGCGGCGATAGGCCAGGAGGTCGAGCTCGTTGATCGGGGCGCCGTCGAGCAGT
This sequence comes from Lysobacterales bacterium, assembly GCA_028285525.1. GTDB lineage: Bacteria > Pseudomonadota > Gammaproteobacteria > Xanthomonadales > SZUA-38 > JANQOZ01. Next base: position 24,936 of record JANQOZ010000024.1, read on the forward strand.
ATCTGCCCTTCGGTCGGATCGTAGAAGCGCATCAGCAGCTGGAACACGGTGGACTTGCCGGCACCAGATGGCCCAACCAGCGCCACCTTTTCGCCGGGCTCGATGGTGAGCTGGATGTCATCCAGCACCCGCCGGTCGAGGCGGGAAGGGTAGGCGAAGCTCAAGTCGGCAAATTCCAGCCGCCCGCGGGCCCGGTTGGCGGAAGGTCGTGGGTTTGCCGGCGACCGAATCTCCGGCTCCATTTCCAGCATTTCCAGGATCCGCTCCAGGGCGCCGGCGGCGCGCTGCAGCTCACCATAAACCTGGGTCAGGGCACCGGTGGTGGTTGCCGCAATGATGGCGTAGAGCACAAACTGGCTGAGCGTGCCGGCAGACATGGTGCCGTCGATCACATTCTGGGCGCCGATCCACAGCACGCCGATCATGCCGCCGAACATGAGCCAGACAATCAGGATCGCCATGATCGTCTCGGCCCGGATCCGGCGTCGGGCGATGCCGAACACCGCTTCGGCGTTGTCGCTGAAGCGCCGGGTTTCGCGCGCGTCCTGCGCGTACGACTGCACCGTTTTGATCGCGTTGATCGTTTCGGTCGCTGTGGCGGACATATCCGCGATGCGGTCCTGGTTTTCCTTTGACAGGCGGCGCACCCAGCGCCCCATGATCACAATGGGCGCGATGATCAGCGGAATCAGGAGCCCGATGAGCAGCGCCAGCCTGGGGCTGGTGATGATCATCATCGCGCTGGCGCCGAGGAACATCACCGCGGAGCGAAGCGTGATGGAGAACGTGCTGCCAACAACCACCTCAACCAGCGTTGTGTCGGTGTTGATCCGGGAGAGCACCTCACCGGTGCGGGTTGTTTCGAAAAAGGCGGGTGAGAACGACATAATCTTGCGGTAGACCGCCTGGCGCAGGTCAGCGACCACGCGTTGCCCGATCCACGAGACCCAGAAATAGCGCAGGCTGGTAAACAGCCCCATCGCCAGCGCCACCCCGAACAGCAGAAGGAAATAGCGCGTTATGGCGGACTGCTGGGCGGGATCAAAGCCGAGGTCGATCATCTGGCGTACGGCAATCGGCAGGCTCAGCGTAGTGGCGGCTCCCAGCACCAGCAGCGCGAGGGCGAGCAGCAGTTTCGACAGGTAGGGCCGCACGAACGGCCAGAGCCGCTTGAGAATCGCCAGATTTTTGGAGGGTTTTCGGTCCTGTTCCGCCAACGCCGGGGTCGCCTTTGATGACTAAAGCAAAATTGTCTCACAGGAGACGTGCACAACCTGTGCGTACGCGGCACCCGTTTTGGCGGAGAACAGCGGGTCTTGGGCTCAGCCGTCGCTTAAGCCCGGCAGCGGCAGCTGGTTATCAGCGATCCACCGCCGCAGGTCATCAGGCAGCGGGGTGTCGTCACGGTGCTGCTGATAGACCTCCCAGGTGGCCAGAAAGCCTTCGCGATCGGCGTTGTTGGCGTGCAGCCTGAGCTGCTCCCACCAGAATTCCGGTGAGTCGAGCGCCGGCGACGGGTTGGTGCCCGCAACCACCGAGGTGACGCCACCGTCATCCACGCCGCCGCCAACGGCCGGAGCGGGCCGCTCGGAGCCAGCGTCGATTGCCGGAGCGGGCAGGAGCGATTCAGTTCGGGCGGTGCCCGAGGGCGGATTGGGCTGGACCACTCGGGCCAGCTGGAACACCAGGGTCGTGCACAGCGCCAGCGATGCCGCGAGGCTGGCCGGCCAGATCCAGCGGCCGCCCGGTGGCGGTCGGTGCGCCCGTTCACGAATGAGGTCATGAACTGTGGGTGAGGGCACCGGCGCGTCGCCGTCTTCGTTCAGCGTGCGATAGGCCCGGATGAGTTTCGGGTCGGTTTTTGGGTGCTCAGCGGTCTCTCCGAGCGTTCCCGACTGGGGCTCAAAGTTCGTCATAAAGGTCTCCCAGCGCTTTTCTCAAGCGCGCGGTGGCGTAGCGCATCCGGCTCTTGACGGTCTCCCGACCGCAGCCGCAGATGCTCGCAATCTCCTGCAGCGTCAGGTTTCGCTCCAGGTGCAGCAGCACGGTGCTGCGCTGCTCCAGCGGCAGCTCCAGCAGAGCGCGGTTCAGCATCCGGGCCACCTGGCGACGCGTTGGCTCGTCGGGCTGCGGCTCATCCGGAACGGCTTCAGGCTCCGCCAGAGGCAGCGATTTCGACTTCCGGTACCAGTCGATGATCCGGTGGTGAGCGATGCGATAGAGCCAGGTTTGAAACTGCGCCTGCGGTCGATAGCGACGGCGGGCGTCAACCACCCGGAGCCAGGTGTCCTGATAGATCTCCTCGGCCTGAGCCTGGCGCCCGACGTGGCGGTAGATAAATCGAAACAGGCCGGGTCCATGCCTGCGGTAAAGCGTGTCGAAGGCTTTGCTGTCGCCCGTCGCAAACGCCTGCATGAGATCCTCGCTGCCCGTGACTGACTGGGGATCATGCGATGACTCCTCACTGGCATCGTCAACGGGCCAGCTCGCGCCCACAACGCCTTCGGTTCCGGTTATACCCAAACTAATGGTCTCCACGACGCAGGCCAAAAGAGATCACTTGCGTGGATAAACGGTTCACAACGCGTTTCGGGGTTAGGGTGATTTTGACCTCCGGTCACGGCGAGTCGTCCTCGGCGCCGGTCACGCGGGTCACCGTCGAAGCCACTTCACCCTCGGCCAGCCGGGTGATCAAAGCCTGGCCGCGCTCGACGTCTGCGGCGGACCGCACCACCGACCCGTCAGCGGAAACCGTCACCGAGTAACCGCGGCTGAGGACCGCCAGGGGGCTGACGGCGTTGAGGCCGCGGCGGGCGGCAGCAAGCTGGCTTGCGCTGTGCTCCAGCCGGCGAATCATCGACTGGTCGAGCCGGCGTCGCAGCCCCAGGAGCCGCTGCTGATAGCTGGCCGCCTCGACCCGGGGATTGCGCTGCATCAGCCGATGGCTGAGCGCCGCGATACGCTCACGATAGCGGCGCAGCCGGCTCTGCTGCTGCTGCCCAAGTCGCCGCGAAAGTTCTTCCAGCCGCCCTCGGCTGCGTTCGATTCTGGCCGCCGGCTGTGCTCGGGAGAGTCGGTCACCGAGTTCGCCGAGCCGCAGCAGGCGCTGTTCCTGACTTGCCTGAAACCGTCGGATCAGCAGCCGTGTGAGCTGATCGACCCGCCGCCGGAGCTCCGCGCTGTCCGGTACCAGCACCTCCGCCGCGGCGGAGGGCGTCGCCGCCCGCACGTCCGCAACAAAGTCGGCGATGGAAAAATCCACCTCGTGACCCACGGCACTGACCACCGGGAGCGGGCTTTCGGCGATGGCCCGCGCCAGGGATTCGTCGTTGAAGGCCCACAGATCTTCCAGCGAACCACCGCCTCGGGTGAGCAGTATCACGTCGGCAGCCAACCTTCCGGCCGCCCGAAGCGCCTTGATCAGCGCCGGCGGTGCGGCTTCGCCCTGCACCAGACTCGCGCAGACCGTCACCCGGACCGCGGGAAAGCGTCGTTCGAGCACGCTCAGCACGTCGCGCAGCGCGGCGCCGGTGGGTGAGGTGACCACCGCGATATGTTTGGGGAATGTCGGCAGCGGTCGTTTGCGTGTCGCGTCGAACAGACCTTCCGCCGCCAGCCGCTTTTTCAGGGCCTCAAACTGGGCTCTCAGCAGCCCCTCACCCGCGAGCTCAACCGACTCCACGATGAGCTGATACTCGCCGCGGGCCTCATAGAGGCTGACCCGGGCCCGCACGACAATATGCATGCCCGCCGCGAGCTTGACGCCGGCCCGCCGGTTGCGAAACAGCGCGCAGCGCACCTGCGCGCTGGCGTCCTTGAGGGTGAAATACGCGTGGCCCGACGCCGGCGTGGAAAGGTTGGAGATTTCGCCTTCCAGCCAGATGAGCCCAAACTCGCCCTCGAGCAGGCTCCGAATCTGTCGATTCAGGCCGCTCGGGGTGTAAATCTGTCGCTGGCTGAAGAGATCGTTGCTGGGCACGGTGTTTCCGCGGACGCGGGTCTGGCCCGCCGGCCGATAAATGTAGCACGTGCCTTTGGCTCGGCTAATGAGATAAAATGGGGCGATTTAGTCGGGCCGCCTCCCGCCCCTGCATAAGGAACCTGGCCGATGCGAATCAAACAAGACGCGCTCACCTTCGATGACGTGTCACTGATACCTGCTTATTCCAACGTGTTGCCCTCCGAGGTGGATCTCACCACCCGCTTCACGCGCGAAATTTCCCTCAAGGTGCCGCTCGTTTCGTCGGCGATGGACACCGTCACCGAGGCGCGTCTCGCCATTACCATCGCCCAGGAGGGCGGGATCGGCGTGATCCACAAGAATATGACGCCGCAGGAGCAGGCGCGTCAGGTTCGCCAGGTGAAAAAGTTTGAGGCCGGCGTGATTCGCGATCCGATTACGGTCGGTCCGTATACCACCATCCGGGAGGTGCTTGAGCTGACCAACGCGCGGAACATCTCCGGCGTGCCGGTGGTCGACGACGAGGGCCTGGTCGGCATCGTCACCAGCCGCGACATGCGGTTTGAGCGCAAGCTCGATGATCCGGTCCGCAACATCATGACCCGTCGGGACAACCTGGTGACCGTGTCGGAGGACTATGAACCGGACGAAGTGCTCCAGCTCCTGCACAAAAACCGGATCGAAAAAGTGCTGGTGGTGAACGACGCCTTCGAGCTGCGCGGGCTGATCACCGTCAAGGACATGCAGAAGTCCAAGGAGCATCCGGATTCCTGTAAGGACGAACACGAGCGCCTGCGCGTGGCCGCGGCGGTGGGTGTCGGCGGCGACACCGAGCAGCGGGTTGCCATGCTGACGGAGTCAAACGTCGACGTGATTGTCGTCGATACGGCGCACGGCCACAGCGAGGGCGTCCTGTCCCGCGTGCGGTGGATCAAGGAGCAGTATCCGGATGTGCAGGTTGTCGGCGGCAACATCACCACCGCGGAAGGTGCGCTGGCGCTGTCCGAGGCCGGGGCTGACGCGGTCAAGGTCGGGGTTGGCCCCGGGTCGATCTGCACCACCCGGGTGGTCGCCGGCGTTGGCGTGCCGCAGGTGTCGGCGGTCATGAACGTCGCCGAGGCGCTCGAAAAGCACGGCGTGCCGCTGATCGCGGACGGCGGCGTGCGGTACTCGGGCGATCTGGCCAAAGCGGTGGCGGCCGGCGCACACAGCGTCATGATCGGTGGCCTTTTCGCCGGCACCGAGGAGGCCCCGGGTGAGGTTGAGCTCTACCAGGGCCGCTCCTACAAAAGCTATCGCGGCATGGGCTCCATCGGCGCCATGCAGCGCGGGTCCTCCGATCGGTATTTCCAGGATGAGGTCACCGAGGACAAGCTCGTGCCCGAGGGCATCGAGGGCAGGGTGCCTTACAAAGGCCCGCTGAGAGCGGTGCTGCACCAGCTCGCTGGCGGCCTGCGTTCCAGCATGGGCTACTGCGGGTGCGCGACTCTCGACGACATGCGTCAGCGTCCCGAGTTTGTGCGGGTGAGCAACGCCGGGGTCCAGGAGTCGCACGCACACGACGTGACGATCACCAAAGAGCCGCCCAACTATCGACCGCAGCGTTAAGAGCCCGGCCCAATCCATGACAGATATCCATGATCACCGCCTGCTGGTGCTGGACTTCGGTGCGCAGTACACCCAGCTGATCGCCCGCCGCATTCGGGAAATCGGCGTTTACTGCGAGATTTTCCCCTGGGATGCACCCTCCGAACTGATCACCGGCCTTAAGCCGAGCGGCGTGGTGCTGTCGGGCGGTCCGGAGTCCGTCCACGGGGACAGTACGCCCCGGCTGCCGGATTGCGTCGTGGAACTTGAGGTCCCCATCCTGGGGATCTGTTACGGCATGCAGGCACTGGCGGCCTATTTCGGTGGCGCGGTCGAGGCGGCGGAACGCCGTGAGTTTGGCTATGCGTCCGTGGAGCCGGTCGGTGAGAGCCCGCTCCTGGACGGCTTGAGCGACCGGGAATCCGGTCAGCCTCGCGAGCTGGACGTCTGGATGAGTCACGGCGACCACGTGGTGGCCGTTCCTCAGGGCTTCGAATGTGTGGCGCGCACCGAATCGGCGCCGATCGCAGCGATGCAGGATAAGGACCGCCAGATCTATGCGCTGCAGTGGCACCCGGAGGTCACTCACACCCGCCAGGGTGAAGCGATGCTCAGGCACTTTGTGCTGGATGTTTGCCGCTGTGAGCCGCTGTGGACGCCGGCATCGATCGTCGAGAGCACGATCGCGGAGGTGCGCGAGAAGGTCGGTTCCGACCAGGTGCTGCTGGGGCTTTCCGGTGGCGTAGACTCATCGGTGGTGGCCGCGCTGCTGCACGAGGCGATCGGCGACCAGCTCACCTGCATTTTTGTGGATACCGGCCTGCTCCGGCTCAATGAAGGCGACCAGGTGATGGCGACCATGGCGGCCAATATGGGCGTCAAGGTGCTTCGGGTCGACGCACGCGAACAGTTCTTCGGCGCGCTGGCCGGCGTGACCGACCCCGAACAGAAGCGCAAAATTATCGGGCGGAAATTCATTGAGATCTTTGACGCTGAAGCGGCCCGGCTCGATGGCGTTCGCTGGCTTGCACAGGGCACGATCTACCCTGACGTGATCGAATCAGCGGGGGCGGCAACCGGCAAAGCCCACGTGATCAAGTCCCACCACAATGTCGGCGGCCTGCCTGAGGACATGACGCTCGAGCTGGTTGAACCGCTGCGCGAGCTGTTCAAGGATGAGGTGCGGAAGATCGGGCTGGAGCTCGGCCTGCATCGCGACATGGTATTTCGCCATCCCTTTCCGGGGCCCGGCTTGGGTGTTCGCATTCTTGGCGAGGTCAAAGAAGAGTTCGCAGGTCTCCTGGCTCGCGCGGACGACGTGTTTATCGAGTGTCTGCACGAGGCGGGGCTCTACGACGACGTCAGCCAGGCCTTTGCCGTGTTTCTCCCGGTCAAATCGGTTGGGGTGGTCGGTGATGGCCGCGCCTATGAGTACGTTATCGCACTGCGAGCCGTCGAGACGGTGGACTTTATGACGGCCCGCTGGGCCCGCCTGCCGTATGACTTCCTGGAGCACGTGTCGCGTCGGATCATCAACGAGATCAACGGCATCTCCCGCGTGGTCTACGACATCTCAGGCAAACCCCCCGCCACCATCGAATGGGAATAGACGCCGATCAGGCGTTGATGACCCGGGCGCTCGGGCTGGCCCGTACCGCGGAGCGGCTCGGTGAAGTGCCGGTTGGCTGCGTGATTGCCAGGGAGGGAGAGGTGATTGCCGAGGCTCACAACGCGCCGATCAGCGTGAGTGATCCGACCGGGCATGCGGAAGTTCGCGCGCTGCGGCTGGCGGGGACCCGACTCGGCAACTATCGGCTGCCTGACTGCGATCTCTACGTCACGCTGGAGCCCTGCGCGATGTGTACCGGGGCCATGATCCACGCCCGGCTTCGTCGTCTCGTGTTTGGCGCCGCAGATCCGCGCACGGGCGCCGCGGGTTCAGCGATCAACCTCACCGACGGGAGCTACGGCAATCACCGGCTCGAGGTCACCGGCGGCGTGCTGGCTGACGAGGCTTCGGCAATGCTTCGGACGTTTTTTCGAGCGCGACGCTAACGTCGCTTCACATCAATCGCGGCGCTTCCCGGAAACGGTGTCCATCAGCCCGTCGTAGTCGAACTTGCGGGTCATTTCCTTAAGGTCGCCCGCGAGAGTCTGGTCGATGCTTTCCAGCTCACCGATCAGTGATTCGAGGCCGTCGACGTCCGCGCGCTCCGCCGCTTCCCCGAGCGATTTTGCCACGTTGGCCGGAATTTTGACTTCCCGGGGCGGTGTCCGGTGCTGCGCCTGCTTCAGCGCGCTGTCGATCGTTGCGGTGAGCTCGCGAGCCATAAACGGCTTGATGAGCAGTGTGTCCGCACCCGCGGTCAGTAGCTGATCAGCGCTCACGCCGTCGAGCGAGTCGCAGATGGTCACGATGGCGCTGATCGGCAGCCGCGACCGAACCTCGCTGACCAAAGACACGGCGTCGGGATTATCGCTGCAGTCCACCATCACCAGCTGGGCATCCAAATCATCACCGGCCTTGCTCAGGTTTTCGATCCGACTCACCGGCTGTCCCTGATGGGCCAACGTGTCGCTGATGCAGCGGTTGTGGAAGCTGTTGTCCCCGATCAGAAGAAGCGAGGGGGTTCGCCCCTGTGTATCCTGACGGCGCCGGTTTTCCGTTACCGAAACGGGCACCTTAACCGTAAAACAACTGCCCTGGCCCGGTTCACTTTCGGCTTCGATTGAGCCCTCGAGCTGCTGGGTCAGATCGCGGCAGATGGCGAGGCCAAGCCCAGCGCCGACCTGACCGCCGACCTGCTCGAGCCGAAAGAACGGTTCGAACACGCGAGGCATGACCTCGGCGGGGATACCGCAGCCAGTGTCCGTGACGCTCAGCGAGAGCTGATCGTCCGCGCCCAGTTCGCCGGTGATCATGATTTCGCCGGCCTGGGTGTGTTTGATGGCGTTATCGACCAGATTGACCAAAATCCTGCGCAGCTTGACCCGATCGGTATGCACCATGCAGTTGTTGTCCTGCATCTTCCAGCTCAATGAGACGCTGTCTGGCAGGCCGGTGGCGTTGAACATCTCCGCCACGTCGCTGATCAGCTCGAAGGCGGAAAAGCCGGTCCCAGCCGGTTCGGCCTCGCTGGTTTCTCCAAGCTCGCTGTCTATCGTGGACAGCATGGCGTTGCAGTGGGTTTCGACCTTCGTCAGACACTCGCGCTGACGTTCGGTCAATGGGTCCTTCTGCATCATCTGTGAATAGCCGCGAATGGCGTTGAGCGGCGTGCGCAGATCATGGCACGCCTTGGCCAGCGGCGTATCTTTGCGAACCGTGGGCCTACCCATGGGGACCCGGGGTTGTACGGCGCAGACCACGGACGCCGGTCTGCCCTGCGCGTCGGGGAGCGTTTTGCCGAGGATCCGTACCTCCGTTGCCGTCTTCGGGTCAGCACCGAGAGAGCAGGTGCATTCGAGATCCCGGCCGGTTTGGAGGCTTCGGCGCAGGCCGTCCGCCAGCTGGTCGCGGGTGCTGTCGGAAACCAGCGCGAGAAAGTCTTTGAGCCTCGCGCCCATCATGGGGGAGTCGATGCCTGCGATCTGGCACAGCACGGCGTCGAGCGTGATCTCGTTTCGCTGCGAGTCCCAGGTGAGGGTCCCGAAGTCTTTGGTGTCGTGCGAAAAATCCTGGTTGGCGGCCGTCTCGTTGATCATGCCGGCAAAGGGGCCCGGCATGGGTGCGTTGGCGACCAGACCCTTGGCGATGTCGATCGTCTGCTGCTCGCCGCCGGTGCCGAAGTTGGCGGGTATCAGCACGTCCCGGGAGGCCTTTTTTCCGAGGAAGATTTCTTTCAGTGTTGGCCGTGGATCGCTCATGGAGATGGTCCGTCAGGTTTAGTGTGTGGCGCTCGAAATGGTGCAGTTGCGCCCGGCGCTCTTCGCGGCGTAGAGGGAGACGTCCGCTTTTTCGACCAGGTCTGAGATCGACTGGCCAGGCTCAAGCTCAGCGATACCCACCGAGATGGTGACCTGCACGCGCTTGTCGCGGAACGCAAAGGGGCAGTTGCCGATCGCTTCGCGAATCTTTTCCGCCACGGGCACCGCCTTTTCCAGAGGCGTTTCGACCAGCAGAATGACAAACTCTTCGCCGCCGTAGCGGCAGACAAAATCGGACTTGCGCAGATTGCCGGCGATCAGCGCGCCGACCTCTACGATGACGGTATCGCCTGCCTTGTGGCCATAGCGATCGTTGACCAGCTTGAAATGGTCGATGTCGGCCACGGCCAGCGACAGCTTGTTGCCGTAGCGGACGGCCCGTTCGAACTCCTGCTGGGCCCGCTCGAGGAACCCGGAGCGGTTTGGCAGTCCGGTGAGCGGGTCAAGCTGAGTCTTGACGCGCAGGTGGCTGATCTCGTTATACAGCTCGTTGCACTCGGCGTGCGCTTCGCCAAGCTTGTCCTGCAGCAGCCCGATGCTGGCTTCAAATTTCTTGTGTCGGATGGCCTCTACCTCGGTAAAGGTATTGAGCGTGCCAGTCATCTGTTCAACTTCGCTTTCGACCGCCTGCTGAAGCTGACGCAGGTTGGTCGAGCTGGCGATCTTGCCGCGGATGTTTTCCGCGCCACGCGAGAGCTCCTCCTGAAGCCGGGTGCGCTCGGCGTAAGCATCCTGCTCATCGCCGACGCTGCTCTTGATGCTGGCCTCCAGCTCATCGAACTGTCCGGCCATCTGCTGCACAAATTCCTCGAAGCGCTTCTGTTCGCTGCGGCGAATCTCGCCGGCAAGCTCGGCGACCGACTCCAGAATATCGGGCATCGAGTCGAACACCAGCGTCTCGGAAAGCTGCTTGCGCAGCGCGTTCACCTGCTCGACCTGAACCTCGTCACTTTCGAGGTGATTGACCAGGACCATCAGCGTGTTGCGCATGTGCTCAAGGGCTTCGGCGGTCGCCTCGGCGTCAGCGGCAGCGGGAGCGGCGTCGCCGGTGGCCTGTCCTTTCTTGGCGTCGGCCGGCGCCAGCCGCGCCTGGAGGGCGCTCTGCAGCGTCTCGTGGTATTCCTTCAGGAATTTCTGAAAATCGCAGCGGTCGTTGCGCAGCGAGTTGGCCAGGCTCTTGCGCTTGCGGCGCAGCTGCCAGCCGGGTTTCAGCAGGTCGATGACGTGGAGCAGGCGATGGCCGATGTTGGCGTTGTCGGCGCGGGTCCGTTTGGTCTTGGCGTCGATCGCCAGGATTCCCTTGGACACCTCCGCGACCAGCGCCTCCACGACGGGTGCGCTCGTGGTGCTGCGCATCTTCTTGCGGAGCATCCCCAGCTGGGAATCGAGCTCATCGTCGATACCCGAGGCCGCGTGGCTCATCCGGATAATGCCGTTGCGCAGCTGTTCGACCAGCTGCTCCTGGCCTCGGTCCGACGCGTCAGCCTGAGAAGGTCTCGGGGAACTGCTGGGTGAGGTTGCGGTGTTCACAGCCATCTTTTCGTCTCGCTTTTCACAGTTTTACTGCGCTCTGTTGGTCAGATCCCGAGCTGGCGGTTCGGGGATTTCGGGCTTCATTTCCTCGTTATCGGCCGGCGGTTCAGATTTCTGAAGCATCTCGCCAACATTTGTCACACTCTTTGTCGGCATGACCAGGGAGACCTCCACCCGCCGGTTGAGGGCGCGATTCTCGCGGCTGTCGTTCGGAGCAATCGGGCGCGTGTCGGCAAATCCGCGAATCTGCAGCCGATCGGGCGCAAAGGCCGCTTCGTTTGTCATATAGCGCACGAACGCTGCGGCCCGGGCCGAGGACAGCTCCCAGTTCGAGGGGTAGCGCGCGGTTTTGATCGGTACGTCGTCGGTGTGTCCGGCGACCACCACCTCACCCTCGGTGGCTTTGAGCGTTTCGGTCATTTTTTGCAGCACCGGCAGGAACTGTTTGCTCAACGTTGCGCTGCCGGACTCGAACGATCCCTTTTCCCGCACCCGAATCGCCACGCGCTCCGGCGTTGCAACGACCTCGATCATGCCCAGCTCGATCTCGTCGTTGAGGGCTTTGGCGATCATTTTTGCCGCCTCAAGAATCGATGGGTCGATGGGCGGCGTATCGGTGGGATCCTCGACAGGCTGCTCGGGCTTTTCGGTTGGGTCAGCCGTCTCCTCGGCCTTACCCTTGAAGTCGGAGTCGCTGAAATCGAGGTTTTGCTTGGTCTCGTCGGTGCTTTCCTGCTGGAGCACAATCGTAAAGGTCTGGGTGGGCTTACCCGGACTGAACTCCTGGGCAATGATGCTCGTGCCCTTGGGAATTTCCTTGCTTTTGATCTGACGCTGGACGCCGAACGCCTCGCTCATGGAGCCGGCAACCTGCTTGTACTTCTTGATCTCCATCTCGGAGAACGACAGCAGAAGCACGAAGAAGCACATGAGCAGCGCCATGAGGTCGGCGAAGGTCGCTAGCCAACCGCCGCCTTCGCCGCCGTCCTCCTCCAGGCCTGCGTCGAGATCGTCACTCATCAGGCGTCAGCCGTTGAGTAAGCGTCGCGCTTATCCTGGGGCAGATAGTTGATCAACAGCTGTTCCAGCACCTTGGGATGCGTTCCGCTCTGAATGCCCTGGATCGATTCGAGGATCAGCTTTTTGTTGAGCGACTCCTCGCGGCTGCGGAGCTTAAGCTTCTCGGCGATCGGAATAGCGATCGCGTTGGCCACCACTGCACCGTAGAGCGTCGTCAGCAGCGCGACGGCCATCGCCGGCCCAATGGTCTTGGGGTCTTCCATGGTGCTCAGCATCTGAACCAGGCCGATCAGCGTGCCGATCATGCCCATGGCGGGGGCGACCTCGCCGGTGGCCGTAAAGGTGTTGGCGCCCGTGGTCTGATGCTGGATGGTCAGGCTGATGTCGTTGGACAGGCAGTGTTTGATGACGTCCGTATCCTGGCCGTCGATGCACATGTTGATGCCTTTGGCAAAGAACGGATGGGAGATGGGCTTGTCTTCAATCGCCAGGATACCGTCCTTGCGGACGATCGTTGCCAGCTCGACTGCTTCGTGGATCAGGTCCTCCGGGGACTGACCCTTGTGCAGGAAGGCGCCGACGGCCACCTTGAAGGAGCCGAGAAACTGGGCCAGCGTGATGCGCGACAGGACCACCATCAGCGTACCGCCGATAACAATCAGCAGCGAAGGCGCGTTGATAAAACCCAGCGCGTTACCGCCAATCAGCACGGCGCCGGTGATAATGCCGAACGCGCCCAACAATCCGAGTAGGGTTGCAATATCCATAAAGCTGTCTTTTGCCTGACTAACGCACCACGGGATGGATGCTCACCTCAGGTATCGACCGATCGGCGCAAAAATTTAGCCCTAAGTTAGGCCTAAGTTAATCTTGGGAGGGTCTTTTTGAGCGGCGGGGCAGGGTGTTGTTGACGCGGTAAAAAAGGTGGCAGCGGGGCCCGTTTTGGGTCCGGATCGCCTGAATGGCTTAGCGTGCGCGCAGCGAGGCGCGGGAAGGTCTCAGGCGTCGGCGGCCTGCGCGAGCTGCTGGTCGAGCCCGGCACCTTTGCGGTGCAGCAGCGACAGCAGGTGGGCTTCGCTCGGATTCAGCTTGCCGCGCTGGACCAAGGCATTGAGGCTGCGACCCTCCGACAGGAGATTCTTGGCGTCTTCCACCGTCTCTTTACCGTCGTGCCGGGTTTCCAGAAGCGCTACGCGGCTTTCGAGGGTGGTATGCCGCTGGCGCTGCTCCATGGATTGGCTCAGATGCCCTTTCACAACGCCGGAGATGTCCTTGAGGTCCTGGCGGCAACGCTGGCCGTCAGCTTTGATCAGCCGGAGTTCTGTCAGATGGTCGCGCTGCTGTTCGCGGCTGCTGCGGACCACCACCCAGGCGATGACCAGAGCGCAGACGGCCAGGAGCAAGGCGGCGGCGGAAATGATGGTTGGGTCGATCATGCCGGTATTGCACCCTTCGGAATCATTTCGGGGTCGAGACGCGAACGCATTCGCGCCAGAATCTGGCCGTGAATCTGGCACACGCGAGACTCGCTGACGCCGAGGATCTGGCCGATCTCCTTGAGGTTACACTCCTGGTCGTAGTAAAGCGCGAGTACCATCTGCTCACGGGGCGGGAGCGTTTCGATAACGCTCGCCAGATACTCACTGAACGCCCCGGCTTCTACATGGTGCTCCGGATCGTCGTGCTCTTCCGCCGCGCCCCCGATGCTGTCACCCCGCTGCTCGAGCAGCGCGTCCCAGCTGAAGACTGAGAAAGACACCGAGTCCTGCAGCAGGTTGCGATAATCCTCGGAACTCATGCCCATGCCGGCTGCCACGTCCGCCTCGCTGGCTTCCCGGCCGGTTTCGCCTTCGATCTTGCGGATCACCTCGGACATCTCGCGGATCTTGCGGCGGGTAGACCGCGGTGACCAGTCGTAGCGCCTCAGCTCGTCGAGCATCGCGCCGCGGATGCGAATGCTGGCGTAGGTCGCGAAGCTGGCACCGTGGCTGGGGTCGAAGCGCTGGGCTGACTCAAGCAGGCCGATGGCGCCTGCCTGAATGAGGTCGTCCATGTCCACGGTAGGCGGCACTCGGGCCGCCAGGTGGAGGGCAATCTTTTTGATCAGGCCCGTGTGTTCTTCAATCAGAATCTGCGGGTGTGCGCATTCTGGCTGCGCGTAGGCGGCTAATCCGTTAATGGCTCTGCTCTCCCTTGTTGTGACCGGCGTCCGGTTCGGTCTTTAGCAGCCGCTGGAAAAACGGGCTGTTTTGGGTTGGTTCACTTTCCGGCCAGCGGCGGACTGCTTCGCCGAGCTTGCGAAATGCACCGGCTGCCGGGCTTCCCGGGTAGCGCTCAACGACGGCCCGCTGCTGCTCGACGGCGCGTCGAACCATGGGGTCTTCGGGAATGCCACCCACATATCGTGGGGATACGTTGAGGAAACGTTCGCAGGCAACCGCCAGCTTCGAATACATGGTCAGGCCGTCCTGGCTCGACTCATTGCGGTTGCTGAGAATATGAAAACGCTGCATGCCCTCGTCGCGATTGAGGACCTTCATCAGCGCATAAGCGTCGGTGATCGACGCCGGTTCGTTACAGGCAACAATCAGCAGCTCATCGCAGCCGCTGGCCATAAAGATCACGCTGTCGGATATGCCGGCGGCCATGTCGACCAGCAGATAGTCGATCTCGCCGGCGAGAGCGGCGAAGTTGCGGCTCAGGGTTTCGTGCTGAGCCTGGGTCAGCGCCATCATTTGTCTCGCGCCGGAGGTGGCCGGAACAATCTGGATCCCGGCCGGGCCGGGCACGAGTATCTCTTCGAGGGTCCGCTGCTTGTTCAGCACGTGCGAGAGGTCGAAGGTCGGCTGCAGTCCGAGCAGCACGTCGACGTTCGCCAGGCCCAGGTCAGCGTCGAGAATCATCACCCGCTGATTGGCGTGAGCCAGATCCAGGGCCAGGTTGATGCAGGTGTTGGTTTTACCAACGCCGCCCTTGCCGCTGGCGATGCCGATGACCTTGACCGGGCTGGCGTCCATGAACTGCTCCAGTTGTCCACTGCTGGCGGAATTGCTCTGAGCTGGTCGACTAAGCACTGGCCTGCTCCCGGGTTTGGGTGGCGATCAGCTTGCGGGTGGCTGGCGACAGCGCGCCCGCGGCGAGCTGTGCAGCGCGCGCCGGGCGGAGGTCTTCGGGAATCCGCGGTCCGGTTGACAGGTAAGACACCGCGATGCGGCGCTCTACCAGCGTGCTGATCAGCGGGCCGATGTGATCGAGCTGTTCTGTGTGGCTCAGGATGACGCCCTTCGGATCCAGCAGGCTGAAGCGGGTCAGGGCCTGGTTGAAGATCGCCGGCGCGAGCGCCGCTGACAGCACCAGGTGCGGCTGCAGGCTGCTGATCTGCGCGTAGGCCTTGAGCTGCTCGATACCACGCTCGCCGTGAATCGAGATTCCGGGGCTGTCCACCAGCACCAGAGACTTATCTGCATGGTTGTCGAGCTGCTCGCGCAGCTGGCCGCTGGAGCGGGCGATGCTCAGCGGAACCTGGAGCAGCTGCGCGATGCGCTCGAGCTGCGCGCAGGCACCGATTTTGGTGCTGTCCGTGGTGATCAGCGCCACCTGGTCAGCCCCGTGGGCCAGCAGATAGCGGGTGGCGAGCTTGGCGATCGTCGCGGTCTTGCCCATGCCCTGGGGGCCCGCGAGCAGGATGCGTCCACCCTGGTTCAGGATGTTGTTGTTGGTGACCGGGATCTTGCGGGCGAGGCGCACCAGCACCTCGTGCCAGGTGGCCCGAATGCCGCCTTCCTCGAGGTTTTTAAGCAAACTCTCGCTGACGCTCCGGCTGATGCCGCAGCTGGTCAGATAGCCCGAGCAGGCCGCCGCAATCGGCTCACGCTGCGCGAGATCGCGACCCGCAAGCTGAGACAGGCTCTCGTCGAGCAGGCCGTGCATGCTGCGAAGCTCCCGGCGCAGCGATTCCATTTCCGCCAGCGCGATGTCGTTGCCGCCCGCAGCTGGCGCGGCCGGGGCGGCGCTCATCACGGCGTTGGCGGCCGCCTGAGCGGCGTCGGGACCATCCTTGATCTGCGTGACAATTTCGGTGCCGTCACCGGCAGCGTTGCAGGAGATGATGACCGCGTCACCTCCCTGCTCACGCTTGATCTGGCGCATGACGGTCCGTGCATCCGGGCCGAAGTAGCGTTTCAGCTTCATGCGCCGCCCTCCAGGGCCGCCTGCGCGGAGCCGATGTTCGTCACGATGCGGATCCGCTTGTCGTCAGGGATCTCCTGGAAGGACAGCACGTGCAGGCTGGGCATGACGGGTCTCAGCAGGCGCGACATCCACTGGCGCAGCGCTGGAGACACCACCAGCACGGCAGGCTGGCCCTTGCGCTCCTGATTTTCAGCGGCGGATCGAATCATGGTTTGCAGCTTCTCAGTCAGTTCCGGTTCCGGTGCAGCGCTTCCGGCGGCACCACCTGTTATTGACTCAAGCAAGATCCGTTCCAAGTTTGTTTCCAGAGTAATCAGATCAAGTTCAGGTTCCAAGCCATTGATTTTTTGACAGATCGCTCGACCCAGTGCGGCGCGAACCGCTTCAGTCAGAGCGCCAGGATCTTGACTAGTGGGCGCGTTTTCCGTCAAAGCTTCGGCGATGGTCCGCATGTCCTTGATCGCCACGCGCTCCGCGAGGAGGTTTTTCAGCACCTTGACCACCACAAACATGGGCAGGGCGCCGGGGACCAGATCCTCGGCCAGTTTGGGTGCGTGTTCGGCCAGCCGGTCGAGGAGCATCTGCGCTTCTTCGAATCCCATCAGGTTGGAGGCATGATCGAAGATGATGCGGCTCAGATGGGTGGCGATCACGGTCGGTGCGTCGACGACGGTGTAGCCCAGCGCCTGCACCTCCTGGACGCGGCTGGCGTCGATCCAGTAGCCATCCAGGTTGAAGGCGGGGTCGCGTGCTGCTACGCCTTCGATGGGCAGCGTGGCGTCGCCCGGGTTGATGGCGAAGTGGCGGTCGTGAATGATCTCCGCCTCGGCAACCGGCACGCCGAGGACACGCACCCGATAGGCTGAGGGCGCCAGCTCGAGGTTGTCCCGGATATGCACGGGCTGGATCAGGAAGCCCAGCTCCTTGCTGAGCTTTTTGCGAATTCCCTTGATCCGGGACAGCAGCGGCCCACCTTTGCCGCTGTCCAGCAGCGGTATCAGCTTGTAACCCACCTCGATACCGAGGATGTCCGGTCGCTCAATGTCGTCCCAGCTGAGTTCTGCCGGCGGTACGGGTTCCGGCTCGGCCGCCTTTTTCGCTTCGAGCGCCTGGCGCGCGCGCTGGCGGCGCGTCTGCCACGCGGCACCGCAGACCGCCAGGGCCAGCACCAGGAAAACCATGGTCGGCATACCCGGAATCAGGCCGAGAATGGCCAGGATACCGGCCACTACAAACATGGACTGGCTGCTGCCGAGAACCTGGTTGGAAAACTGTTCGCCCATCGACGTCGGGGCGGACGCCCGGGTCACCAGGATGGCGGTCGCGGTCGACAGCAGCAGGGAGGGGAGCTGGGCCGCCAGGCCGTCTCCGATCGTCAGCAGCCCGTAGCGCTGCAGCGCGGTCCCGAGGTCCAGGTCATGCGTTGTTGCGCCGATCACTATGCCGCCGATCAGGTTGATCAGGAGAATAAAAACGCCGGCGATGGCGTCACCGCGGACAAACTTGCTGGCGCCGTCCATCGAGCCGTAGAAGTCGGCCTCCTGAGCGATCTCCTGGCGTCGGGCGCGGGCCTGCTCCTGGTCGAGCAGGCCGGCGTTCAGATCGGCGTCGATCGCCATCTGCTTGCCGGGCATGGCGTCGAGGGTGAAGCGGGCGCTGACCTCTGAGACCCGGCCCGCACCTTTGGTCACAACAACAAAGTTGATCAGCACCAGAATCACAAACACGACAAAGCCGACCGTGTAGTTGCCGCCGGCGACAAAGTTGCCGAACGCCTGAATGACCTGGCCTGCTGCCGCGTCACCGTTGTGGCCGTTCATCAGAACGATGCGGGTCGACGCGATGTTCAAACTCAGCCGCAGCAGCGTGGCGATCAGCAGCAGGCTGGGGAATACGCCAAAATCCAGCGGCCTGGTCGAATAGACGGTGATCATCAGCACCAGCAGACCCAGCGCGATGTTGAACGTAAAGAGCAGGTCCAGGACGATCGTTGGCACCGGCACGACCATCAGCACCATGATCGTGATGAGCGCTACGGGGATCGCGACGCCCTGGGCGATAAAAGAACGAACCTGGGTCAGCGCATTCATCGTGCGTCACGCCTCAATTTTTCGGGGATGTCCTCATCGCTGATCTTCGGCGGCCGCAGGCCGGGCGTCTCGGCCAGCTGCATGACGTAGATGATGACCTTGGCCACAACCCGGAACAGCTCGGCCGGCACCATCTCACCCTCCTTGACGGTGAAGAACAGGGACCGAGCCAGCGGCGGTGCCGAGACCACCGGCAGCTTGCGTTCGGCAGCCAGCTTGCGAATTTGTTCTGCGATCACGCCGGCACCCCGCGCGAGGACTACCGGCGCGGGGAGGCCTTCGTCGTATTTGAGCGCAACGGCGTAGTGGGTGGGGTTGGTGACGACAACCGTCGCTTCCTCCAGCGCAATCTCCAGACGGCGCGTCGCGGCCTGCATCTGGAGAGAGCGGATCCGCTGCTTGACCTCCGGTCGCCCCTCGGTGTCCTTGTGCTCATCACGCAGCTCCTGGTGGCTCATCTTCAGCTTCTTGAAGTGCTGGAAGAGCTGAAACGGCACGTCGATGGCGGCGATGACCAGCAGCGACAGGCAGACAATCAGAAAGAAGCCCAGCAGCATGCCGCCGGTGCTGTTGAGCGCCTGAGTGATGTCCTGGCGCCCCAGCATCATCAGATCGGGGGCCATAAAACGGAACGCGACGATACCGACGGCGCCCACCAGGATGAATTTGAGAACCGCCTTGCCGAGCTCAACCAGGGCCCGCACGCTGAACATCCGCTTCAGCCCTTTCCCGGGGTTGATGTTGGAGGCTTTAGGCGCCGCTCCGGCGAGGCGAAAAATCACCCCGCCGGTCATCAGCGGCCCGGCGAGCGCAAGCACCGTCAGACCCGCCAGGATCGGCAGTACGGCGGTCAGCGCTGAGTCTCGCGCGACGGCCATCGCCTCGCTGAACTGCGCGGGCCCCTCCGTCAGGCCCTGGCTGATGGCGCTGCCGCTGGCCCAGACAAACAGGTTGCGGGAATAGGTGGCGATCTGGGAGACGGCGTTGGCGCCGAACAGCCAGATGATGCCGCCGCCGCCGAGGGTGATGAGCAGGGTGTTGAGCTCGCGAGAGCGGGCAACCTGTCCCTTCTTGCGCGCGTCCGCGAGCCGTTTGGGTGTTGGTGGTAGATTACGTTCCTGGGAATTGTCGTTCTGTTCGCTCATGCCTTAGCTCCTGCGAACAGCTCGCTGGCCGCCTCAAAAGCCTCTCCGAACAGGCTGGCGGTGGCGTCGAGCAGCGTCCCGATATTGATCATGACGGCCGCCATGCCGATCAGCATCATCAGCGGAAATCCCACGGCAAACACGTTGAGCTGGGGGGCCGCCCGCGTGATCACGCCGAAAGCCAGATTGGTCAGCAGCATCGCGGCGATGACCGGCAGCGCCAGGCGCAGGGCGTTGGCGTACATCGCCATGGCCCATTCCAGCAGCGGCGTGGCGCCCCCCTGGACATTGCCCTGGCTGCCGGGCGGCAGCATCGTAAAGCTGTCGTGCACCATGTTGAGCGCAACCAGATGACCGTTGATCGCGACGAACAGCATCGTTCCGAGCAGCACAAACTGCTGACTCATGGTCGGCACCGAGGCGCCGTTCTGCGGATCGACGATCGTGGCGAAACCCAGTCCCATGCCCACCGCCACACATTCGCCCGCGATGGTCAGGGCGGCGAACACCATCTGAATGCAAAGGCCCATGGCGAGGCCGAGGGCCATTTCCCACATGGCGATCGGAATCAGGCCGAAACCGAAGGTCGGGGCGACATAGCCCGGGGGCAGGGTGCCGACCGTGAGCGCCGCCACGGTGACCGCCAGCAGCAGTCGGATTCGCGAGGGGACGCCGGTGGAGCGGAAAACCGGGGTGGCCATCAGGAGTGCACTGACGCGCGTCAGCGCAAGCAGGTAGGTCACCACCAGGTCTTCGAGATTGAGCGCTGCCAGATCGATCGGCAGGATGAGCGGCATCGACATCATCCCAGCAGCGTCGGAATGCTCGTCACCAGTTGACGCATGTACTCGACCAGCACGGTCAACATCCAGTGACCCATGACGGCGGTTGTCACCAGCACCGCAAACAGTTTGGGGATGAAGCTCAGCGTCATCTCCTGAATCTGCGTTGCGGCCTGCAGCACGCCGATCGCCAGACCGACACACAGCGCCACCAGCAGGATCGGTGAAGCTACCAGCATGGTGGTCACCAGCGCGTGGCGACCAACGTCGACCAGGGTCTCGGGGGTCATGGCGGCCCTCCGAGCAGGAAGCTGGACGCCAGGGTCCCGAGGATAAGCGTCCAGCCGTCGACCATGACAAACAGCATCAGCTTGAACGGCAGAGAGATCACAAGCGGCGACAGCATGACCATGCCCATGGACATCAGGACGCTGGCCACCACCAGGTCGATCACCAGAAAGGGGAGCAGCAGCAGAAACCCGATCTGAAAGGCGGTTTTGAGTTCGCTGGTGATGTATGCGGGAATCAGCACGCTCATCGGGATCGGCGTGTCGGCAGATACCGGCAGGGGGCCACGCATGCGGGAGAAGAGCTCAACGTCAGCCTCGCGGACCTGATCCTGCATAAACAGGCGCACCGGTTCGCGGCCCGCCGCGAGGGCCTCCTGAAACGTAATCTCCTGATCGAGGTAAGGCGACAGCGCATTGCTGTTCACCTCGCTGAACACCGGCGCCATCACAAACACCGTGATGAACAGCGCCAGGCCGATGAGGATCTGGTTGTTGGGCGTCTGGGCCAGGCCAATACCCTGGCGAAGGATCGCCAGGATGATGATGATCCGCGTAAATGGCGTCAGCATAATCAGCGCTGACGGGAGCAGGGTCAGCGCCGTCATCATCAGCAGCAGCTGCAGGGTGACGGAGTACTCGGTGGTGCCGCCCTCGGACGGTGAGGCGACCACCGCCGGCAGGCCCGGTTCGGCCTGGCCAAACGCGGTGCCGGCCGTGAGAACCAACAGCGCCAGCAGGCTCAGGAGTCGGGACACGTTCACGCGGCAGCCTCCGGTTTGATCTCCACGGCTGCCGGTCCGGCCGGCGTGCTGGCCAGGCGATTGATCGAGCTGGCAGTTACGCCGAGCAGGATCTGCTCACCCTCAAACTGGACCACCACGAGCTTCTCGCGCTGGCCAAGGTTCATGGAGCTGCGCAGCTGAAGGCCAGACTCACGGTTGCCCGCGAGGTGGGGCAGGCGCATGCGCCGTGCCAGCCAGGCCAGCGCGCCCATGAGGCCCAGCACCAGCAGGAGGGCGCTCAGCAGCTGCGGCAGCATCTCGGTGACGTTCACGTCAGTTGATACTCCGGATGCGTTCGCGCGGACTGATGACGTCGGTCAGCCGGATGCCCACCCGGTCGTTGACCATCACCACTTCGCCGTGGGCGATGGGCGTACCGTTCACCAGCACGTCCATCGGCATGCCCGCCGGCTGATCGAGTTCGAGGACCGATCCTTGACTCATCTGCAGGAGATCCCGGATGGCGATCCGCGTAGTACCAACCTGAACAGAGAGCGTCACGTTGACGTCGAGGATCAGCTCCAGGTTGTCGAGTGACACCGCATCACGGGTTGCGCCGATATCGGGCAGGTCCGGCTGCGGTGGTGGCATGTTCTCCGCACCCTCGTTTGGGCCGGCGTCGGTGGTCTGGTCGTTACTCATGAGGGTTTGCTCTTTGTTCAAGGCGTGGAATGTCGTTGGACGGTTTGGCCACCGGGCCCAGAATGTGGACGGCGTTCATGGAGCCGGAGACGCCCAGCAGGCCCCGCAGCAGCGGCTGGCCGTTGGCGCACAGCACCACGTTCTGATCGATATCGACGGGAATGAAATCCCCGGGGGCAACGCGCAGCAGGTCGCCGATCCCCAGCGATACTTCCGCCGCTCGTGCGGACAGCGTTACGCGGGCCTCCGTGGTGGCGTAGGCGATCTGCTCCTTCCAGGATTCGTCTGAGGTTCCCGGGTCTGCGGGCTTGCCGAGCAGATCGCTGAAAACTTCGGGGGCGGCCGCCAGGCAGAGCTCGCCGCCGCCGTCCCCGATCGCCAGATTGAGCCTCAGCACCGCCAGGGTCGTTTCGTCGGAGGGGCCGGGCAGGGCAACCGGATTGGTCTGAAAGTCGAAGCGCCCGTCGGTGCCGGCACTTTCGCTGCGGCCCAGAACCGTCATCACCTTCTCCAGAAACTTCTGGGCGATTCGATTTTCGGTCCGGGAGAGATAGTCGCGGTTGGTGGGCTTCCCGCTGCCCCCGAAGAGCGCGCCGACCATCGACTGAGCGCCGTTACGGCAGACGGTGACCAGCAGCCCTTCCTGCGCATGGCGCAGCGCGATGCTGAGCATAGCGGTGGGGCTTTCGATCGTCTGCCGAAATTCGCTGTATTCCATCAGCTCAGGCTGAGGACCGCTGACGACAGAACAAATTTTCGACAGCGGGGGCTCCAGGCTCGGCGGCAGCCGCTCGATGAGCCGATCGACCAGCGGCTCGACGTCGGGCAGGCCGCTCGTCTTCATCGCCGGTGGGTTGAAGATATCGTAGCTGCTCACCTCGTCCGTCAGGCCGTCGCGAATTTTCTTCTTCGCAACGGAGTCGGCCTTGTCGAGCAGGGCGTCGATCTCTTCCTGGCTGAGGATTTCCTCGCTGCTCATGTCACTGAAAAACGAACGTGGTGAAAAAGACTTCCTCCACGCCGGGTTCGCCGGTGTGCTTTTCGAGGACCTCCTGGGTCAGCTTCAGCACGCTCATCCGGAGCGCCTCGCGGCCCTCCAGCGTCTGCAGCTCGCCGAACTGAGTCTGGCCAAGCTCGCGATAGATGCCGTCGACAATCGCCGGCATGTGGTTGCGAATCTCCAGTACCGTCTCGTCAGAGCGGGTGAGAAACTGCGCGACCAGCTGCAGGTAGCGTTCCTTGTTGCCAGAGCGGAAGTTGACGACCACGGGCTTATCCATGGATTCGTAGATGGGTGGGGGCAGCTCCTCCTCCATCTCCTCAGCCATTTCTTCGCCTTCCATCGGCGGCGTCAGGTCGAAGGGGCCAACCTTGAGCACCAGCATGGCGACCATGGCGACCGTGATCAGCAGATTGGCGCCGACCAGAATGGTCAGCAGCTTGCCCGGGCCCGCTGCGGCGGGTGGTGCGCCGCTGTCGAGTTCGATGGCTTGGTCCGGCATGTTTCTGTCCTCAGATGATTTCTCTGTCTGAACAGAAAAGCAATTATGATGCCAAAACCTAACTACATGATTTGTATGGTTTTTACTGGAGGGGCGTCGGAATAATGACGAAGAGAGTCAATACTCCGTCAGCGCGTCAGGCGTACAAATCCAGGGAACGGTCGACAGCGGGTTTTCCGCGGGCGGCCGAAGGCTCGATAGCCTCACCGGGTTCTGCGCCCGGCTCACGCTGAAGCTCCCCGGCCAGCCGGGTTTCCTGCTCCAGGGATTGACGCTCCTGCTCCTGCGACTGACCCATGTCGAGCGCAAGCTGTGCCATGCCCATGCCTTCTTCCATAAACAGCTGGCGCAGCCTGGGCAGGGCGCTGGCGAGTTCACGGTAGAGATCAGGGTTGCTGGCCTCGATCGAGACGCTCGCCTGGTCGGCGTTGAGGGCAATGCGGATATTCACGGCGCCCAGTTCCCGGGGATGGAGCTGAAGCTGAGCTTCACGCTGGTCACCCTGGACCATCATTTTCACCTGGTCGGCCACCTGAAGCGCCGGTGGCGTCTGGACGGGACTGCGGTCCGTCGGCAGCGCCGTGCTCAGTTCCGGGTTCGTCGGCGTCAACGCCGGGGTGGCCGTCACGTTGACGGTGGAAGCGGGCGCTGACGGTACGCTGCCGGTGAGTTCAACCGTGCCTCGACGCAGCGTAAAGAGGTTGTCGCCAGCCGCAGCTGCGGCGCCAAGCGTATTCGCGGCAAAGAGCGATGCCGTCGTGTTCGGCTGGTAGCCGGCAAGCGCCTGGCCTTCCGGGACTTTGGCGGCGGCTTGGGCTGTGGTCGTACCAGTAAGGCTGACCACTGGCCCTTTGCCGATTGGGGCGTCGTTGAGAAAGACAGTCTGCGTCGGTTTTCCCGAGCCGGTTAAGGACTGCGTCCCGATAGAGGTCGCGCTGGCTGTGGCGGCGGGTTTCAAGCCTTGCTCGACGCTGCGCGGCAGTGGGAGGAGGGCCTCTTCACCCAAGGGTTTGCTGGCATCGACGTCAGCGTTGAGCGTGGTTGTCAGCAGTGTCGTCGAGTCAGTCTCACCGCTGACCCCAGCGGGGCTGAGTCCGGCTATCGGCGCCTGGCCCGTCCCTGGGCCCTGAATGGCCGTCCCTGCTTCGCTGGGGAGTCCTTGAAGGTTGGCCGCAAGCGCGTTGATCCGCGGTCCGCTCTCGCCGGCTGACGCCAGCGTTCCGTTGGCCAGGCCGTTGATCAGCCGATTGTCGACGGCGATGCGCTCGGCGTGCCCCGTGACGGATGGTGGTTCCATCGCGTGCCCGCTGCTCGGCCCCGGCCAAAAGGGGGTCGAGAGCACCGGCTGCTGAGGGTCGGTCGGCGCAACCAGGGCGCCGCCTCCGGCAGTCGCTTCACCTGGGAGGGTCCGCAGCTGGTGGTTGAGCGTATCGGAAAAGGCGGTCGACGTTTCGTTCTCCGCCGGTCCTGTCTGGGTTGATGAGGACGCACCTGCGGCGGCGGCGCGGCCAGCAAATAGTGTGGCCAGGGCCGGTACGTTTTGGGCAGAATTTTCGCTCATGGTGCTCGGTACCTCAGGTTGCGTTGGGCCAGCTCGTCATGTTCTTTGGCGCTGGAGCGTTCCTGTCGCTGGTTTTCCACCTGCTGGATCTTCTCTAACAGCGCCTCGGTGGCCAGCGAGCGGGTGCGCTTTTCGCGCCAGTTCATGCGATTGATTTCGAGTTCCTGCGTCTGCTGCGCGATCGCCTCGCGCTGCTGGGTGATCGCCTTGCCGAGCTGCTCGGAGAACTGGCGTTGGCGGCTCCAGGACGCCGCGTCTTTGCGGGCGCCCTCGCGCTGACCGAGAGTCTCGTAGTGCCGGTTGTAGTTCAGCAGCTCTTCGTGAACCTGATGACCGCGGGCGAGCTGCCGCTGTGCGTGCTGGACGTCGCGCGCTGCCAGCATCTCTTCGAGCTGCTTGAGTTCAACAATCCGTCGGATCCGCTTGGAGCGGCTCATGCATCAGCCTCCGGAAAGAGTGCGCTGAGGGATGCCAGGCTGTCGGCAAAGCTGACGCTCGCCTCCATCTCCTGCCGCAGAAAGTCGAGCATCTCCGGGCGTCGCGCGATCGCTTCGTCCACGAGGGGATCGCTGCCGGCCGAATAGGCGCCCACCGTGATGAGGTCTTTGTTCTGCTCGTAGGTGGCATACAGGCGCAGAAACCGGGCCGTGAGGCGGCGGTGCTGCTCGCTGGTGACCGCCGGCATCACGCGGCTGATCGATCGCTCGACGTCGAGCGCCGGGTAAACGCCCGCTTCGGCGAGCGCGCGGTTGAGAACGATGTGGCCATCGAGAAACGATCGGGCGCTGTCGGCGACGGGATCGTTGTGGTCGTCGCCGTCGACCAGTACGGTGTAAACGGCGGTTAACGAGCCCGCGCCAGGACCGTTGCCGGCGCGCTCGACCAGTTCGGAGAGCCGGGCAAACACGGAGGCGGTATAACCTTTCGTGGCCGGGGGCTCGCCGACCGCGAGAGCAATTTCCCGGTGGGCCTGCGCGTATCGCGTCAGTGAATCCATCAGGAGCAGCACGTTTTTGCCCTGATCTCGAAAATGACGGGCGATTGTGGTCGCACGTTCCGCGGCGTGAATCCGATGGACCGGGCTGGTGTCGGCGGGGCTGGCGACGATCACCGAGCGCTCCTGCGCAGCGGGTCCCAGAATGTTGTGGATGAACTCCTGCACCTCGCGACCGCGCTCCCCGATCAGACCAACGACCACAACGTCCGCGGCCGTAAAGCGGGTGATCATGCCGAGCAGGACGCTTTTGCCAACGCCGCTGCCCGCAAACAGGCCGATTCGCTGGCCCTGGCCGATGGTGGTAAAGGTGTTGATCGAACGCACGCCCACGTCTAGGGGCTTGTCCACCGGCGCGCGCTCCAGCGGGTTGTCCGCGCTTTCACTGGGCGTAACCCATTCGTCAGCGCGCAGCTCGCCGCGCCCGTCGAGCGGGCGGCCCAGTCCGTCGATGACGCGACCCAGCAGGCGGTCACCCACCGCGGTCCGGGCTTCGGTCAGCACCGGTACAACCCTGGCGCCGGGCCGGATGCCCTGGCTGTCCGCCAGCGGGATAAGGAAGGTGCGATCGTCCTCAAAGCCGACGACCTCGGCCTCGATGTCGAGCCCCGGGTTCAGAATCCGGCAGCGGACGCCGATGGGGACATGGATTCCCTCGGCCTCCAGCGTCATCCCGACCGATCGCCGCAGCCGGCCGCTGACGCTGAACGTATTAACCCCGTTGAGGCCAGAACGGCAGGCGTTGAGCTGGTCGAGCCACTGGTCGACGGTGCGGGTTTGCAGCATGGCGGTCTTAACCTCGGCTGGATTGACCCAGGGTCGATTCCAGGAGCTGCTCCAGCCGCGTCTGGAGTCGGGCGTCCACGGTGCTGGCGCCGGCCCTCAGCTCGCAGTCGCCGCGCTGCAGCGATGGGTCGGGCACAATTGTCAGCTCGGGCAGCTCGATTTTCAGCTGCTGTTCAACGAGCGCCGCGTCTTCGGGATGGAGGCTCAGCTCCGCGGCCTCTTCGGGCTGGGGCAGGGCGGCGAGCGCTTCGGTGATCACCGCCTTGAGAGCCTCCGGGTCGGCCGTCAGCTCGCGACGCGCCAGCGCAGCGCCGGTCTGAAGCGCCATCTCCACGAGCGTCGCCAGCAGCTGGTCGTTGATATCCTCATAGGGCCGGGTCAGGCCTTCGAGCAGATGCCTCACGGCAACCGCGTCGCGTCGGCGCTCACTCTCCACCTGTTCCTTTGCCTTCTGAAGGCCGGTGGCGTAGCCCTCCTGTTCGGACTTGTCGAAGAGTTCTTTCAGATCGTCCGAAGAGGGCCACGGCGTTCGGCCTAGCGGGACCGACTTGAAGCTTGAGCCAGCCGCAAGCTGGGTCAGCGGAATCGGCGCCGAGTTGGCGGCGTCATATTGTCCAACGGGCATGATCTGGCTGACCCGCAGCTCCTTAAACATATTCCTCAGCTCCTTTACCACCCAGGTTGATGGTGCCTTCGTCCGCCAGCCTCATGGCCACGGTCAGGATTTCCTTCTGTGCTGCCTCCACGTCGCTCACCTTCATGGGGCCCGAGACCTCTAGATCGTCACGCAGCATCTCGGCGGCGCGCTTTGACATGTTGCTGAAAAAGCGTTCCCGCAGCGCTGGCGCAACGCCCTTCAGGGCCGGGATCATCAGATCCTGCGGCACCTCTCGCAGCAGCTTCTGGAATCCGCGGTCGTCGAGCGTATTCAGGTTCTCGAACACGAACAGCAGGTTCTCGACCTGCTCGGCCAGTTCGGCGTCGTCTTCGCGCAGCGACTCCATCAGCATCTCCTCGAGCTCGGAGTCGACGCTATTGATAATATCGGCGGCGTGGTTGATTCCCTTCAGCTCGATCGCTGAGCCCATGCCACCGCTGGTGGCCAGGCCCTTCTCGTCCAGCATGTCTTTCAGGTGGGCCATCGCCGAGGGAGGGATCTCTTTGATGCGGGCGATCCGCCCGACCGCTTCCTTGGCGATCTCGGGATCGAGTTCGGACACCACTTCGCCGCAGTCCTCCGGATCGATCAGCGCCAGCACCGTGGCGATCACCTGCGGGTTCTCCAGCTTGATCATGTCCGCGAGATCTTTTGGATCGATCCAGCGCAGGGCTTCGATACGGGCCGAGCGACCGTTGTTGCCGATGCGGTCCAGGACCACGTTGGCCTGCTCCTCGCCGAGCGAGTCGGTGAGCATCTTGCGCGTGAAGTCCGGCGCCTTGATCCGAAACGCGGTTTCCTCCGCCACCTCTTCCTGGAAGCCTGTGTTGACCTCCTGAACGTTCTGCCAGGAGACTTTGTCCAGTTCGCCGATCGCCTGGCTGACCAGCTGCACCTCTTTGCTGTCGATGTGCTTCAGGATCCGCGACGCGGCCTCCTCGCCGATAGACATCAGCAGGACGGCAGCGCGCTTTGGACCGGTCAGCTCTTCGCTCATGCCGGGTCGGCCAGCCACTCAGATACGACCTGCGCCGCCCGCGCCGGGTCTTCAGCCACGATGCTGCGTGACTGGCCGACCATCTGGTTCATCTGGTTGGAGTCCAGGTGGGCCAGGGCGTTCTGGTCTTCGGCAGGCTCAACGGGCTGCGGCTGGGGCAGGGCGGGAGCGGTGGACAGGTTCCGGAACGTCGGCCGGAAGATCGTCAGGAGCAGCACCAGCACGCCCAGCGGGGCGAGCACCTGCTTGCCCATCTGCCACAGCCAGGGCTGTTCCCAGATCGGCGCAGCGGCAACCGGCTCGGCTTCCGGCGGCTGATAAAAAGCGACGTTCGCCACCTCAACCGTGTCGCCGCGCTGCGCGTTGAAACCGACCGCTTTTTCGACCAGCGCCTGGATGCGGGCCATTTCCTCCTCGGACCGGGGCGTCAGGGTGACGGCACCCTCGTCGTCGACGCTGCGCATGTGGTCAACCACAACGGCGACGGACAGTCGCTGCAGGCCGCCCGGGGCGTACTGCGTGTGGCTGACCTGGCGATCCACCTCATAGTTGCGGTTGGCGATCTTGGTCGACTGGGTCGGTGCCGGGGTGGGCTGACCTTCCGCATCAGCTGTCCCCACCTCTGCTGCCGGCGGCGGCTGGTTACTCAGCGCTCCAGGGATTCCCTGAGCAGCGGGCTCGTTGGTTGTGGACTCTTCGGTTTGTTCGCTTAAGAGTGCAATCGTGTCGGGGTCAAACTTCTCCGCCGTCTGCTCGCTGCGCGTGAAGTCCACCTCCGCAACGACCTGCGCGTGAACGCCGTTGGATCCGATCACGGGGATCACAATGTCGAGGATGCGGTCCATGTAACGCTGTTCGAGCCGCTGGGTGTAGTCGAGGCGTTCGCTGTCGCTGGAGAACTCCTCCTGCTCAACGTCTTTGGTCAGCAGGCGGCCGTTTTGGTCGACAACCGTGACCCGCGAGGGCTCCATGTCGGCAACGCTGGCGGCCACGAGGTGAACGATGCCGCGCACGTCCCGTTCGCTTAAGGTTTTGCCGTCATAGAGATGAACGATGACGGAGGCCGAAGACTGGCGCCGGTCGCGCAGAAAGGCGCTGGGGCGTGCCAGGGCCATGTGGACGCGGGCTGACTGGACCATGCTGAGGGAGTTGATCGAGCGCGCCAGCTCACCCTCGAGGGCGCGCTGGTGACGTGAGTCTTCGCTGCGTTGGGTCATCGTGAATCCAACATCCTGGTCCAGCAGCTCGTAGCCGGTAGCGCCGGCGCTGTTGTTCAGCAGGTTGTCCGCGGCCAGGCGCAGGCGTGCGGTGTAGACGTCAGCCTGGGGTACGAGAATGCTGCCGCTGCCGAGGTCGAGCCGGTGCTTGATGCCGTTGCGGGTCAGGGCATCGATCACTTCGGCCTTCTGCGCGTCGGGCACGTTGCCGAGCAGCAGGGTGTAGTCCGGCTGCTGGCTCCAAAGGACTCCGGCGCCGGCCAGGGCCAGGGATCCGGCCAGCAGCACGATCAGCGCAGCCTGGCGCAGCCCGGGCAGGCGTTCAAACCCGCGCCAGGCTGCCGCCAGGCTGTTGCTGTCGGCGTTGGCCACCGCCAGGGAATCACTCTCCGCCATGATGTCAGATCACTCCTTTATCTTGCTTCAGACGAATGTCGGTCTTGGCTCGCATGACTCGGGCGCCGGGTTAAACCGGCATGTTCATGATTTCCTGGTAGGCCGCTACCAGGCGATTGCGAACCTGCTTAACGCCCTCGAACGAGACGCTGGCTTTTTCCAGCGCCACCATGACCTCAGCCAGGT
Source organism: Lysobacterales bacterium (assembly GCA_028285525.1). Lineage (GTDB taxonomy): Bacteria > Pseudomonadota > Gammaproteobacteria > Xanthomonadales > SZUA-38 > JANQOZ01. The sequence goes on from JANQOZ010000024.1 coordinate 55,183, forward strand.
TGGCGTTTGGATCGCCGCGCTCAAAGGCGTCTGCCTTGGCGCCCGCTTCCGCCTGAACCCGCGACACGCCCTCCAGCGCGCCGTTGACCAGCTGCGCGAAGTCGCTCGGCGCAACCTCCTGCTGCGGGCTGACGCTGGGCGTGTTCTGCACCAGACCGCTCTGTGCCACCTGCCGCATCTGGGCCAGCACGCTGCTGATTGCCTGGTTGTCCACCGGAGTCATGTTGTTCGTCGAACCTTGCGTTAAACCGCTAACGCAGGAACTAGAGCAAGGACCGTGCCGAAAATGGCCGGTGCCGTGAAATTGGCGAAAAGTGTTGCTGCTGTGGGGTTTTGCGGGTTCCCGTAGGAGGGGAGAGCGGGCCTGGCGTCAGAAACTTGTCAGCCGTGGGTCAAAATTCTGGCTGATGGGGGTGAGGGCGGTTATGGCCCCTGCCAAAGGGGCTGGGCGGGGAAGCGTCCTGCCGTTGGCTGATCAGGCGGTTTCCTAGGCGGTTTCCTAGGCGGTTTCCTGGGCGGTCTCCTGATAGAGGGACATGCCGCGTCGCCGCCGGCGGCGCTGGTCGATCTCGGCTGCGCAGATGTCACGGGTTTCCTTGACGCTGACGGCCAGATCCTCACTCAGCTGCTGGATGTGGTTCAGCAGCTGGGCAGGGCGGCCGTCACTCGGGAGTTCGGGCTGACCAAACAGGTCCTGCAGCTGGTTCTGAAGCCGGCCGTGCAGCTCGGCCACCAGCTGCCACTGCTGTCGATCGGCCGCCTCCCGCAGTGAGCCTGAGAGCGCCATGAGTTGACCCTGTGCCTGTTCATAGTTCATGAGAAGTAGGCGTCCAGGTTGACGTCCGAGGGACGGATGGTCGGGAGCTGGTCCCAGGCCGACTTGGGCGAACTCAGCAGCGTCTTAACGTGCTGAATCCGGCCGGGGCTCATGTCCAGGTTGGAGCGCACGAGCTCCTCAGTCATGTGGCTGTAGAGCGCGTCGAGCCGTTGGCCGAGCTCCTCTTCCTGGTGGTCCTCGCTGAGGCTCTGGCGCAGCGTTTCGATGCCGTCGATGGCTTTGCCGAGGGCTTCGCGTCGCTTGACCGCGTCACCGCCGTCGGTGATCGCGCAGGCAACGGCGAGCTGCTTCAGCGTATGTTCCATCAGGATCTGAATCAGGCGAAACCGGCTGGCGGTTTCCACTTCGCTGACGGGTCCCGCCTGGCGGTAGCTTTCAAGGGCAAATTGAAGATTCATCACAGTTACCTTAAGAGTCAGACTGGTTGATGTTGAGGTTGCTGAGCTGGTTGGTCACGAACTGGCTGGTCGTTCGTAAGTTCGACAGCAGCGTGTCCAGGTTGGCGAACTGACGCGTCAAGCGTTGTTCGATGGCTTCGATCCGCCGGTCGAGCGCAATCCGCTCGTCGGCGATGTCGTCCAGCCGCGTCTGGATGCCGTCGGTGCGGACGTTGATGAGCCCGTCACCGTTGATGTAGGGATCAGTGCGCTTGAGGTAAGCGTCACTCACGTCGGTCAGGCGGCTGAGCGCGGCGTTGAAGTCATCGCCGATAAACGCCTGCACCGCGTCGTTATCGACGCTCAGGGTTCCGTCCTCGGCGGTTGTCAGGCCCATCTCGAGCAGAGAATCAGCACCGAGGCCGCTGAAGCTGCCCGATACGCTCAGGCCCGTGCGCAGGCTGTTGATCAGGCCCCGCAGCGTGGTGTCGCCAAACAGGGTGCCCGACTGGCCGCTCTCGGGATCGAAGGAGGCGAGCTCGCCGTTGAGGCTCACCAAACCGTTGTAGGCTTCGGCAAAGTCATTCAGGGCGGACGTGATGTCCGACTCCCGATTGGCCACCTTGATCACGGCGGCGGAGGTGCTGACGGACTCGAGGTTGAGCGTCAGGCCTTCCACGGCGGTGATGCCGGTGTTGCTTGCGGCGCTCAGGGACAAGCCGTTAACCGAGAAGGCGGCGTCCTGCCCGGCGACCGTCTGCTCCAGGTTTGTGGCCGCCGCGTTAAAGGCGAGCGCCGAGAGACCCGCCGTATCGGTGTTGTTGCCGTCGTTGTCCGCGACAGTGATTTCCAGCGTGCTGTCTGCGCCGCTGCTGTTGGAGCTCAGCACCAGCCGCGGGCCGTTGACGTCCGTCACAATCGACGCCGTGACGCCGGCGTTGGCTTCGTTGATGGTGTCTCGAACGGCCGACAGGCTCTGGTCGCCGGGTCCGATTTCTATGGTGACCGGCGAGCGCCCGGTGTCGGCGGTAAAGCCGTTGTACACGTCGCCAACCGAATCATAGTCGGTGGTGCCAAAGGCGATGGTGATCGTGCCGGAACCCACCAGCGTGTCGCTGGAGGCAAAGGCGGTGGTTGCGAGGCTTTGCTGGGTCGCAAGCTGATCGACCTGAACCGAATAGGTCCCGAGCGCGGCGGTTTCGTCAGCGCTGGCGGTGAGCGCTTCGATCGCGCCAGAAACGACTGCCGACTTCCCGGGCGTCAGCTCGGTGAGCTTCTCCGCCGCGTCTCGCAGCGACTGAACGGCCGCGGTCAGGTTGCCGAAAGCGGAAAACTCCGCCTGGAGGCCGGCTTCCCGGATCGCCAGACGCTGCTGCGTGGGGCCGCGTTCGGCCGCCACCAGCTGGTCCAGCAGCCCCTGCAGATCAATGCCTGATCCGACGCCTAGAGATGAAATGGACATGCTTAGCTCCCTGACTCAATACTTCGTCTGGCCGCCGGCAAACCGTCGGCTGCGGTGGTTGTCAGAGAACAGTGCAAAGGTCATGCCGTTTCGTCGACCGACAGGCTGATCAGCGAGCCGTCTGCGAGCAGACCGTTCTGGGACCAGTACTCGGCCAGCTTCATCGTGGACTCAGCCGGGATCTGCCGGATCACCGTGTCGGTTTCTTTATCGATCACCTCGATCACGGCGGTTTCGGCAAACTCGCTGGCCTTGAGACGCACGCTCCGCTCCTGGGCTTTCAGGACCTGGTTGATGTTCTCAACGGCAGAAAACAGCGTCTCCGCTGGCGGCGGCGCTGTCTGTCGGGTCTCGTTTTGGGCACTCGGTTCGGTCCTAGGGACCGGTGAGGCTGGCGGCGACGCGCCGCTGGCACCCTGGGCCGGGTTCCGGGAAACGAGCTTGGTCATGTCATCGTTGGATACTTGCATGGCAGTTTCCATTTATCGCCATCTAAAGGGTGGCCCGGCGTCTAGGCCGGGCCACCTTGCTGCTTGTCGAACTTACTGCAGCAGCGCCAGCACACTCTGTGGGTTGGCGTTGGCCTGACTCAGGATCGACAGGCCGGCCTGCTGCAGAATCTGACCCTTGGTCAGTTCTGCCGTCTCGGTCGCAAAGTCTGCATCCCGGATCCGGCTTCTGGCGGCGGAGGCGTTCTCCACCGTGCTGGCCAGGTTGGCGATCGCAGACTCGAATCGGTTCTGAACCGCACCGAGGCTGGCTCGCTCGGACGAGATCGTCTGCAGCGCAGAGTCGATGATCGCCAGCGCGTCCTGCGCGCCCTGGACGGTGCCGATGTTCACGTCAGCCACCGTTGAGGCGGTTGAGGCGACAGCGGTGTTCGCCGCCACGTTCAGGATGCTGCCTGCGGTTTCCGCAATGCTCGACTGCACCGAGTAGTTCTCAGCAGAGTTGAAGGTGACGGTGCCGCTGACCCGGGTGCTGTCGTTACCGCCGGTGACCAGATCGGTACCGGTGGCGTTGCCCGCACCCGTTACGGTGAGTTCGGTTGCTGCCGTGGAGGACGTGAAGTCGGTGATTTCGATGTCGTCACCGTTGGCGTCCGTCAGCACAATCGACGCGTTGTTGTTGGTCAGCTCGGCCGAGATGCCGGTGGAACCACTGGCGTCGTTGATTGCGTCAGCCAGGTTGGTCAGGTCCGTGGTGGCCGTGATGTTGGCCGAAACCGTGGTGGTTGCGTCACCGCTTGAACCGAGCTGGAAGGTGACAACACCCGCGTTGGTCAGGCCGCTCAAGGTGGCGCTGTTGGTGGCCGTGGCGGTCACGCCGGTCGGCCCGGTGTTGCTGTTCACCGCAGAGGCGATCTCAGACGCCGTTGCACCCGCGGTCACGGCAAGCGTCTGCGCGCCGGAGCTGGTGTTGAAGGTCAGGGTCTGGGCGGCGATCGCATTGTCCGCTGGCAGTGCCGCGGCTGCGGCAGTGACGGCGCCTGTGCCTCGGCTGGCGGTCGTCGAGCTTACGGCGGTCAGCGAGTTGTTGGACAGGTCCGTAGCGCTGGTGCCGCGGATGGTCACACCGATCACTTCGTTGACGTTGGCGCCAACCTGGAAAAACTGCTGGTTGAAGTTGCCGTCCAGGATCACCTGGCCGTTAAAGCGGGTCGTCTCAGCAACCCGATTGATTTCAGCCTGCAGTGCGTTGACTTCCTGCTGCAGCGCGGCGCGGTCTTCCGCAGAGTTCGTGGCGTTGCTCGACTGAAGCGCCAGCTCACGAATTCGCTGCAGGTTTTCCGTCGTCTGTCCCAAGGCGCCTTCAGCGGTCTGGGCCAGTGAAATACCGTCGTTAGCGTTCCGGATCGCCTGGGTCAGGCCGCGGATCTGGCTGGTGAAGCGCTCGGAGATAGCGAGGCCGGCGGCGTCGTCTCGGGCGCTGTTGATTCGCAGGCCGGTAGACAGGCGCTGCAGTGAACGGTTCAACACATCCTGGGATGCGTTCAGGTTCCGCTGTGCGTTTAGGGACGCAACGTTGGTGTTGATAATCTGGGGCATCGTATTTCTCCGAATTACAAATTTGAGCCCACAAGGGCGTTTAACCTAACGACCTCGAAGCTCGCGGTCAGGGTGGTTAACGGCGCCGGAGAAAAAAGCTTTAGCGCTGACTTGACAAAGCGAAATAAATCGCCCGAAGAAGTGTTACAAAAGGCGAAAGAGGGACAGATTCTGGAGCGACAGAAAGGTCTGCTGCGCGGCTTCCAAGATGGTGCTCTCGTACTCGAACTCGCTGATCGCGGCCGCATAGTCCAGGTCTTCAATCGATGATCTCAGGGTCTGCGCCTGGATCACGTCGCGGGCATTCAGATCGCGATAGGAGTCGATACTCGAGAGCCTGACGCCGAGGGTTGCGCGTGACTCCTGATTGACCGTCAGCGCGTTGTCGATATTGTTGAGCGAACGGTTGAGCAGGTTCGCCATCGCCGTTTCGGTCAGGGGTGTCTCCCCGTTCAGGGCAGCGCCGAGCTCGGCCAGCGTCGTAAAGATATCCTGGGTGGTATTGGTCTCCACCGTGAACTGATCGCCCGCAGCAGGGGTGCCGATAAACGACAGGTCAGCACCCCGGAAACTGATGGTTCCGGGTTCGGAATAGGTGCCTGTCTGAACCAGCACACCTCCGCTGTCGCGCACCTCCCAGTTACTCGGATCGAGAAAGGTGAGCGTGTAGTCGTCCGGGACCCACAGGGTCGGATCGGAGATGCTGCTGTCGCCCGCGACGGCCGTGCCGGTATTGCCCGGGTTGTCAATGACCTGAAACCGGCCGTTGCCGGTGGGGATGTCGATAAATACTTCGTCGCCGGGCAGGCCCATGGCAACGGTTTGGTTGTCCGAAATCGATACACTTCGCGACTGACTGTTACCAAAGTAGCTGTAGGTCAGCGTCCCGGAGAGGGTGAAGGGAAGCGTGTTGGAGGCCGTGCCGGAAAACAGATATTCCCCGTTGGCATCAGCCTGGTTCGCCAGGGCGATCATGCCTTCGAGCTGGCTCAGCACCTCCTGCCCGTAGGCCTCCAGCGTGCTGGGAGTATTGATGCCGTTGACCGACGCCAGCGCCAGTTCCCGAACCCGATTCAGGGAATCCGAGACCGACACCAGCGCGTTTTCCGTGGTGCTCAGGCGCGCTTCAGCGGCGTCCGAGTTGCGGGAATATTGCGTGATGCGTTCGGTCAACGCGCGAAGCTCCAGAATGCGTCCCGCGCCGACCGGATCATCGGCCGCCGTATTCACCTGCTTGCCGCTGGCGATGGCGCGCTGCAGATCGGCCAGGCGAGCCTGACCGCCGGTGATGCTGCTCAGCGTATTGGTAAAGAGCTGGGACGTAGAAATCCGGTTCATCTCACCGACCTGATGAGCGTGTCAAACATCTCGTTGGCCACCGTAAAGACTTCGGCCGCCGCGGTGTAGGCCTGCTGGAATCGCTGCAGGTTGATCGCTTCCTCGTCCAGGTTGACCCCGCTGGCGTTGTTCTGCCGGGTCTGGGCGTCTTCGAGCAGATTGCCCTGGACCACGGTGGCGGCGTTCAGTGAATTGGCCTGCACGCCGACCGACGAAACCAGCTGCTGGTAGGCGTCCAGCACGGACAGCGTCTGGTTTTCCAGCGTATTGAGGCGCTCTACCGCCCCGAGGAGGCCGGCGTTGCCACCGTCACCCACGCCGCCGATGTTGTTGCGAACGGTAAAAGAATCGCCCGTATCGGGGCTCCCGCTGATGCTGAGCCGCCAGCCGTTGACGTCGATGTCGCTACCCGGCACATACGCGATGTCCGGGCTACCGTTGATCGAATAGGTTGTCGGGCTGGTAAAGACGATGTCGACGTCGTTGAGCAGCGCCGGGTTGGCAGGGTCGAGAATCTGGGCCGCGCTGATCTGGCCATTGCCCAGATTCTGGCTGTTGGCGGTGGTGTTCAGGGCCGCCGCGGCCGCAAGCTGGCGTGGATCGGTGATGCCCAGCGCCAGTTCGCTGGCGCCCTGCCTCGTGGGCCGGATTAAATAGCTGTCTCCCGCAGCGGCGCCGGGATCCACGCTGATGCGCAGGCCGTCGGCGAGAAAATCCGCGCCGTCCGGCGTCAGCGGTACCGGGCTGCCGGTCCGCAGGTTGGTCAGCGTCCACGTCGCGCCGTCAAAGTCGAGCTGATATTCGTCCGAGGTGAGCTGGCCGACGTCGTCAAACGATATGCTGGTCGTGTCGGTCAGCAGATTGCTGTTGCTGTTGGCCGGAAGCAGCTGGGGCGCCGCCTGGTTAAACAGATTCAGGCCCAGGTTGCCGTCGAGGTCCAGCCCACGCTGATGCTGTTCGTTGACGCCAAATGCGAGCGCTATCGCGACTCTTCCCAGCTCGTTCTGTGCAGGATCGAGCACGTTATCTAAAAAGGACAGGGCGCCGGCAAGCCGCCCACCCGCGTTCTGCGCGGTCAAACGCTGGTTGCTGGAGCCGCGCCCGAGCGTGAGCTCAATCTGCCGCGGGTCGAAGCTCGACCGGCCGACGGTGACCTCGTTGACCTCCACGCCGGTCACCACGGCTGAGCCGTTGGTCAGAGACACGTTGAGCGACGCGCCGTCCTGCACCACCTGCACGTCCAGAAACTCCGATAGCTGGAGGATGGCCTGGTTGCGCAGGTCCAGCAGGTCGTTGGGGCCGTCACCCGCCAGCTGTTGATCGTTGATGCGTCGGTTCAGATCCGCAATCTGGCTGCTCAGGCTGTTGATCTCGCGAGCGTACGCGGTCACCCGGTTACCCAGGTCGTCGCGTACATCGTTTAGTCGCTGATCGAGCACGTTGAAACGATCGGCGATCGACCCGGCCGAGCTCAGCACGGCGGTTCTGGCGGCGACCGAGGTTGGGTCGGCCGACAGATCCTGCCACGCCGACGAAAAACCGTTGATCGGGGCCGAGAGATCAAAACCGTCGGCACCCAGAAATCCATCGACCAGCGTGGTCAGTTCAGCTCGCACCTCTGTTTGGGTGAAATTGCTGGTCGCCTGCCTGAGCTGGTTATAGAGCAGCGAGTCGAAGCTGCGGCGCACCGCCGCCAGCTCTACGCCGCCGCCCAGCGGCCCCACCGGGCTCAGGTTGCCCGGCAGATTGCTGAACAGCACGGTCTGCCGACTGTAGCCCGGCGTATTGGCGTTCGTAATATTGTGGGCCGTGACCGACAGGGCCCGCTGAAACGCGGCCAGCGCGGACAGACCGATGGATTCAATGGTCATGAGCTGATCTCAGTTCCGGCCCGCCGAGAATGGCTTTGATCTTGCGGGCATAGTTCGGGTCGGTGGCGTAGCCGCCGTCCTCAAGCGCCTTGAGATACGCATCGGGGCTGCTGGCCTTGGCTGCTGCGGCGTAGCGTCCCGATGACCGGATCAAGTTGACGTAGTCCGAGACGCTTTCCGCAGGATTTGCGTAAGCGCGAAAGCTGGCCACCACCTCGCGGAGCTTGCCGCCCAGGAATTCGGTGGTGGTTTGGGTGGATGTTGGACCCTGCCAGCCGGCGCCGGCCTTAACGCCAAATAAATTGTGGCTGCTGCCGCCGCCGGCACGCGTGGGAACGTGTTTTCCCCAGCCCGTTTCCAGGGCGGCCTGCGCGACAATCACCGCCGCGTCGATGCCGAGGGCTGAGGCCGCTTTACGTGCCACCGGCAGCAGCTGGTCGACAAAGCGCTGGCGTTCCACCGCGCTGCTTCCCGTCGCTTCCGCCGTCCGGCTGACGCTGGCAGACTGCGCCGGTCGAACGCCCTGGGTAAGGGTGATCGCGGACTGCGGCTGCTGCGGTTTGCCGCCAAGCTGTGCCACCACCATCTGGGCGATCCCCGTAGCGCCGCGTCCGGCCAGCGAGTCTGCGAGGGCGCCGTCGCGCATCTCCTCAAATGCCGCCATCTGCTGGCGGTCGAACAATCCGCCTTCAGGAATGGTATCGCGCATCGACTTCAGCAGAATCTTGAGAAAAGCCCCTTCAAAGGCGGTTGCCGCTTCGTTCAGCTTGGCGTCGCCGGCGTTGCCAGGCGCGTTAGCCTGCCCAGGAACCCGCGGCGAGCCGGAGTCCTTGAGCGCCTGGATCAACGGCATCCCGGCCTTGTTGTCCAGGGGCGTTTGCATGTTAGATGACGGTAAATTCGGCCCGCAGGGCGCCGGCCTGGCGCAGCGCTTCCAGAATCGCAACCACGTCACCCGGCGCTGCGCCGACCTGGTTAATGGCCTCAACGATATCGCTCAGCGCCGCGCCCGGTTCGATCAGAAACATGCGGCTTTCGGTTTCGTTGATGGTGACCTCCGACTGCGGCTGCACCGCGGTCTGGCCTCGGCCAAAGGGGTTGGGCTGAACCACCTGCGGTGATTCGGCGATGGTGACCGTGAGGCCTCCATGGGTAATCGCGGCCGGCAGCACACGGACGTGGCTTCCGACCACCACCGTGCCGGTGCGGGCGTTCACTACCACACGCGCGGCCGGTTCACCGGGCTCGAGCGTCAGGTTCTCAAGCTCAGCGGCAAAGCGCATGTAGTCCGTCGAATCCTGAGGCGCCTGGACGATCACCGTTCCCGGATCTGCCGCGCTGGCGGGCATGGCGGGAAAGCGCCGGTTGATGACGCTGACCAGCCGATCGGCCGTGGTGAAGTCCGGCGAGTGCAGATTCAGCTTGAGCGGGGATCCGGGCGTCCGGGTGCTCGCCACGGCGCGCTCGACCATGGCGCCGCTCGGGATGCGGCCGGCGCTTGGCACGTTGAAGGTGATCGACGAACCGTCGCTGCCCTCGGCGCCGAAGCCGCCGACGATCAGGCTGCCCTGGGCCACGGCATACACCTTGCCGTCGAGTCCCTTGAGCGGCGTCATCAGGAGCGAACCACCGCGAAGGCTGGTGGCGTTCGCGATCGAGGAGACGGTCACGTCGATCTGCTGCCCCGGCTTGGCGAACGGCGGCAGGGACGCATGCACCGCCACGGCGGCGAGGTTCTTCAGCTGGAGCGGGGTGCCGGGCGGGATCACAACGCCGAGCTGGTTGAGCATGTTGATCAGGCTCTGCACGGTGAAGGGTGACTGCACGGTCTGGTCGCCCGTGCCGTCCAGGCCCACCACGAGGCCGTAGCCGATGAGCTGGTTCTCGCGAAATCCCGCCACGCTGGCCAGATCCTTCACGCGCTGTTCGGCGTGCGTCGCGCAGACGCTCAGCGCCAGCGCCAGGCCGAGCAGCAGTCGTTGGGCCAGGCTGCGGCCGACGCTGCCGGTTCCGGATTTGGTCACACTCACGGAGCTCTCCTCCTTAAAGGGGTGACAGCACGCTGGCAAACATTCGCGTCAGCCAGCCCTGGCGATTGGCGTCGTGCAGCGCGCCAGCGCCTGAGTAGGTGATCTGCGCATTGGCGATCTGGGTGGACAGCACGCTGTTGTCGGTTCGGATATCGGCGCCCCGGACGTGCCCGGCGATCCGCAGATACTCTTTACCCTGGTTCAGCGTGAGCCACTTCTCCCCCTGGATCGCGAGCAGCCCGTTATCCAGCACGCCCACAACGGTCACCGTGAGCGATCCGGTAAGGCTGTTGTTCTGGCTGCTGGAGCCGTTGCCGGCAAAATCCTGGCTGCTGTCCAGGGTGCTGCCGGACACGTCCGTGCCGAACAGTGGTCCCGGCGACAGCTCGAAACCCGTTTCTTTGTCGGTAGCGGTCGAGGCGCTCTTGCTGGCGTTGGTGCGCTCACTGAGCACCACGGTCAGCACGTCGCCGACGCTGCGCGCCCGGACGTCTTCGAACAGCACCAGCCTCGGCGAGGCGCTGTAGATGGCGCCGTCCGTGGCCGTGCCTGCGGTCATCTGCATGACGGGCAGGGCGGGCGGCACCATCGGCGGCTGCTGGGGTGCAACGGCGCAGCCGCCCAGGAGCAGGCACACGCCGGCGGTGAGGCCTTTACCCGGACGGCTGTCCGCGGCTGAGAGGATCGTCTTAAAGCGCATCATGATCACAGGTTGTTGTTCACGTATTCGAGCATCTGGTCAGCGGTTGCAATCGCGCGGGAGTTCATTTCGTAGGCCCGCTGCGTCTCAATGAGCCCGATGAGTTCCTCCACCGAATTGACGTTCGAGGTCTCCAGAGAGCCCTGGAGCAGGGCGCCCAGGCCGTTCTGGGACGGGTTGCCGGTCTGCGGCGTGCCGCTGGCGGCCGACTCCCGAAACAGGTTCTGACCCACGGCCTGGAGGCCGGTCGGGTTTACGAAGTCCGCCATCTGCAGCGTGCCCACCTGAGTCGCCTGATCCTGGCCGGCAATCTTGACGGTGACGGTGCCGTCGGGCGCGATTGTCACGGTCTCCGCGCCCTGGGGCACGGTGATGGCGGGCTGTACCGGATAGCCGCTGGAGGTGACCAGCGCGCCCTCAGCGTCGATCTGGAGCGAGCCGTCGCGCGTGTAGGCCTGCGCGCCGTCGGGCAGCAGGATCTGCAGGAAGCCCCGACCCTGAATGGCGACGTCCAGCGCGTTGCCGGTCTGCACGAGGTTGCCCTGGCTGAAGAGCTTCTCGGTCGCCACGGTCCGCACGCCGGTGCCGAGCGACAGCCCGGAGGGCAGCAGCGTGCTCTCCGAGGACTGGGCACCCACCTGACGGATGTTCTGGTAGACGAGGTCCTCGAACACGGCCCGAGCCCGCTTGAAGCCCGTGGTGTTGGCGTTGGCCAGGTTGTTGGACTGAACGGCCAGGCGGGTCTGCTGGGCCTCGAGGCCGGTTTTGGCGATCCAAAGTGCGTGGTTCATGATAAATCTCCCGAGCGCGCTCAGCGCATCCGCAGCAGGCGGCTGGCGGCGCGATCGTTCTCTTCGCTGTTTTCAATAAACTTGATGTGCATCTCGAACTGGCGCTGCAGCTCGATCATCTGGACGAGGGCTCCCACGGGCTCAACGTTGCTCGCCTCCAGTGCCCCCGAGGCCACCACCACCGATGCGTCGGGCACCGACGCCAGGCCATCACGGTGGCGGATTGTGCCGTCAGCATTCTTGACGAGGTCCTCGGCGTCAGGCCGGGTCAGGCGCAGGCGGTCGACGATGTTCAGCGGACCTTCCGCTTCACCTTCACCCCGGATGCTGATGCTGCCGTCGGTGCCGATTTCCAGCTTTTCGTAGGGCGGCAGGGATACTGGGCCGCTGTTGCCCAGCACGGGCCGGCCGGCGTGGTCCACCAGCAGGCCGTTGCTGTCCACCCGCAGGTTGCCGGCGCGGCTGTAGACCTCACCGCCGTCAGCACCCTGAACCATCAGAAAGCCTTCGCCCTGGATCGCAATGTCCAGGTCGCGGCCGGTCTGATTGATCAGCCCTGGACTCAGGTCCGGCATCTTCTCGCCGGTCTGAGCCGCGTGGACCCGATCCTGAAAGCCCGGTCCGTTCAGCGGCAGGCTCTCAGCGCGAGTCAGGTCAGCCTTGAAGCCCACCGTCTGGCTGTTGGCCAGGTTGTGAGCCTGGGTGGCGTGCAGACGCATCGCGTCGCGCGCGCCACCCATGGCGATGTAGACCGAACGATCCATTACCTGATGTTCAGCAGCGTCTGGTTGAGATCGTCAGCGGTGCTGATGACCTGAGCGTTGGCCTGGAAGTTGCGCTGTGCGCTGATCAGGTTCACCAGCTCCTCGGAGATGTTGACGTTGGACTGCTCAACACTCCCGCCCTGGATCAGACCGAGGCCGGCGCCACCGGGATCACCCAGGATCGCCGGGCCGGAGGCAAATGACTCAACCCAGGAAGTGTCGCCGATAGCCCGCAGGCCCTGCGGATTCTGGAAGCGGGCAAGGGCAATGCGGCCGAGCGGCTCCGACTGGCCGTTGCTGAAGCGCGCAAACACGATGCCGGTTTCGTCGATGTCGATATTGCTGAGCCGGCCGGCGGCAAAACCATTCTGCGCGATCGAGGTGACCGTCGACGGTCCTGACAGGTTCGTGGTGTCCGTCAGGTCCAGGCTGAAGTTGATCGGATCAGCGCCGTTGGTGGGCGTGAATGCGCCGTAGCTCAGCGGCTGCGGTGTAATCAGGTTGCCCTGGCTGTCGAAGTTAAGGGTCTGCAGCGCCGTGGTCTGCGCACTGTCGCCGTCGATGACCAGCCGCGTATCCCAGGTGAGTGCCGCCGTCTGGCGAAAGTACACGGTTGCCGAATGGGATTCGCCCAGGGAGTCGAAGACGGTGATCGTGGTTGAGTAGTCGAACGTGTCGGCGTCCGCGGGGTCAATGGCGCCGGGGCCGAGGATCGGGTCGATCGTGTCGAGGTTCAGGGCCAGATCAACCTCCGACGTGGCGCCGGGTGCACCCTGCGTGGTCAACAGCTGCAGATCGTTGGTGGTTGCGCTGTTGAAGGTGGGTATGGCCGGATCGGTGACGCCAAATGCCTGCAGCCGCGCGCCGGAGGGCGCCACGACAAAACCGTCGCGGTCGACGGAGAACGTGCCGTTACGGGTGTAAGCCGCGGTCCCGTTGGGGTCGCGCACCGAGAAAAAGCCGCCGCCGCTGATCGCCAGATCGAGCGCGTTGCCGGTGAAGCTGATGTTGCCCTGGCTGAACTGCTGGCGAACCGCCGCGAGCTGTACGCCGTCACCCGGATCCAGGCTGGAGATGACAAAACCCGCTGAGGCCAGCAGGTCGACAAATTCGCCGCGCGAGGACTTAAAGCCGTTCGTCGAGGCGTTGGCAATGTTGTTGCCGGTGATGTCCAGGTCCGCCATGGCGGCGTTCAGGCCGCTGAGTGCAATGTTAAAGGCCACGTTTGATCTCCTGCTTCAATTATTGGATGCCGCGCACGTCGCTCAGGCCTACCGGCCCCAGCCCCGACACGGTCAGTACGGTTTGTCCCGCAAAGCCCCCGAAAGCCACGCTTTCCACGCGGCCGGCGACCAGCACCTCAACGGCGACGCTCTCGTTGCCGTAGGTGGCTTCTGCGGTGATGTTGTAGCGCCCCGAAGGCGCGGGATTGCCGCTTTCGTCCAGGCCATCCCAGGTGAATTCGTTTCCGCCGGCGTTCTGCTGACCGAGGTTCAGCACCCGGATCCTGCGGCCGGCTTCGTCGGTGATTTCGATGCGCAGAGCGCTGGAGCCCTGGGGCAGGTCGACCTGACCTGACAGCGGCTCGCCCTCCGTCAGGTAGCCGAAACCTCCGGGGAGCAGCACGTCCCGGTCGATCAGCGAGGACGCTGACAGCGCCTGGTTGTTGTTGAGCGCCGTGGCGAGGGAGTCGAACGACTGCTGGAGTTCGGTGATGCCGTTGACGGTGCCAAATTGGGCAATCTGCGTGAAGTACTCGCTGCCGTCCTGCGGTGAGGTTGGATCCTGGTTGCGCAGCTGCGCGACCATAAGAGCAAAATACTCTTCCTGCCCGAGCTCTCCGTTGCTGCCGCCGCTGCCCTGCGGGCGCTGGGGTCCAAGGATGTTGGTTAGATCGTTGACGCCGGTGAGCATAATCAGCCTCGCTGTCCGAGCTGCAGGGTCTGCAGCATCAGCTCTTTGGTGGTGGTGATGACTTCCAGGTTGGCCTGATAGCTGCGCGACGCGGAAATCATGTCGGTCATCTGTTCGATCAGGTTGACGTTGGGCAGGAACACGTAGCCCTCGTCATTGGCCTGCGGGTGGTCCGGCTGATAGCGCATGCGGGCCGGCGCGTCGGATTCGACAATGCCGGCAACCTGGACGCCGGCGAGCTGGCCCTTGGCCGACTCGGCCTTGAAGACCGGCAGCCGGGCGCGGAAGGTTTCCTCCGCGGAGCTGGCCGCCACGTCGGCGTTGGCCATGTTGGAGGCGATGGTATTCAGCCTCACGCTCTGGGCGTTGAGGGCTGATGCCGCTACGGAAAACAGGGTGCCGTCACTCATACGGGGCTCACTGATCGTTCATGGCGCCTTTCAGCGCGGAAAATTTTCGGGTCAGAAACATCAGGCTGGCCTGATACCGCACGGCGTTTTCGGAAAAGGCCGACTTCTCGAACTCTTCAGTCACCGTGTTGCCGTCCAGCGAGGGATGCAGCGGAATGCGGTACATCGCTTCAGCCATCGGGCTTTCCACGCCGCTGACGTGTCGCTCATGGGTTCGGGTCATCCCACCCGATGACTTGGCCTGCTTCAGGCTCGTGGCAAAGTCCAGGTCTCGCGCTTTGTAGTGCGGCGTCTCGGCGTTAGCCAGGTTCTGCGCCAGCAGCTCGGCGCGACGGGCGCGAAACTCCAGCGCCTGCGGATGTATGCCCAGCAATGAATCGAGCGAAAACGGCATGTGTCGTTCCAGCAAAAGTTTCCTTGCCAGGAGCTAAAGCAATTGGCGTGCCAACCGATAAAAGATGGTTTTTCTGACGCTTTGCTCGCCGGCTGCACAGCCAAACGCCTGGCGGTGGCGGACCCTGAGACGCATCTTTTTGCGAGCCCTATATAGAGGTGTCATGGTCGGGTTCGAGTTTCTGGCACGACTATTGCTGCCATCCCCTCGTGACGATACGCAGGGATGGAGCCTGATATGCGAAGCGACAAAAAAACGACGCCAAAACCTCTCAAGGAAGAGCTTTTGTCAATTTTCCGACTCTTGGCCGTGGCAATTTTGACGAGCGGTCTTGGCGTCGGTCAGGCCCTGGCGAGCCAGCACCATTCGCTGGCTGCGATTGCTCAGGAGGCCAAGATTTACCTCGAGCAGGAAGGTGGGCGCCAATTTGGTGACAACCTGAGCGTCGAGATCCAGGCGCCGGATCCGCGTCTCAGGCTGGCCGCCTGCAGCGAACCGCTGGAGATCTTCTCAGCGCCTGGCGCCCGCAGCTTCGGCAACACCAGCGTCGGCGTTCGTTGCGCTGGGCTGGTGCCCTGGACGATCTACCTGAGAGCGCGAGTCCGCGTGTGGATGGAGGTGCTGGTCAGTCGGGGGGCGCTGTCGCGCGGTGATCGGGTCAGCGAAAACGATTTGATGCTGCAAAAGATGGATATCAGTCAGGTCAACGGTCGGTTCCTCCAGCACCCGTCTCAGGCAGTCGACCTGGAACTTAGGCGCACGCTGGCGCCCGGTGTGGTCCTGACGCAGAACATGCTGCGCGCGCCGGAGCTGATCAAACGCGGCGATCGCGTAACGCTGCTGGCGCGGGCGGGCAACCTGAGCGTGCGTGTCGCCGGTAAAGCGCTGTCGTCCGGGGCTCTGGGTGATCAGATCAGCGTGGAGAACCTGAGTAGCCGCCGTCGCGTGCAGGGCGTCGTGTCGGCAGATGGCGTTGTGCGGACCGATCACGGGGCTCTCGCCGCAGCCGGCGCCAGATTAGGCGATAATTCCGCGAGTTCGTACGCAATCCCTAAAGATTTTATTGCAGCGGCCGATCCTGAGAGGGTCTTTTAAGGAAAATGACGATGATTACTAACCCTGTTGGTTCCAATATCAGTGTTTCCGAGGTCTCAGACCGTTCGGATCGCGCTGCTTCGGAAAAAAGTCCCTCTGGCGGCGCAGATTCGTCCCAGACGGTCGGCGATAAGGTGTCTTTGACGCTCGAGGCACGCGCCATCGGGCAGATCACCGAGTCTGCCCGGTCCGAATCCGACGTGGACGTCGAGAAGGTTCAGGCACTCCGCGAGGCGATTGCCAACGGCACCTTCGAAGTGGACTCAAGCAGCATTGCTGAGGGTCTGATTCGCTCCGAGTCCGGCGTTAAGGGTCAGCCGTGATGGCTCGCCCCGTGCCTCGCCTGGAAGATCTGCAGAAGAGCGTAGACAGCCTGCTGGGCATTTTGAAGGAAGAATCTGACGCCCTGGCGGGCGATGACCTTCGCCAGCTTGCCTCGGTTTCCGATCAGAAGCGGGCGATGCTGGAGTCGTTAATCGAGTTTGCCGAAGGTGAGCTCAAGAGCGCGCATGAGGGCTCTCCCGACTGGGAGAACTTTGTGGAGTCGCTGTCTGAGTGTAAACGCCGCAACATGATCAACGGCGCCTCGATGACCGCGATGGCCCAGAGCCGGCAGGAAGCGCTTCGGGTGCTCTACGGCCAGGAGGGCGGCAGCGAAGACTACGGCAGTGACGGCCAGCTCAACCAGCCGCCTCCCTCGCGGAACCTCGGAAAAGTCTGACCATTCGTTTTCTTAGCGACGGCAACAGCCGCGCTGAGCCTCATGCGGGCGCCCGCCCGAGCAGAATTTCTCTATGGAATCGGCCGCTGAATAAGCGACCTATGGATTTGCTGGTGACCACCATCTGGTGGTCACCGTCACACGTTCAGGCGGTCAGAACGTAGCCTTCGCCGCGGAACGTCTTGATGAGCGACGGCTGCTTGCCCGAATCGCCCAGCTTCTTGCGGAGCCGCCCGATCTGTACGTCGATGCTTCGGTCGAAGGGCATCGCGTCGTGCCCGCGCGTCATGTTCATCAGCTGATCGCGCGACAGAACGCGATTGGGCTTGCTGGTCAGCGCATCGAGCAGCCGAAACTCAGCGCCCGTGAGGGGAACGGGGTTATCGTCTTTGTCGTAAAGCTCGCGGCGCGAAAGGTTCAGCGACCAGGCCCCGAAGCGACGCACCTCGTCGTTTGCCGGCTCGGGGAGGGTCGAGGTGGCGGTAGTGGACTGACCGCAGCGCCGCATGACCGACTTGATGCGTGCCTCGAGCTCCCGGACGCTGAACGGCTTGCACATGTAGTCGTCGGCGCCGAGCTCGAGACCGACGATGCGGTCGGTTTCCTCGCCGTTGGCGGTGAGCAGGATCACCGGCATGTCGGCTTTTTCGCGGATGTGCCGGCACAGCGACAGCCCGTCGAGACCCGGCATGTTGATATCCAGCACCGCGAGGTCAAATTCTTCGTGCTTGAGCGCGTTGAGCGCCACCAGGCCATCTTCGGCGGTGGTCACCTCAAAGCCGCGCGCAGTGAAGTGTCGTTCGATGACGGACCGGATGGCCAGGTCGTCGTCGGCGGTCAAAACTCGAAGCTTTTGATGGGTTTGAAGTTGGGCCGCGCTCATTGCTCTCCACCGATCAGTGGCAGGGTGAACCAAAACCGGCTGCCTTCGCCGAGTTCGCTTTCAACGCCGATTGACCCACCCTGCGCCTCCACAGCCAGCCGGCAAAAGGCCAGACCGATACCGAAGCCATCGTCGCGATGACGCCGGCGCTGATCGGCCTGGGCAAATTTTTCAAACAGACCCGAAATGCGATCGGGCGGAATGCCGCGTCCGGTGTCGATCACCTGCAGGCGGGCAAATTCGCCGTCCTGGCTGATGTCCAGATCGATGCGATCGTCTTCGCCGGTCGCCTTGATCGCGTTGTGCAGCAGGTTCACCACAACGCGGTGCACCAGGCCGGCATCGGCATTGACCATCACCGGGCGATCACCCTGGTGCAGCTCGAGGGAGCGCCGGCCTTTGATGCTGTGCTGGCTGCTCAGTGCCGCCTCGGCGCTTCGGCCAAGGTCCAGGGGGGCGATGTCCATCGGCATCGCGGCGGACTCCAGCCGCGCGATGTCCAGGAGACACGACACCAGGTCGTTGGCGCTGTTACAGGC
This sequence comes from Lysobacterales bacterium, assembly GCA_028285525.1. GTDB lineage: Bacteria > Pseudomonadota > Gammaproteobacteria > Xanthomonadales > SZUA-38 > JANQOZ01. The sequence continues at coordinate 73,358 of JANQOZ010000024.1, forward strand.
CTCCACGGCCCGACCGACGTCAGCCAGGATCTCTTCCGACAGGCTGTCGGCGCCACCGATCTGCAGCAGCTCGAGATAGCCGAGAACGCCGGCCAGCGGTGACCTCAGATCGTGGACAATCATATGAACGAGGTTGGCCTGGGTCTTGCGGATCTGCTCGAGCTCGCGGTTGCGCGCGTGGAGCTCGCGATTCTGATCCTCCAGACAGGCTTTGAGCGACTCCAGATGCAGGTGGGTCGCGACCCGCTGCACCACTTCTTCGATCTGAAAGGGCTTTGTAACGTAGTCCACGCCGCCGGCGGTGAACGCCGCGACCTTGTCGCTGGGCCTGGCAAAAGCGCTCAGAAAGATCACCGGAACGTGCTGTGTTTCTGCCGCCGCCTTGAGGGCTTTGCAGACCTCAAAGCCGTCCATATCCGGCATGTCGATGTCCAGCAGCACCATATCGGGCGGCTGGGCGGCCGCAGCGCGCAACGCTTCGCGGCCGCTGGCCACCGGGCGGACGCGGTATCCCTCCTCCTTGAGAATGTCTACCAGCAGCGACAGGTTGGCCATCACGTCATCGACCACCAGAATATCGGCCACCGGCTCCGCTTGGTTGCCAGTGACGTCTCCGGTGTTCGGCGTACAGTCCTGCCTGAGAGTGGCGATCGATGCCGTCTGATTCATTGGTCCGAAGGTCGTTACCCTTTGTTTCATCCCGAATGCACTTTGCCAAGCTGCGGTAAGAAGGCTGGTGCAAACTGATCTCAACTTGGATCAGGAGCACACCGAGGTGCGCGATACAGATTCTTTTATCGGTCGGGGAACAGAAAACCTGAAGGCCCTGGTCGTCGAAAACGACACCCGGCTTGGGGACATTGTGGCCAAAGCCCTCGAGTTCAGCGGTTTTGCCGAGGTGAGGCTGGTGCGGCGGTGCGGAAACGCAATAGCGCTGCTGGACGGCCTGGATCCGGTGAGCTTCGATCTGGTGGTTTGCGACCTGGTGCTGCCTGACGGCGACGGCTTCATGGTGCTGTCCCACCTGGCGCAGATGGGCTTCAGCGGGCGGATCATTCTCATGAGCGGGAACGAGGGGCGTCTCCTCGATACCGCGGAAACCCAGGCCAAGCTCAGCGGGCTGGAGGTCAGCGGAACGCTTCGCAAACCTTTTTCTCTCCATAAGCTGATGGCGATGGCCCAGCCTTCGGATCAACCCCTGTTTATTCCCCCTGCACGGACCGGCAACTTTCAGTTCGACCTGAATGATTTCGATCGGGCGCTGACCGAGGGGGAGCTCAGGGCGAGATTTCATCCGATTGTGGATGCCCATACCCAGCAGATCACCGGCATTGAGGCGCTCGCCCGCTGGATTCACCCTGAATACGGACTGATTCCGCCAGCGCTGTTCATGCCGCAGGTGGAGATCTCTCCGCTTTCGGACGCGTTTCTGCTCGAGATGCTGCGGCAGGTGCTGATCGCCCAGCGGGCCCTGGCTGAGGCAGGTTTTGTTGTGTCCGCCGCGGTCAACGTCGGCAGCGGCCAGCTCACCTCGCTGGCGCTCACCAACCGGTTCGTCGAGCTGGCGCGGGAATTTGACGTCGCGCCGGACACCGTGGTGCTCGAAATCACCGAAACGCAGGGTTTCGGCGAGCCGCGAGCGGCCATCGAAACCCTCAACCGACTTCGGCTGCAGGGCTTCCGGCTCTCTGTGGACGACTACGGCACCGGCTTTTCCAGCCTGGAACGCCTGCGGACGCTTCCCTTTACGGAGCTCAAGGTGGATCGCCAGTTTGTGGCCGGCGCTGCCGCGAGCGGCGAACTCACGGCCATTCTGCGCCACTGCGTTGAGCTGGCGAGGCAGTTTCAGCTCAATACGGTGGCCGAGGGCATTGAGACGGTGGAAGACTGGCACCTCGTTCGGTCGCTGGGTTTCAAGGACGTGCAGGGCTTCTATTTCAGCCAGCCGCTCGAACTCGATGCGCTGGTGGCCTGGCCGCAGCGCCGCCTTGCCAGCACGGGCCCTCGGCCCAGCCCTCTGGAGCTGACGGCGATCGAGCAGTTTCAGCCATCTCAAATGTGAACTTTTTGCCCGTATTTCCTGTGCTTAAACGAATTTGTTTACACTTGGGTGATGGATACTGACTCGCATTTCCGTCTGACCGCCGATCGCCGGTTCCACCGGCGCCCTGGCGCGGTTTCGCTGCTGCTCGTGACCCTGGCTCTGAGCCTGGGCACGTCGGTGGCTTTGGCGCAGGATCGTTCGGTCCTGCTGACGTACGTCAATCAGGCGGTCGACGACCAGCGCGACCCGGGTGAGGTCACGGGCGAACTGCTTGAGCAGGGTTTTGAGCCGGCGCGTGCCGCGCAGGCCGTCGCCAGCGCCTGGGGAGACTGCAACGCAGCCCAGGCCGCGGTTGCGGTGGCCGTGACCCGCATGCCCGGCAGCGCCACGGACGTTGTCACCGCCGTGGGCACCGCCGACGGCTGCGGCTGTGGAGCCAGCAGCGGGTGGGCGCGGAGCCAGCTCGATCAGCGAATCCGCTTCGCCAGCCCCCAGCGGCCGATTGAGCTCGCCCAAACCTGCAGCTGTATGGCGGCTGCGGTAGAGGCCGGCACCGCAGCGGCGCCGCAGCTGGCGGACGCGATTGTGCTGGCGGGGGTCGAAGCGCTGCAGACCCAGACGCTGGCGCTGGACGCCATCGGCGAGCGGGGCGGCAGCGATCATCCCGACTGGCTGCCCAGCCCGGATTTCCGGGGCGCGCAGACCTTCCGACGTCTGCCGGACTCGTGCCGCGCTGACGCTGACGACAACGACCGCTTCGATCCGGCCGAAAACTGGCGCGCGGTCCAGCCGGGCCGGGAAGCCCCCGAGCACCGGTGTGAAGAAGATGAAGGTGGGGTGCTGCTGGTGCGTGAGTTCTCCGCCGACGCAACCGGTGCGGGACACGTTTGGCTGGTAAACCACACCGACAGCCCGATCGACCTCGCCGCCCAGGGTTACCGCATCGGCATCGTCTATCGGGACCAGCTCGGTACCGCCGTGACGCTCCCGCTGATCGGCGAGGTCGCGCCGGGCGAGGGCTTCCTGGTGGCGGGCCGCGGCTCATCGCTGGCCGGTGACGCCCAGCAAGTTGTCGACCACCTGAGCGTGGCGCCGGGCGACTATCTGGATCTGCACCGGCCGACCTCAACCCCGGACTGCGAATGTGCCGAGGCGTTGACGGCGGCGGCCTTCCGCGGTTCCCGCAACCGCGTCGCCGGCACCGGAGCCATCAGTCCCGCGGAGCACAAGATGCAGCGGCTGCTGGGAACGCACGAATATCTCAGCGGCTTTGTGGTCGACTCCGTCGGCGCGGTGAGCGAGCAGGCGGAAGTATCCAGTCCGCTGTTCGGTTCGTCAGACGCTGAAGCAGCGC
>JANQOZ010000081.1 GCA_028285525.1 Lysobacterales bacterium
CTCGATGTAGTCGTCCATCGACTTGCCCGATGCTTCATAGAGCTCGGTCAGGCATTCCGGCGCGGTTATCACCGTCGGGCCCGCGTCGAAGGTAAAGCCGTCCTTCTCGTAAACGTAGGCCCGCCCACCCGGGCGGTCACGCTGCTCAATCAGCACAGTGGGAACGCCGGCGGCCTGGGATCGGATTGCGGCGGCGAGACCGCCGAACCCGGCTCCGATGACGGCTACTCGGGGAGCTGACATGTGTTTCCTCCGCGGGAGATCAGGTCGGGGTGTCGACCGTAGGAATATTCATCAGGCTGCGAATGGCTCGCGGCACTTCGATCGGCGGCTTCCCTGTCACGATGCGCAGTTTGTCGAGTCGCGTCAGGGAGCCAGCGTAAAATCTGTCTATGGTGTTCGACGGCAGCCGGTAAAAGTATTCAAGCATGATGTATCGGACATCCGGCGGGCTGCCAAGGTAAAGCATGCGATTCAGCAGATGAAAGTAGCGACCCTTGCGCCACAGCCGGAAACTGCGTGCCCGGATCAGGTCGTAGAGAGCCCGGCTCTCGAGCGTCTGTTCACGGGCCAGGTCGTCAGCGAGCCGCACCGCCTCGGGCAGTGAATAGCCGGTGGTGTAGTGAAAAAGTCCCGCACGGATTCCCGAGCGCGGCACGCCAGGCGCGTCGCGCCAGAAGGCCTCGAGGTCTCCGTCGAGCACCACCGGCAAGGCACCCTGCTCTTCCCGCTCCACTCCCGTGATCCGCCAGCCACGACGCTCAGCATAGGCATGTATGGCGTCACGCATCGGTCCGACGTCCAGGCCTGCCGTATCGCTGTAGCGCGTGTCCTCGATCAGCAAACGCGTCGGCGTAAAAGGCAGGCTGTACATGAATCGGAAGCCGTCTTCCTGGGGCAGCCGGGCATCCATCAGTATCGGGCGTTCCAGCCCGCAGGGCTCGGCGAGTTCAACCACCATGCCGAAGAATTTCTGGAACCGCACATCCAGATCACGATTGCCCGGGTCACCGCGACCGTCGATCACGGCCGGTGCGTCTACCAGCCGACCGTCCGCCAGCGCGACACGATCCGCCTGCACGTCGACGACTTCGACACCGGTCAGTACCGAATCGCCGAGTCGCGCCATCACCTGTTCGTGCAGGCGTTCGGAGAAAATCGTGTGATAGCTGCCGGGGAGACTCCGCTCCCGATCGGGAAAGAGTATCTCGTGTCCCTGCCAGCTGGCTTCGATGAATGGCTGCAGCCACTGCAGCTGGGACGGACTGATATCGCTGCCGTGAAATGACCAGGTGTGGTTGCCACCCAGCGCCTCGCCGCGCTCGAGAACCAGCAGCCGCAGCTCCGGGCGCATCGCCTGAAGGCGCGTGGCGATCAGGCAATTCGCCAGACCACCGCCGACCAGGATCAGGTCAGCGTCCATGTGGCCACCCGCCAGCTTCGCAGCCATTGGGATATTGTCGAGCAGGCATCAGCCGGCACCGGCAAACGCGTCTGATGCGCTTCAGGGCATCTGGATCTTGCCACCCGGCGGCGCCATACCACCGGCTGGCCCGGCGCCCGCTTCCGGCACGATGATCGACGAAGCCGCCTCGCGGCGCATTTCCTCCAGCCGTTTCATCGTATCTTCGACCGCCAGGTTTGCCGCGTCGGCAAAACCCTCCACCGCCGCGCCGAGATCCTGCGCCGGAATCTCGAAACTCAGTGGTATCGGACCGGCCCTGGTCATCAGCTGGGTCTGGCCAACGAATATCACC
>JANQOZ010000100.1 GCA_028285525.1 Lysobacterales bacterium
CGGGCGGAGCCGGCCGGCGTCGTCATGTTGCTGAGATGAACTCAGTTGCCGCCGTCGGTGGCTTCCTCGACCGCGTCCTCAGCTTCTTCCATCGCCTCGTCAGCCTTGTCCATGGCGGACGCCTTCAGCGATTCGCCGGCCTCCTCAAGCTTCTCGCCCGCGCTGACCATGGCGTCCCCGGCCATTTGTTTGGCGTCGTCGGCCATGTCGCCTGCCTTGTCCATCGCGTCGCCAGCCATCTCCTTGGCGCCTTCCATCGCCTCACCGGCGGCATCCGCGGCGTCGCTGGCCATTTCGCCCGCCTTATCCATCGCGTCGCCGGCGGCTTCGGCGGTGGCCTTAGCGGCGTCCGACGCGGCTTCTTTGGCCGCTTCAGCGGTCTCGGCCGCCTTCTCTTTCATGGTGTCGCCATCGTCGGAGCTGCAGCCGACCAAAAGCCCGGCAAGCAGAACAATTACGAAAAAATGTCTCATGATTTTAGTCCCAATCGTGCCCTTATGAGCCGCGCATCATGGCCAGCGCGGGGCGGGTTTGCAAGCCGCCGAGCCGTCGCTGGCGAACGTTTCTACGGCGCAGACCCCAAGGCAGTTACAATGGCGCCTTTTTTCTATCCCGGCTGAGGAGAGCAAGACCATGAGCGGACGTCCCGCCCCGGCAGATCATCCGATTGAATCCATCATTTCCGAACGCTGGAGCGGTCGGGCCATTGACCCCAAGCCGGTGGACCGCGCAACGGTCCTGAGCATGCTGGAGGCTGCTCGCTGGGCGCCCTCGTGTTTCGGCGACGAGCCCTGGCGCTTTCTGCTGTGGGATCGCGAGCGCCAGCCGGAGGGCTGGGAAGCCGCGCTCAATACGCTGGCCGACAAGAACCAGCAGTGGGCACGCAATGCCCCGGTGCTGATTTTGGTGATGGCCGACAGCGAGTTTTCCCGCAACGGCAAACCCAATCGCTGGGCGCAGTACGACACGGGTGCGGCCGCCGAAAACCTGCATCTCCAGGGTGTGGCCGCCGGGCTGGTGGTCCATCAGATGGGCGGCTTCGACGCGGACGCGGCGCATCTGGCGTTTGGCATTCCGGATCGCTACGTACCGATGTCGATGATCGCCGTAGGGCACCCGGGAACGTTGAGCGACCTGGACGAGGAGTTCCACGGCGGTGAAACCGGGGACCGCGGGCGCCGGCCGCTGTCCGAGCTCGTGTTCGAAGGCGCCTGGGATAATCCTTTGGGCGAGGAGTAGCGCCCAGGTTTCGGTTCCGCTTATTCCACGGCCTGCGGTCCGCGGGCCGTTTCCTCCCAAAATTCCCGGGCGCGCCGGCGGGCGATGCCCAGCAGGCTCTCCGGCGGGTAGCCGTCGTCGCTCCACTGGCCCATGTCGCGGCCGGTATACAGCGCCAGCGCCTCCTCGACCGTGGACACGGCAAACACCGCAAACCGTCCGGCGCGGGCGGCCTCGACGACGTCCTGGCGGAGCATCAGGTCTCCGGCATTGGCTGCGGGAATGATCACGCCCTGGCTGCCGGTCAGCCCAAAGTGATCGCAGATGTCGAAAAACCCTTCGACCTTCTCGTTAACGCCACCGATGGCCTGGATTCGGCCGTGCTGGTCGATTGCGCCGGTCATCGCCAGGTCCTGGCGGATGGGCACGTCGGTCAGCGCTGACAGCAGGCAGCAGATTTCCGCTCCGGAGGCGGAGTCGCCGTCGATGCCGCCGTAGCTTTGCTCGAAAGCGATCGACGCGTTAAAGGCGAGCGGATGATCGGTCTTGAGCAGCGTGCGGAGCAGCCCCCCGAGGATGTGGAACCCTTTGGTGTGGATCGATCCGGACATGCTGGCGCGGCTTTCGATGTCGATGACGCCGGCGCTTCCTGGGCCGATCGCTGCCGTGATCCGGGCCGGAAAGCCGAACTTGATCGGGCCGGCGCTCATCACCGCCAGACCGTTGATCTGGCCAACGCGGGCGCCGGACGTCTCGATGGTCACCGTGCCGTCCTTCAGAAAGGACTGAAAGCGCGTTGAGGGCAGACTCGCCCGGCGGCGGGTTCGGGCAACCGCTTCGCGTACGTCGTCGCCGCTGACCAGCTCCGCGCCGCGCTGGCCGGCGACCCAGTCCGCTTCGCGGGCCAGGTCCGCAATCCGGCCGAAGCGGGCGGTCAGCTTGCCGGCCTTGTCGGCGACGCGGGCGCCGTGCTCCACCAGCGCGGCGACGCCGCAGTGGGTCAGATGCTTGAGGCCCTCCTGCTGGCAGATCTGGGCCAGCACGCCGGCGTACTGGCGCAGCGCCTCGGGCCCTCGCTCGAGCACTTCGCTGAAGTCGGCGAGCACCTTGAACTGGTGGGCAAAGTCGTAGTCCAGGGCGTCGAGGCGGTAGTAGAGGGCGGCGCTGCCGATCAGCACCACCCGCAGCGAAACGGCGATCGGTTCCGGCTTCAGGCTGACCGGCGAAAACGGAGAGTTGTATTCCCGCGGCACAATCTCCAGCATCCCGGTGCGCAGGGTTCGCATCAGAATCTGCCAGGCGCCCGGTTCAGCCAGCACGTCATGAGCGTCCAGAATCAGATACCCGCCGTCCGCGGCGAGCAGCGAGCCGCCGCGCACCGACCGGTAGTCGGCGCTGCCCTGGCCGCCGGCATCCCAAACGGTCTCGATGTTGCCCAGAAGGTTGGTCAGGCTGGGGCTGGTCTCACGCACCACGGGGCTCGCATCGTGGTGGTGCTCCAGCAGGATATTGATGCCGTAGCGGGTCACCGGGTCGAAGTCTTTCCCGCCGCCGCTCAGCACGTGGTCGACCACGTCGTCCACAACCTCGTCCAGATGCCGGCCGAGCGCCTCATGCGGAAACTCCTGCTTGATCCCCGAGGTGGTGCTGCTCATCAGGCTGCGCAGGCTGTTCTCGTTCAGCTCATGTATCTGGCGGGCGTTGTGCCGCATCACCTTGGTGATCTTTTGGGATATCTCCGGCAGGCGTTTGGCAAACCCTTCGATGCGGGAGAAGATCTCAGCCTGCTGTTCGGCGCTGATGTCGCCTTTTCGCACCAGCGCCTGAAACTGCTCGGGCTGCACCGGCTGACCTTCCAGCAGCGGGAAGATGGCCGCCTGGTTTCCCTGAGGCGTTTTGACCTGAACCAGCGCCAGGTCCTGCGAGCGAAGCTCCTCCTCAAACGGGCTGGTGATCTGGTTGACCTCGTGCTGGGCTTCCTCCTGCAGCGTGCTGCGCGCCGCCTGCAGGTGCTGACTGTTCATGGCGTCTCCCAGCCCGCTTGCCACGAAGTCCGCCATTTCCCGCAGCGCCCGCCGCAGCGGCCGGGCCTGCCCGCGCGGCAGATCGATCAGCCGCGGGCGGTCGGGCTGTGAGAAGTTGTGCACGTAGCAGCGGTCGCGCTGATCCTGACAGCGGGGGCGCAGCTCCTTCAGTACGCCCTCGACCATCGTCAGGCGTCCCGTACCGCGGATGCCTCTGACAAAGACGTTTTGCCCGGGCGCCTTGCAGTCCAGGCCAAAACGCAGCGCGTCCGCGGCCAGCGGCTGACCGATCACCTCCGGCTCCGGCGTCACCTCGGCGGTCGAGCGGAAGTTGAGCTGGGCGGGGTCTACGCACCAGCGCAGCGCGTCGGGGGAAAGGGCGTCGGTCATGCGTTATTCCTTGCAGGCGTTTTCCGGGATGGCGGCCGCGTGTCGGATGCTGGTGCGACCCTCGAGTTCAAAGGATAAAATAGGTGGGGGGCAAGGAGCACGCTTTTTTGACTGACGATCACCGCACAACCGAACGCTTCTACAATCTGGCAACCGCTGCCACCGAGGGCGTCAGCGCGACGCTGGTGGTGATTCGCGGCGAGCCGTTTGGGAAGTCTTTTGAGCTGGGGCTGAAGCCCGTCACCATCGGGCGCTCCAACGCCTGCGATCTGCAGTTTGGCGAGGAGAGCGTGTCGCGCAGGCAGTGTCAGATCGCCTTTGACGGGGAGAGCTATTACATCACTGATCTTCAGTCCACCAACCGGACCCAGGTCAACGGCGACGATATCTCCCGCTGCCAGCTCAAAGACGGTGACCGGATCGCCTTCGGCGGCGTTGTCCTGAAGTTTGTCGCCAGCGACGCCGTCGAGGCGGCCTACCACAGCGACATGTATGCCCGCGCCAGCTCCGATCCGCTGACCGGCATCGCGAACCGTCGGGTCTTTGACCAGGCGCTGGATCAGGTGGTGCGGGCGCAGCATAAGGCGCCTGTCGGACTGAGTCTGGCGATGCTGGACCTCGACCGCTTCAAGGAGGTCAACGATCGGTACGACCACCTGGTCGGCGATCAGGTGCTGAAGAAGCTCACGGACATACTCAACCGGCAGCGTGGTGAGGGTGAACTGATCGCCCGGCTTGGCGGCGAGGAGTTTGCGATCATGATGCCGGGCCTGTCACTCCGTGAGGCGTTCGGCAAGATGGAGTCGCTGCGCCACGCCATTGCCCGGGCGCCGCAGCTGATCGAAGACCATGAAATTGCGATCACGATCAGCGTGGGTGTCGCCGAGTTCTCGCCGCACATGCGCAGTCAGCAGGCGCTGCTGCGGGCGGCCGATCAGGCGTTATTTGAGGCGAAGGCAGCCGGCCGAAACTGCGTCCGAATGGCCGAAAGCCAGTCGGCTTAGTCTTCGGGCAGGGGCCAGCCTCGGATCAGCGCCGCACCCCGGATCTGGTCGATTTCCCGCTGCAGCCGGGCCTCGGTGAGGGCGGCACCGGGCGCATCGCGATCCAGCGCCGCCTGCTCGCTCAGCAGCGTTCGCAGCTCGGCGCCAAGGTTCAACGCCTCTCGCCAAAGGCGACCGGTGGGCTCATCGCAGGCGCCGGCAGTCGTTGTGCCGTCGAGGCCTGCCTGCCAGGCGGTCGCCGGGTCGCAGGGGTCAGGTGTGGGCTCGCGAGGCGCGCTCGCGCAGGCGGCGAGGCTCAGGAGCACCATCCAGACCAGGCTTCGGGTTAGCCGATTCACAGGCCGGTGGAGCGTCTCAGCCATCATTTGCGGTTGTACGCGGACAGATAGAGTTCCACGGTCGCCAGATCCTGCATCGAATAGTTTTGCAGCGCAGGGTGGTGGTATTCGATCAGATCTTCGGTGCGCAGCGCCACGCGGTAAAACTCAAAGCCCAGCGCCTTCAGCTCCTGCTCGAAGCCGGCCACGGTCATCGGGTTGAGCTCCTTGTACCACTGCCAGTACTGCTCTCGCGTGGAAAACTCGCCGGCCCGATCCATGTAGTTCGGCTCGGTGCCGAGCACCAGCTCCTTGAGCTCCTGCTCCGATTTGGTGAGATGGAAGAACGGTTCGGTGCTGAACTCCCCCAGGTGGTGGCCAAAGTTTGAGTAGTACAGTCCGGGATGCACAAACAGCAGTCCATCCGGTTTCAGCACGCGGCGAATCTCCTCCAGCGTTCGGTGATAACCTCCGGCGATGTGCTCCAGCGAACCCCAGGACAGCACCACGTCAAACTCGCTGTCTCCGAAGGGGATGTTATTGCCGCTGGCAGGCAGGAATTCCAGACCCTCCGGCAGCGCCGTCAGGGGCAGATGATTCTGGCCGCAGATCTCCGGCAGGCGCTCGTAGCCTCGGAACGGGTCGATCCCCACCAGCCGCTCCGGGCGGCAGCGATAGAACACCCCGAGGTCGGTGATGCCGTCGCCGCAGCCCACGTCCAGAATCTGGCCCTGAAGCGCCGGCGAGTCGCCCAGCATGTATGAGATGATCGTGCGGGCGGCGTGATCGAAGTGGCGGTAAAACCAGTCTTCGTGGCCTTTGTTCCAGGACAGCTCAGAGACCGGCACCGCGCCGTCCGCCGAGCGGATTTCCCAGTGGCCGGCAGCCCCGTGCCCGCCGCTGCTGCCGGCGTTGACCTCAGCCGGCACCGTCTCCCGCAGAGCCTGGGTTTCGCGACCGCCGTAGCGGTGAAGCAGGGTGATCACCAGCTGGTAGCTGCCCGGCGCCAGGTCCAGCGCGCTCGCGCTGAAGGCCAGTTCGTAGCTGCCCGCCGGCAGCCACGAGACGTCCAGGCCCGTGCCGCGCAGATGGTGCGTGAGCAGCGGCTCCTCCCGGCCGGGCTGGAACCATTCGAGCACGCAGTCGAGCTCGAAGACCGGACCCTCCGGCAAACCGATCTCCAGGCGCACCGCCACCGGATCGCCGCCGGTGAGAGGTTCCGGCTGCAGCCGCGTTTTATTGAGTAAAATCATGGCCGCGCATTATGAACATCCGCGCCGCCGGTCCACAATAGGCACGATGGCGGCCCGCAAGGCAAAACGACGAACGCGATGACGGCTCAGCAGCAGTGGTTTCTTGAGGGGCGCCTCAGAAGTGATGGCGAGGTGGTGTGGATTCCGCTGGATCACTTTCCCTTTCGGATCGGTCGTCAGCGCAGCCTGTCGCTGGCGCTCAAGGCCAAAGGGATCTCCAGGCTGCACGCGGAAATCAACTGGGACGGCAGCCAGCTCTGGCTGATGGATCTCGACAGCACCAACGGAACTTTCCTCAATCGTCAGCGGGTCGACGATCGCTGCGCGCTGGCTCACGGCGACCAGGTCCAGTTTGCCGACCTGGCTTTTGCGGTGGTCGACGGGGCGGAACGGGCGGCCGAGACAACGGCCGGCGACTCGACCGATGAAGATGAAACCGAACCGCTGCAGCAGCTGCTCGAGCAGCAGCAGATCAGCGTGCTGTTCCAGCCGCTGATCGATCGCGCTGAACACACGCTGTTTGCCTTCGAGGCGCTGGCGCGGGGGGATCGGGAAGACCTGCCGTCCTCGCCGGTAGAGCTGTTTGAACTGGCCCAGGCGCAGGGGCTGGAGCTGGAGCTTGCGCATCTGATGCGCCGGGTGGCGGTCCGGGCCGCCGCCGCCAGCGGCCAGGAGGTGCCGATCTTTCTCAATATTCATCCCGAGGAGGTGCAGCGGCCTCGCCGGCTGCTGGAGGACATTGCCAACCTGCGCACAGCGTTTGCCCAGGTGCAGATGGTGCTGGAAATCCACGAGGCCGCGGTGGCCAACCGCGAGCACCTTCAGGACGTCGGCAGTCGCCTGAAGACTCTCGGTGTACAGCTTGCCTACGATGACTTTGGCTCCGGTCAGGCTCGGCTGACGGCGCTGGCGGAGGTGCCGCCGGACTACGTGAAACTCAGCGCCAGCCTGATGCGGGACATCGATACCTCACCGCCGGCACACCAGCAGACGGTCCGGATGCTGGTGAGCTACGCGCAGGGCATGGATATCAAGGTGGTCGCCGAAGGCATCAGCTCCGACGCTGAGGCCCGCTTCTGCGACGCCCTGAAGATCGACCTGCTGCAGGGCTTTCGTTACGGGGAACCGGAGCGGTTGGGTAATGGATAAGGAAGGCGAGAGCAACAGCCGCTGGCGCCTCGCCGGACGGCGGGCGCTGGTCACCGGCGGTTCAGCCGGTATCGGTCTTGCCGTGGCGCGCGAGCTTTTGAGCCTCGGCGCCAACGTGGCGCTGGTGGCCCGGCGCCAGCAGGTGCTTGAATGGAAAGTTTCGGAGCTGGCCGGGGCGTTCCCGGACCAGGAGGTCTACGGCCTGGCCATGGATCTTTCTTATCTGGAGGAGCTCGGCCGGATTCCGGCCTGGCTTTGCACCTTCTGGAACGGCCTGGACATCCTGGTTAACAACGTGGGCACAAACGTGCGCAAAACTGCGCTCAACTATCAGGCCGGCGAGTTCCAGGCGCTGATGGACACCAACCTCGGCACCTGCTTCGAGCTCAGCCGACTTTGCCACGGCTTGCTCAGAGTCGGCGATGACCCCTCGGTCGTGAACGTATCGTCGGTGGCGGGTCTGACCCATCTGCGTACCGGCGCGCCGTATGCCATGAGCAAGGCCGGCATGAATCAGCTGACCCGCAATCTGGCCTGCGAATGGGCGCAGGACGGGATCCGGGTCAACGCGGTGGCGCCCTGGTATACCGACACGCCGCTGGCTGAGGGGGTGCTCGGAGACGCGGAATATCTCGATGAGGTGCTCGCCCGGACGCCCATGAAGCGCATTGCTGATGCCGGAGAAGTCGCGGCGGCGGTCGCGTTCCTGGCGATGCCGGCCGCCAGCTACATCACGGGCCAGACCCTGGCCGTCGACGGCGGCTTCAGCGTCTTCGGTTTCTAGTACTTTTTAGCGCCTTCTAGGGAGCCGCGTCACCGGTCAGGAATGCTTCCTGTTCCTGGAGGCTCAGGTCGGCCAGCTGGCGCTCCAGCGCGTTCCACTTTTCCGGGGTGCCGCCACGCAGCCGTCTCGCGAGGCTTCGTTTCGCCTCGGGTCCGAGGCGGCTCGACAACTCCCGAAACCAGCGGGCCTGGGCCGGCGCCATCTGCGCCAGCGGTCGCGCGGCGCTGGGTGCCGCGCCGGCGCGAGCGTTGCGCAGCCGGTTGAGAAAACTCTTGCGCTGCTCGGCCGACATCGAATCCCAGCGTTCCCGGATGCGACGCTTCTGCGCCTCGGGCAGCGCGTTGAAGCGGCGAAAGTTCTGCCGCAGCAGCCGCTGCTGCTCCGGCGGCAGGGCGCGGAACCGGGCAAAGCGATCGAGGATGCGCTGCCGCTGGGCCGGCGCATAGCGCTGCCACTGGCCGAAGCGCTTGTGAACCAGCCGCTTCTGTTCGGGCGTCATGCTGGTCCAGAGCTTGGCGCCTGACTCCAGCCGCTCCTGCTGCTCGGCGCCCAGCGAGTCCCACTCCTCGGCGAACGGCGCCAGCACCTTTTGTTCTGCTTCGCTCAGCGAATCCCACTCGCCCGCGACCGCGTTTGTCAGCCATCCGGTCAGCAGCAGAGCCAGCAGGACCAGGCGTCGGATCAAGGCATCAACGCGCATGGCGGAGCTCCCGTCGGTCGGGTGGCGTCGGCGCGCGCTCCCGGCGGGTCGGCGGTGCAGCGGATGCCCCGTCGTCGTCCGCGGCGGTCTCGTCAGCGTCCAGCGTGAGAGGTATCGCCTCCGGGTCCATCCACTGCCCGTCCTCGGTCTCAAACAGCGCAACAAACTCCAGCAGGGCCATGCTGGGGGGCGGCTCGTCGTCGCCGACCGCCTCGGTCGACGGCGGATCAGCGCTCTCGGCCGGCGTCTGAGCGACCGCCGGCGCGAGCGGCAGCCCCGTCAGGGCCAGCGCCAGCCACAGAGGCTTGCGCCGCAGCGGCATGCCCGAGTCCTTCATCAACCTGCCTCTGCCTCCGTCAGCACCTCATCGAGCCACGCGTAAAACTCCAGGTTCTCCAGCATCTCCAGCGACTCCTCGGAAGCCAGGACGGTGAAATCGGAGACCGGTTGTTCCAGCAGCGGCTGGGCCGGCGGTGGCACCCGTCCGGTCAGGCCGATGGCGACGGCCAGCACCGCCGCGGCTGCCGCCAGCCCGCCGGGCAGCCAGCGCCCCCGGCTCTCGTGGCGAACGTCGTCGAGCGCCTGCTGGCGCGCCCGGTTCAGGCGCGACAGGGTGGCCGCGTCGAGGCTGCTGCTGCGCTGCTCGACCACGGCATTGACCGCCTCGGAGAGATCGCGATCGATGTCAGTCATGCTTGTGTTTCTCCAGTTTTTCGCGAAGCGCGCTGACGGCGCGCGACAGGTGCGTCTTGACGCTGCCCTCGCTGCACCCCATCACGCCGGCCGTTTCTGCCACGCTCATCCCCTGCCAGGATCTGAGCAGGAACGCCTGGCGCTGCCGGTCAGGCAGGGCCGCCAGCGCTAGCTCGAGCGCCTCGGCGCCCTGCTGTCCCGCCAGGGCCCGGTCCGGCTGGGGCGTCGTCAGGTTTTCGGCGCGGCTTTCCAGATCAGGTCCGCTGTCGCTGACCTTAAGCGGCGCCTGCCAGCGCATCCGCACCTTGCGGCGTCGAAACCAGTCCTTGATCCGATTGTCGACGCTGCGAAAAAACAGCGGTCGCCACTGCTCCTCGGGCTTACGCCGGTAGCGCCGTACGAAGGCGGTCATGGCGTCCTGGACAATATCCAGCGCCTCGTCGGGGTTGGCGGTTGCATAGTTGGCCATCGTAAAAGCCTGCCGTTCCACCGAGCGCAAAAAAATGTCCAGACGGTCCACGGTACCGGTTGTTTTGCTGTCGGCCCGAGGCGTGAACATTGTTTGCATCATCACCAGGGTTTCGGATCCCATGCTATCGTAACACTCGCTTGTAGCTGGCCTGCATGTCAGGCACTTGCGCACCATTTCGGTCGGTTTTCACGGAAGATGTCGTCCAGGTTCGCCCCAAAAAAAATGAGGCTACAGGTCAACAACGCTTCAGGATGAATTACGTTGACACGGGTTTTGCCACAGGAAGGCAGCGCTAGCGCTGCAGCGAAGGTTGCACTGATCGGTTCGCCACACCACACGCTGGGGGTGGCGGTCTGTCGTCATCTGGCGGCGCAGGGTGTGCGGCTGGTCATCACCGACCCAAAGCCGGAGCGAGGTGCCGCGGTTTGCCGCCGCCTGGCCTGGCAGGGCGTGAGCGCGAGCTACCGATACTTCAGCGCTGAGTCGAGCGACTGCGAGCAGCGTCTGTACGAGGATCTGTCGCTGGTTTTCGGTCGCGTTGACTGGCTGATCAGCTTCTTTGATCCCGCCCGCTACGCACCCTCGTGGCTGTCGTTTACCGACGACCAGGTGCACGAGCTGCTGATGCCGAAGATTCAGTTCCGGCGTCGCCTGCTCAAGGCCCTCGATCCCCTGTTCACTGATGACGCGATGCACCTCCAGGTCTGCATGGGTGTCGATGGCGCCAGCGACGCCGCCAGCGCGCTGCTGTGGGATCGTCTCCTGGGCAGTCATTACGAGGCCAGCTCAATCCGGACCCGGATGATGACGGTGGAGGGAGAAGTGGAGGCGATCGACCGCCCTGCCGCCATTCCACGCAGCATCGAGTTCGACCTGGACCGATTGATTACGGTACTCGAAAGCTAAACGAAACTTTGAGAGGGCTTGTGGGTCCGGCCTCTCCTTCCCTGGGCTAGAATGCTGGGTCGTTTATGATCGACGGCCCACGCCATTAACCAGCCCTCTCTGTCCACCTGCCAGGTTGCCGTCCCGGTCCCGCTGACGCGCACCTTCGACTACCTGTGGCCTTTCGATCAGCCGCCGGTGCCCGGCATGCTGGTCGAGGTGCCGTTCGCCCGCCGCCAGCTTAAGGCGGTGGTGCTCGGTGCGGGTCAGGGGCAGGTCGCCAGCGCCAAGCTGAAGCCGGTGACCCGTTTCTGGCCCACGCCGGCGCTGGATTCAGAGCAGCTCGCGCTGGCCCGCTGGTGCAGCCGGTATTACCACCACCCCCTGGGTGAGGTGATGAACACCATGCTGCCGAAAGCCTGGGATAAGCCGGCCGAACCGGAATCGGAATTTGTGCTGACACCCAGTGGCCGCATGGCGCTCGAAGCCGGGCAGGTCAGAGGTCAGCGCCAGCAGCAGGCGCTGGCCATGCTGGCGGAGCAGCCCGTCGCGCGATCGCGTCTGCTCGAAGCCGGGATCAGTGCCGTGGTGATCCGCACGCTGCTGGCCGCGGAGCGGATCCAGCAGCAGCCGGTGGGCTCACGCCTGACGGTGCGCCCCGGACCGCAGCTCACGCCGGCTCAGCAGGACTGCGTGACGAGCATCCGGGAGTCCAGCGGCTTTGCCGCCTGCCTGCTGTATGGCGTCACCGGCAGCGGCAAAACCGAGGTCTATCTGGAGCTGATCGCTGAGGTGGCGGCCGCCGGGCAGCAGTGTCTGGTGGTTGTACCGGAGATCGGGTTGACCCCGCAGCTCGCTCGGCGTTTCCTGGAGCGCCTCGGCAGCACGGTCGCTGTCCTTCACTCGGGTCTGGGTGATCGCGAGCGGGCGCGCAGCTGGCAGCGGGCTGCCGAGGGTGATGCCCAGGTCATCATCGGGACCCGCTCGGCCGTGTTCTGTCCGCTGCCGCGCCCAGGGCTGCTGGTGGTCGACGAGGAGCACGACCTGTCGCTCAAGCAGCACGAAGGGTTTCGCTATTCGGCGCGCGACGTGGCGGTACAGCGTGCCCGTGAGCTGGATGTGCCGATCATTCTGGGAAGCGCAACGCCATCGCTCGAGAGTCTGAACAATGCCTGGAACGGTCGCTATCGGTACCTCAGGCTCGATCAACGCCCCGGCGCCGCCAAGCTGCCTTCGGTCGAACTGATCGACAGCCGCGGCTGCGGCACCGAGGGCGCGCTGACGGCGGCGGCACGCGAGGCGCTGAACGACGTGCTGGCGAGAGACGAACAGGCGCTGGTGTTTCTCAACCGGCGCGGTTTTGCGCCAACCCTGCTCTGTGACGCCTGCGGGTGGGTGGCGGAGTGCCCCAGCTGCGACAGTCGGCTGACGCTGCACCGGTCCATCGGGCGGCTGCGCTGTCACCACTGCGGTTACAGTCAGCGTGCACCGACCGCCTGCCCCGAGTGTCGGTCGACCCGGCTTGCGGCGCTGGGCCTCGGCACCCAGCGCGTCGAGCAGACGCTGGCCGATGAGTTTCCCGACCGTCGTATCTGGCGCGTCGACCGCGATTCGGTGCGCAGCCGGCGCCGTCTTCTTGAGCTGCTGGAGGAAATCGGCAGCGGGGACTCCGGCATTTTGGTCGGGACCCAGATGCTGGCCAAAGGACATGACTTTCCCAACGTCACGCTGGTGGTGGTGCTCAACATCGACCACGCGCTGTTCAGCGCCGACTTTCGCGCCGCAGAGCGGGCCGCGCAGCTCATGGTTCAGGTATCGGGGCGCGCCGGACGGGCCGAGAAGCCCGGTCGGGTACTGATCCAGACTCATCAGCCCGACCACCCGATGTTCGCCGGCATTCTCGATCGTGGCTACCTGGACTACGCCCGTGACCTGATGGCGGAGCGCGAAGCGGCGGCCTATCCGCCGGCAGGCTTTCTCGCGGTGCTGCGCGCCAACGCGCAGCAGCGGCCCCAGGCGGAGGATTTCGTCACGGCGGCCATGGACCGACTTGGCAGTCCCGCCGAGGTTGAGCTGCTCGGCCCGCTGCCGTCACCGATGGAGCGGCGGGCGGGTCAGTATCACCTTCAGGTATTGCTGAGCGCCCGCCGGCGTCAGCCCCTGCACAGCCTGCTCGACCGGTGTCTGCCGGCGATCGCTGAGCTGCCGCAGGCGCGGCGGGTCAGGTGGTCGGTGGACATCGATCCGCAGGATCTTTTTTAGGCGTGATCTTCGGCCGGCTCGTCGGTCGATTGGGCGAAATGGAGCAGGACGCCGCAGGGATCCCAGACGAATGTCACGATGTCGCCATGGCTCTGGCGCTTGGGTGGGGCGGCGCGCGCATCGCCAAAGCGGCCGCCCTCGACGACCTTGGTCGCGTGATGAAACCAAGCTTCGGCGCTGTCTACCCGGATGTAGAACATGAAGTTCTGGGCCCACTTCTTGGCGTAATAGTCCTGCAGCAGAAACCGATTGCCGGCCAGCTCGAGCTCAGCCAGACCCTCCGCTCGCCAGTTCAGGTGCCAGCCGAGCTGCCGGTAAAAATCCAGGGAACAGTCGAATTCCCGGCTGGGAACGAACACCGAAACATCCTGGGCTGCCGGCGGGTCTAGCAACGAGGGTTGGGAGGTCATAGGCGATCTCTTTCCGGGGCTGGAAGGGGGTTGGTTGGCGTCATGGAGAAGCCTCCTGAGGGCCGCTTTTTTTCACCGAATCGGGGATACGTCAACAATCGTGACCTGAACGAGTGTATTGCTTTCAATTTTCTTTGCCAAAGGCAGGTGCGATGTTAAGGTTGCCGACGAGGGGTTTCGCGATGGATGGTCGACCGTTCGGCAATCGATCCCGGTTTCTCGGCGCATCCTCGGCTGCCCGAATCCCGGCCCTGCTCATATTCGTGGGAGTTAGAAATTTTAAGGAGAGGACCTGATGGCAGGCAAATTCGAAGTCTTCCAAGGCAAGAACAAGCAATACTATTTCCGTTTGAAGGCCGGTAACGGCGAATCCATCATTGCCAGCGAAGGCTATACGTCGAAAAAGGCGGCGCTGAATGGTGTTGCGGCGGTTCAGAAGAACTGCGGCACCGACTCGCGCTATGAAGTTCGCGAAGCAAAAAACGGCAAGAAATACTTCATCATCAAGGCGGGTAACCACCAGGAGATCGGGCGCAGCCAGATGTACGCGTCCAACCAGTCTTGCGCCAAGGGGATGGCGTCGGTCAAGCGCAACGGCTGCGCCGAACGCGTCGACGACCTCACCGACGGTTAACAACCTGGCCGGGTCGGACCGACCCGGCCAGCGTTTCCCGGCCGGTGCCAGCATTCTGACCGGCCACGCTGTCTACATCACCGCTACCCCGGCCGCCTCCCAGGCTGCGGTCGACGCGTCACGACCTCACCAAGACTGCACCAGGACACTGCCAGGACACTATGATCCCGCTAGCCATCCTGCTGGCTATCCTGTCCAGCGTTGACCACCCCGAGCCTGCCGACCATCCGCCGCACATGCGCGAGCTGTTGACGCAGGCCCGCGAGCGCTTCGAGGCGTCGCCGCCTGACAGTGCCTCGGCTTACGGCGAACTGGGCATGATTTATCAGGCCAACGACTTTCTGAAGGCCGCCCGACAGGCGTTCGAAAAAGCTCGGGAGCTCGCCCCGGCGGACGCGCGCTGGCCCTACTATCTTGGCATCCAGGCCGCTCGGGAAGGTCGCTTCGCCGAGGCCGAGGCGGCTTTTTCCGAGAGTCTTGCGGCCAATCCGGACTACGCCCCGGCGCGCGTGAGGCTGGCTCGGTCCCACGTAGCGCAGGGGGACAGCCGGCGCGCGCGGAAGATCCTGGAGGAGGTCACCGCCGCCAATCCCGGGCTGGCCGCCGCCCATGCTGAGCTGGGTCAGCTCCTGCTGGCTGACCGAGACTTCGATGCGGCGGTTCGCTCGCTGGAACAGGCGCTGTCGCTGCAGCCCGCCGCGAGCGCCCTCAAGACGCCGCTGGCCATGGCCTATCGCGCGAGCGGTAACGCTGATCGCGCGGCCGAGCTGCTGGACCAGCGCGGCACCCGGGATGTCGTGCTGCTGGACCCGCTCAACGAGCGCCTGATGTCGAACTCGCGGAGCTTCAACTACTACATGTCTCTCGGCGTCGCCGTTGCGGAAGCCGGCGATCTGGCGCAGGGAATCCGCTATCTGCAAATCGCCCGGGACATCGCGCCGGACAACCCGAACGTCCAGGTCACGCTGGCCCGCCTGCTGGAGATTGACGGTCAGCTTGCGCCCGCCATGCAGGCGGCCGACGCGGCCCTTTCGGCGCGCCCGGACTATGCGCTGGCGCTGGAGCAGCGCGGCGTGCTGCTCGAGATGATGGGTGACAGCCTGGCTGCGGCCCCGCTCTACGAACGCGCGTTGGCTCTCGATCCCGAGCTCGGTGATGCTCGGCTCCTGCTGGCCAACGAACTTATGCGCCAGGGAAAGTTTGCCGAGGCCGCTGGCCAGCTTGAGCTGCTCGTCGGCTTAAGACCGGCAGACCCGATCGTGGCGCTGCGGCTGGCGGTGAGCCGGGCTGAGGCCGGGGACTGCGCTGAGGCTGCGCAGCTGCTGGATCAGCGGCTGCGCAGCAACCCGCGCGCCGATCTGCTGCTGGTGCTGGCCCGGATCGTCGCCGGCTGCGAGGGGAGTCCGCAGGCGTTGACCAAGCCGGTGCTGGGCGCGCTGCGCCAGCTCTATGCGCGTCAGGCTGACCTGGAAATCACGAGTACGCTGGCGATGATGGAGATGGCCTCTGGTTCTGACACCGCCGCCGTCGAGTACCAGCAGGAGGCCCTGTTTCTCGCGTTGAGGGACGGATTACCTGATAGCGACGTCGCCAAGCTGCGGGAGTTGCTGGAGCAGTACCGTTCGGGCGAGGCGCCTCAACGGCCATGGCCAGCCGGCCATCCCGTCACGGCGCCGCCGGTGGCCAGGCCCGGAGACCGCTAAGAGCGGCCCACTTGCCGGGTCTACCGGTCGCCCTTGAGTTTGGCGAGCTCCTGCTGTGCTGTCTCTGCCGCCAGCTTCTGATTGACCAGCTCGGCGCTGGCGTTGGCGAGCTGCCCGGTGGCTTCCTCGAGCTCCTGGGTGAGCTGCTTGACGCGTGCCTCGAGCTCGTCGCGCTCGGTGATGGCCCCCGTTGCGGTGGCCTGATCTTCCTGCTGTCGTGACTCGAGAACCTCAACCTGCTGGACCAGGTCCGCAAGCTCTCGATCGGTCGCCATCCGCAGCGTGCTCAGCTCATTGTTCAGAAAGGTGCTCGCCCGGCCCCAGGTGAACCAGCAGATCAGTGCCGCCAGACCGATGCAGCCCAGCATGATCACCAGTAGTATCAACGCGTCATTGGCCATACTTATCGTCGTCCCAAGTCCAGCTGGATCTCAACGCGGCGGTTTGCCGCCCGGCCAGCTTCTGTATTGTTGTCGGCCACCGGCTCGTTCTGGCCCCGGGAGCCGATGCGCACGCGCGTCGCGGGCAGGCCCATGGTGCCCAGCAGCTCCGCGACGTGGCGGGCCCGGCTGAGCCCAAGCGTTTCGTTGACTCCGGCCTCACCGGTGTTGTCCGTATGCCCGGTCACCCGCAGACTGGCGCCGCGGTGACGCTGCAGGAATCGGTTCACCTCTCGGGCGTAGCCGCGAAGCTCCGGGCCCGCGCTGGCGGTGATCGCAGCGGGTTCAAAAAAGACGGTCCGGCTGGCGACGAGGTCGCTGAAATCCTCGGCGGCAACGGTAAAGCCCGGCTTTTTGCTCCGGTCCATCAGCAGCGCCGAATCGACCGTAATCCGCGATGCGGCGACGCCGGCGTCGGTCAGAGCAGTCTTCAGCGCAGCGGCTCTCGCCTCGCCGAGATTGTCCGAGATGGCCGGCGTTGACTCAAACACAAAGTACTCACCGCTCACCGTCACGTCGATTGCCGGTGAGCTGGTCAGGAATTCGGCCAGCTCGCCAACATATTCTGCGCCGCCCGCAGCGTCGCTGATCTGCCATGCATCGGGCTCAAAGCCGAGCGGTCGTGTAGTCAGAGAGGCGCCGCCTGCGAGGTCGATCACCGTGGGTGCTGCCTGCGGCGCAACGCGCGGCGCCGCTGAAGGCGCTCCAACCGGACGGGTTGGCTCGGTAGAGGAAGCGGTCAGCGCATCGCCGACAGGCGCGTTGGCGGCAGGGGTCGGCTGCGGTTCGGGTTGCGGCGCGGAGACCTCAGTGCCGGTCGTGGTTCCGGCTGAATCGGTCGCCGAACGTTCCGCCAGCGTCGGGGCTTGCGCGGAGAGCGGCGTTCCATCGCAATGGTTTTTCACCTTGCACAGCCAGACGTACTCGGCGCCGGCCATCCAGGCCCCGAGCAGCAAAACGAGAAAAATCACGATTCCTTTCACGTCCGCAAACCGGCGGTTGTCTCCTTGCTGGAGGCGTAATTATAAGCATGACAGAAAAGCTTCGCTCTCGGGAATACTGTCCTACACGGCTCCGGGCGCACGAAACTCCGCTCGAAACGTCACCCGATCACAAGCGTTTCGGCGCGGCTCAGGGGCAGGTGTCGTAGATTCCAACCGCAAAAATCATCGACTGCATCATCTGTGAGCTGCCTTTCCACCATCCCGCCTGATTGAAATGCCCGACGCCGTTCCAGCCGGCGTTGGCGTCGGTCGGCAGGCCGCCGAAGCCCGGGGTGTCCAGCGCTGCGCGCGCGACGCCGCAGAGGTCTACGCCGGGATCAACCTCGTGGCCCAGCAGCAGCATGGCCGCCGTATGGGGCTTGGTGTGCGCCGACATCGCCGTCATCAGGTCGGAGTCGGGGGACGCCTGACAGGCCACCACCGAGCGCCCGTCGGCGCTGAGCTGGCAGTCCAGCGCCGCCGCCCAGTCACCCGCTGTATCGAGGGCGCCGCCCGGGTTCTGCGCCAGGCCCTGGTCGTAAAGCACGCGGGGCGCCTGGCTCAGCGCACGCGCGATCGAACCCTGCGGTGGGTCGCCATAGTTCGAGTGATACCGGTGGAAAAACGGGAGCATCAGCGCGTTCTGCATGAACTGCTGAGGGGTGAAACACCGATCGGGCAGGGCGGCTGGCGGCCCCGGAATATCGCCGTTCAGGCCGCTGCCGAAATTCACCTCACCCTGGCACAGGATGCCGGCCGCCAGGTTGTCTCGCGCCAGTTCTCCCACGATTTCGCGCAGCCGCAGGTCGCAGCTCACTCCGTCGGAGCCCGGCACAAACTCCGCACAGTTGGCCAGCATCTCGAGGTGCTGGATCACCTGGCGGGTGATGTTGATCGCGTTGACGAAAGCCTCGCGGTTGCCCTCCGGGATCGCCGGATCATAGCGGCCGACCACGGTTCGACCGGCCTGAGCGAATCGTTCCCGCAGCCCGAGGGTGGGGCGCAGCGCGTAGCCGAGCTCAGCGCTCATGGCGTAGCTGTAG
This sequence comes from Lysobacterales bacterium, assembly GCA_028285525.1. Lineage (GTDB taxonomy): Bacteria > Pseudomonadota > Gammaproteobacteria > Xanthomonadales > SZUA-38 > JANQOZ01. The sequence goes on from JANQOZ010000100.1 coordinate 18,365, forward strand.
TCGTCAGAGCCAAACGCCGACCGGTGCCACTGGCCGCCGCCGCTGCCGTCGGTGGCGCAAGGTGGTTGGAAAAGCTCGCAGCCCGGCCCGCCGGACGTCACCGCCAGGCCCGCGCGGTTCCCGTGGCTGGCGTTGCCGGTGTTCAGGTAGGCGGCGTGCAGCTGCGTGCGGTAGCCGGCTAGCGCGAAGTCCCAGGCCCAGCGAGGCTCGCCGCTGCGCAGATACTCCAACAGCTCGTTACCGGCCGGGTCCCAGTAGTTCATGCCCGAGCTGACGTTGTTCGGCGCTCCCGCGTCCACGTTGAACGGGTCGGACGAACCGGTGTCGGGCCAGAGCTGGGAGCCGAAGGTTGCGTTGCGCTCGTGCTGACCGCCGGGTGCGACCGTCTCGTCGTGGAGCAGGTTCATCCAGGCGAGGTATTCGGTCTTGATGGCCGACGTGGCCTCGGTGCCCAGCGACGGGAACAGGCCGGCGGCGTTGAGCTGGTCCAGCCGCAGCCGCGGCAGCAGGCCGCGTTCCAGAAAATCGAGCTGACGCAGGCGCAGCGCCCCGAGCTGCGCGTCGAGCGGCTCGGCGGAGCGAGCACGTGCGGTCAGCAGCGCGTGGTTCCAGATGCCTTTGCCTTCACCCACCGTCAGGTCGCCGTGGACCGCGTTGAAGCGGATTCCCCCGATCGTCACCTCAAGCGCCTGGGGCTCGCGGAACCGCAGCCACGCAGCGGTCAGTCCCAGCAGCCAGTCGTTCGACACCTGGGCCACCAGCGGCCGGTCAAAAAACGCAGCTTCGGTCACCGTCGCGCCGTTGCGGCTGATCGTTGCTCGCCGCTGCCAGCTGCCGCCGTTGAAGTCGCCGCGCAGCTGGGCCACGCTCGCCGCGCCGCTGCCGAGATTCAGCCCGTTGCCAAAGCTCGCCGTCTGCGCGCCCGCGGTCGCCAGCGGAAACTGCCAGCTGACCTCGCTGACCCGGCGCGTCTGGTCGGTCCACGGGCCTGACTGGGCGTCGCTGCACTCGTTGCGAAACTCAAACTCGAGCGCGACGTCCCGGCGATTGCGGAAAAAGCTCATGGCGACGCTGTAGCCGAGGCTCTCGTAGGGCGCCGTGTTGCCAGGCCGGCACAGGCTGCTCCCGGCGGGATCGACGAAGTGTCCGCGCGCGGCCACTGTCACTCGTACGGGGCCGGCTTCGACGATCTCAAAGCTGCCGGGGTCGACCACGGCGGCGGCCACGCTCGGCTGGCCGGGCCCACCGCCCGAACGTTCTTCAAAGCCGTCGGCAAACAGCTCGCCCGGCGCGGGCGCGGCAGTGAAGGGCTGGGCGCCGAGCGCCACCGGCTGGTCCTGGTCGTTGAGGAACACCAGGCGGGGGCCGGCTTCGGGAGCCGCGCGCACCAGCAGGACCTCAGCGCCGCCGGCGGCCACCGCCCGGAACTCGCGCAGGAGGGCGGGATCGTCCGGGTCGACGGAGAAACGCGCGACGCCCGTGTCGATCTGCCAACGCCCGTTGTCTTCGGTGAGCGTGACCGCCAGCGGATCGGGCGTCACCGGCGCCTGGTCGTAAATCCGAAGCTGGAAATCGGCCTGAGCCCCGGAGGCCGGCTGCGTCGGCAGCGAGACCTGCAGCCAGCGGATGGGCAGCGTGTCGTCGGCCAGCGGGCCGCCCCAGCGGGACAAAACGGAAAACTGCGCCGCGACCAGCCGGCCGCCGGCCGTCACGGCCAGCCGGCCGGTGTCGGTCAGCCCGGAGCCGACCGGCAGCGCCAGGCTGGAGTATGCGATTTCGTCGCGGTTGCGCGGTTGATCGTTGACGACGGAAAAGCAGAGCTCGGTGAAATTGCCGGCCGGTGCCGGACCCAGATCACCGGCCTCAAGCGATGCCGGCGCGGTGCCGGGGCTGCAGGGGACGGCCGGCGTTCCGGCGTACGCGCCGGCGCCGCACAGCAGCAGCGCTGCGCCCGAGAGGAGGATCCTTGCCCGTTGTCCAACCGCCGTCCGTGGGGTTGCTGCCTTCATAACGCTGCTTCCGTGCTCTTGATAACTCCTGAGACGCAGGCGCCTCCGCTAATGTCTCAGCGGAGCCGCGCGCTGTGCCCGGCGCTGCGCAGCACGGCATTCATGAACAGCACGTTGAGGCCGTCCAGGTAAGCCCGCACGTTGGGGTCCGCCGTGAAGCCGATCACCAGACCGCGCCCGACGCGGCTGGTCACCACAAAAGGCTTGTACGCGAGCTGCTCGCGGTTTTCCTGCCACAGATAGCCGCTGACCAGCAGCGAATCGGGGTCGCCAAAGCGGGCCACGGTGGTGCCCTGGTCGCGGCGCAGCGGGGCGTAGATGCGATTGCCGCGGAGCAGGACGTTCAGCGTTGGCGCCACCCCGGCCGCCAGCCAGTGTTCGCTCTCCACCTGCGCGCTGAGCAGCACGCCGGGCACAAAGTCCGGCGACTGTTCCGGCGCCGCGATCGCCGCCTGGTAGGCCCGATCATCGGTCAGCATCGTTCCCGGAACCGGGCTCAGGTTTTCTTCATTGCCGTTGCCGCCGGCAGGCAGCGGACTCCGGTGGTCGTATTCGCGACTGAGCGGAAGCAGCGGCTTCTTGCCCTGCGTTACGGCATCCAGCGCGTTACCGAGGGCAATGACGGTGCCGCCATCGCGCACCCACTCTTCCAGGGCTTCGTTCAGTCCGCCGCCATAAGGCGCGTAGGTTTCCGGAAGAATCAGCACGTCGTAGCCCGACAGGTCGGCCCGCGGCAGGCGATCGCTGCGGATCGGCGTCACCGGGTACCCAAACTGGCGCTCGATGACAAAACGAGCGGCGCCGGCAGAGTAAGAGCGCGTCGGTTCGTCCCACGCCAGGGCGACCCGCGGTGCCGGCAGATCCGTGACGTTGCCGCTGCCGAAGTTCGGGCCCTCGTCAACCCAGCTGTCGGAGACGCCGATCACGCTGGCGCCGCTGCGTCTGGCCATCGTCGCAAGACGAGCGCCGAGATCAACCGGATTGCCGGCAACCGGCATGATGAGCGTGCCGGCCGGGTAGCGGGTCCCGCTCTGCGTGAACGGCTGGTCGCTGCCCCGGACCCGAATACCGTCACGCAGCGCGGCGGCCAGCAGCCTCACCGCCGCGCGGCTTCCCCACGGGGCGAGATACGCCACCGAGGCGCCGGCGTTCTCGAGCGTTCCGGGTCGAACCCACTCCGGCCCGGCGGGTTCGAAGGACCCCTTCACCGCCCGCTGGCAAGACCGGGTGGTCACGTTGTACATCAGCGGCAGGGACCAGCTGGTGACGTCATAGATCTGGTCGCGCAGGTCCTTGCTGCGCCGACGCTCCTGTTCCTCCAGGAAACCGGGATCCATGTTGACCTGTGGGTCGAGGAGGGTCCGAATAAGCCGCTTGGCCGGCTGGGCCAGCGAAACGGCGTAGCTGCCGACCGGATAGTCTTCGCCACAGGCGCTGAAGGGTTCGACCGCCCGACGCACTTTCACCCCCTGCTGCGTCAGCACGCCGGCCAGCTTGTCCGCTGCTGACGCGTCGCCGGCGCTGCTGATCAGGTATTCGCGAATGCCGCGCTCACCCTCAGCGACCGCGCTGAGCTGGTAGCGCCGGAAGTCCCGCAGCAGCTTTTCACGATGGATCGCCGTTGCCTGAGCGGTCGATACCGACGTGACGAAGTGATTACGGACGCTGTCGGCGTAGGTCAGGGTGGTGCCGTTGCGGCGGCGGATCGCCAGGCCACCGACAGACGCCTGTTCGTAGGTCATGGCGACGGCACCGAAGTAAGCCGGCCAGGAGGCGCCATAGCCGGGGTAAAAGGCGTCGAACACCTCCCGCGTGAAGTAGTGGATGCCGAAGCGGTCGAACCAGCGTGCGTTGTTGCGGCCGAAAAGCGCCAGATTGGCCCGCTGGTCGCTGGCCAGATGGGGATTGTAGGGAACCGCCTCCGGGGCGAAGTAGTACGTGGAATCGGGTCCCATCTCGTGCAGGTCAACAAACACCAGCGGCAGCCAGCGACGCAGCGCGGCAACGTGGCCGCGGGTCTCGGGTTGGGTCAGGGCCAGCCAGTCCCGGTTGAGATCGAACAGGTAGTGATTGGTTCGGCCGCCGGGCCAGGGCTCATCGTGCTGCGCCGACTGCCGATCCGTGTCGGGCTCCAGCCCCAGCGTCTGATCGAAAGCGAACAGAAAGCGCTCACGGCCGTCGGGATTCTGCACCGGCGTCAGCCACACGATCGTCTCCGCCAGAATCTGATCGACCACCGGATCTTCCTGGGCGGCCAGCAGGTGGTAGGCGGTCATCATCGCCGCATCGGTCGGCGATATTTCGTTGCCGTGCACGCTGTACGCCAGCCAAACGCTGGCGGGCAGGCGGGAGATCAACGCCTCCGCGGTCTCGGTCCCGGTCGCCGGATCGGCCAGGCGCTTCATGTCGGTCTCAAACTGAT
>JANQOZ010000091.1 GCA_028285525.1 Lysobacterales bacterium
GCGCGCGCGGCATCGACGATTTTCGCGACTATGGTTTTCGCTTCCTGTGGATTTTCCATCAGGAAGTCCGCGAGATGATCGGCGACCGCGGCTTCGACTACGCCTTTGACTTCGGAGGAAACCAGTTTGTCTTTGGTCTGCGAGGAGAATTTCGGATCGGGAACCTTGACCGACAGCACGGCCGTCAGCCCTTCGCGTGCGTCGTCACCGGAGGTGCTGACTTTTTCCTTACGCCCGCCGTTTCGCTCACGTTCCATGTAGCCGTTCAGCGTCCGCGTCAGGGCGGCTCGGAAACCGGCCAGGTGGGTGCCGCCGTCCTTTTGGGGAATATTGTTCGTAAAGCAGAACATATTCTCCTGATAGCCATCGTTCCATTGCAGGGACGTTTCTACGACGATTCCGTCCTGCTCTTTGCTGAAGTGCAGCACACTGTGGTGTATCGGCGTCTTGTTGCGGTTCAGGTGCTCGACGAATGCCCGGATACCGCCTTCGAACTCGAACAGATCTTCCTTGCCGTCACGCTCGTCACGCAGGTGGATGCGCACGCCCGAGTTCAGGAACGACAGCTCGCGCAGGCGCTTGGCCAGGATGTCGTAGTGAAACTCTATGTTGTTGAAAATACTGGCACTAGGCCGAAAATGTACCGTCGTGCCGGTGCGCTCGCTGTCGCCGGCCTCCGTGAGCGGGCCCTGCGGCTCGCCGAGCCGGTAGGTCTGCTCGTAGCGCTTGCCGTCACGGTGAATGGTGAGGACCAGCTCCTCGGATAGCGCATTGACGACGGAGACACCGACGCCGTGCAGACCACCGGATACCTTGTAGGAGTTGTCGTCGAACTTCCCGCCCGCATGCAGCACGGTCATGATGACCTCTGCCGCAGAGCGGCCTTCTTCCGCATGCTCCTCTACAGGAATGCCCCGGCCATCGTCGCTGACGGTGACCGATTCATCCGAGTGAATCGTGACCTGGATGGACGAGCAGAAGCCTGCCAGCGCTTCGTCGATGGAGTTGTCCACCACCTCGAAAACCATGTGGTGGAGACCGGTGCCGTCATCGGTATCCCCGATATACATACCGGGCCTTTTGCGCACCGCTTCAAGGCCCTTTAAGACCTTGATATTACTGGAATCGTAGCGCTTTTCGCCGGCCATAAATCACCCCGCAACTTAGCCGGCAAATTATACCAGAATCCCTACCTCGCCACGTTCCACGTGAAACACTCGTGGCTGTCCGGAAATGCCCAGCGCCTGCGGATCCAGGGCCGTGATGAAAACCTGGGCGCCCAGCGCCCGGATGGCAGCAAAAAGCCGTGCCAGGTGTTCCGCATCGAGCTCGGCCGCCGGCTCATCGACCAACAGCGCCAGTTCTCGATTCATCGCCTGATTGACGTATCGACCCTGGCCGAGGACCAGGGCCGCGGCGCAAAGTTTCTGCTGCCCGCGCGAAAGCCTGTGCCGGGCGGGGTGAGCGTCTATGGAGACCAGCAACTCGGCCCGGTGTGGCCCAACCTGGGTGCTACCCATCGCCCGGTCTCGCTCCAGGCTATCGCGCAAAGCCTCATCCAGCGCCTTGTCCCGCGGCCAGCCGCTCCGAAGCTCGAAACCGGCCGGCAGATCTAGCAGACGTTCTGCTGTTGCCGAGAGTACCGGCCCTGCTGCATCGAGATAGGCGCGGCGGCTGGCATCAACCGCGTTGGCCGCAACGAGCAAATCTTTATCCCAGGCACCGACAGCTTCGGCCGGAAGACCCTGTCTCAGGGCCGCATTCCGCTGCGCAAGCGCCCGGCGAAACCGCGGCCAGGCTGCCCGAAACTCGTGTTTCACGTGGAACACGCCCCAGTCCAGAAAGCGTCGGCGCTCCCCCGGACCTCCCTGAATAAGCTCGTGAATCTGTGGATCGATCAATTGGACCGGGAGCGCTGCTACCAGGTCAGCGCTGTTCCCGGCCGCCCCGTCTACCCGGATTTCGCTGCGACTCCGCTCGAGCGCGAGCCCGAGGCGGCGATCGCTGGACCCCGCCTCC